>VBWA01000051.1 GCA_006218025.1 Rhodocyclaceae bacterium | reverse complement strand
GGCATACATGCTCCTTTGGCAACATGTTATGCCTCACACACAAAATTTCGGACAGGCTCCCGTGATCGACGTCCTGATGGCGAATCTGTTTCGCCGCCCGATCGTCGGTGTGTTCGATCTGGTCGAAACTACCCTGGTCCTGGTGGTGTTCCTGGGTTTCCCTGCAACATTCCTTGCCAACAGCCACATTGCCGTCGATGTGATCGACCTCGTCACTTCTCCGCCGACAATTGCGCGCCTGAAGATCGTCGCCAAGCTTCTGACCTTTGTCTTTCTGACATTTCTCGCCTGGCAAATGATCACTCCCGCTCATGATGCGTTCAAGTTCGGCGAGCGCAAGCAGGAACTCGGACTGCCCCTTTACGTGTTGTGGATTCCGATGATCTTCGGCATCGCCTTTTCTGCACTGATGGTTCTTTTCTCACTCTTCGAACGTGAGACTTCGTCCCCGCCGGACAAGGAGTGATGATGTCTGTCCAAATGATTGGCGCCACTGGCATGCTGGCGCTCCTGATCCTGATTTTTCTTCGCGTTCCGGTCGCCGTTTGCCTCGGCATCGTCGGATTTTTGGGGTATGCGGCACTGGAGGGCTGGGCCAAGGCGACCACCGTCATCGGTGCAGCACCCTTCGACATCGCGTCAGGCTATGCATTGTCAGTCGTCCCGCTGTTCGTCCTGATGGGCGAATTGGCTTCGGCATCCGGAATGTCGTCGCGGCTGTTTGCGGGAACGAAATCGATGTTCGGTCAGCTGCGCGGCTCGCTCGCCTATGCGACCATTGGCGCCAATGCGGGCTTCGGCGCCGTGTGCGGGTCGTCAGTCGCATCGGCCGCCACCATGACCCGGATTTGCGTGCCGGAAATGCGTCGCAACAACTACGACGACAGGCTCTCGACCGGATCGGTGGCTGCCGGCGGTACGCTCGGAATCCTGATTCCCCCGTCGCTGATCTTCGTCATCTACGCAATCATCGCGCAGCAGTCCGTACCCCGGCTGTTCGCCGCCGGATTGCTGCCCGGACTGGTGCTCACCGTCTTGTATATCGCAGCGGCAGCAGTGATGGTGAAGATCTATCCGTCATGGGCGCCACACGGTGCCTATGAATCCTGGCCGCAGCGCGTGCGCAATTTGTTGGGCATGTGGGAGTTCGTCCTGCTCTTCGGGGTCTCGGTTGGAGGCATCTACGCCGGCCTGTTCAGCCCGACCGAGGCCGCCGCCATCGGCGCGTTCATGGCTCTGGTGATTGGAGTCTTGCGGCGCAAGCTCGATCTCGACTCTCTTGTGAAATGCTTCTACGAGACGGTAAAGACCACCTGCATGCTCTTCCTGATCATCATCTGCGCAATGATCTTCTCCTATTTCGTGGTGCAGGCACAATTGCCCGAAGCACTTATCGACTGGATCAGAAGCATGGGCATGTCCCCGCTCGGATTGATGATCACGCTGGTCATCACCTATATTGTGCTGGGATGTTTCCTGGAGGGCATTGGTCTGGTCCTGATCACGGTACCGGTGTTTCTGCCGGTGGTGGTTGCCAGTGGCTATGACCCGATCTGGTTCGGCGTCATGGTCGTAGTAGTCGTCGAGATGGGGCTCATCAGTCCGCCTGTGGGAATGAATCTTTTCGTCATTCAGGCTCAGGTGCCGGATATTCCCATACCCTCCATTTACAAGGGAATTCTGCCATTCATGGTCTCGCCGCTGGTCCTGATCGTGCTGTTGCTGGCCTTTCCGGACCTGGCGCTGTACCTGCCGCGAGTACTCTATGGCAGTTGAACCCTACCGGGGCTGCGTTCGCCCGATCCAGGCACACAGCGCCTCAGGCGAAGCCTGAAGTGCCGGTCGAACAGCGTCCCATGGCCTCCATCCGGCTTTACTTCTCCCCCGGTGCCTGCTCCCGGGTAAGCATGATCGCACTCGAAGAAACGGGACTGGACTATACGGCCCACCGGGTGCTGCTGGCGAAGGGCGAGCAAATGACGCCGGAATTCCGCGCCATAAATCCGAAAGGCAAGGTTCCCGCCTTGCAGATCGACAATCGGGTGCTCACCGAAAACCTTGCCATCCTGACTTTTCTGGCGCGGCGTCATCCCGAGGCGTGTTTGCTTCCGATTGCCGACCCGTGGGAGGAAGCGGAGGCCTTGTCGCTGCTTAGCTGGTGCGCAGCGGGACTGCACCCGCTGGTAACCCGCCTGCGACTGCCGCAACGATTCTGCGACCTGCCAGGTACCGCCGACCGGGTCCGCGACCTGGCGCGTGACGAGATGATCGGACAGTTGAGCGTTGCGGAAGAGAGATTGTCGCATCAGCCCTGGATGCTGGGCCAGGCGTGGTCCATCGCAGACGCCTACCTGGCGTGGGCTTGGGGCCGCTGTCCGGAGTCGGGCATCGAGGCCGCACAGTTCCCACACCTCTGCCGGCATCACGACAAAGCCATGGCGCGTCCCGCCGCACAGCGGGCGATCCAACGCGAGGCGACCAGCTGAGGTTTGTTCCCTAGAAACTGTCAGGCAGAATTTCCCTGTGCCACCTGGCGAAGGACTTTTGCGAAGCGGGCGGCGATCGGGGACAGCTCCTCGTTCGCTCGCCACATCAGTCCCACAGGCCGCAACGGGCCGACATCGGTCAATTCCACGGCGCAAATGCGCCCCAACTCACGCTCGACCTCGACCAGTCGCGGCGACATGATGGTCACGCAATCGGAGCTCATGACGATCGCCTTGATGGCGAGAATCGAGTTGGTATTGATCGCGCGCGTCGGCCAACCGATGCCTGCCGTGGCGAACATGTTCTCCAACTGCCGTCTGAATGCACTGCCACCCGCCGGCAGTACCCATTTGACGCTTTCCAGATCTTTCAGGGATACCGACGACAGGCTGGCCAATGGATGCTCTGCGCGCAGGATCAGCGACCAGTCGGCCAGCAGCAGCGGTTCGGTCTCGACGTCCGGATAGTCGGGGCCCACGCCCAGGCGACTGATGACCAGGTCGAGCTCCCTCGACCTCAGCATGGACAGGATTTTGTCATCGAGATCTTCGACTACCGATACCGAGACATCCGGCGTTTCACGCAGCAGCACCTCCAATGCAAGGGGAACCAGGCCGACGGCTGTAATCGGTGTGATTCCCAGGGCAAGCAAGCCTTCCAGGCCCATCGACCGCAGGCGGGTATCTACCTTGGCGCGATCGAGCAGCGACTCCAGCGCTTGCGCGTGAAAAACCAGCGTCTTGCCGAACTCGGTAAGCCGTGCGCCATGGCGATCGCGGTCGAGCACGCGCACGCCCAATCCGTGTTCCAGAGTTGCAATGCTTTGCGACAAGGCCGGTTGCGATACGCGAGTCGCCTCGGCTGCCCCACTGAAGGACCCGTGGCGGGCAACGGCGAGCAGGTCAAGCAATCGGCGCGGATCCAGTCGCATTTTGACTCCTGTGTCGAGATTGGCTGTGTCTACGAGGCTTGCAGGCACCGCGATGCAACTGCGATGAACCAGTGATCTCAGGCCGGGGGTTTGCTGCCTGAAAGGCCGTTTCCGTACCCCGAAAACAGAGAGAGGATACCGTAAGCGGCCTGGTCCTGACCGCGGTTGCGGCTGGACCAAGCCTCCATCGCCGTATCGCCAGCGCCGTCCCTGGGGATACCGCTTCGCATAACTTTCACCCGGCCCGCCATCAGTAGAGAAAGCGGTCTTTCAAGTCGTCCAGGTTCAGCTCGTGCAGTATCTGCCCCAGGCGCTCGCGCGCATTGCCGCGCGGCGCGTTGGCGAAGCGGGCGATGATCAGCTCGTTCTTCATCGAATGTTCCCAGCCCACCAGCTCGGTGACACTGAGCTGGTAGCCATGCGCCTCGAGCAGCAGGCAGCGCAGGACATTGGTGATCTGGCTGCCGAATTCGCGGGTATGGATCGGGTGGCGCCAGATTTCCGCCAGCGGCGTCTTCCCAAATGACTCGTTCTTGTGCCGGCGCAGCACGGACGCGACCTCGGCCTGGCAACAGGGTGCGAGGACGATGAATCGGGCCTGTTTGTGCAGGGCGAACCTGATCGCGTCATCGGTCGCCGTATCGCAGGCGTGCAGCGCGGTGACGATATCGACACGTTGCGGCAGCTGCGGCGACTCGATCGATTCCCCGACCGAGAGATTGAGGAAGGACATCCGCGCGAAGCCCAGCCGCTGAGCAAGTTCGCGGGATCGTTCGACGAGTTCGGCGCGGGTCTCGATGCCATATACGTGGCCGCGGTCCCTGGCCTTGAGGAACAGGTCGTAGAGGATAAAGCCGAGGTAAGACTTGCCGGCGCCGTGGTCGACCAGCACCAGGTCGCCACATTCGGCCATGGTCTCGGCCAGCAGCGGCTCGATGAACTGGTAGAGGTGGTAGACCTGTTTCAGCTTGCGCCGGCTGTCCTGATTGAGTTTGCCGTCGCGGGTCAGGATGTGCAGTTCCTGGAGCAGCGCAACCGACTGCTCCGGCCTGATTTCGGGGATGCTCACGACCCGGACTTCAATCTTCTGCCGGCAGGCGAATGATGTGCTGGCCCGACTTTTCGTCGCGCTCCAGAACCAGCAGCTTGTGCTTCATCGCGTCTTCCAGAAGTTCGCCGAAGGAGCGGTAGCCGTAATAGGACTCGCTGAAACCGGGCTTGCGCCGCTTCAGGGTCTGCTTGACCATGGAACCCCAGATCTTTTCGTCCTCGCCGCGCTCGGTGACCAGGGCCTCGACGGTTTCCACGACCAGATCGATTGCCTCCTGCCGCTTGGGATCTTCCGGTTTTTCCTCGCTCTTCGGTGCTGTGGTCTTCGCTACACTGGAGGCTGCCTTGGCCGGAGCTTTCCTTTCGCTGCGCTGCTTCTTGGCCGGCAGTTCCCGCACCAGATCGTCGTAGAAAATGAACTCGTCGCAGTTGGCGGCAAGCAGGTCGGAGGTGGCCGCCTTGACGCCGACACCGATCACGCGCTTGTTGTTCTCGCGCAGCTTGGACACCAGCGGCGAAAAGTCCGAGTCGCCGCTGATGATGACGAAGGTATCGACATGCGACTTGGTGTAGCAGAGGTCGAGGGCATCGACGACCATGCGGATGTCGGCGGAGTTCTTGCCGGATTGGCGCAAATGGGGAATCTCGATCAGCTCGAACGAGGCTTCGTGCATCGGCGCCTTGAATTCCTTGTAGCGCGCCCAGTCGCAGTAGGCCTTCTTGACCACGATGCTGCCCTTCAGCAGCAGGCGTTCGAGGACCTTGTTGATATCGAACTGGGCGTATTTCGCATCGCGCACGCCGAGGGCGACGTTCTCGAAGTCGCAGAACAGCGCCATGCTGGTGATTTCAGGATTGCCGGCCATGATAGGGCTCCAGTGGGACAGAGTTCGATGATATCAGTGTCGTGCCCGCGGCTCCCTGTAAGCGGGCGCAGCGGGCATAATGCACCCCCTGTTCACCGCCGCTTTTCCATCATGTCAGCCCCCCTTGAAACCCTGCGCCGTGTCTTCGGCTACCCCTCGTTTCGCGGGCCGCAAGAGGAGATCATCGAGCACCTGATCGGCGGCGGCGACGCGCTCGTGCTGATGCCGACCGGCGGCGGCAAATCGCTCTGTTACCAGATCCCCGCCCTGCTCCGGGAGGGCGTCGGCGTCGTCGTATCGCCGCTGATCGCGTTGATGCAGGACCAGGTCGATGCCCTGCTGCAAGCCGGCGTGCGCGCCGCTTTCCTCAATTCCTCGCAGGACTATGCCACGGCATCCGAGGTCGAACGACGCCTGCGCATGGACGAGCTCGACCTGATCTATGTCGCGCCGGAACGCCTGCTGACGGAACGCTTCCTCGGCGTCATGGACCATCTGGTCGGCAGGAATCGCCTCGCCCTGTTCGCCATCGACGAAGCGCATTGCGTCTCGCAGTGGGGGCACGATTTCCGGCCCGAATACATCCAGCTCTCGGCCCTGCACCAGCGCTACCCGACGGTACCGCGGATTGCCCTGACGGCGACGGCCGACCATCTGACGCGGCAGGAAATCATCACCCGCCTCGGGCTGGATGCGGCGCGCGTATTCATTTCGAGCTTCGACCGGCCGAATATCCGCTACACCGTGGTGGAAAGGGACAACCCGCGCCGCCAGTTGCTCGATTTTCTCGCCGGGCAGCGCGGCGCGGCCGGCATCGTCTATTGCCTGTCGCGCAAGAAGGTGGATGAGACCGCCGCCTGGCTCAATCAGCAGGGCATCACGGCCCTGCCCTACCACGCCGGGCTCGACGCGGGCATGCGCCTGAATCATCAGCAGCGCTTCCTGCGCGAAGACGGCATCGTCATGGTGGCGACCATCGCCTTCGGCATGGGCATCGACAAACCCGACGTGCGTTTCGTCGCCCATCTCGACCTGCCCAAGAGCCTCGAAGCCTACTACCAGGAAACCGGCCGCGCCGGGCGCGACGGCGAACCGGCCGAAGCGTGGATGACCTATGGCCTCAACGACGTCGTGATCCATCGCCTGCGCATCGACGAATCGGCCGCGAGCGAGGAACAAAAGCGTGTCGAGCGCAGCAAACTCGACGCCCTGCTGGCCTGGTGCGAAACCGCTGTCTGCCGGCGCGCGCTGCTGCTCAAGTACTTCAGCGAAGAGGCCGAGGCCTGCGGCAACTGCGATACCTGCCTCGATCCGCCGCAGTTGTGGGACGGCACGGTCGCCGCGCAAAAGGCCATGTCGGCGGCCCTGCGCACCGGCCAGCGTTTCGGCGCCGGCCACCTGATCGACATCCTGCGCGGCAAGGCCACGGAAAAAGTGCAGCAGTTCGGTCATGGCGACCTGCCCACCTTCGGCGCCGGCACGGATCTCGACGACGCCGGCTGGCGCTCGGTGTTCCGTCAGCTGCTCGCCGCCGGCCTGCTGCAGGCCGACGCGCAGGCTTACGGCGGGCTGCGCCTGACCGACGCCGCGCGCCCGGTGCTGAAGGGCGAGGCGACGCTGTCGCTGCGCCGGCAGGCGAAGCGCATCCCTGGCAAGAAGTCGGCGCTGGCGGGACGGCGATCCGGCGACGGGCCGCCGCTGGCGGAAGCCGACGCACCGCTGTTCGATGCCCTGCGTGCATGGCGTGCCGATCTGGCCCGCGAACAGGGTGTGCCGGCCTACGTCATCCTGCACGACAAGACCCTGCGCGAACTCGCGGCCCGTCGCCCGCCAAGCCTGGTCGAGTTGCTCGGCGTGCCCGGCATCGGTCAGGCCAAGGCCGACCGTTATGGGGAAGCCCTCTTGCGCCTGATGGCTTGAGCCCGGAACCTCGAGAATTTTCCGTCGCAGCGGCGACAGAACGCCCCGTCGACAGGCGATAATGTCGGGCTGCCAAATAATGGAAAAGTCTGCAATGAAGCGCGTCGATGATTTTCGCTTGCGGCTGGGCAAGAAGGAACTGGTGCCGATCATGGTCGGCGGCATGGGCGTCGACATTTCGACCGCGGAGCTCGCCCTCGAGGCGGCGCGCCTGGGCGGCGTCGGCCATATCTCCGACGCGATGGTGCCGACGGTTTCCGACCGGCGCTTCAACACCAAGTTCGTCAAGGACAAACTCCGGCAATACAAGTTCAACGTCGCCAATACGGAGAAGGCCGTGGTCAAATTCGACCTCGGCCTGCTCGCGGAAGCGACCGCCCTGCATGTCGGCCGCACCATGGAGGCCAAGCGCGGCGACGGGCTGATCTTCGCCAACTGCATGGAAAAGCTGACCATGAATGCGCCGAAGGAAACCCTGCGCGTTCGTCTCCATGCGGCACTGGATGCCGGCATCGACGGCATCACGCTGGCAGCAGGACTGCATCTCGGCTCATTTGCGCTGATGGAGGATCATCCGCGCTTCCGCGACGTCAAGCTGGGCATCATCGTTTCATCCCTGCGCGCCCTGACGCTGTTTCTGAAAAAGAGCGCGCGCACCGGCCGCCTGCCCGACTATGTCGTGATTGAAGGTCCTCTTGCCGGTGGCCACCTGGGTTTCGGCATGGACTGGGCCGCCTACGATCTGGCCAAGATCGTCATCGAGATCCGCGAATGGATGAAGGCCGAGCATATCGATATTCCGCTGATTCCGGCCGGAGGCATTTTCACCGGATCGGACGCCGTCGCCTACATGGAAATGGGTGCCGCGGCCGTCCAGGTCGCCACCCGCTTCACCGTTTCGAAAGAATGCGGCCTGCCGGAAAAGGTGCAGCAGGAGTATTTCAAGGCCAGCGAAAATGACATCGAGGTGAACACCATTTCACCGACCGGCTACCCGATGCGCATGCTGAAGAACAGCCCCGCCATTGGTGCCGGCATCCGCCCGAACTGCGAGGCCTTCGGCTACCTGCTGGATTCCACCGGCAGTTGCCAGTACATCGAGGCCTACAACCGCGAAGTGGCGCTTCATCCGCATGCGAAGAAGCTCCATGTGATGGACAAGACCTGCCTGTGCACCCACATGCGCAACTTCGACTGCTGGACCTGCGGTCACTACACCTACCGCCTGAAGGACACCACCCGTCGCGACGACGACGGCAGTTATCGGCTGCTGTCAGCGGAACACATCTTCCGCGACTACCAGTTCAGCACCGACAACCGAATCGCCCTGCCGGACTAAGCCGGAAAAACTCCAGTCGAGAGATAGCGGTCGCCACGGTCGCAGACGATGGTGACGATCACCGCGTTCTCCACCTGGTTCGCGATGCGCAAGGCCACGGCAAGCGCGCCGCCGGAGGAAATTCCGGCAAAGATGCCTTCTTCGCGGGCGAGCCGCCGCGCCATTTCCTCGGCCTGTCCCTGGCTCACGTTTTCGACCTGATCGACGCGCGAAGCCTCGAAGATCTTCGGCAGATAAGCTTCCGGCCACTTGCGTATGCCCGGAATCTGCGAACCTTCCTCCGGCTGGCAACCGATGATGCGGATGGCCGGATTCATTTCCTTGAAATAACGCGAGCAGCCCATGATGGTGCCCGTGGTTCCCATGCTGGAGACGAAATGCGTGATGCGGCCCCCGGTGTCGCGCCAGATCTCGGGCCCTGTAGTTTCGTAGTGCGCCAGGGGATTGTCCGGATTGGCGAACTGGTCGAGCACGAGGCCCTTGCCGTCCCTGACCATCTGCTCGCTCAAGTCCCGCGCGGCTTCCATGCCCCCAGCCTTGGGGGTCAAAATCAATTCCGCGCCGAAGGCGCGCATGGTCTGGCAGCGTTCGACGCTCTGGTGTTCCGGCATGATCAGGATCATGCGGTAGCCGCGCATGGCGGCGGCCATCGCCAGCGCTATGCCGGTATTGCCCGAGGTGGCTTCGATCAGCGTGTCGCCGGGCTTGATGCGGCCGCGTGCCTCGGCGTGCTTGATCATGGACAGGGCCGGCCGGTCCTTGACCGAGCCGGCCGGGTTGTTGCCTTCCAGCTTGGCCAGGATCACATTGTTGCGGCGCGCGGCCTCGGCACCGGGAATGCGCTTGAGCTGGACCAGCGGCGTGTTGCCGACGAAGTCTTCGAGCGTCTTCCAGTTCATGGTCGGCGACTTACCTGGCGAGCCATTTGACGTAGTCGGCCACGCCTTCTTCCACCGAGGCGAAGGCGCTCTTGTAGCCGACGCCGCGCAACTGGGAAAGATCGGCCTCGGTGAAGCTCTGGTACTTGCCCTTCAAGGCATCCGGGAAGGGAATGTATTCGACGATGCCCTGCGCCACCAGTTCGGCGACCGATAGCGCCGGCTTGTCTTCCAGCGCGCGGCAGGCATTCACCGTGGCGGCGGCGAGTTCGTTGAAGCTCTGCGCGCGGCCGGTGCCGAGATTGAAAATACCGGATGCCCGGGTTTCCAGAAAATCCATGTTGACCTTGACCACGTCGCCGACATAGACGAAATCGCGGCGCTGTTCGCCGTTGCCATAGCCGCCGTAGCCTTCGAACAGCCTGACCTTGCCCTCGGCCCGATACTGGTTGAAGTGATGGAAGGCGACCGATGCCATGCGCCCCTTGTGCTGCTCGCGCGGGCCGTAAACGTTGAAATAGCGGAAGCCCGCCACCTGGGAATCGGTCTCGTCGCCGGCCGGCCCGATGCGACGGCGCACCACCTGGTCGAAAAGGAATTTCGAGTAGCCGTAGACATTGAGTGGCGCTTCGAATTCGCGCTCTTCGCGGAATACGCCACCGCCGCCATAGACCGAAGCGGACGAGGCATAGAGCAGGGGAACTTCCTGCTCGAGGCAATAATCCAGCAGCGTCTCCGAGTAGCGGTAATTGTTGGCCATCATGTAGCGGCCGTCGGTTTCCATGGTGTCGGAGCACGCGCCCTCATGCAGGATGGCCTCGACGCTGCCATCCAGCTGGCCGTGCTCGACCATTTCGAGAAACTCGCGCTTGTCCACATAGTCCGCGATCTCGCAATCGGTGAGATTGAGGAACTTGTCGGCCATGGTGAGGTTGTCGACCGCGATGATGTCGGTAACGCCGCGCTCGTTGAGCGCCTTGACCAGGTTTGCGCCGATGAATCCGCAGGCGCCGGTGACGACGTAGTACATATGACCCCTAGTTGACCTGTTGCAATTCTTCCAGAGAGCACGTTGCGGTGCCCAGTTTTCCGACGACGATGCCGGCCGCAAAATTGGCCTGCCGCATGGCTTGCGGCATGGACAAACCGCTGCCCAGCATCACCGCCAGCGTGGCAATGACCGTGTCACCGGCACCGCTGACATCATAAACCTCGCGCGCCAGTGCCGGCTCGTGCGTCGCGCCGTCGGCCGAAAACAGCGTCATGCCTTCCTCGCTGCGGGTGACCAGCAAGGCGTCCAGTTGCAGCTCATTGCGCAGGCGGGTGGCCTTCAGCGCAAGCTCCGCTTCGTCCTTCCAGCGGCCGACGACCTGGCGAAACTCGGATCGATTGGGCGTGAGCAGGGTCGCGCCGGCGTAACGCGCGTAGTCCTCGCCCTTCGGATCGACCAGGACCGGCTTGCCGGCATTGCGGGCGAGGGAGATCATTTCCGTGATGTGGGCGAGACCACCCTTGCCGTAATCGGAGAGGATCACGACATCGCAGGCCGCGAGGCGCGATTCGAAATCCGCTAGCTTGGCTTGCAGCACCTCGTGATCCGGCGCGTTCTCGAAGTCGATGCGCAGCAGCTGCTGCTGGCGACCGATCACGCGCAGTTTGACCGTCGTGCTGAGCTTGGCATCTTCATGCAGGCTGCACTCGATGCCGGAATTGCCCATCAGGCGCGCCAGACTCTGTCCTGCCTCGTCGGCACCGACCACGGACAGCAGCGTCACGCGCGCTCCCAGTGCAGCGCAGTTGCGCGCGACATTGGCGGCGCCGCCCGGACGTTCCTCGGTGCGCTCGACCTTGACCACGGGCACCGGCGCTTCGGGTGAAATCCGCGAGACCTCGCCGAACCAGTAGCGATCCAGCATCACGTCGCCGACCACCAGGATGCGAGTAGCCGAGGTGTCGGGCAGACTGTTCATGGTCATAGCCTGCCGATCGCGAAATACTCCAGCCCGGCCTTGCGCGGCGTCGCCGGATCGTAGAGGAATTCCTTCCACTCGGTGACGATGGCCAGGGCATCGGCACCGTCCAGCGCTTCCATCGGGGTCAACGCATAGCTGATGCGCGGGTTGTCGCCGAGGACGCGTTGCGCTTCATGCGCGGCGACCGGATCGTAGGCGCGGATCGATGCGCCGCGCGCCAGCAGGTCTGCAATCAGCACCAGACTCGGCGCTTCGCGCATGTCGTCGGTATTCGGCTTGAAGGCCAGTCCCCACAGGGCGAAGGTCTTCCCGCTGAGATCCTTGCCGAGGCGCTTGGTGATCTTCTGTGCCAGCACGCCTTTCTGCGCGTCGTTGGCGGCCTCGACCGCCTGCAGCACCTGCAACGCCTGGCCGGCATCCTGCGCCGTGCGGATCAG
>VBWA01000068.1 GCA_006218025.1 Rhodocyclaceae bacterium | reverse complement strand
GGGGGCTCGGCGGGGCGGTCGGAGTGCGGACCCAAACCTGTCCGCTTTTTTGCGGCTGGCGTACTGTCACGGCATGGACGAGAAGCTGCGACAGACCGAGCTGTTTTCCGACGTCACTCCTCCTGAGGGCACGCGCCCGATCAACGACCGTTGCCTCCTGAGGACGCAAGACGGGCACCGCGTTGTCGTCGCTTCGGGCGCTGTGCTCGCGCAGTACGCGCTCAACGATCGCATGGCCGAGTCGATTGCCATGGTCAACCTCGTGGATCAGGGCTGGGCGGCTCAGAGCGACGTAGCACGCGCCTTCGACTGCTCGAGCCGAACCATTCGACGCCACCAGCACCGGTACGAGGACGGCGGCCTCGCCGCGTTGGGTCGAAAGAGCGGGTACCCGCAAGGCCGTCGACGCCTTCGCCCGCAGCGAACACGGCTGATCCAGCGGCTCAAGGCGGAAGGCCACTCCAATCGCGAGACCGCGCGTCAGATCGGCGTCAGCGAAAAAGCCGTGCGAAAGCTCCTGCGGCGTATGGGCTGGAAGGACGTGCCCGCGGCCAAACAGCTCCTTTTGCCGATCGATGGCCTGCCCTTGCCTGCGGACCCAAACCTGTCCGCTTTTTCGCACGCTGCCCCAGGAGAGCCGGTAGTGAGCCAGGCACAGGGTGCGGACCCAAACCTGTCCGCTTTCTCCGTGCAGAGAGAAGAGGACGCACTGCCGGTGACGTTCGACAAGGATCCTTTGAACCGTTCTATGGATCGGTTCTTCGCGTGTGTTGGGATGCTCGACGACGCAGCTCCGCTCTTTGCCTCGGGCCAGACCGTCCCGCACGCAGGCGTCCTCCTTGCGATCCCGCCTCTGGTCGAAAGCGGAGTTTTCGACTGCGCGCAAGAGATCTATGGAAGCTTGGGTCCGGCTTTCTACGGGCTACGAACGACAGTCCTCGCCCTGCTCCTCATGGGGCTTCTGCGCATCAAGCGCCCCGAGGGTCTCAAGGAGCAGCCTCCGGAGAATCTTGGACGGGTCTTAGGTCTCGACCGTGCCCCGGAGGTCAAGACGATCCGGCGAAAGCTCGCGCGGTTGGCTGCCATGAAGCGCTCGGTCGAATTCGGGCGCGCGGTGTCGCAGCGGCGCGTTGCTCTGCGAGGAGAAGCCCTCGGGTTTCTCTATGTCGACGGGCACGTGCGGGTCTACCACGGCCACCACAAGTTGCCCAAGACGCATGTGGCGCGCATGCGCATCTCTCTACCCGCCACCTCGGACTATTGGGTCAACGACGCCGTGGGCGATCCCCTGTTTCTGGTGACCGCCGAGGCGAACGCGGGCTTGGCGAAGATGCTGCCTGAGATCCTCGGCGAAGTGCGCTCTCTGATTGGTGAGCGACGCACGACGGTGGTCTTCGATCGGGGAGGGTACAGCCCAAAGCTCTTTGCGCGACTCTTGGCCCAAGGCTTCGACCTTCTGACCTACCGCAAGGGCCGCTTCCCGCGTGTCTCCACAAAGCGGTTCCAAGAGCACAAGGCGACGATCGACAAAAAGGAGGTCTCCTACCTCCTCGCCGATCAGGGCATCACGCTTCTTGGAGGAACGCTTCGCCTGCGGCAAGTCACTCGGCTCTCGGAGAACGGCCACCAAACGCCGATCCTCACCTCCAGGCGCGATCTACCCGCGGTGGAAGTGGCCTTTCGCATGTTCGAGCGGTGGAGGCAGGAGAATTTCTTTAAGTACCTGCGCGAGGAGTACGCGCTCGACGCGTTGCTCGACTACGCGGTCGTGCCGGACGATCCCAACCGCGACGTGCCCAACCCGGCTCGAGCGGAGTTGGAGGTGAAGCTGCGGGAGGCGCAGGCTGAACTCGCACGCCTCCAGGCGGAGTACGGCTTGGAGGCGCTCGTAAACATCGAAGACGATCGGCCCACGATGCGCGGCTTCAAGATCGCCGAGCGGACGCTTGGGAAATCGGTCTGGGACGCGTTCCAGCGAGTGACGAGGCTTCAAGCCAAGCGCGCTCGGATGCCCAAGCGCGTGCCGGTGCATACGGTCGTTGAGGGAGAGATCGTGAAGCTCGCTCCCGAGCGCAAGCACCTCACGAGCGTCCTGAAAATGGTGTCCTACCAGGCGGAGAGCGACCTGGTGCGCAGGATCACGCCACACTACAAGCGAGCCGAAGACGAGGGGCGCACGCTCGTCCAGTCCGCCTTGACGAGCGCCGCGGATCTGGAGGTCACCGACGGCGAGCTGCGGGTCACCCTTCAGCGGCTGAGCTCCGCGCACCGCACACGCGCGGTCGAGCGGCTCTGTGAGGAACTCAACCGCTCGCCCACCCGCTTCCCAGGCTCACACCTGCGCCTGCGCTTCGCCGTCAAACCGCCCGCCTGACGCCCAAAAGCGGACAAATTCGTTTAGGTGTATGTCAGGAGTTCTGGA
>VBWA01000067.1 GCA_006218025.1 Rhodocyclaceae bacterium | reverse complement strand
TGTTGAATTGCGTCCAAAACTGACCCACCTACCGCAGTAAATCGCATCCAAATTTGACCCGCGTATAGATACTGTCCCGCTCATAACTTGAGCGGGAGTAAACAGGAGTGATCAACGTGGCGATATTAAGCAGCATCAGGCGCTGGCATGTGCGCGATAACATGCCGATCCGAGAGATAGTCCGCAAGACAGGAATCGCTCGGAACACCATCAGGAAGTACCTGTCCAACAAAGTTGTTGAACCCAAGTACCCGAACCGCAAGACGCCCAGCAAGCTCGACGACTACGCCGCCAAGCTGACGTTATGGCTGAAGACGGAAGCAGGCAAGGGGCGCAAACAGAAACGTAGTCTCAAGCAACTTCACCGTGATTTGGTTCAGCTTGGCTATACAGGTTCCTACGACCGAGTTGCCGCCTTTGCCAAGCGATGGCGACAAGAGCAGCAAGAGCTAGCCAAGACGGCCGGACGCGGCACATTCATCCCGCTCACCTTTGCCCCCGGAGAGGCATTCCAGTTCGATTGGAGTGAGGACTGGGCCGTCATCGCCGGAGTGCGCACCAAGTTGCAGATCGCGCACTTCAAACTCAGCCACAGCCGAGCGTTCTTCTTGCGTGCCTATCTGCTCCAGACGCACGAAATGCTATTCGATGCCCACAACCATGCCTTCGCCCTCTTCGGCGGCGTGCCGAGCCGTGGTATCTACGACAACATGAAGACTGCCGTGGATAAGGTAAGGCGCGGCAAGCAGCGTGACATCAACATCCGCTTCACCGCCATGGTGAGCCACTACCTGTTCGATGCTGAGTTCTGCAATCCCGCTTCCGGTTGGGAGAAGGGGCAGATCGAGAAGAACGTGCAGGATTCCCGGCACCGTATCTGGAACCAGCTTCCTGCATTTGGCAGTTTGGCTGAACTCAACGACTGGCTGCAACAGCGATGTGTGTCACTCTGGAGTGAGATCGCCCATCCTGAGCAGAAGGGGCGCCGCATTGCCGATGTCTATGCAGATGAGCGGGCATGCATGATGGCGTTGCCCCGTGCGTTTGATGGGTTTGTGGAGCATACCAAGCGGGTCTCACCGACTTGCCTGATTATGTTCGAATCCAATCGCTATAGCGTACCTGCCTCCTATGCCAATCGCCCAATCAGCATAAGAGTGTATGCCGACCGATTGGTGTTTGTGGCAGAAGCGCAGGTCATTGCCGAGCATGTCCGACTCATTATCCGCAGCCATGGAATGGGGAGAACAGTTTATGACTGGCGTCATTACCTGAGCGTGCTTCAGCGCAAACCCGGCGCATTGCGCAATGGTGCGCCATTTACCGAATTGCCTGATGCCTTCAAGCAATTGCAGGCCATCCTGCTCAAGCGTCAAGGCGGTGATCGGGAGATGGTGGAAATCCTGGCGCTAGTTCTTCAACATGATGAGTCGGCGGTACTAACAGCAGTTGAGTTGGCATTGGAAAGTGGCACGCCATCCAAACAGCATGTGCTGAATCTGCTTAAACGACTGATTGAACCTGCTCCGCCTGCTCCTGTAGATACGCCTACTCATCTGACGTTGGTGGTCGAACCACAAGCGAATGTCAGTCGCTATGATGAATTGAGGGAGGTGCGCCATGCAGCATGAAGCCATGATCGCATCACTCAAGGCAATCAAGATGTATGGCATGGCACAGGCTGTCGATGAGCTTGCCAAGCAAGGTTCGCCGGCATATCAAAGTGCGCAGGAGATGTTGGGGACACTGCTCAAAGCGGAGATGGCCGAACGCGAGGTGCGCTCTATCGCCTACCAGATGAAGTCGTCACGCTTCCCTGTCTACCGCGACCTGACCAGTTTCGACTTCAGCCAGAGTGCGGCAAACGAGGCATTGATCCGGCAGCTTCATCGTTGTGAGTTTATGGATCAGGTGCACAACGTAGTGTTAGTCGGCGGCCCCGGCACGGGCAAAACACACCTTGCAACGGCACTCGGTGTGCAGGCCGTGCAACATCAGCATCGCCGGGTACGCTTCTTCTCGACCATCGAGTTGGTCAATACGCTGGAACTGGAGAAGACTGCGGGTAAACAGGGGCAACTTGCCAGCCGGATGGCCTATGCCGATTTAGTGATTCTGGATGAACTGGGCTATTTGCCGTTCAGCCAAGCGGGCGGCGCATTACTGTTTCACTTCATCGGCAAACTCTACGAGCGCACCAGCCTGATCATCACAACCAACCTGAGCTTCTCGGAATGGGGAAGTGTATTCGGCGATGCCAAGATGACAACGGCGCTGCTCGACAGACTGACTCATCACTGTCACATCGTGGAAACTGGCAACGATAGTTTCCGCTTCAGAAACAGTTCAACTCAAACCGGAAAGGGAGGCAAAACTAAAAAATTATCCACAATTTGAAGTGGCCGATATAAACTCAGGTGTGGGTCAAAATTCAATGCAATTGGTGGGTCAGATTTACACGCAATTCAACA
>VBWA01000140.1 GCA_006218025.1 Rhodocyclaceae bacterium | reverse complement strand
TCATTGTTGCCGGCTTTTGGCATTCATCAAGCGTCTCGAAGTCTCACAGTCTCAGTCAGATTGAACATGTCCCAGGCAGTCGTAGGAAGAGTTTGCTTAAGCCCATTCAAACCGTCTTCTACAGCCAGAATGGCCTGAGGAAGTCTAGCAATGGCGTTGTTGAATTGGGCACCCTCTGAGCGTATGACGATTTGCAACTCGATAATTTGGCAGACCAGGTAACTGAGCTTCTCGAGTAAAGCCACTCGCAGCTCTAGACTATGCACTCGTCGCTCTAGACTCTCTAGGCTTAAGTTCATAAAAGATTAGATGCCGAAGGATTACTATGGGATTGCTACGTGAAAGCATGAGCTTATATAGACAATCTAGGAGGGGGGCCCCCCCTCCTATGCTTAAGCATTACGAGATAGGAAATTTGTATGGTAGAGGTGTAGGGCATTTCCGCACTTCCTAATGCTATTTCTCATATATCCTCTCACATTTCTCTATGAGCGCAAATAATCACATATGTCTCGGTACTGGCGGATTCGGCAAGGTTTACAAGGTGGCCTCAAACTCACATTCTGCAATCGCCCGCAAGCTGTTCACGTCTAAGCTATATCGTAAAAGGGAGCGCGACATTCTGGATGGCTTAGCACACATCAATATCGTCAAGATGTTGGGGTCTGGAGATCTAGAGCGTTCAGATTCTTTGGCCATGATCGATAATGCGATCTTCTACATCGACCTAGAATTTATCGATGGTGTTACGATACACGAGCTCACACGAAGTCGTCGAAAACGTGTTGAATACTTACACGATCCAGATTTCCTGGTGCACTGCTTACGAGGCGGCCTACAGGCGCTGGCATACCTGCACGATATCCCGATATCTCATCGTGATATTAAACCGGCTAACATCATGGTCACGAAGCAAAAGCTGGTTCTAATTGATCTAGGCGTCGCTATCAAGGATCCTCCTGATCGTTCTATCGTTTACTCTGGCAGCTTGGGCTATCAGCCTCCAGAATTTTGGGCAACTGGCGGATTCAACTGCAAGCAAGGCGACATTTATGCCTACGG
>VBWA01000001.1 GCA_006218025.1 Rhodocyclaceae bacterium | reverse complement strand
TATACACGCGAACAAGAAAGTAGGTCGCCTGCCGGGGCGAGACCCGGCGCGGACGTGGGGGCAAAGCCAGAAAGTCGGCGCTGGCGATACGGCGACAATTGCAACCCGACCTCTGGATTCCCGCATTCGCGGGAATGGCGGAGCCCCAGAAGTCGGCGCTGGCGCTACGGCGATTGGGCTTACCGCGGCCCGATCACTCGCGGTCCCCAAGCCCACTGCTTCTCCCACGCCGCCTGCACCATCCTCGGATACTCCGGCTTGCCCAGGCTGCCGTTGTAGCGCCCCAAGGCGCGGTAGAGATCGCCTTTTTCGATGTCCAGATAGTGGCGCAGGATGGTGCAGCCGAAGCGCAAGTTGGTGCGCATGTGGAACAGGTTGCTGTCCTTGCTGCCGATCAGGCGCACCCAGAAGGGCATCACCTGCATGTAGCCGCGCGCACCGGCCGAAGATACTGAATACTTTTTGAAGCCGCTCTCGACCTGGATCAGGCCGAGCACCATCTGCGGGTCGAGGCCGGCGCGCTTGGCTTCGTAATATACGGTCTTGAGAAACTCCAGGCGCGCCTCCCGGTCCGGCATGCGGCGGGTCAGGCGCGCCGACATGTCGGTCAGCCAGTTGACCTTGTCCTGGATCGAGGGGAATTGCGGGTCGGGCGCGGCGCGGTCGGCGATCGCCGCGTGCAGACCTGCCTGCACGCTGGCGGCCAGCGGTTCGTATTGCTGCGCTCCGGCCCAAACCGCTGTCGCCGGGAGTGCAACAGCAAGACTCAGTGCAAGACCGAGTATCAGCCGCACAACTTCTGTTTCAGGAAGGCCGTCATTTCGCCTGCCGTAACCATGGTGGCCTCGGCGTCGCTGCGGCCCTTGTATTCCAGTTTGCCTTCGTTGAGGCCTCGCTCGCCGACCACCACTCGATGCGGGATGCCGATCAGTTCCCAGTCGGCGAACATCGAGCCGGGGCGCTCATCGCGGTCGTCGAGGATCGCATCGATGCCGGCGGCGAGCAGTTCGGCGTGGAGTGCGGTGGCGGCGGTGCGCACGGCCTCGGACTTGGCGTAATTCATCGGCACCACGGCGACGGCGAACGGTGCGATGGTGTCCGGGAAGATGATTCCGCGTTCGTCATGACCCTGCTCGATGGCGGCGCCGACGATGCGCGAAACGCCGATGCCGTAGCAGCCCATTTCCATGACCTGATCTTTCCCTTGCTCGTCGAGGAAGCTGCATTTCAGGGCTTCGGCATACTTGGTGCGAAGTTGGAAGATGTGGCCGACTTCGATGCCGCGGCACAGTTCGAGCGGGCCCTTGCCGTCGGGCGACGGATCGCCCTCGACCACGTTGCGGATGTCGGCAACGGTTCCGGGTTGCGGCAGGTCGCGGCCGAAATTGACACCGGTGAGGTGGTAACCTTCTTCGTTGGCGCCGCAGACGCAGTCGCTCATGACCGCGACGCTGCGGTCGGCGACGACCCGCCCGGAGAACCCCACCGCGCCGATATAACCGGCCTTGCAGCCGAGTGCGTCGACGATTTCGTCGTCGCGGGCGAAGCGGAATTCGCCGATCACTTTCTGTGCCTTGATTTCGTTCAGGTCGTGATCGCCGCGCAGCAACAGCAGGACAAACTCTGCGTCGCCCTTCTTCTCCGCCATCACGGCAATGGCCTTGACCGTCTGCGTCAGCGGCAGGCCGAGGAAAGCGGCGACATCCTCGCATTTGGTCTTGCCCGGCGTGGCCTTCTTTTCCATGGCCGCCGCGAGTTTTGCCGTATCGCCAGCGCCGTCCCCGGGGATACCGCTACGCATAACTTTCAGAGGTGCGACCGCTTCCGCCAACTCCACGTTGGCCGCATAGTCCGATGCCGGGCAGAAGGCGATCGCGTCTTCGCCCGAGTCCGCCAGCACATGGAATTCGTGCGAGCCGGTGCCGCCGATGGCGCCGGTATCCGCGGCCACGGCGCGGAACTGCAGGCCGAGGCGGGTGAAGATGCGGCTGTAGGTGTCGTACATGTTGCGGTATTCGCGTTCCAGATCGGCATACGAGGTGTGGAAGGAATAGCCGTCCTTCATGAGAAACTCGCGCCCGCGCATGACGCCGAAGCGCGGCCGGATCTCGTCGCGGAATTTGGTCTGGATCTGGTAGAAGTGGCGCGGCAGCTGGCGATAGCTCCTGACGTCGCGGCGCACCACATCGGTGATGACCTCCTCGTGCGTCGGGCCGATCACGAACTCGCGCTGATGGCGATCCTTGAAGCGCAGCAACTCCGGGCCGTACTTCGGGCCACGCCCGGATTCTTCCCACAATTCAAAAGGTTGCACCGCCGGCATGAGCAGTTCGATGGCGCCGGCGCGGTTCATTTCCTCGCGCACGATGTTTTCGACCTTGCGCAGGACGCGCAGGCCCATCGGCATCCAGGTGTAGATGCCGCCGGCGAGGCGACGGATCAGGCCGGCGCGCATCATCAGCTTGTGGCTGACGATTTCGGCGTCGGAGGGAGCTTCCTTGAGGGTGGCGACGAAGAACTGGCTGGCACGCATGGCTGTAGGCTGGAAAGCGGAAAGTGCGCATTTTACCTGCGGCCGCCAATTTGCAGAGGCGGCAGATGCGGCTTTCCAGCGGCCCGCGATTGTGAAAGAATGGTTCCCAATCAATCATTGGAATATGCATCATGCTCGATCGTGAAGGCTTTCGCCCGAACGTCGGCATCGTTCTGGTCAACGGTCGAAACGAGGTGTTTTGGGGCAAGCGGATCCGCGAACATTCCTGGCAGTTCCCGCAAGGGGGCATCAAGAAGGGCGAAACGCCCGAGCAGGCGATGCTGCGCGAACTGGAAGAGGAAACCGGCCTCAAGCCCGAGCACGTGCGGATCATTGGCCGCACGCGCGACTGGTTGCGCTATGAAGTGCCGAAGCAGTGGATTCGCCGCGAATGGCGCAGCACCTACAAGGGGCAGAAACAGATCTGGTTTCTGCTGCGACTGGTCGGCCGCGACAGCGACGTCTGCCTGCGCGCCAGCGAACATCCGGAATTCGATGCCTGGCGTTGGAACAACTACTGGGTGCCGCTGGGCAGCGTGATCGAATTCAAGCGCGGCGTGTATGAGGCTGCCTTGCTCGAGTTGGCACGCCTGCTGTTCGTGCACCCCGACGAGCGGGTGCCGCGCTGGGAAACCGGTACGGAGGACAATGCGACATGAAGCTTTGGCCGGCTTTCCTGCTGGTTGCCATAGCCGCGAATGCGGCTGCGCAACTATCTGATCCATTTGGTCGCTACGTGCCGAAAAACCACCCGGGCGATGAAGAAGAAAAGCCCTGGCAGGAGTTGGCGATCGAGCCACCGGCGTTTCCTCGGCAGGAAAATCTGCTTGAATTCTATGTTAGCGCTGTAGCCACAAACAGGTACTTTATAGACGCAAGTACGCTTGGTGCCGGCTCCGACGGAGTCGTGCGCTACGTACTTGTGGTGAAGACAGCCGGCGGCGCCACCAACGTCAGCTTCGAAGGCATGCATTGCAAGGACAGGACTTGGAAGCATTACGCCACGGGGCGCAGCGACAACACCTGGACCAAGTCGCGCGCTGCTCGTGTAGAGTGGCGACCGATCGAAAACAAGCCAGTCAATCGACACCATGCCGCGTTGAGCCGAGATTTTTTTTGCCCGATGGGCAATGCGATCAAAACGGCGGACGAAGGGCGCAATGCCCTGCGTTTGGGCAAGCATCCCGATTCAATCTGATATCAGGAAACTCTCGGTGATCGACGCCCTCATTCCCGAATTCGACAAGGCGCTGCGCGCCGTTTTCGCCTCCGCTCCGACCCGTCGCCCGATGCCCGGCGAAGACCTGCCCGAAGCCGAAATGAGCGAGGACGAGAAGCGCCACGTCGCTGCGCTGATGCGGGTCAATCATTGCGGGGAGATCTGCGCCCAGGCTCTGTATCAGGGTCAGGCGCTGAGCTCGCGCCACCCGGCGGTCAAGCGCGAACTGGATCAGGCGGCGTGGGAAGAAACCGAACATCTCAATTGGACTGAGCGACGCATCGCCGAGCTCGGCGGCCGCAAGAGCGTGTTCAATCCGCTGTGGTATGCCGGGTCTCTGGCTATCGGAGTGGTCGCCGGAAAATTCGGCGACGCCTGGAGCCTGGGCTTTCTCGCCGAAACCGAGCGTCAGGTGGAAGGCCATCTCGAGGGTCACAAAGCCATGCTCCCGACGCAGGACCGCAAGTCATGGGAAGTTCTCGAGCAGATGAAAGTCGACGAGGTTCGCCATGCCGAAACGGCGAATCACTACGGCGCGCGGGAACTGCCGGCGCCGGTCAAGCTGGCAATGAAGCTTTCATCGAAGGTGATGACGAAACTGTCTTACCTTGCCTGAAAATCCTCGACCACCTCGAAAGTGTGGTCGATCATGGCGGTCTGTCCCAGCATGATCGACGCAGAGCAGTATTTCTCCGCGGAGAGCTGTACCGCGCGCTCGACCGCCTCCGGCTTCAGATTCTTCCCGGTTACCACAAAGTGCATGTTGATCCTCGTGAATACCTTGGGATCCGTCTCCGCACGGTCGGCCTGAAGCTTCACTTCGCATCCGCTGACCGCATGGCGGCCGCGCTTCAGGATCAGGACAATATCAAAGGCGGTGCAGCCCCCGGTACCGGCCAGCAGCAGTTCCATGGGCCGTGGCGCCAGATTGCGTCCACCCGCATCGGGCGCGCCGTCCATGCATACCATGTGTCCGCTGCCAGTCTCGGCCACAAAACTCATTCCCTCGTGCCAGCGTACCGTGCATTCCATGCCATTCACTCCCTCAAGCGATAACAAACATTCTAGCCGCGGCGCTCAAATGCGGATGTGGCATCGCACCAAATCGACTCGGTTTCGGCGTGGCGACCATTGGCCGCCGAGCGCATAAACAAACTTGCTGACCTGAAGTCAAGAATTAATCTATTAATAATCAATGTAATCAAGCGACTTGGCGGGATGGGGTGCTGTCTCTGAGCCGTAGATTGCGCAATGCACAAAAAAACCTTGCAATGCAGCAGGGAATATGAAAGAATTTTTGCAACTGAATGCCGACTGACGCAGCAAGCAAATCAAGTCAGTTCGTGTTTGACCCGTGTCTCCTCCACCCTCTCCTCCTTTGGTGTGGATTAAGCGCAACCCCAACCGGGTTGCGTTTTTTTTGGTGAATTCGCCGTCGAAGCGGAGAGTTGCCCGGATTTCCATGCAGGTTTGACAGGGTCGAGGAAGGTCTGTAGGTAGAGCAGCGGACTTTTAATCCGTTGGTCGCGAGTTCGAATCTCGCCCGACCCACCACCGTAATATATAATTTGAAATTCGGGTTGTTAGCTCAGTTGGTAGAGCAGCGGACTCTTAATCCGTAGGTCGAGTGTTCGAGCCACTCACAACCCACCAAATAATAAGCCGAATCAACTAGTTAAGTTGATTCGGCTTTTTCTTGGTGTTTTGCCGGGACGGGGCCGAGCTCCAAAAGCCTGGCAGGCGACAGCTCCTGGCGCCAATTCTCAGCCAAAAGCGATCACTTCAGCGCATCGCTGAGATCCTTGTCGCTGATCTTTCCGGACCGGTGCAGCCAGAGCAGAATCGCCAGCGGCTTCGGGATATTGCGGCCGGACTCATAGCGCGAACCGCCGGACTGGGTGACGCCGTACCTCGCCCAGAAATCCTTCTGATTGAGATCTTCCTTCTTGCGATCCGTCGCGATTTCGCTGAAATCGAGTTTCTTCTTGCGGGCCATGGTGGTCTCCTGCTCGTTGATGATTGAGACAATATGCTATCGCATTCCTATCTTCCCTGCGACTGAGGGTCCATCCAGCTTTCGCTTGGTCAGACAAGGGTGATCAGCAGGCCAATCAGCAACAGCAGCAGACCGCGGGCTCCGCCCCAGCGGCACAGTTTTCCGCGCAGTGCCTGATGCCACGGTCCCTGTACCCCCGGCCGCAGCCAGACCGGCAACAGGTGGGCGGCGGCTCCGCTCACCAGCGGCAGCAGGAAAGCGACGACAAAACCGGCGACCGCGGGGCGCGCCGGCAGCCAGCCGACCCCATGCGCTGCACCCAGCGCGAGCATGCCGAGCAGGCCCAGCGTGGCTGCTGTCAGGGAGGGTGCTGCACCATGCAACAGCAGCAGGTCCCTGCCAAACCGCGAGTACCAGGCGTGCAGCATGCGCAGGACCACCGCGCCGTAGAGCCCGGTGCCCAGCAGCGCAAGGGCCGGCGCTACCACGGAGGCAGATGCAGGTAGCGATGAGGACGCGCCGACGGCGATCAGCAGTGCGCCGGCTACCGCCCATTTCAGGTCGCGCCGCAGGCGCAACGCGGCATCGCGGTCGACCTGGCCCAGGCAGGTGGGCAGCAAGACCTGCAAGGTGCCCAGCGCGGTGAGCCCGACGAAGCCGAGCAGATTGGCATGCAAGTGAAACAGGCGCAGCGCGTTGCGCTGGGCGGGGAACAGCGGCATCAGCAGAACCGCGAGCAGTGCCAGCAGAAGAAAGCCGAGCGCGGCCAGATACCAGTCCAGTCCCCGATGGCGCGGGCCGAACATGTGGCGTGCCCGATCAAGGCTCCAGGCACCGAGACTCAGTGCGGCAAACCCGCCGAGCGCTGCCGCCAGACTCAACAGCATCGGCGAGAAATCGCTGGCGAACGAGAACACCGCTAGTGCTCCTCCAGTCCAGGCCAGCAGCGGGGGCCACAAGCCGGCAACGCCGGCTGCACCGCTGCGGGTCAACACCGGGACGAAATAACTCATGGCGGCGAGAATCAGCGGCATTACCCCCAGAGCGAAAGCCAGGTGGGCAGGCAGTTGCGGCACTGCTTGTCCCGTGATCAGCAACACGCCTGCCGTTGCCAGCGAGAGCAGGGCTGCAATGGCCAGCAAAGGCAGCAGGGTGGGGTGGGACATGGGCGGATTGTAAAGCCCGCACTGCCGTGCGACACTCGCGCCCCATGTCTTCCGCTCCCATTCCACGCGCCGGGCTCGTCCTCCTCGGCCTGCTTTCCCTTGGATGGGGTTTCAATTGGCCGATCATGAAGGTGGTGATCAGCGAGATTCCGCGCTTGATGTTTCGTGGCGACTGCATGGTGCTGGCTTCCATCGGTCTGTTCGGCATTGCATGGTTTTCCGGGCAGTCCTTGAAGGTGCCGGCGGGGCGCTGGCGGCAACTGATCGCTCTGGCGTCATGCAACATCGTCGGCTGGAACATCTTCGCGATTTATGGCGTGAGCATGCTGCCCTCGGGGCGCGCGGCCATCCTCGGCTACACCATGCCGCTCTGGAGTGCGCTGTTGTCGGTCTGGTTTCTCAATGAGCCGCTGACTCGACGCCGGCTGATCGGTCTGGTATTGGGCATGAGCGGCATGGCGCTGCTGATTGGCGCCGAGTTCGAGAAACTGGGCAGCGCCCCGATTGGCGTGCTACTCATGATCATCGCCGCCATTTTCTGGGCTGCCGGATTGGTGATCTACAAAGCCGATCCGCTGCCCATGTCCATTTCGGCGCTGACGGCCTGGCAGGCCCTGCTGGGCGGGATACCCATGGCGCTGGCCGGGCATGCGCTGGAAAGCGTCGAATGGGGACGGATCAGCTTCTGGCCCATGTTCGGCTTCTGGTACAACGTCTTCATCGGCCTCCTGTTCTGCTACTGGGCATGGAACAAGCTGGTGCACATGGTGCCGGCCGCGGTGTCCTCGCTCGGCTCCCTGATCATTCCCGTGGTCGGCGTCTTCAGCGGGATGATCTTCTTGAAGGAGGTCCCGCGCTGGCAGGATTTCGCTGCGTTGGTCCTGGTTCTGGCGGCGATCGCGTCCGTATTGCTGCCGCCGCGACGGACCGCTTGATCCGGCGCAAGCCAGACCGGGCCTGTTTCGGGCACAATCGCCCCATGCTCGATGTTTCAGGCCTCGCCTGTTCCCGCGGTGAACGCCGCCTGTTTGCCGACGTCGGATTTTCGCTCGCCGCAGGCGAGTGGCTGCATGTGCAGGGCGAAAACGGCGCCGGCAAGACCAGCCTGATGCGGCTGCTGGTCGGCCTCTCCCCGGCCGATGCCGGTGAGATTCGCTGGCGCAATGAGCCGACGCCCTCGATCGAATTCCGCCGCGACCTGATCTATCTCGGACACCATGCCGCAGTCAAGGAAGACCTGACGCCGCTGGAGAATCTGCGTCTCGCCGCCGCGCTTGACGGCATCGAGCTCGATGAGCGTGCGGCTATGACCGCCCTAATCCGGCTCGGCCTGCGCGGCCGCGAGGAGCTGCCTGTGCGCGTGCTTTCGGCGGGACAGAAGCGGCGCGTCCTGCTGGCGCGACTGCTGACGCGCCCCGCGGTGTTGTGGGTACTCGACGAAGCCTTCAACGCGCTCGATGTCGCCGCCGTAAAGCTGCTCGGAGAATTGATTGCCGAGCATCTGTCCGCGGGCGGCATGGCGGTGCTGACCAGCCACCAGCCGCTGCCGGTGCCCGGCGGCAAGACCCTGATGCTATGAACGCCTTTCTCGCCACCGTTCGCCGCGACCTTCTTCTTGCCCTGCGCCGCAAGAGCGAGGTGCTGACGGCCGTATTCTTTTTCGTCATCGTCACCAGCCTGTTTCCCTTGGGGATAGGGCCGGAGCCCGTCCTGCTGAAGAAGATCGCCCCGGGCATCCTTTGGGTTGCCGCGTTGCTAGCGACTTTGCTCGGCTTGCCGCGGCTGTTTGCTGCCGATCATGTGGATGGCACGCTGGAGCAGATGGCCTTGTCGCCATCACCCTTGGGACTGCTGGTTGCCGGTAAAATACTGGCACACTGGTTGCTGTGCGGTTTGCCGCTGGTGTTGCTGGCGCCGGTACTCGGTTTGCAGTTCGATCTCGATGCGTCGACCTTGGGCATCCTGACGCTGGCGCTGTTTCTGGGTACTCCGTTGCTGTCCCTGATTGGCGCGATTGGTGCGGCGCTGACGCTCGGAGTGCGCGGTGGCGGCGTGTTGCTGGCGCTGCTGGTATTGCCGCTCTACATCCCGGCACTGATTTTCGGGGCGGGGGCGGTGGAAGCCCACATTGCGGGTTTGGATGCAGGTGGTCATCTGTCTTTGCTGGCAGCGATGTTGGCGGTGGCGGCTTTTTTTGCGCCGTGGGCGACCACGGCGGCCTTGAGGATTGCATTGGAGTGAGACAGTCGATTATTCAGTGGTTCAGGTTCGCCAGCCCGCAGAGCTTCTATCCGCTGGCCGGGCGCATGATCCCGTGGTTCTGGGCTTCCGCCATTGCCTTCGGCATTGCCGGGCTGTGGATTTCCTTCTTCGTTGCGCCGACGGATGCGCAACAAGGGGAAGGCTATCGGATCATCTTCGTGCACGTCCCGGCCTCCTGGATGTCGATGTTCCTCTATCTGATAATGGCCTTCTGGGCCGGTCTCGGACTGGCGCTCAACACGCGGGTGTCGGGCATGATGGCGCAGGCGATAGCGCCGACCGGAGCCTTGATGGCACTGTTGTCATTATGGACCGGCGCCCTCTGGGGCAAGCCGATGTGGGGCGCGTGGTGGGTTTGGGACGCGCGGCTTACATCGGAGCTGATCCTGTTCTTTCTCTATCTCGGCTTCATGGCGCTGCAGGCAGCCATTGACGACCCGCGTCGCGCCGACAAGGCCGGGGCGATCCTGGCGCTGGTCGGGGTGGTGAATATTCCGATCATCTATTTCTCGGTGAAGTGGTGGAATACGCTGCATCAGGGCTCCACGATCAATCTCACCAAGGCGCCCTCGATGGCACAGACCATGCTCTGGGGCATGCTGTTGATGGCGCTCTGCTTCTGGATGTATTCCATCGCGGTGGCGCTGACCCGGGTACGTGCCATCATCCTCGAGCGCGAGCGACACACGGAATGGGTGAAGCATGCACTGGAATAGCGTCGGCGAGTTTTTCGCCATGGGAGGCTATGCCTTGTATGTCTGGGGCAGCTTCGGTGCCTGCGCGGTGCTCATGATCGCGGAACCTTTTCTCGCCAAGCGGCGTCTTAGCGAGGTTCGCAAGAGCCTGATCCGCGAACGGCTCGCCGACGAACTCGAACTCCAACAACGATCTCAATGAAACCCAGACAGAAACGCATCGCCCTGATTGCGGGCGGACTGGCCTCGCTGGCCATTGCCGCGATGCTGACGCTGAACGCCCTCGACAGCAACATCGCACTGTACGTTACCCCTTCTGAAGTCGCCGCCGGCAAATCGCCGCAAGGGAAGGCTTTCCGTATCGGCGGGCTGGTCAAGGAGGGGTCGGTGAAGCGGCAGGACATGACGGTGCGCTTCATCATGACCGACACGGTCAAGGAAATTCCGGTCGCCTACACCGGCATCCTTCCCGACCTGTTCCGCGACGGCAAGGGTGCCGTGGTGCAGGGCAGGTTGGGCGGCGACGGTGTCTTTGTCGCCACCGAAGTGCTGGCCAAGCACGACGAGAACTACATGCCCCCCGAAGCCAAGCACGCCATCGACCAGGCACAGAAAAAACCATGACCCCCGAACTTGGACACTTCGCCCTTATCCTCGCCTTTGTGGTTTCCGTTGCGCAGGGGGTGCTGCCGCTGATCGGCGCACAGCGGGGACAAACGCAATGGATCGCATTCGCGCGACCGGCGGCGCAAACGCAATTCCTGCTGATCGCCATCGCTTTCGGTTGCCTGGCGCAGAGCTTTCTCACCAACGATTTCTCGGTGAGCTACGTCGCCGGTCACTCCAATAGCCAGTTGCCGACCCTGTATCGTTTCTCGGCCGTCTGGGGTGGCCATGAGGGGTCCCTGCTGCTCTGGGTGCTGATGCTGGCCGGCTGGGGTGCCGCCGTGTCACTGGCCTCGCGCCAGCTACCCGAAGTCATGGTCGCGCGCGTGCTCGCAGTGCTGGGATTGGTCGGCATCGGCCTGCTGGCGTTCATCCTGTTTACCTCCAATCCCTTCGACCGCTTGTTGCCGGCCGCCGCGGAAGGGCGCGATCTGAATCCGTTACTGCAGGATCCCGGCCTGGTTTTTCATCCGCCGATGCTTTACATGGGTTATGTCGGTTTCTCGGTGGCCTTTGCCTTTGCCATCGCGGCGCTGATTTCCGGTCGACTGGATGCGGCTTGGGCGCGCTGGTCGCGGCCGTGGACCACGGCGGCCTGGGTGTTCCTCACACTCGGCATCGCGCTGGGCAGCTGGTGGGCATATTACGAGCTGGGCTGGGGCGGCTGGTGGTTCTGGGATCCGGTCGAAAATGCATCCTTCATGCCCTGGCTGGTGGGCACGGCCCTGATCCATTCGCTGGCCGTGACCGAGAAGCGGGGCGCTTTCAAGAACTGGACCGTCCTGCTGGCCATCGCGGCGTTCTCGCTGTCGCTGCTGGGCACCTTCCTCGTCCGCTCCGGCGTGCTGACCTCGGTGCATGCCTTCGCCACGGACCCGCGGCGCGGTGTGTTCATCCTGGTCCTGCTGGCCATCGTGATCGGCAGTTCGCTAACGCTGTTTGCCTGGCGCGCGCCCAAGGTCAGCGCCGGCGGCCGTTTCGGCCTGGTCTCGCGCGAAACCATGCTCCTGATGAACAACGTCCTGCTGGTGGTGGCCGCCGGCAGCGTGCTGCTCGGCACGCTCTATCCGTTGCTGATCGATGCGCTCGGCATGGGCAAGCTCTCGGTGGGGCCGCCCTATTTCAATTCGGTCTTCGTGCCGGTGATGGTGCCGCTGCTGGTGCTGATGGCCATTGGTCCCCTCGCGCACTGGAAGCACGCCGACCTCAAGGCCATCGCGCGCCGCTTGCGGGTGAGCATGGTGCTGGCCGTCATCGCCGGTATTGCCTTGCCGCTGGCGATGGGCGCCTGGACGCCGCTGACCGCGATGAGTTCATTGCTGGCCGTCTGGATTGTCTCCAGCGGCGTCTTTCAGATCATGGACCGCATGAAGACGGGAAAGCCTTCCGCAGCATTCTGGGGCATGCATGTTGCGCATTTTGGCATCGCCGTGTTTGTGATCGGCGTGGCCATGGTCGGCGGCTATCAGGAGGAGAAGGATGTCCGCATGGAGCCGGGTGACACCGTGCAGGTGGGCGGGTATGGCTTCCGCCTGGTCGGCGTGAAAAGCGCTCCCGGCCCCAACTATCGCGCTTCGGTGGGAACGGTAGAGCTGTCGAAGGACGGCCGCGTGTTGAAGACCATGTATCCCGAGAAGCGCCAGTATTTCTCGTCGCAGATGCCCATGACCGAGGCCGCGATCGACGCCGGCTTCACGCGTGATGTTTATGTCTCGCTCGGCGAACCGCTCGACAACAAGGGCGCGTGGAGTGTGCGGGTGTACTTCAAGCCCTTCGTGGACTGGATCTGGGGCGGCTGCCTGCTAATGGGCCTGGGCGGCTTCATTGCCATGCTCGATCGTCGTTACCGCCTGCGCCATAGAGCCGGGGCCGGCGCCAGCATTCCGGGGGGGCTTCCGGCATGAAGCGCTTCCTGATTCCGTTGGCAGTGTTCTTCGTCCTGGTGATCTTCCTCGCCATTGGCCTGACCCTCAATCCGCGCGATGTGCCGTCACCGCTGAAGGACAAGCCGGCACCTGCATTCAAGCTGCCGCAACTGGCGGCAGCCGACAAGAGTTTTTCGCCGGCGGACCTGAAGGGCAAGGTCTGGCTGCTCAATGTGTGGGCCTCCTGGTGCGTCTCCTGCCGCCAGGAACATCCCTTGCTGGTGTCCTTCGCCAAGGAGGGCAAGGTGCCCGTCGTCGGCCTCAACTACAAGGACCAGCCTGGCGATGCGAAGAACTGGCTGGCAAAGTTCGGCGATCCCTACGTGCTTTCCGCCGTCGATGCCGACGGCCGTGTCGGCATCGACTACGGCGTCTACGGCGTGCCGGAAACCTATGTCATCGACAAGGCTGGCACGATACGCATGAAGCATACCGGCCCGATCACGCCGGAATCGTTGCAGAAGCAGATCCTGCCATTGGTTGCGGAGTTGTCGAAATGAAGCTGCACACTTTGTTGATCTGCTGCGTGCTGATGTTCAGCGGTGCAACGATGGCGAAGGAAGCGGCGCCGATGGCGGCCGATGTCGAGATTGAAAAGCGCATGGTGGCGATCAGCGAAGAACTGCGCTGCCTGGTTTGCCAGAACGAGTCGCTGTCCGGTTCGCATGCCGAACTGGCGCAGGATTTGCGCCGCGAGATTCGCAAGATGATCGGCGAAGGCAAGACGGACAAGGAAATCCTCGACTTCATGGTCGCCCGCTATGGCGATTTCGTGCGCTATCGGCCGCCGGTGAAGCCGACCACCTGGTTGCTCTGGGGAGGGCCCTTCGTGCTGCTGGCGGGGGGCATTGCCGCGCTGATCGCCTTTCTGCGGCGGCGCGCCAAAGAAGACGCCGCACCGGAACTTTCCGAAGAAGAACGTCGCCGCGCTGCGGCCTTGCTGGACCAATCCAACTCATGATCTCCTTTTATTTCGCAGTGGCGGCGCTGGTCGTCGTCGCTTTGGCGCTTTTGTTGCGCCCATGGTGGCGTGCCTCCCGCCGTACCGTCAGCGCCGACTCCTTGCCGGCGCTCAATGCCGCCATCCATCGCGACCGCCTGGCCGAACTTGAGCGGGACCGCAGTAGCGGCACCTTGTCTGCTGCCGACCTCGCCGAGGCGCGGGAAGAATTGCAGCGGCAACTCATCGACGACACGGCTGCCGTCGAAGTCGCCGCGGCCGACGGTTTCGGCCGCCGCAGCGCCATCACGATCGCCATCCTGCTGCCGCTGATTGCCATTGGACTGTATGCGCTGCTGGGCAGCCCCGCGGCGGTGCTCCCCGGCGAGGTGCAGACGCAGCGTGCCACGGCCGATCTGGAGCAACTCACCGCCAAGCTGGCGGCAAAGATGGAGCAGAACCCCGACAACCCCGAGGGATGGGCCATGCTGGCGCGCTCCTACAAATCGCTGGGCCGCTGGGATGATGCCGAACGCGCTTTCACCCGCATCGGCCCTGACCTGAACAAAAATGCCGAACTTCTCGCCGAGCTTGCGGAAATGCTGGTGCAGAAGAACAACGGATTCGACGATCGTTCGCGCCAGTTGATCCAGCAGGCATTGCGTCTCGAACCCAACAACATGCTTGCCCTGTTTCTGGGTGGCGGCAATGCCGTTGCCGGCGGGCGCTACGCTGAGGCCGCGGCGCTTTGGCAGCGGCTGCTGCCGCAGCTCGAACCGGGCAGCGAAGATGCGCAGATGGTCGAGGCCAATATCGCCAAGGCGCTCGAGCGCAGCGGCGGCGCGAAGCCGGGCGCTCCACGAAGAGATGTGCCGGCGGGAGCTGTCGCCCCCCAGGATGAGGCGCATCGCGCTGCAGGGAGCAAGGACAAAGCCGCGGCGAAAGCAACAGGAAAGTCGGTCAGCGGCAGGGTTGAGCTTTCGCCTGCATTGAAAGCGAAGGCCAATCCCGATGACGTCGTTTTCATCTTTGCCCGTGCCGTTGACGGTCCCCGCATGCCGCTCGCGGCCCTGCGCGCGCGCGCGGCCGATCTGCCGCTGGACTTCGTGCTCGATGACAGCCAGGCGGTGATGCCCACCGCCAACATTTCGTCTGCTGAGCAGGTGCGCGTCGAAGTGCGCATCTCGAAAACCGGCCAGGCAACGCCGGGCAAGGGCGATCTCACCGGCAAGAGCGCGGCGGTGAAGCCTGGAGCAAAAGGCCTGCGCATAGTGATCGACCAGGTCACCCCCTGACCCCGGCCGTCGCAGCGCGAGCGGCGGCGCCTTAGGCGCCGTCCGCAGCGAAGCCGCTGGCTTTCCCGCTCCGGTCGCAGACTTCCTCCCGGCGCCGCCCTGATTGCGGCGCGCCGTTGATTTCATGGCGCTTGACCAATATCAAGGCTGCCATCCGGCGCAGGCCTAGGATGTTGCGTGTGCCCAATCCCATGATCTTTTCATGGTGATTGAAGCGTCGAGCCGCACCGAACATCAGGAGCCACCCAATGAACATATCAAGCGCGATCATCCACGCCCTGCCGGGCGACGTGGCGGTTGTTCAGGCGGGGCTGGCCACCTTGGCCGGCGTCGAGGTGCATGCGATCTCGCCCGATGGCAAATTGATTGTCACCATCGAAACGGACGACGACGGGAGCAACGTCGCCACCTACGAACGCATCGGCCAGCTTGACGGTGTCATGTCGACGGCCATGGTCTATCACCAAACCGAATCTGAGCCAGACAAGGAGATCTGAAATGAAATTGACGCGACGTGAATTCATCAAGACCAACGCCATCGCCGCAGCGGCAACCACGGCTGGCATGAGCATTCCCGGCGTGGCGCTGGCGGCGGCCCCGCAAAGCCAGGACGGCGTGCGCTGGGACAAGGGCGTCTGTCGCTACTGCGGCACCGGCTGCGGCGTGCTGGTCGGGGTCAAGGATGGTCGCGTGGTGGCTACCCAGGGCGATCCGGATGCCCCGGTGAACAAGGGCCTCAACTGTGTCAAGGGCTACTTCCTGTCGAAGATCATGTACGGCAAGGATCGCCTCACCAGGCCGCTGCTGCGCATGAAGGACGGCAAATTCGACAAGAACGGCGAATTCGCCCCGATCTCCTGGGACGCCGCCTTCGACATCATGGCCGAGAAGGTCAAGGCCACGCTGAAGGAACCCACACAGGGTCCCTACGGCGTCGCGATGTTCGGTTCCGGCCAGTGGACCGTGTGGGAAGGCTATGCCGCCGCCAAACTGATGAAGGCCGGCTTCCGCTCCAACAGCATCGACCCGAATGCGCGGCATTGCATGGCCTCGGCCGTGGCCGGCTTCATGCGCACTTTCGGCATTGACGAGCCGATGGGTTGCTACGACGACGCCGAACACGCCGACGTGTTCGCGCTGTGGGGTTCGAACATGGCCGAAATGCACCCGATTCTCTGGTCGCGCATCACCAACCGCCGCCTCACGGCGAATCACGTGAGGATTCATGTGCTGTCGACCTTCACCCATCGCTCCTGCGAGCTGGCCGACAACGAACTGATCTTCAAGCCGCAGTCCGATCTGGCGATCCTCAATTACATCTGCAATTACATCATTCAGAACAAGGCCGTCAATCAGGACTTCGTCAAGAAGAACGTCGGTTTCTTCAAGGGCGTCACCGACATCGGCTACGGCCTGCGGCCCAACCATCCGCTGGAGCAGGTGGCGAACAACAACGGCTACCCCGGCGCCGACGGCAAGCCCAAGGGCGATCCGAACAAGCACGCGCCGATCACTTTCGATGAGTTCGCCAAGTTCGTTTCCGAATACACCCTCGACAAGGCGCACGAGATTTCCGGCGTGCCCAAGGACAAGCTCGAAGCCCTGGCCAAGGCCTATGCCGATCCGAAGGTGAAGGTCACTTCCTACTGGACCATGGGCTTCAACCAGCACACGCGCGGCACCTGGGTCAATAACATGATCTACAACGTGCACCTGCTGGTCGGCAAGATCTCCGAGCCGGGCAACAGCCCCTTCTCGCTGACCGGCCAGCCTTCCGCCTGCGGCACGGCGCGCGAGGTCGGCACCTTTGCCCATCGCCTGCCCGCTGACCTGGTGGTGATGAATCCGAAGCACCGCGAGTTCGCCGAGAAGGCGTGGAAGCTGCCGGCCGGAACGATTCCGCCGACGCCCGGCTACCATGCCGTGCTCCAGTCGCGCATGCTGAAGGACGGCAAGATCGGCTTCTACTGGACCTCGACCACCAACAACATGCAGGCCGGGCCGAACATCAACGGCGAAATCTATCCCGGTTGGCGCAACCCGAAGGCCTTCGTCGTCGTTTCAGACGTCTATCCGACGGTCTCGGCGATGTCGGCCGACCTGATCCTGCCCTGCGCGATGTGGATGGAAAAGGAAGGCATGTTCGGCAATGCCGAGCGGCGCGGCCAGATGTGGCGTCAGCAGGTCAAGGCGCCGGGCGAGTCCCGTTCCGACCTCTGGCAGTACATGGAATTCTCCAAGCGCTTCAAGGTCGAGGACGTATGGCCGGCCGATCTGCTGGCCAAGGCGCCCGAACTCAAGGGCAAGACCCTGTACGACGTGCTGTATGCCAATGGGCAGGTCAACAAGTTTCCCAAGGAAGAACTGGCGAAGGTCAATGCCCACGCGTGGGCCGGTTACACCAACGACGAGTCCGAGGCATTCGGCTTTTATGTGCAGAAGGGCCTGTTCGAGGAATACGCCGGATTCGGCCGCGGCCACGCCCACGATCTGGCGGACTTCGACACCTATCACAAGGTGCGCGGCTTGCGCTGGCCGGTGGTGGATGGCAAGGAAACCCTGTGGCGCTTCCGCGAGGGTTACGACCCGTACGTGAAGAAGGGCGAGGGGGTGAAGTTCTACGGTTATCCCGACGGCAAGGCCAAGATTTTCGCGCTGCCCTACCAGCCTGCGGCGGAATCGCCGGACAAGGAATTCGACCTGTGGCTGTGCACCGGGCGTGTGCTGGAGCACTGGCATACCGGCTCGATGACGCGTCGCGCGCCCGAGCTTTACAAGGCCTTCCCCGATGCGGTGGTGTGGATGCATCCGAAGGATGCCGAGAAGCGGGGGCTCAAGCGCAACGACGTGGTCAAGGTATCCACGCGGCGCGGCGACATCGAACTGCGGGTCGACACCAAGGGCCGCAACAAGCCGCCGGAAGGTTTGATCTTCATTCCTTTCTTCGACGAGCACCGCCTGGTCAACAAGCTCACCCTGGATGCCACTTGTCCGATTTCGAAAGAAACGGACTTCAAGAAGTGCGCCGCCAAGGTGGTCAAGGCCTGACCTGAGCAACTGGACAAACCGGGGAGTCGCGCCCTGCGTGCGCTCTCCGTCCAGTGATCATGGACAACGAGACCAAGCCCAGTGCCGCGGCCCGTCGCCAGTTCCTCGCAGATACCGCACGCATGGCCTGCGGTGTCGGCCTGCTGGGATTGGGGGTCGGACTCTATGCACGGCATGCCAGGGCGCTGCCGCCGGCCGCCATCCGGCCGCCCGGCGCCTTGCCGGAGACCGACTTTTCCGCGGCCTGCATCCGCTGCGGCCTGTGCGTGCGCGATTGCCCTTTCAACATCCTGCATCTGGCCAAGCCCGAGGAGCCGATATCGACCGGCACGCCCTACTTCGTCGCGCGCCAGCTGCCCTGCGAAATGTGCGAGGACATCCCGTGCGTGAAGGCCTGCCCGACCGGTGCGCTGGATCATTCGTTGAAGGACATCAACAAGTCGAAGATGGGCCTGGCGGTGCTGGTCGACCACGAAACCTGCCTCAATTTCCTCGGCTTGCGCTGCGACATCTGCTATCGCGTCTGCCCGGTGATCGACAAGGCCATCACGCTCGATCCGCAGACCAACGCCCGCACCGGCAAGCACACATTGTTCATTCCGGTGGTGCACTCCGATCACTGCACCGGTTGCGGCAAATGCGAAAAGGCCTGCCCGACCGAGGTCGCTTCGATCAAGGTGCTTCCGCTCTACATGGCCAAAGGCCAGTTGAGCGCCCACTACCGTCTGGGCTGGGTGGAAAAGGAAAAGGCCGGCGGCAGCTTGGTGGCGCCGGACGTCGAGCATCAGTACAACATGCCCGAGGGCATGAAGTATGAGAGCGGCAAGGGCCTGTCGGGAAGTCCGGACGCCGTGTCGCCAGCGCCGACTTCTCCCGCCCCGGCCGCCTTGCCCAAGGCCTTCCAGGGAGGCAAGCTATGAATGCCATCCTGAAAACTTCGCCCGCGCGTCCCGGCGCCGAAGCCATCGCCGCGAAGGGCTGGCTGGCCGCGCACAAGTGGCTGATCCTGCGTCGCAGCAGCCAGATCGGCATCCTGCTGCTGTTTCTAATCGGCCCGTGGTTCGGCCTGTGGATCGTCAAGGGAAACCTGAATTTCAGCTACACCCTCAACTTCCTGCCGCTGACCGATCCCTATGTCATTCTCCAGTCGCTGCTGGCGCGACAGATGCCGGAGAAGCTGGCGCTGATCGGCGTGCTCATCGTGACACTGTTCTACCTGCTGGTCGGCGGCCGCAGCTATTGTTCCTGGGTTTGCCCGGTCAATCTCTTGACCGATGCCGCCTACTGGCTGCGGGTGCGGCTCGGCCTCAAGGGCAGCGCCCATATCAGCCGGCCGACGCGTTACTGGATGCTCGGCATGACGCTGGTGATGGCTTTTGTCACCGGCAGCATCGCCTGGGAGATGGTCAATCCGGTGTCGATGATGCATCGCGGATTGTTCTTCGGTCTCGGTCTGGCCTGGGCGGTGCTGCTAGCCGTGTTCCTCTTCGACCTGTTTGTCATGCGCCACGGATGGTGCGGCCATCTATGTCCGGTGGGTGCGTTCTACAGCCTGATCGGCAAGCTGTCGCTGGTGCGCGTCACGCTGCCCGCTCGCGCCGCCTGCAACGATTGCATGGACTGCTTCGCCGTCTGTCCGGAACCGCAGGTGATCCGTCCGGCATTGAAGGCCATCGGCGGCACATCGCCACTGATTCTGGAAGCCAACTGCACCAATTGCGGTCGCTGCATCGATGTCTGTTCGAAGGATGTGTTTGCCTTCGGCACCCGTTTCAACCATACCGTCGTAACCGTAACCGTAGCCGGCGCCCCGCAAGCGGCGCCAAAGTGATCAACGCTCAATCTCGTCTGGGGAGTCCATCATGAACAAATCAGTCACCATTCTTCTGGCGTCGCTGCTGACCGTCATTGTCGGTTGCGCCAGCTACGAACCCCTGGTTTCGATGCGCGGGGCCGATGTTGCCTCCGCCGACAAGGCTTCGACGCCCCTTGCCTATGCCGGCAAGCGGCCGGGTACGCAACCGGTCGTGGCCCGCACCTTCAGCACGCAGCCGCCGGTGATCCCGCACGCGGTGGATAATTTCGACGAAGTGACGCTCACCGAGAACCAGTGCATGGATTGCCACGGACCGGCCAACTACGTAAAGAAGAATTCGCCGAAGCTGGGCGACAGCCATTTCGTCGCCGCAACCAAGGCCTTCGATGCCTCGCGCCATGTCTGCAGCAGTTGCCATGTGCCGCAGGTCGATGCGCCGGCGCTGGTCGAGAACCGTTTCATCGGCAACCTCAAGTAATACTGATTGCATTGACCGGGCACGGCGCCACGCAGGCGCCGCAGCCGGTGCAGGAAGCGGCATCGACCTCCGCCACCGGCGGCCCGCCGAGGCGCGGGCTGAAGCGGATCGCCGTCACCGAACAGTGGTCGCCGCAAATTCGACATTCCACGCCACGCCGGGGCAGGCAACTCTCGGCGATCTGCGCCTTGATTGCCCAAGGGCCCACCGGGCTTTCGGCCGTCAGCAGGGCGCCATCCTTGCATGCCGCCGCGCAGGCGCCGCAAAAGGTGCATTCACCGCGCTTGAAATCCACCTCGGGATAGCCACGCACCACGACGATGATCCGCGTCGGGCAGACGGGCACGCATGCGCCGCAGCGAGTGCAGGCATCCAGGAAAGCTTCCTCCGCCAGCGCCCAGGGCGGGCGTTGCGGCGGGCGGCGGGCCTTGAAATCCCCCCGCATGAATTGTCGGCGACTGACCATGGAAATAAGCAGTGTTTGAACCGGTAACGGGATTTTGCCAGCGCATCGGGTTTGTCACAAAATCTCACCATTTCCCTCTTGGATTTGGAGTAGATTAGTCTAGCCTAATATTGAGGTCGGACAGAATTGACCGGTTTCCCCTAATCAACGAGAAAGGAATTGATCATGAAACTTACATACATTGCGCTTCTGGCAGTTCTTGGCGCATCGCTTGCAGCACCGGTTGTCGCGCAGCCCGGCGGTGGTCAGGGCATGGGTCCCGGCTCCGGCATGGGCCCGGGTCAGGGCATGGGTCCGGGAGCAGGCATGGGTCCCGGCGGCGGCAAGGCAATGCGCTTCAACTTCGACAAGAACAACACGCGCGGGTGGGCTCTGATGAGTACCGAGGAGCGTACGGCCCACAGCGGCAAGATGCGCGCCGCCAAGACTTATGACGAATGCAAAGCTCTGCAGACCGAGCATCACCAAGCCATGGAAGCTCGTGCCAAGGAAAAGGGCGTGACTTTGCCGGCGCCGCGCTACAACGGCTGCGACCGCATGAAGGCTCGCGGCTTCTTCAAGTAATCGGCTTCATGCTGCAAGGCACGGCGGGCTCCCGGCCGTATGCGACCGGGGGCCTTGCGGTCTCCACCTGCCGATGAGTGAACATTCGCACCACCACGGCCCGGCCGCCTTCAGCCGGGCGTTTGCCATTGGCATAGCCCTGAACATCGGCTTCGTTGCCGTCGAGGCGTTTTATGGCTGGCGGGTCGGTTCTCTCGCGCTGCTGGCCGATGCCGGTCACAACCTCTCGGATGTCGCCGGGCTGGTGCTGGCCTGGGGGGCGGCGCTGGCCGCCGGCCGTCTGCCCGATCATCGCCATACCTACGGCTGGCAGCGCGCCTCGATTCTCGCCGCCTTCGCCAACGCGGTGCTGCTCTTGGTGGCGATGGGTTCGCTGCTGTGGGAGGCGGCGCATCGTCTGCAATCCCCGGCGCCGACCGACGGCATCACGATCATGACAGTCGCTGCCATCGGCGTTCTGGTCAATGGCGCGACAGCCGCGTTGTTCATGGCCGGCAGCAAATCCGACATGAATATTCGCGGCGCCTTCCTGCACATGACGGCCGACGCGCTGGTCTCGCTCGGCGTGGTGGCTGCCGGCGCGCTCTATCTGTGGACCGGATGGGCTTGGCTCGATCCGGTGACCAGCATGGCCATCGCGCTGGTGATCATCGCCGGCACCTGGGGTCTGTTTCGGCAGTCCCTGCACCTGCTGTTCGACGGCGTGCCGGAAAGCGTGGTGCTCGCGGAGGTGGATGACCTGCTGCGCGTCCTGCCCGGAGTCGACGATGTGCATGACCTGCATGTCTGGGCCATGAGCACCACCGGCATCGCGCTGACTGCGCATCTGGTGATGCCCGGCGGACATCCGGGCGACGCATTCCTCGAGCATATCGCCGAGACGCTGCACGATCGTTTCCACATTACCCATCCGACCATCCAGATCGAGCTCAACGGGCTCGATCATGGCTGCGCGCAACCCCTCACCGGCCTCCCGACATGAACAGCCCCACTTCGCCCGCCCCCATGAACTTCCAACTCATCGTCAAGGCCTTTGCCCCCGGCTGGCCTGCTGCCGTCATGGGCACCGGTGCCTTCGCCCTGGCGACGCTGCATTTTTCCCATCGGCTACCTGTGCTGGCAGGGCTGGCCTGGGCGCTGCACTGGTTCAACCTGGTGCTGTTCGCGCTGATCAGCATCCCCTGGCTGTTGCGCTGGGCCACGGCCTGGCCGGCGGTCGCGGCCACCTTCAAGCATCCGGTGGCGGCCAACTTCTACCCTTCCTATGCCATCGCCGTCCTGGTGCTGGCGGCGGAACTGCGCGTCTTCGGCGGCCATGAATCGGCCGCGCTGGTTGCCTGGTGGTCGGGCGTGGCGCTGCTGTTCGGCCTGACCCTCGGCGTGCTGATCTCGATTTTCGAGGGCGAGCACGTCAATCTCGACCACATCACGCCCGGCATCTTCATCCCGCCGGTGGGCCTGGTGGTGATTCCGGTGGCCGGCGGCCCGCTGCTTGCCGTCCAGCCCGAGGCGCTGCGCGACCTGGCGCTGACCATCAACGGCATCGGTCTGGGCGCCGGCCTCTTCATGTATATGGCATTGCTGGCGCTGGCCTTCCATCGTTTCTACGTGCACAAGCGCCTGCCGCCGATGATGGTGCCGACCTTCTGGATCAACCTGGCGCCGCTGGGCGTGCTCGTGGTGAGCCTGCTCAATCTTGTTGCTGCGGCCCCCTTTGCCGGCGACAAATCAGGCTATCTGCTGGCGGTGTTCATGATCTGGGGCTTCGGCGCCTTCTGGCTTGTGCTGGCGATAGTGTTCACCTGGGCGGTCAGGAAAACCGCCCCTTTGCCATTCTCTCTGGCCTGGTGGGCCTTCACCTTTCCGCTGGCTGCATTCACGCTCGGCAGCCAGCGCCTGAGCGAGGTGACCGGGCTGAGTACACCGCTGGCCTTCGGCGGGCTGGCGTGGGTTCTGCTCGCCGTCATCTGGACGCTGACGCTGGTGAAGACCGTCGGCGGCGTGGCGAGCGGCAAACTCTTTCAACCCCATCCCTAGCCCATCCTGAAGTTCGCGACCAGGCACGTCTTGCTTGACCCGGCAGAGGACTCCCGATAAGATAGTAACCAATTACTATCTTATCGGGAAGCAATGGACGTCAAAGTCAAACCACGAAATCTGCCTGCGGATCAGCGCCGGGCCGTTACGGTCGAAGCGGTTGTCGAACTGACGGCCGAGCAGAATCCCGGCGACATCACTACGGCCGCGATTGCCAAGCGCATGAATCTCACGCAGGGGGCTTTGTTTCGCCACTTTCCCAGCAAGGATGCAATCTGGCAGGCGGTCATGGAGTGGGTGGCCGAGCGACTGTTGCAGCGGGTGGATCGCGCCATTCAAGGCGCGGCATCGCCACTCCATGCACTGGAAGCGGTGTTCATGACTCACATCGAGTTTGTCGTCGCGCACCCGGGGGTGCCGCGCCTGCTGTTCGGCGAGCTGCAGCGAGCCGAGGACACTCCCGCCAAGCGCATGGCGCGCACCCTGATGAGTGCCTATCGGAAGCGCCTGAGCGGCCTGATCGACGCGGCGAAACTCCGCGGTGAAGTGGCGAGGGAGATCGATACTGCAGCCGCTTCGCTTTCTTTCATTGGCAGCATCCAGGGTCTGGTCATGCAATCGCTGCTGAGTGGCAGGACGGCACAAATGCGCGCCGACGCCCCTGTCGTATTCGCAATTTACCGTCGTGGAATCAGGAGTGTCATATGAAGTCCGAACGCATACTGAAATGGCTGGCCATCGCCGCCATCGCTTTTGGCATCCTCACCGTGTTCAGCGGCGGCCGCGCATTGTTCGGCGGCATGGAGGCGCGCGCCGAGCTTGGCAACATCGTGCCCTTCGTACTCTGGTTCAATTTCCTGGCCGGCTTTGTCTATGTCCTCGCCGGGGCGGCGCTGCTGCGGACCAAACACTGGGCTGCCCCGATGGCCTTGTTCCTCGCAGTGTCGACCGTTCTCGTCTTCCTGGCCTTTGCGGTGCACATCGTCGCCGGCGGCGCGTTTGAAGCGCGCACCGTCGGCGCCCTGTCGCTGCGCTCGCTGTTCTGGATCGCGGTGGCGCTGGTCGCTCTGCGCGCCATGAAAGCGACTGCGGCAGGGAGCAGCCCGCGATGAACTTCTCCTTCGATCGTCGCACCATCCTCATTACCGCCGCCGTCGTGCTGGTGGCCATTCTGGTGCTGTTTGTCGCGCGCAGCGGGCCGTTGGCGTCGATGCGCGTCACCGTCGCGCCGGCCGCGCGGGCCGATCTGGCGCCGCTGCTGTTCGGCATCGGCGTCGTCGAAGCGCGGCGCAGCTATCTGGTCGGCCCCACCACTGCCGGTCGCGTGCGCCACGTCGCCGTGGATGTCGGCGAAGTCGTGAAGGCCGGCCAGTTGCTGGCGGAGATGGACCCGGTCGACCTCGATCAGCGCCTTGCCGCAACAAGCGCGGCCGCCAACCGCGCGCAGAGTGCTGTCGATACGGCGGCGGCGCAACTTGCCGACAGCGTCGCCCGACGCGAAGTGGCCGCCGCCAATGCGCGCCGCTATGAGGAGTTGGGGCGCAAGGGCTTCGTCAGTTCCAGCGTGACCGAGGGCAAGACGCAGGAGATGAATTCCGCGACGGCCCAGTTTGCCGCCGCCGAGGCAGCGCTGGCCGGCGCGCGCCAGGACCTCGCACGCCTCGGCGCCGAACGCGCCGGCGCGCAACAGCAGCGCAGCAACCTGCGCCTGCTGGCGCCGGCCGACGGCGTGGTGACCGCGCGCGACGCCGAGCCGGGCTCGACCGTGGTCGCCGGACAGGCCGTCGTGCGGCTGGTCGCAGGCGACAGCCTGTGGCTCAAACTGCGCCTCGATCAGAATCGCTCGGCCGGACTGCAAGTGGGGCTCCCGGCTGAAATCGTCTTGCGCTCACGGCCGGGCCAGGTGCTGCCCGGAAAAGTCGCGCGCATTGAAATGCTCGGCGACAGCGTGACGGAAGAGCGCATCGCCCAGGTGGCCTTCGACACGCCGCCGAAGGACGTGTCCATCGGCGAAATGAGCGAAATCACCTTGCATCCGCCGGGCGTCAAGCAGGCGCTGGCCGTGCCCGGCGCAGCATTGCGCCTGCACGGAGGCAAGACCGGCGTCTGGCTGCTGACTGCCGGCAAGCCGGGTTTTATCCAGGTCAAGACGGGCACCAGCGGCGCCGACGGCAGGGTGCAGATCATCGACGGCCTCAAGGAGGGCGATGTGGTGATCGTGCACAGCGAGAGCGAGCTCGCCGCGGACAGCCGCATCAAGGTGGTTTCCACCCTCACGGGTTCGTGAGCCCATCATGATCACATCATGATCAGTCTGGCCGGCCGCGACATCCTGCATTCCTGGGGCAAGTTCGTCCTCACCGGGGTCGGGCTGGGCCTGTTGATTGGCGCCACGCTGACCATGGCCGGCGTCTATCGCGGCATGGTCGATGACGCGCGGGTACTGCTGACCAACAGCGGTGCCGACATCTGGGTGGTGCAGAAGGACACCCAGGGACCGTATGCCGAGTCGTCCAGCATCCGCGACGATGTGTATCGCGGACTGCTCGGCATGCCCGGCGTGGCGCAGGCGGCGAACGTCACCTACCTGACCATGCAGGTGCGCCATGGCGACACCGATTCGCGCACCATGGTGGTCGGCTTCGAACCGGGGCAGCCCGGCGAGCCGGGCTATCTGGTGGCCGGGCGGCGTCTTTTGCGCGGCCACTACGAGGCCATCGCCGATGTGAAAACCGGCTTCCGCCTCGGCGAGCACATCCGCATCCGCCGCCACGACTACGAAGTGGTCGGCCTGACGCGGCGCATGGTGTCCTCCGGCGGCGATCCGATGGTATTCATTCCGCTCAAGGACGCGCAGGAGGCGCAGTTCCTCAAGGACAACGACGCGATCATCGCCGACCGCGCGCGCACGGCGGCCAACCCCGCCCTGAACCGCCCCGGCGTGCCCGGCCTGCTCGACGCGGTGACGGCGTCGCAGACCATCAATCACAGCGTCAATGCGGTGCTGGTGAAAGTCGGCGCTGGCGACACGGCGGAAACCGTGGCGCAGGAGATCCGCCGCTGGAAACATTTGCAGGCCTACACCCGCGAGCAGATGGAGGAGATCCTGATCGCCAAGCTGATCGCCACCTCGGCCAAGCAGATCGGCATGTTCCTCGCCATCCTCACCATCGTCAGCGCGGCGATCGTCGCCTTCATCATCTACACCATGACGCTGGGCAAGATCCGCGAAATCGCGGTGCTGAAACTCATCGGCACCCGCAACCGCACCATCGCCGGCATGATCCTGCAACAGGCGCTCGGCCTCGGCCTGATCGGCTTCATCGTCGGCAAGATTTCCGCCACGCTGTGGGCGCCGGCCTTTCCCAAGTATGTGCTGCTGGAGACGGCGGACGCCATGCGCGCGCTTGTCATCGTCATGGTGGTCTGCGCGCTGGCCAGCACGCTGGCCATCCGCGCTGCGCTGAAGGTCGATCCCGCCACGGCGATCGGAGGCTGAGATGGACGAAGGAATCCATATCGAAGGCCTCAGCAAGCGCTACGGCGAGGGCGACACCGCCGTCGATGCGCTGAAGGAAGTGAACATGCGCATCGCGCCCGGCGAGGTGGTCGGCCTGGTCGGCCCCAGCGGATCGGGCAAGACCACGCTGCTCAAGTGCCTCGGCGCGGTGATCGAACCGACGCGCGGGCGCATGACACTGGGCGGCGAAGTGATCTACGACAGCGCCCAGGGTGGCTGGAAAACGCCGGACCTGCGCGCCTTGCGGCGCGACCGCATCGGCTTCATCTTCCAGGCGCCCTACCTGATTCCCTTTCTCGACGTCACCGACAACGTCGCCCTGCTGCCGATGCTGGCGGGACGCGCCAACGCACCTTCCCGAACGCGTGCGCTGGAGCTGCTGCAGGCGCTCGACGTCGCGCATCGCGCAGGCGCGCAGCCGAGCGAACTTTCCGGCGGCGAGCAGCAGCGCGTCTCGATCGCCCGCGCTCTTGCCAACCAGCCGCCGGTGATCCTCGCCGACGAACCGACCGCGCCGCTCGACAGCCAGCGGGCGCTGGCCGTGATGCGCATCCTCAACCAGATGGCCAGCCAATATCAGACCGCGATCATCGTCGTCACCCACGACGAAAAAATCATTCCGACCTTCAAACGGATTTACCACATCCGCGACGGGAGGACGGTGGAAGAGGCCGGCGAAGGTCGGGACATCTCGTAAGGAAGCCACGCAGCGCTGAAGCATTTGACGCCGTAACCCGGGGGGCGAAGGCATCGAAATTCACGCCTTCATCTGCTTCCGCATATATCTGTCGTCGTGTATATTACGCGCGATGGAACCTCAAGCCCTGTTTGACACCCTGGCCGATCCCACGCGGCGGCGGATTCTGGCCCTGCTTCTGGCGCGGGAGGAACTTTGCGTCTGCGAACTGACGACTGCGCTCGAAGAAATCCAGCCCAAAATCTCGCGCCATCTGGGAGTCATGAAGGGCGCCGGTCTGGTGACATCCCGCCGTGACGGCACCTGGATGCATTACCGGATGGCGAAGCTCCCGGGCTGGACAATGGATCTGCTCAGGCCGCTGGCAAGCGGCGCCGTGCCTGAGTTCAAGACCGATATCAGGCGCCTCAAGATAATGTCCGGCCGCGCCGAACGCTGCGCCGATTGAAGAGGGAGACCTTGATGAAAAAGCTGTTTGCCCTGCTGCTCTGTGTCGCGCTGAACCTGTTTATTCACACCAGTTTCGCTGCCGACAGGCCCGATTTCCTGGTCGATGCCGACTGGCTTGGGGAACGTCTGAAGGACCCGAAGCTGGTCGTGCTCGAAGTGCGCTATCACCCGCACCGCCACAGCACCGTCGGCCACATTCCCGGCGCCGTGCAGCTGCAGCGCTTCGCCGATCTTGGCGCCAACGACGAGATGCCCATCATGCGCTTTCCCTCCCGCGCCGCGTTTCAGGCCGCGCTGCGGCGCTGGGGCATCAACGACGACTCGACGGTCGTGGTCTATGACGATTCCTCGACCGCGCTGGCCTCGCGCGTGATGTTCCTGCTCGACCTGTACGGCTTCGACATGAAGCGCGTCAAGCTGCTCGATGGCGGCACCATCGGCTGGACCGGGTTCAACGAACTGAGCAAAGCGCCGACGGCAAAGCGCCCGCCGGGAAAGGTGACGCTGAAAGCCGCGCCGGCCACCGGCATGGTCGGCTGGACCGATGTCTATCGCCGCGTCGTCGCCGGGCGCGATGCGCAGATCACGCTGCTCGACGCCCGTCCGGCGGACATGTATGACGGCAGCCGCATCCAGCATTCGGTACAGGGCGGACACATTCCCGGCGCCATCAACATCGTCAGCCTGCAGGGGGTCGACGGCCAGTCGCAGCAGTGGAAATCCCTGAGCGAGATCGCCGCGATTTACAAGGACGTGCCGCGTACGAACACCGTCATCACCTACTGCCACGACGGTTTCCGCTCCACCCTGGCCTGGCTGCAACTGAAGGCGATCGGCTACAGGGACGTGCGCGTCTACAACGGCGGCTGGAGCGACTGGGACCGGACGCTGACTCTGCCGGTAGTGAAAGGCGCGAAGCCTTTCGATGCCGATTTCGATCTTTGAGGAGCGTATGGCGATGAGCAGGACTTTCAAGGTGCTGGTGCTGTGCACCGGTAATTCCGCCCGCAGCATTCTCGGCGAGATGCTGTTCAACCATCTCGGCAAGGGCCGCGTCAAGGCGTGGTCGGCGGGGAGCAAGCCGGGCGGCGTGGTCAATCCGGTGGCGCTGGAAACCCTGGCGAAGCACGGCGTGCCCTGCGCGGGCGCACGCAGCAAATCCTGGGACGAGTTCAACGCCAGCGCCGTACCGCCAGCGCCGACTTTCGACTTCATCTTTACCGTCTGCGGCAACGCGGCCGCAGAAACCTGCCCGGTCTGGCCCGGCCACCCGGCTACGGCGCATTGGGGCATTCCCGATCCGGCCCATGTCGAGCCAATCGAGGCGCGGCGCGAGGCCTTCGAGGAAGCCTATCAATCCCTGAAGAAGCGCATCGAAGCCTTTCTCGCCCTGCCGCTGGAAACCATGAGCCCTGAACAGTCGGCGCTGGCGGCACGCCAAATTCACACCGGGGAGTAGTCCATGTCAGCACAATGCGAGGTCACTGCCAAGGTCGCCGCCGGTGCGCCGATGTCCACCTTCGAGCGCTACCTGACCGTCTGGGTCTTTCTCTGCATCGTGGTCGGCATCGCGCTGGGCCAATGGTTGCCGGCGCCCTTCCAGATGCTGGGCAAGCTGGAGGTGGCGCGGGTCAATCTGCCGGTCGGCCTGCTGATCTGGATCATGATCATCCCGATGCTGGTCAAGGTGGATTTCGGCGCGCTGCACGAAGTCCGCAACCATGTCAAAGGCATCGGCGTCACGCTGTTCGTGAACTGGCTGGTGAAGCCCTTCTCGATGGCCCTCCTGGCCTGGCTGTTCATCCGCAACATCTTCGCGCCGATGCTGCCGGCCGATCAGCTCGACAGCTATATCGCCGGCCTGATCCTGCTTGCCGCCGCGCCCTGCACGGCGATGGTTTTCGTCTGGAGCCGGCTGACCAACGGCGATCCGCTGTTCACCCTGTCGCAGGTGGCGCTCAACGACAGCATCATGATCGTCGCCTTCGCCCCGCTGGTGGCCTTCCTGCTCGGCATCTCGGCCATCACCGTGCCGTGGGACACGCTGTTCACTTCGGTGGTGCTCTACATCGTGATCCCGGTGATCCTCGCCCAGATCTGGCGCAAGTCGCTGCTGAGCAAGGGGCAGGCCCACTTCGACGCCATGATGGCGAAGATCGGGCCCTGGTCGATCACGGCGCTGCTGGCCACGCTGGTGTTGCTGTTCGCCTTCCAGGGCAAGGCCATCATCGACAAGCCGCTGATTATCGCCTTGCTCGCCGTACCGATCCTGATCCAGGTCTTCTTCAATTCGGCGCTGGCCTACTGGCTCAATCGCGCGGTCGGCGAGAAGCACAACGTGGCCTGTCCGTCGGCGCTGATCGGCGCCTCCAATTTCTTCGAGCTGGCGGTCGCTGCCGCGATCAGCCTGTTCGGTTTCGAATCCGGCGCCGCGCTCGCCACCGTCGTCGGCGTGCTGATCGAGGTGCCCGTGATGCTGCTGGTGGTCAAGGTGGTCAATGCCAGCAAGGGCTGGTACGAGCGCGGCTGAAACCGCCCGTTTGACAGAGGCCTATGCTTTACAGGATGACCAACATAGCTCAGAGTATTGCTCTAGCTGACCATCTGAAGGAGCCCTGACCATGAAAAGTGCCACTGTGGCAAATGCCAAGTCGCATTTATCCGCCTTGCTTGCGGACGTTGAGGCAGGTGGGGAACTCGTCATCACCCGGCGGGGAAAACCGGTGGCGCGCCTCGTTCCCGAGCCGCGATCCGTGGGCTTCGGCTGGTCTGACTTGCACCATTGGGTGGCAGCGGCGGCGACCACGGGGCTGACTGTCGCCGAGATGCGCGACCAGAACCTGCTGTGATCTACATCGACACTTCGGTACTGGGCGCGATCTTCTTTAGAGAGCCTGGCGCGGCAGAACTCGTGACGCGCCTCGAAAGTCAGCACAAATCAAGGCTGATGATTTCAGCCTGGACCCTGACCGAGATGGCCAGCATCGGTGGCATCAAGCAGCGGACCGGCGCCATCGACGCCGAGACTCGCCAACAGGCGCTCGCCAATTTTCAGCGGTTTGCGTCGACGCAGCTTGGCACCGTGGAAATTGAGCCGGCGGATTTCCGTACTGCGGCGGTACTCATGGAATCGCCCAGCCCATTGCGCCCAGGCGACGCACTGCATCTGGCGGTCGCGCGCCGCCTGGGCGCCGGTTTTGCCAGTATCGACCGTCGGCTCTGCGCGGCGACGGATGCCTTGGGCCTGGCACGCTTCGATCTGGTGCGGGAAAAGCGTGGCTGAGATCATTCTCGAATCGACGCTGACCTGTCCACTGTGCGGGCACGTCAAAACCGAGACCATGCCCACCGACGCCTGCCAGTGGTTTTACGAGTGCGAAGGCTGCCACGCGCTGCTCAAGCCCAAGCCCGGCGACTGCTGCGTGTTCTGTTCCTACGGCACCGTGCCCTGTCCGCCGATTCAGGATCAGCGGGGCTGTTGCGCCAAAAGCTGACATGCGCTGCCTCACCGACGCCTGGAACGCCCACGAAACCGAACTGCGCCGCTTCCTGCGCCATCGTGCGCGCAGCGAGGCCGAGGGCGACGATCTGTTGCAGGAAGTTTTTCTGCGCGCGATGCGCCGGCCGAATGGCCTGTGCGGTCTCGACAGTCCAAGAGCCTGGCTGTTTCATGCCGCGCGCAACCTGCTGATCGACCGCCTGCGCCTGGCCAAAGACCAGGTGCCGCTGCCCGAGGATCTGGCCGCCGAGCCGGAAGCCGTGCTCGCGCCGGTCGATGGCCTGGCGCAGTGCCTGCCGCGCGTGCTGGCCGAACTGGCGGCGGAAGATCGCGACGCGATTACTTGCTGCGACATCGAGGGCATGAGCCAGAAGGATTACGCCGTCCGCATCGGCCTGGGTTTACCGGCCGCCAAGTCGCGGGTGCAGCGGGCGCGGGCGCGGCTCAAGGCGCGCCTGACCGAAGCCTGCCAGGTGAGCTTCGACGCCAACGGCGAAGTCTGCTGTTTCGTCCCGCGCGGACCCGAAGCGTAACCGGGCCGCGGCGCATCGCCGCCGATCCACGACCACAGCCCCGAAAGTCGGCGCTGGCGAGACGGCGGCGCTGTTCAGTGCGGATTGCGGGGCAGACCGTAGAGCAGACCGTAGGGCGAACTGTAGGGCGGACTTCAGTCCGCCAATCCACCCCGGCCGACTGAAGTCGGCCCTACAGCGGTCGCAGCATTTGCGAAGCAGACCACGAGTGCAGCGCTTGCGTATTGGCACGGGTCGGCCAGGCTTGGCCTTCGACCACCGGCAGAATGTGACTGCAGTGCAATCACACTGTCGCTAGACTGCAATCAATGATTACTGCAGTGGAGATCGATATGGCTACCAATCTTGTAGTTCGCAATGTCGACATCGATGTATCGCCCCGTCGCATCAGCGAACTGGTGAATGGCGCCCGACCGATAACCGCCGACACGGCACTGCGCCTGGGCCTGTTTTTCGGAATGGACCCCGGTTCTGGATGAACCTGCAGACGGAGTACGACATGCGGATAGCGGCCCGCACACTTCAGGAAAAGATTGCGCCCAGAATCCGGGTCTTCCATCACGCGGCGGCCTGACCGATCCGCCGCGCAAGGGGCTTGCCGTCTTCGCGAGGGACAGTCGGCAATCCGCGATCAAGCCGCCGGTCGCCAGCTTTTCGCGAATTTGAGTTTGTAGGCCGAAGGAGACACTCTCATTTTGATTGGAACGGTCAAGCCGAATTCTGGTTCAGTGTCGGCTTCGAAGAATGTGTAGCGTTAAGAGCGGCCAAAACCCGGCGCTCAGAAATTGTCTTGAATCGGCCATCATGGAGTTTTTACCATTTCGAGCGGAATGGCATAAAATGCAAAATCTTCCCTCGTTTGAGCGCCAATTTCTTCTCTAAGGACAATGGTAACTTTGACGCTCGTGTCTTTTTCGACGCAAATTTGGCTAACCTTCAATAGATTGGCTTTAGGAGCTTGAACAGTGATTCAGAAGGCTGCAGACAGTGCTTCTATAGTTCTAATTGGCTCCTTTAACCCAGGCATCTTTCATCCAGCATGGTTTGAGAAGCAGATGCTTCTTCCCGCTACGGAGACAGATAACGCTACTATTGAAATGATCTCCAATGACATCGCGATCTTTACGATGGCGTGGGTACGCATTGAAGTGGTTGGCGAGCGCTTCGTGGCTAAAACTGCCGATGAATCCAAATTTGGCCCACTACGCGATCTGGTGATTGGGACTTTCAGACTACTCGAATACACGCCCGTTAAGCAGATTGGAATGAACCGGGAAATTCAATACCGGATGCCAAATGAGGATAGTTGGCATTGTGTCGGACATACATTAGCACCTAAAGAATCGTGGCTACCGTACGTTAAAACACCTGGCATGAAGTCATTGGTGATTGAGAGTCGTAGGGACGATGATCGTGATGGGTTATTCAATATTTCGGTCAAACCCGTCCTGAAGCAACCTCTCCCTGCGAAGGATTGGCTTGTAGAAGTTGCTTTTAATGATCATGTCGAGCTAGGTGAAAACAAGACTGCTCTGGATGCCTGTAAGGTCCTCGATGAGGATTGGGATAAGGCATTAACTCGTGCCGGGAGCGTTTGTCTCGGGCTGATTTCGGATACTGCCAAATGAAGAGTACAGCGCTTGCGATAGCTATTGATGAGTTTGATGAGGCTGTTTCCTCCGGGTATCGCGAGGCGCCTGTCTTCCGAAAAATCCATCGTCCTCTTGAACTCGTAACATCGATCGAACCCGAGGAGGAAAGTCTTCGCGACTATGGTATCCGCGAGATTCGGCCGATTCCCAGAGTTCGTGATGATGATTTGTTTCTACGCTCATTCCAGTTGCTACATCAGTGGGAGGGGCAAGTCAAAGAAGTAAAGAAGGATAGTTTTGTTGCCTTCATTTCAGATAAGACCAATCCAGAGAACGAAGACGAAGAAGTCGACCTAGATCTTCGGGAGGTTGACTCGAATGACCTAAACCTGGTCCGACCAGGATCCCTTTTCTATTGGGCAGTTGGCTACGAGGACGGCCGTGGAGTACCACGGCAACGCGTCTCGCGAATCCGTTTTAAGCGGCTCCCAGGTCTCACCACGCGTGACATTGGTCGTGCGAAAGAGAACGCCAAGAAATTTGCGGCTCTATTTGAGTAATGTTCGCCTCGTCTAGCCCGCCTGCGGCAGACACGCTTGAAATTTCGTTATTTGGCACTGGAGTTGGAGAGGCGCTCGCTGTACACGTAGGGAATGGTGAGTGGATATTGGTCGACAGTTGTAGGCAGACCAAAGCGAGTCCAGAACCTTTCAACCTATCCTACCTAAGATCACTTGGCGTCGACCCAACGAAAGACGTAAAGCTAATCGTAGCAACGCATTGGCATGACGACCACGTTGCTGGATTGAGCGAGTTAGTGGAGCAGTGCCAATCGGCAAGCCTTGTGTTTTCTCATGCGCTCGCGAACGATGAATTCCAATGCATCGTTGGCCTTTACAGCACCCATCAGGTTAGCTTCGATAATGAGAAATCCGGCGTGAGGGAAATGGGCCGGAGCCTAGACACGTTGCTCAAACGCAAATACGCAACGCCTGCGTCTTATCGTCCACCAGTTCGGACGCAGGCAGATAGCCGTATCTTTCGTAGGGATGACTGCGAGGTTATTGCTCTGTCGCCATCTCCGGAATCTATTCAAATGGCGATGGAGGAAATGGCCTCTGCCTGGCATGCTTTGGAAGCAGAGGCTCGCGGAGGAAGGGGGCCACGTCCAGCACGATCTGGTTTTCCATGTCCGCAGAGAAATCACAATGCGGTGGCACTGTGGGTGAAATGGGGCGAGCGGCGGATACTTCTTGGTGCCGACTTGGAGGAGCACGGAAATAGGCTTCTTGGTTGGCAGGCGGTACTTTCGTGCAATCAGTTTCCAGATGGTCATGCACGCGTCTTTAAGATCCCCCACCACGGCTCCCCAAATGGTGACTACGAGCATATCTGGCAGGATATTGTCGTCAATGACGATGCATATGCTCTTCTTACCGCATACAACAGAGGAAGAACTCCGCGCCCATCGCTTGATGACATTGAGCGGATTCGTCAGCATACGAACGAAATTTACTACACTAGCCTTCCGAGAAAAACGGCCAACCGTTACGACCGGACAGTCGAGCGGACGATCAAGGGAATCGTTCGACGCAGACGAGGACTTGGTCCCACGCCGGGTCACATACAGATGCGCTGGGATGCCGTGGGAAATATCTCTGTTGAGGTTGCGGGAGCCGCAAGTAAGATCTAGCGGTTTGCAGTCCGGCAAGTCGCCATCGGTAAACTGTTTGGCTTGCCGCCCGAACGTCGCTTTTGGCTGATCAAGAGTTATACCCCACTCCCAGACGAGCGTCGGTGATCGAGCGTGGTGCGGACGCCCCCTGCCGCATCGCCGCTATCCCTTCCGTGCTGCTTCAGCTGAACCATCGGTTTTCGACGCGACCGGGCCGAGACTTCGCCGCGCATCGTGGCGAGCAGCTTCGCTCGACGGATCCCCATGCGCCGGTTCGGCTCTTGCCCGCCAAGGCCGCACCGGCGCAGGATTTGCCGGCCGCCTGCATCCTTTTGCCGCCGCATTCGTCTTCGAAGTAAGCCGGGATGTTTTCCCCGCTGCCTTTGCTCCGGAGACCCCCGCATGCAAACCCTTGCCATCTACCTCAAACGCTGGCCCGGCCGGCAGCCCTTTTTGTTCCTGGCGCTGGCGGCCCTGCTCTGGTTCGCGCTCTACCGGACGCTGCTTCCCGTGTCCGAGGCGCTGGTCGCGGCGCTGCCGGTGGCGCGCGCCAGCCATCTGGGCGGGGCGCTGCAATTCTTCTTCTACGACACGCCCAAGGTGCTGTTGCTGCTCACCGGCATCGTCTTCCTGATGGGCATCGTGCATACCTTCGTTTCGCCCGAGCGCACGCGCGCCATGCTCTCCGGCAGGCGGCTCGGCGTCGGCAACGTCATGGCAGCGTCCCTGGGCATCGTCACGCCCTTCTGCTCCTGCTCCGCCGTGCCGCTGTTCATCGGCTTCCTGCAGGCCGGCGTGCCGCTCGGGATTACCTTTTCCTTCCTTATTTCGGCGCCGATGGTCAATGAAGTCGCGCTGGCCTTGCTGTTCGGCATGTTCGGCTGGAAAGTCGCCGCGCTGTACCTGGTCATGGGACTGCTGGTCGCCATCGTCGCCGGTTTGGTGATCGGCAAGCTCGGCATGGAGCGTCACCTGGAAGACTGGGTGCGCGCGATGCAGAACAGCCAGCCGGTCAGCGGCGTCGACCTTCCTGCGCTCTCCTGGGGCGAGCGCATCGGCAGCGGCTTCCATCACGTGCGCGAGATCGTCGGCAAGGTCTGGCCCTACATCCTCGCCGGCATTGCGCTCGGCGCCGGCATCCACGGCTACGTGCCGGAGGACTTCATGGCCTCGATCATGGGCAAGGACGCTCCCTGGTGGTCGGTGCCGGCCGCCGTCGCGATCGGCGTGCCGATGTACACCAACGCCGCCGGCATCATCCCCATCGTCGAGGCGCTGATGGGCAAGGGCGCGGCGCTGGGCACCGTGCTCGCCTTCATGATGAGCGTGATCGCGCTCTCCGCCCCCGAGATCATCATCCTGCGCAAGGTGCTGAAGCCGCGGCTGATCGCCACCTTCGTCGGCGTGGTGTCGGCCGGCATCCTGCTGGTCGGCTATGTGTTCAACGCGGTGCTGTAACCGGGACGCAAAGGCGTGCGCCGCCTGTTCGGAGCTTCGGAATATCGCGCTCTACCCCTTTCCGGGTATGGCAAATGATTGCATCGATTCGTACATTGGTAGTCTGTGCAGAGAAACGGCCGGCATTTTTCAATTGATTACGGGAGCATCGTCACCCTCTGTAGCGGCTGCAGGCTAAATAGGCCGCCATCGACATGGTCCGTGCCGCCGGCACGGATTGCGGCGCGGACCACTGTTGGCGCCGACGGTTTCAAGCGAAAGGGATTTCACCATGAAACAGCGAAGCATTCGATTGCTGCTGCTCGCCCTGACGGCGACGGCAGCGCAGGCAGTTGCCCAGCCGGCCACCGCTCCCGCCAGTCCGGTGCGGCGCGAACTCATTTACTGCGCCGACCAGATGAGCCACGAGGAGCGCGAAGCTTATCGCGCCAAAATGCAGGCGACGCGGTCGGCTGCGGAAAAGGAGGTTCTGCGCAACGCACACCGCCGCGACATGCAGGAGCGCGCTCGCGCCGCCGGGCGTGAAGGGCAGTGTCAGCCGCTTGGTCCGCGCGGACGAGGGCAGGGCGGAGGGCAGGGCGGAGGGCCGGCAAAATGAGCGCGCACGGAAAGTTCTTGTACGTCCTGGCCGGCGTCTTGCTGTTGACGGCTTGCACCGACGCACCCAAGGGCGATCCTGTCCGCGGCATGGAGGTGCACAAGGTCTGCCTCGATTGCCACGGCACCGAGCTCTACACCTCGCCGAAGCGCAAGATCAAGTCCCTCGCTGCTTTGCGCAAGGACGTGGTGCGTTGGGGCGACTACTATGCCCCGGCCCTCTCCGCGCAGGACGTGGATGACGTGACCGCCTACCTCAACCGGGACTTCTACAAGTTCTGATGGTCGGGCGGTGAGCGAGCATGGACAGCCTGACCTCGACCCATCTCATCGCCACCGCGCTGGTCTTTGCCGTATCGCTGGTGTTTTCCATGTTGGGGCTGGGTGGCGCCATGCTCTACGTGCCGATCTTCAAATGGCTCGAACTGCCGCTGAAGACGGTGGCAATCCCTCTGGGTCTGCTGCTCAACGGCGCCACCTCGCTCTCGGCCTTTCTGCGCTACTGGCGCGAAGGTCTGGTGGATTTTCGCGGCGGTTTGCCGGCGGCGGTGAGCGCTGTTCTGGCCGCGCCGCTGGGCGCCTGGTGCATGGATTATGTGCCGCGCGATGCCTTGCTGCTGCTCTTCGCCGCATTCACCGCGCTGGCGGGTGCCTACAGCCTGAAGGCGGGGGCGCAGGAAGCGGCCGAGCCGCCGTCCCGCCAGCGCCGACTCTTGATCGGCCTCGGCCTGGGGGCGGGCGAGGGTTTCGTCGGCGGACTGCTCGGGGTGGGCGGCGGCTTCATCGTCGCGCCGGTGCTGATGGCTCTGGGCTTCCCGACCAAGCGGGCGGTGGCCACCACCAGTTTCATTGTCACCTTCGCCTCAATTTCGGGCTTTGCGGCCCACGCAGCGGCCGGGCGACTCGATCCGCTGCTGACCGGCCTGACCTTGCTCGCGGCCATTGCCGGCGCCCAGGCCGGCGCCTGGTTCATGGCCACGCGCGCCAAGCCGGCGCGGGTCAAGCGGCTATACGGCGGCCTGCTGCTGGCGGTGGCAGCCAAGTTATTCTGGGATGTGATGCATTGACTGGGAGAACACCATGGACATGAGCGATACGAAACAAGTTTTGCTGCACGCGCTGGAATTTCACGGCCACCGCTGCTGGGCCAGCGTGGCCGGAGTGCGTGCCGGTCTCGCCGCGCTGCGCGAGTTGGGCGTCAAGCGTTCGGGCGGCGGTCAATTGCATGCCGTGGTGGAAATCGGAGAGGACCACGGCGGCATGTGTTTTGCCGACGGCGTGCAATACGCCACGGGCTGCACCCTGGGCAAGGGCAACATGAGCAAGCAGCCGCTGGGCAAGCTGGCGGTGACGCTGATCGAGAAAAAGACCCACCGGGCGCTGCGCATCAGCTACAAGCCGACGCTGCAAAAGCAGATCGCCGAATCCGCCTTCATGACCAAGCGCGGGCAGGGCATCGAACCCGACGAGATTCCCGAGAGCGAGCAGATGGAACTGGTGAATCTGGTCTGGGACGCGCCCGAATCCGACGTGCTGACCGTCGAAAAAGTCTTCAAATTCGACCGCGACTGGCTGCCCGAGACCATGGGCTTCGTGCCCTGCGCCGCCTGTCACGAACTGACGGCGCGGGCCTATCTGCGCGTGGTGGGCGACAAGCATGTCTGCATCCCCTGTTCGGGATACGACAGGTAATGGCCGGCCCGCGGCGATGAAGCGCTCCAGCTTTCTTGTCCTGCTTTTCTTTTGCCTGACGCTGCTGGTGCCGTTTGCCGCACGCGCGGAAGACCCCTGGTTCGTCAAGGACGCCGATGGCACGCCGCAGATACAGCTCTACTTTTTCTGGTCGCTGACCTGCCCGCATTGCACGGCGGCGCATCCTTACATCGAGGCCATCGCCCGGTCGCGACCCTGGGCGAAGCTGCATGCGCTGGAACTCAGCCGCCACCCGGAAAACGTGCGGAAGTACGAATCCATGGCGCGCGCCCTTGGCGAAGAGGCGGTCAGCGTTCCGGCGTGGCTGTTCTGCGGCGAAATGCATGTCGGCTGGGGTGACGACGAGACCACCGGCGCGACTCTTCGCCAGCGACTCGACGACTGCCGTGCGCGCGTCGGCGGGGGCGTCGGCGGGGCCGTGCCGGCCGCTGCGCCGCTCGCGCCCGCCACCGCAATCAATCTGCCGCTGATCGGCGCGCTGGACCCCGCCCGCCTCTCGCTGCCGGCACTGACGCTGGTACTGGCCGGGCTCGACGCCTTCAACCCCTGCGCCTTCTTCGTGCTGCTGTTCCTGCTCTCGATGATGGCGCATCAGAAAAGCCGCACGCGCATGCTGGTCATCGGCGGCGTGTTCGTCGCGATCTCCGGCCTCATGTATTTCGCCTTCATGGCGGCATGGCTCAATGTCTTCCAGCTCTTCGGCCATCTGGCCTGGGTGACGCTGGCCGCCGGTGCGCTGGCGGTCTTCGTCGGCGCGGTCAGCGTCAAGGATTATTTCTGGTTCGAAAAAGGACTCACGCTCTCGATTCCCGAATCGAAGAAGCCCGATATCTTTCGCCGCACGCGCAGCATCCTCAGCGCCGAAAACATGCCGGCGATGATCGCCGCCACGGCCTTCCTGGCCATCGCCGCCAACTTCTACGAGTTGCTGTGCACTGCCGGTTTCCCGATGGTCTATACGCGCCTGCTGACGCTGGCCGATTTGTCGCCGGCCGCCCGCTATGGCTATCTGGCGTTCTACAACCTGATCTACGTCGTGCCGCTGGCGGTAATCGTCGCCGTCTTTGCCGGCAGTCTCGGTGCGCGCAAGCTTACCGAGCGTGAAGGCCGCCTGCTGAAACTGATGTCCGGCGTGATGATGCTGGAACTGGGCGCCCTGCTGTTGCTGGCGCCCGAGCGTGTCAGCCAGGCCGGCATCGCCTTCGGCCTGTTGGCGGTGGCGGTCGGCATCACCTTCATTGCCGCGCGATTCCGCCGCGAAGAATGAATGTCGCCGCCGCCTGCATCCTTTCGCGCACTGCTTCGTCTTCCCCACTGTGGCCGCTTGGTTTATGCGACCGGCTTTTCACTCATCGAACAGGAGCCATGCGAATGTTGAACATCAAAGTCCTCGGCACCGGCTGTGCCAATTGCAGGACCACGCTCAAGCTGATCGAGGAGGCCGCGCGCGTCAAGGGCGTAGCCGTACAACTCGACAAAGTGGAGGAAATCAAGGACATCATGGGCTACGGGGTGATGAGTACGCCCGGGGTCGTGATCGAAGGCAAGGTGGTACATGCCGGCGGCGTGCCCAGCCGCGACAAGATCGAGCAGTGGCTGTCCGCCGCAAGCTGACCCCGGAAATCGCCGTACCACCAGCGCCGACTTTCATCAGGAGTAAATCATGAGTGAATCGCAGCAGTTCTCTTTCACCCTCGAACAGCAGGACGACTTTGCCTTCCTGATCCGCTTCGACCAGAACATTCCGCCGCTGCTGGCCGACGAGCCGGAGCCTTTGGGCAAGGGTGCCGGCCCCAATCCCTCGCGCCTGCTCGCTGCCGGCATCGCCAATTGCCTCTCGGCCAGCCTGCTGTTCGCGCTGCGCAAGTTCAAGAACAGTCCCGGCCCGATCGTCACGGTGGTCACCGCGCACATGGAGCGCAACGAGGCGAAGCGCCTGCGCGTCGGCAGTGTCGACGTCATGATTCAGGTCGATTCGCCGGCCGATTCGATGGAACACCTGGACCGCGTGCTGGAGCAGTTCGAGGATTTCTGCGTCGTGACGCAGAGCGTGCGCAGCGGTTTTCCGGTCAAGGTGACCGTGCGCGATGGCGACGGCAAGGTGCTCAAGAGCTAGCGCCCTACCCGCTGCGAAAATAGTCAGCGCAAGCGCAGGACCTTCGCCGTACGTTCGATGCTGCCGGTCCGCGCCATGCGCGCCAGGGTGCGGTAGAGAGCTTCGTGGCTCAGATTCAGCTCGGCCGCCAGCGCCTTGAGCGGACGGTCGAGTTCAATGCTGCCGTCGCTGCCTTCGGTCTCGATGTAATGGGTCAGCCGCTCCTCGGCGGTAGGCAGGGCCAAACGTTCGCCCTGGGCGCGCAGGCGGCGGATTTCCCGCGCATGGGCTGCAAAACGGGCGCGCCGGAATGCCGCGTTGTGGTCGAGGGCATCGCGGTAGGTCGCCAGCGGCAGCGAGACGACGACGGCATCGGCCACCACTAGCGCGTCGCAGTGGTAGCGCGGCGCGTCGAGGCTCGCTTCGGCAACGAAGCCGCCGTGGCTGCGCGCGAGGACCATCGCCGCGCCGCGGCGGGAATAGCGCACCAGATGGATTTCTCCGCTCAGCAGGCAGTGAATCTTGCGCGGCGTTTCGCCGCGGCGGAACAACTGCGCGTCCCGCGGCAGTTCCGTGATCCGCGCTGCGTCCAACTCGTCCGTCGTCAGCAGGCGCAACTCGGGCTGGCCGGCGAGCAGGGCCTTCCAATCCGGGGCTTGTGCGATCTTTGAATTCATATGATCGCGATCATAGCGGAACGCCTTTCAGCCTTGCTAAATTGCACGCACACAAAATGCGGCCACCAGCCGCCTACCGGGAGGAGAACGTTCATGCAGAAAAGAATATCCATCGTCGCAGCAGGCCTCGTGCTGGCTGCCTGTGCCACTGCCGTCGTGCAATCGACGAAAGACGGCCTGGTCGAATACGCCGGTTCGCAAAAGACCATTTTCGATAGCGGCAAGGCCGCGCAGACGCTGACCGTCGCCGCCATGGCCGCCACGCCCGATTCTTTCGGCGTCGGCGCCGTCGCCGGACTCGATGGCGAGATCACCGTCTATCAGGGCAAGCCCTACGTCACCAAGGTGCGCGGCAAGGACTACACGATGGACCATGGGCACGAGCATGGCGCCGTCTTTGCGGTGTGGACGCAACAGTCGAAGTGGCGCGAGGAGCCCGTCCCGGCGGAGGTCAAGGGTTACCGGCAATTGCAGGACTTCGTCAAGGCGCGCGCGGCGGCTGCCGGCATCGACGTGAGCAAACCTTTCCCCTTTCAGCTCGCCGGCACGCCTGCCGAGGTCAAGTGGCACATCAATGTCGACCTCACCGACGGCAAGCCGATCAACAGCGAGCTGTTCGCCAAGTCGAAGGCCAACTACACTGCGAAGAACCAGCTCATGGACATCATCGGCTTTTATTCCGAGAAGCATCCGGGCGTGTTCATCAGTGCGTACGCACCAGCCATCCCGAAGGAGAGTGGTTTGAAGAACGCCATCCATATCCATCTCGTGTCGCGCGACGGCAAGGCCGCCGGCCACATCGACAACATCACGCTGGCGCCGGGCATGGTGCTGCGCCTGCCGCAGCGCTGAATCGCCGTTACCTGCCCGCGAAGCGGAATTCCAGGTACGCAGAGCGAGTCAGCGCTGACCTTTAGAAAGAACCCCAATGAGCAAGCTGATCGGCTTTGGCGAAACGGTGGAAGGCTATTCGGTACCCGTGCTCAACGAGCGCGAAGTGCGGGCCAGCGCCGGCATCCTGTTCTTCTTCGCCCTGGTGTCATTCCTGAACTCGTGGCTGATGGGCAATTTTCGCTTGACGAAAATCTTCGTCATTGCCTTCCTGATCGACTTCACCATCCGCATTTTCATCAATCCGAAGTATTCGCCGAGCATGATCCTCGGCCGCCTCGCGGTGAAGAATCAAGTGCCGGAATGGTCCGGCGCGCCGCAGAAGCGTTTCGCGTGGGCCGTGGGCTGGACGCTGGCCGTCGTCATGTTCTACCTGATCGTACTCAACAACGTGATCGGCCCGATCAACCTGATCGTCTGCGCCACCTGCCTCACGCTGATGTTCTTCGAGAGCGCATTCGGCATCTGTCTGGCCTGCAAGATCTACAACGCGTTCTCGCGCCGGCAGGCGCAGCACTGCCCGGGCGGCACATGTGAAATTGGCGAAGTGTTTACCCGGCACGCCAGCCAGAAAGTCGGCGCTGGCGGCACGGCGATCGTGGTGATGTTTCTTGCGCTGATCGCCCTGGTCGGCGAGCGCTGGTTTCCGGCCGCTGCGGCGGTCATGCCGGCCGCTGCGGCGCCCGCGGCCGTCACGGCCGCTGGAGGCAAATGCACGCCGCCCGACTGGGCCGTGGCCATGGGCCACGCCGAAATGTGGAAGCTGCACAACAATTGCAAATAGGGATTGCACAATGAAGACCCGCAGACATTTTCTGGCCGCGCTGGCCGCCACCGCCCTCGCACTTGCCGCGGGCCATGCGCTCGCTGCACCGCCGACGGTGGAGATTCTCGCCATGCCCCACCCGCCGGTACAAAGCGCGCTCAAGCCGTTGCGCGAGTGGCTGGCGGCGCAGGGGACAAAACTCAAGGTCGTCGAAATCGACATCGAAAGTCCGCAGGGCGCGAAACGTCTCGCCGCGGCCGGATTGAGTGGCCACGTCCCGATCGTGATCCTGATCGACGGCAAATATGGTCACCGGCGCAAGGACGGCGTTACGCACGAGTTCGTGAACTTCCCGGCCATCGAGGGCGCGCCGCCCGGCGTGCGTGGAAAGTGGACCACGGCCGACGTGCAGGCGGTGTTGGGCGAGCGTATGAAATAAGGCGCCGTCCCGCCAGCGCCAGCGCCGGCGCAGCGCTTCAGCCTTTCGGCACGCAATCGATTTTTGCCGGGGCTTCTCCGCTCGCGTCGGTGGATGCGTAGATATTCAGGTACTTGAGGCAAATCACCCGCAGGCAGGACGACAGATTCTTGTCGTTGGCGACCATGCAACTGTCGAGCACCTGCTCAATCAGGCGCGGCACGGGGAGGCCGCAGTCCTGGGCCATGGCGTCGAGCACGTTCCAGAAGGCACGCTCAAGCGTGACTGTGGTGCTGTGGCCGTGCAGACGAAAACCACGCTTTTCGGGAATGAACTCGCTGATCTGCGCCGTGGTGCAGGCGTTGAACATGTGATCGAGTACTCCTTGCGATTCCTGATAGATGGTCATTTCATCCTTCCCGCCACCCCGGCGACACGCTGGCAAAATGTTTGCAATAAATACTACATCAGACGCGGCGGAGTGCTGCAGAATCATTCCCACAACAAGGCGTCGGCCGCGGGGTATTGACCGGTAAGCCGACTGCACACAGGAGGAAGACAGGCATGGAGTTTTTTCGCAAGACTCTGGATCCGATCATTGCGCTTTCGGCGATCGCGGTGCTCGACATTTTCATGTTTCTGCTGATGGGCGCGTGGACGGTGGGCGGCGGCGAGACCATGATGACCGGGCTGATGGCCCAGGCCGTGCTCGGCGACGAGTTGCAGCGCATCCCTTTCTGGAACGTGGTTTTTCCGCCCCACGCCGATTACTGGAAGATCTACATCAGCCTCGGCATGCTGTTCGGCGCCTTCGTCGGCGCGGTGCTGAGCAAGGAGTTCTACTGGCGCGTGCCGCGCCATCTCTCCGAATGGATTCTCATCACCATCGGCGGGCTGCTGATGGGCTTCGGCATCCGCCTGGCCTATATCTGCAACGTCTCGACCTTCTTCGGCCTGATGCCGGAGATGAACCTCGGTGGCTATCTCGCGATGTCCGGCATTGTCGCGGGCGCCTGGGTCGGTTCGATGATTTACAAGAAAATGCTGGAGGGGGACGTATGACGCCCGTTGTCGAATGCCTGGTCGCATTTTTGTTCGGCTCGGTGGCCGGCCTGTTGATGCAGCGCTCGCGCTTTTGCAATACCGCCGCGCTGCGCGATGCCATCATGTTCAAGACCTACCGCAACACCAAGGCGATGCTGGTGGCGATGATGATTCTCACCATCGGCTTCACCGGCTTCATGAGCGTAGGCGCCGGCCATCCGCTGCAATTCGATGTCGGCCTCAATACTTTCGCTGGCCTCTTCCTGTTCGGCATCGGCATGGTGCTGGCCGGGGCCTGCACCGTCTCGACCTGGGTCAAGGCGGGAGAGGGCAACATCGGCGCGCTGTGGGCGCTGATTTTTACTTTCGTCGGCATGTTCCTCTTCTCGCTGGTGTGGTCGGCGAGCTGGTGGCCGCCCGCGCCGCAGACCATGACCGGGCAGGTCAATCTGCCGGCGCTGCAACTGGGATTCGCCAACGCGCAGACGCTGCAGGACAAGCTTGGCGTGCCCGCCATCGTCTTCGGGCTGGTGCAGACGGCGCTCCTGTTCGCCCTGTATCGAGGCATCCTGCGCCGCGAGCGCGCGCAGCACGCCGAGCACGAGAAGCACCAGAAGGAACACCAGAAGAAAAAGGCGGCCAAGGTCGCCACTGTCGAAGCCTGACCAAGGGGATAGGAAGATGGGACTGTTCGGAACGAAAAAGAAGGTCGAGGAAACCGTCACCAGGGGCGAAGCAGTGCTCGCGGACGGTACGAAGATCGGGATCGCCCGCCGTGTCGATTGCCTGGGCGTCTCCTGTCCGCGGCCGCAGTTGATGACCAAGAAGGCCATCGGCGAGGTCGCCGTCGGCGACATCATCGAAGTGCTGGCCGACAACCCGTCCTCGGTCGAGGCGCTGCCGCCGCTGTGCGACGAGCTGGATGCCACGCATCTGGAGACGGTCAAGGCGCCCCATTGCTGGCACATCTATATCCAGAAGGACTGATGCCATGTGGCAAAGACAGCTCCTGCGTTTCCTCGTCGCGCTCTCGGCGATTGCCAGCGTCGGCGGCTTTCTCTGGATGACCTTCGCTCCGCCATCGGGCATGAAGACCACCAGGGACGGCGTGCCCTACTTCACGCCGCCGGTCGTTCATCCGGTCACGGGCCAGCCCGTGTCGGTCGAAACCCTGGTGCAGCATTACAAGGGAGGCAAATGATGGCTCTGGACCTGCAAACCATTGCCCACGGGCTGCTGTTCTGCCTGGCTTTCGGCATGATGTATCTGGCCTTTTTCAGCGACTCGCTGTGAGCGGAGAATCAGCATGCTGAATCGCACCGGCGTGATTTTCTGTTCCGTGAGCCTGGTGCTGACTGTCGCCGTCTGCGCCCTTGGCTTCTCGCTTGCCGCGCTACCGCACGAGACCATCGCGGCATCGAAAAAGCCGGCGCCGCCGGAAACCCTGCCCGAACTCGACCTGCCCGGTTTCGGCAAGGTGACGGTGATCGACCTGATGGGCTATTACATCGACAATCCCCCGGCCCCGGTGGGTGCGGGCGGTGCGCCGCCCGCGGCGAAGCGTTTCGGCGGTTGCTGACGATGCGGGTCGCTGCAAACCTTGTGGTATTCGCCATCGGCCTGACGGCGTTGGCCGCGGCGCACGCGGACGAGGCGTTCCACTACGCAACGTCCGCTGTCGCCAATGAAGTCGTGATCGACAGCCGCCCGTTGGCCGACTGCAAGCGGTCATCCCTGCCAGGTGCGCGCTGCCTGCCGGCGGAAGATTTTCTCGGTCCGCATCGTCGCTTGCCGAGCGAGCGCGACATCCTCTGGCTGCTTGGCACGGCGGGCCTGGACGGCAGCGAAGCGGTGCTGGTCGTCGGCCAGGACGCCACGGCGCGCGATTTCGTCGGCGGACTCTTGTATCTCGCTGGCCAGCGGCAGGTGCGCGTCCTGACGGAACCGCTGGCGCGCGTCTTGTCCGGGCGCACCGATGCATCTCCGGGACATGAACGCGGCATCATCCGCGCCGCCGTATTTACCGCGCCGATGCGCGCCGAACGCGTGGTGCTGAAGCAGGAGCTGGAACAGGAGCTTCGGCGCGAAGCCGCAGGTGTGACGCTGCTCGATGGCCGCAGCGAACTGGAGTACTGGGGCGAAACGGTTCGCGCTGCGCGAGGCGGCCATCTGCCGGGCGCCATGCTGCTGCCGGCGATGACGCTTGCCGCACGTCCGCCATTGCCGGCGAATGGCGCGATCGCCTATGCCCACGATGCCTACGAAGGGCTCGCCTATTTCACGCGACTGGTCGCCGGCCACGGGTTTGCCGCGCGCATCTATTCGGGCGGCTGGGCGGAGTGGGCCGCCGACGGCAGCCTGCCCGTCGATGCCGCCACCTACCCGGAACGCCGCGCCGAGGCGCCAGCCGTCGCGTCGCCGGTGCTTGCCGCCGTCTCGCCAGCGCCGACTTCCGGCGCCTCCCGCGCTGTCATCGCCATGGCGGCCGGCGCCGCGCTGCTCGCGGCCTTCGCCGGCGGCTGGATACTTTCACGACGGAGAATGGCCTGATGGATATCCTGTTCCATGTCAGCACGGCAGCGGGTGGGCGACTGCTGTATCCGCTGCTGCTCGCTGCACGCCGCGCCGGGTGCAGCAACGGCGCGTTCTTCACGCACGAAGGCGTGCTCGGGCTAAGGGACACCGACCTGACGGCGGCGCTGACGCAGGCCGATCGCGCGGTGGTCTGCGAGGAATCGTGGCACCGCTTCTGTCCGGGGCTGGTCTGCCCGGTCGAGTCCGGCAGCCAGACAGCCAACAGCGCCCTGATGGGCGAGGCGCGCAAGGTGGTGAGCCTGTGAGTACAAATAGCGAGAAAAGACTTCTGGTGCTGGCGCGACATGATCACGCCGAAGCCATGCGCGTCGCCGCCGGCCTGACCATCTTCGGTCACCAGGTCGGTCTGATTTTCATGACCGGGCCCGTGGCTGAAACGCCCGAAAATGCCGCCAATGCAGAACTGCTGGAACTGACCGGCATCGCGCCGCAAACCACCGTGGCTGAAATGGCCGAGGATCTGCCCCTGCTCGACGCTTCGGCACTGGCCCTGGCGATGACCAACGCCGACATCGTGCTTTCGCTGTGAGTTCATCATGAACATCGTGCAATTGAATACCGGTCTGTTTCCCGACGCCCAGACCGTGATCGCCGCGCTGCGGCAGACGACATCGGCGCATCGCGTCGACATCGTCGATATCCGGCGTCAGGACCTGCGGGAAAGCGACTGGGACGGCGTCATTGCCGCTCTCCTGGCCGCCGACCTGGTTGTCAGCACTTGAAGCAAGCAGCACCCGGCAGAACCCACAAACCTGATGGAGGAGAGACTCATGAAAAATATATTGATGAATAGCGGCCGGTCGTTCTGGCTGGCCTTGACGTTCCTGTTCGGTTTCATCGGTACGGCCTTCGCCGCCGATCCGCTGGTCGACGCCGCCTGGGTCAAGGCCAATCTCGGCAAGCCCGGCATTGTCGTCGTGGACATGCAGGGGACGTCCGATTTCCTGCGCGGCCATATTCCCGGCGCGGTGAATACCGACTTCGCCAAGTCCGGCTGGCGCGAGGAACGGGCCGACAAGGTACCTGAAATGCTCCCGGCCAAGTTCGACAAGCTGGTCGCCCACATCGGCAGCCTCGGCGTCGACAACAATACCCACGTCGTGCTGGTTGCGCCCGGCGGCGCCTACCTGGACATGGGCTGGGCCACGCGCATCTACTGGACCTTCAAGGTGCTCGGTCACGACAATGTGTCGATCCTCAACGGCGGCATGGCGGCCTGGGCCAAGGACAAGGCCAATCCGCTCGAAACAGGTGCGGCCAAGGTGGTGGCAGCCAAGACCTTCACGCCTCACCTGCGCATGGAGATGGTCGCTACCGTCGATGACGTGAAAGCGTCGAAGGCAAAGGGTGTGCTGCTGGTCGATAGCCGGCCCGAGGATCAGTATGTCGGCATCAACCGGAACCCCAAGGCCAGCGAGAGCGGCACCCTGCACGGGTCCAAGAATCTGCCGTCGGGCTGGACCACCGAAAACGGCGGCGGAGTGTTCCGTCCCAAGACCGAACTTGAAAAGCTGTTCAAGGTGGCCAATGTGCCCACCAGCGGCGAGCAGATCAACTTCTGCAACACCGGCCATCTGGCTTCCATCGGCTGGTTCGTTTCCAGCGAACTGGTCGGCAACAAGAAGGCCAGGCTTTATTCCGGCTCCATGGTCGAGTGGACTCTGACCAAGGCCGGCCCGCTGGAGCACAAGGTCAGCCTTCAGTAAGCAACGGTGCGGGGCCGCTTCATCCTTGCCGGTCTGGCGGCGGCGTGTTGCTGCGCCGTCGTCCATGCCGCGGGAGAACATGAGCGACGGCTGGCGGCCGAAGTTACCGTGATGGCAGGCGACGTGCGCCGGCTGATGGCCGGTGAAGGCGGGCCGCTGGAACGCGAGGGACTGGTCAAGCGCCTGAACGGGGCGCTGTCTTCGCTGCCGCTGTTGTTGCGGCGGACCGATGGCGATCCGAAATCCGTAATTGCCATGCGCGCTTCAATCGCCCGCAGTGACTGGCGCGCGCTTTCCGCAACCCTAGCGACGCTGAAGCAGCGTCACCCCTTCGATGCACGCATGCTGCTGGCGGCCGAGCCCACACCGGAAATGCTGACGCTCGGCGCATCGATTCACCGCACAAGCTGTGCCGGCTGCCATGACGCCGCGAGCGCCGACAGCCTGCTGCCGGCAAAGAGCCTCGTGGCACAGCTCAAGTCGATGCCGCGCGAAGAGTTCGCCGCGCGTCTGCTGCTTGGCGTGCGCGGCGACAGGACGACCGGCTGGCGCAATCCGTTCAGCGATTTCGAACTGGCGGCGTTGATCGCCTATTACGCAAACTGATACCTGATTTGCCACAAAGTTCAGCCAAGCGTGGTCTCCCTCTCCTTCAAGGGGAGGGCTGGGGAGGGGATGGGGCGACGCCCGAAAACGTCCTCCCCCCTCCATCTCCCCCCATGAAGGGGGGAGGGTCCGATTGGCAGGCGCTTCGGTTGGTCGGCTGAACTCCATGGCTAATCGTGAACCGATACAAGTGCTGTCGGCGTATTCAAGACAGCGCCCGGCCGCAGCTCAGTGCACCGCAGGTGGATGCTCGGCCACCGTTTGCTTGTGCCAATCCGCCACCTCGCTGATGGCATTCTCAAGCGGCATGCCGTCCTCGACGCGGTCCATGATCTGACGTTGCAGAATCGCGCCGAGCATTTCGACATTGGCGCTCATCACCGGCGCCAGCTCGCGCAGGAACTGTACGGTAGGCGGATCGTAGGCGTAGGCAGCGAGATGCGCCTCGAGATCCTTGCTGGTGGACAGCGCATAACAGAGGTCGTAGATCAGGTGATAGGTGCGGATGAATGCATCGCCATCGCCCCCGGTGTTTTGCCGCACTTCCTCGGCCAGGCCGTGGCGGAAATCGGCGAGGTCGTAGCCGGTGCGGCCCTTGACGACATCTTCGGCGGTGAATTCCCATTCCATGTGCTGTCCTCCTTCTGGTTCATTGTGGGGCAGACCGTAGGGCGGACTGTAGGGCGGACTTCAGTCCGCCAATCCACGCCTGGCCGACTGAAGTCGGCCCTACAGCGCCACCCATCCCTTTGCCGACTGAAGTCGGCCCTACAAAACCATCCGCCCCTGGCCGGCTGAACATGGCGCTAGCCGCCGAATATGGCGGTGAAGGCGTCCTGATCATCGCTGCAAACCCGGCAGGTTTTTTCCGGGCGCGGCGAGACAAAAAAGCGGTCGCAGCGGTCGCAGCGCTGCTTGGCCAGGCTGATCAGGGTGCGTGCCGGTTGATCGGGCGCGAGATCGAATGCGGCAGCGGCGTCGAGCACCCGCGGCTGGCAGACCTCCAGGCAGACCGCACAGCCGACGCAGCGATCGCGCTGAAACATCAGCGCCCAGTCGCCCGGATTTTCGGTAATCGAAATGGCGCCGGTGGGGCAGACGCGAAAGCAGGCTTCGCAGACCGTGCAGCCCGGCCCGATGGTGATGTCAAGCGCCGGCAGGGCCTCGTGGAGGGTGACGCGAAACGGCTGGCCGTCCTTGCGTCCGGCGACAATCTGCAACAGCTCCCGCTGTTCCGTCAGGGCATAGGCGCCGGCGCGGATCGCCTTGTCGGGCACGGGCTGGGCTGTCGGCTTTTGCTCCACGGCGGCAGCGACCTCATCGACGCCACGGCCGAACAGGCGGCGAAACAGGTGGCGGCGGGCGGAGGCGAAACGCGGCTTTTCTGCGCCTACCGCGGGGCTGTCTTCCACGACCTCGATCGGCAGCCAGGCGTCGGGCGCGGCGGCGGCACGCAACTCGGCTACGGCCTCCAGATTCGCAGCCAGCTGGGCTGCGCCCTTGTCGCCGTGGGCACAGTCAGCGCAAAGCGAAGCGCCGAGCAAGGTGGTCGGCAGGCGACGCTTTTCGAGATAGGCCAGCAGCGAGGCATCGAGCGCGCCGAGGCAGGGCACGATCGCATCGGCGGCATGGCCCGAGGGTGCGCAGGCGATGCTGAAGCGCTCGATCCTGATCGCATCGCGCAGCATGTTGATCGGCTGGAAATTGACGGCGGCAAAGGCGCCGGTGCGGCAGGCGGAAACGCACAGCGCGCAATTGCGGCACTTGGCCGCGTCGATCGCCGCGCCGGTATCCGAGAGTGTTATCGCTTCGTGGGGACAGGCATCCACGCAGCGCGCACATTCGCTGTAGCGATAGCGGTAACGTACGCAGCGCGCGGCACGGAATTCCGGAACGCTTAGAGTCTGTCTCATAGAATCACACGGTCGCGACGGGGGCTTGGCGGGATGCAGCGCAAGGCAGGGCGGCGAAGATAGTGCTCAATCCACAGCGAGTCGCCCGAACGCGGCGATGCGCCCACCAAGCCCCCGTCCCTTCGGGTTGCCGCCAAAACGGGCGTCTGCGGCGTTGTCGAGCTTGCCAATGGAACCCACCATTGGCTGCACTCTCCGCCTTGCATCCATCCCGTTTTGGCGGCAACGCGACCGCGCGATTCTATGAGACAGGCTCTTACTCACTTCTTTTTGTCCGGCCGGAGTTCTTGCAGGGGTTTGCCCTGCTCGCAGGTATTGGCCGGGATGACGAAGGTGACCGGGCCGCTCATCGCGGCATCCATGCCGGCGGCCGCGAGCAAGGACAGCGAGGCGGCCTTCCAGGTCGCCAGACCTCCCTTGACGGCAAAAATCGGTTTGCCCGGATGCTTTTGCTCCAGCGCATTGGCGATGCCAAGCGCATCGTGGTCGCGGTCGGCGATCACCACCACGGTCGCGGTCGGGTTGATCTTCAGGTCGGCTCGCCAGGGCAGGGCGTCTTTCAGAGCCTCGCTTTTGCGCTTGGCCGCGGCTCGGCCATCAATCACGCAGCAGGGTGGGCGGGCGGACAGGGCGGTGATCAATTGCTCCTTGTCCTTGAGGCTGACTTGCGCCTCGGCGGCGCCGGTGAACGCCAGGCAAAGCGCCACGAGAAGCGATTTGATCGGTGGATTCATGCGGATTCCGATGCTGCGTCGAGCAGGCTGTCGCGTTGTGCATAGGCCGTCTCGGGCAGAACGATCTGTCGGCACTGGCCGTAAGCGACCCAATCGGCGAGGCGCGGTGCGGATTCCAGCAGAGGTCCGATCAGCAGGGCATCCCCAAGTTCCTCGACCAGCCCGGCGCAAAGATTGAGGTCGGTGTCGTCGAGGATGTCGACCTGCACCATAAAGCGCGACGCCCCCAGTTCGCGCATTGCGCCAAGCCACCATCGGGCCAGGGTGCCAGTGCTGCTGCCGTCGGCCTTGATGACTTCCCAGGCCGGTTCGCAATGGGATGGAGTGACGGTCTTGAAGTCGGCATTCGACACCGTTTCGAACGACCAGCTGATGCTCTGCCGTCTGAGCGGCGCGTAAATGCCGATACGTTCAGCGCCATGCTTTGCTACCAGGCGATCGATCACCGTGCTGTCGAAGAGCGCGGCCTCGCCGACGAATACGCAGTCGGCACCGGCGGCGAGCAAGGTCCCGGCACGCTGTTCGTCGCCGACGGCAAGGACGACGCCGGCGCACAGCGCGGCGACGGCTTCGACTCCCGGCCCGTCGAAGACCAGATCATCGGGATCGACCTCCGCGCCATCCTCGAACGCCACCCAGCGCCGTATCGCCGGCGCCGTCCCACCAGGGGATACCGCTGCGCATAACTCCTGAGCGGGAGGGGATTCGGCGGGCGCGGCAAGCGTGGACTCCGCTACTGCAGGCTGCATAAGGGCTCAGCTCGTATATTCGAATTTCGGATAGACGAAAGGATACAGCGGACAGTCGGCATCCGGCGCCAACCCGACCAGCAGCGGGCGCAATTCCTGAAGGCCGCCGAGAATGGGCTCGACGTTCACGCCGAGAAAGCGCGGGCGGTACTTCGCCAGCGCCATCTGCGCGTCGTCGATCAGCAGCAGCGCGCCGTCCTGATTCTGGTTCTGGGTGAAGAACAGCGCCAGCGTGGCAAAGGCCAGGCCCTGCAGGAATTCGGCTTCCGGGTCGCGGGTGCCGAGCAGGCTGTTGCGGATCAATCGCGACCAGCGCTCGTTGAGCCAGTCATGCAGCGCGCCCAGATCGTTGCTGTTCCACATCACCGCGACATCCTTCCAGTCGAGCTGGCTGAGTACGCCGCGATCCGGGGGCGGCAGTTCCTTCGGTGTAGCGAGATCGAGAATCATCAGTAGCTCCTAGCCCGGATCGCGCAGGTCGTGCAGCTTGTTCAGGCCGCGCATTTCTTCCAGGCGCCGCACGTTGTCCGGCGCCGACAGCGTGGTTGACAGGGCGTCCGTCATGCAGCCATTGCACACCGGCTCGTTCGGATTGAACTCGACGCGGATTTCGTCCTTGGGTACTTCCAGACGCGCCTGATCGGTATCCTCGATGCGCAAGCTCATTGCCTCGATTTCCTCGGCCGCGAAGCCGCCGAGGAAACGCGCCATTTCGCGATAGAACGAGTGTTCCGCGGTACGTTCGATCAGGCGGCTGTAGCCGCGCACCCAGCGCCCGAGATGCTGGGTCCAGAAGCGCTTGATTTCCTTTTCCAGGCGTCGGTGCGTTACGGCATCGCCTTGCTCCAGCGCAGTCGCCCCGCGCTCCAGCAGTTCGGCGACGAACATCAGTTCGATGCCCAGCTGATCGGCAAACACTTCGAAGCGGCCCGGCTGGAGCACGAAGCCCAGGCGCTTGTAGGTCTGCATGGTGTCGAAATTCGGTTGCTGCTTGTAGCGTCCCGTCAGGCGCACCGATTCAACCGGCGGGAAGCCGCCCGAAGCGGCAAACTGCGTGGTGTACTCGATGGCCAGCGCCTCCAGCAGCATGTCCTGCGGGGTCGTCAAGAAGTCGGCATCGAAGCGCAGGCCTGCCTCGGCAAGTTCCGCCAGAACTGCCGGAGTACGCAGCGCCTCGATAAACTCACCGGTCGGTTCTTCGACGAACACGCCGGAAAGCAGACGATAGACTCCGGCCCGGGACCGGCAGTCAGCAGCCGTTTCGGCGGGCGATGCCAGCACGGCCGCCGTCTCGCCGGCGCCGACTTCTTCGGCATCCCCGTCTTCAATTTTCAGTACGGTTTTCAGCATGTCAACTCCTAAGAAAAAAGCCGGCCCGCCGGATGCGGCGGGCCGAAATTACCCGGCCACAAGGGAGGAGCGCGGCCGGCTGTCCCTCCTCAGGGAGTAACTCAATGCCCGCCGCCGCCTTCCTTGTGCTTGACGCTGTCCGGGCCGGCCCATGAAGCCATCTCGGGGTGCATCTTGCGGTGCAGATCGCCGGTGTAGGCGTAGCGCATGGTTTCCTTGTAAGCTGCGTAGTGCTTCTCCCAGTCGCCTTGCGAATCGCCGTACTTGTCGTTCGGACCGGCCTTGGTCACCTTGACCACGGTGTCGTACCAGCCCTGCGAGCCGCCGATCGGATCGGCCACCACCGGGATGATGTTGTTGGGATGGACACCCTTGTCGTCCCACCAGACGTTGTTGAGATCGGGATCGTCCTGGCCGTGGCTGGCTTCGCTCTTCTTGTCCTTGAGCCTGAGCGTCGCCAGGCGGCCGTATTCCCAGTGGCCGAAGCCGGTCGGGATGGCCACGGTCCTCGGGTGGATGCCTTCGGTGACGTAGGCCTTGGTGACCAGGTGGCCGACGCGGCTTTCAACCCTCACCAGGTCGCCGGTCTTGATGCCGAGCTTGGCCGCCGTGCTGGTACCGATCCACATCGGGTTGCTGTGGGCGATCTCGGCCAGCCACTTCACCGCCGCCGTGCGCGACTGCTTCATCACGTTGAGCTTGAAGGTGACCATGACGAGTTCGTCGTCCTTCATCGTCTCGTGCCACGGCACGCGTTTGAAGGTCGGCATCGGGTTGAAGCCGTACTCGGCCCACTTGTCGACGCGCACGTTGATGATGCGGTTGCCGGTGGGGAAGCCGACGTAGTTCTTGCCGTTCCGCTTGACGCCGATGGCCTTGCCGTTCTTGCTGATCACGCCATCCTTGGCCACCGCCGCGCCGGCCATGTCGCCAGCGGACAGCTCCTTCTTGAACAAGCCATACTCGGCCTTGATCTCGCGCCCGGTCTTGTCGGTGACCTTGCCGGTCCTGGGATCGAGCTTGCCGTAGATCGGCCAGACGCCGTGCTTCTTGAGGAAGTTGAGGCCGCCGGCCTCCTTCAGGCCCGGCACGTTGTCGAAGTGCTGGCGCATGTAGTCCTCGCCGTCCTTGAAGTTCCAGAACTGCTTCATGCCGCGCTTGCCGTCCGGATCCAGCTTCCAGATGATGTCGCGCATCATGACCCGGTTCTCGCGCGATTCGCCGAGCGACTTGTGCACCGGCTGGCGGATGCCGAGCCAGGGCCACAGCGAATTGGGCATCGACTCCGGTTCCCAGCGTTCGAGGTAGGGGCAGTCGGGCAGGATCAGGTCGACCAGCGCCGTTTCTTCGCCCATGAAGGGGCTCATCGAGACCAGGTAGGGAATCAGCTTCTCGTCCTTGAACAGCTTGCCCCATACCGCCATGGCTCCGGGATTGGTGTAGACCGGGTTGTCCTGGTAGGTAATGTAGACATTGATCTTCTGCTTGCCGTCGGCAATCCAGAAGGGCACCAGGTGACTGACCTTGTGGCCTGCCAGCGGGTATTCGGTCGGGTGTGAGAGATACGAACCCTTCTTCGGCTTGCCCGGCTCGGGACTCGGCTGCGGCCAGCCCATGCCGCGCGGCAGGCAGTAGCCGCCCTTCTTCTCGACGTTGCCGGTCATGATCGGCAGCATCATGCAGGAGCGCTCGTTGTAGGACCCGTAAAGATGCTTGGCCGGACCGCGGTAGGTGAATAGCGTCGCCGGCTTGGTGGTGGCGAACTCGGTCGCGATGCGCTCGATGGTCTCCGCCGGTACGCCGGAAATTTTTGACGCCCACTCCGGTGTGTACTGCTTGTAGTGCTCCTTGAGTTCCTTGACCGTGACGTTGGTCCAGGTCTCGATGAAGTCCGAGTCCTGCAGATCGTCGCGCAGGATGACATGACCCATGGCCAGCGCCACGGCGCCGTCGGTTCCCGGATGCACCGGCACCCACTCGTCGGAGAAGCCGGCCGTGTTCGACAGGCGCACATCGAAGGTGACGATCTTCATCTGGTTGTCGATACGGCCTTCCGTCACGCGCTGCGACAGCGGGTTGTGGAAGTAGGCGGCTTCGAGGATGTTGGAACCGAAGTTGAGCACGTACTTGGCGTTGGCGAAGTCCGGCGTCTCGATGTCCGGCCCCCAGGTGGGCTCCATGCCGATTTTCTTCGACGATTCGCAGACCGAGGTGTGGTTCACCACGGTCGCCGAGCCCAGCGTGTTCATGAAGCGGTCGATCACGCCGCCGGAGCGGTTGCGGCCGTACTTGAGCATGATGGTGTTGGGATCTTCCTTCAGCGCGGCATTGAGCTTGCCCGCCAGTTCGGTCAGCGCCTCGTCCCAGGTGATGCGCTTCCACTTGCCCTCGCCGCGGGCGCCGACGCGCTTCAGCGGAAACAGGATGCGATCCGGGTCGTAGCTGTACCACATGCCGGCATTGCCCTTGGCGCACAGGCGACCACGGGTGGAGACATGCTCCGGGTTGCCTTCGAGCTTGACCACGCGATCGTTCTCGACATAGGCGATGGCGCCATCCTGGATGTTGCAGACGTGGCAGTTGATCGGGATGGCCTTGCGCTCGACGCCCGAGACCGGGCCGAAATCCTTGCCGCCCAGTTCGGTTTCCATGGCGTTGAGCAGACGGGGTGCGGCAGCAGCGGCAGCACCGGTGGTGGCGCTGACCTTGAGGAAGGTGCGACGCGTGACTTTTGGCATTTCCATGTTCTCTATCTCCTCTGACCTGTCAGTACAGGGTCTGCAATTGCTGTGGGCCCATCAGCAGGGCATAGCGCAGCGCGGCGCTGCCGACCAGGATCAGCAGGGCGGACAGCATCAGCCCGTTCTGCTGGCGACCCATCGGCGCCAGCAGCAGTGCGACCGGCGCGGCGGTACCGGCCAGGATGCCCGCGCCGACGAAGATCAGTCCCATGGTGCCGGTGGTCATGATCATGAAGGTCAGTTCCGACGCCGAGCCACCATAGTGGGTGGTGCCGAGGATTGATACCAGCATGACGCCCACGGCGGCGGTCGACCACAGCATGTACTGATGCAGCACCTTCTGCGCCGCCTCATTGGCGCCGGCCAGCAGCGAGCCGACCGCGGAGCCGGAAGCGACGGCCAGGGCGACGAACAGCACCGGCATGATCGGCGTGTTCCACACCGGCCGCGACTGGTGTACTGCCAGGTCATAGCCGGTGTAGACCGGCAGGCCCAGCGCCAGCAGCGCGGTCACCGTCGCCAGCAGCCGGCCCCTGGCCTCGTCTCCCTTGTTCAGCGCCAGTACGTAGAGAACGGAAGCGACGCCGAAAGCGGCGATGTTCAACGAGCCCCAGGCCAGCGGCGAGGTGAAGCTCAGGTAGGCCGGATTGAGCACATTGAAGAAGCGCAGCGGCTGCGACAGATCGGCGATCAGCAGCAGACCGCCCAGCGCCAGCAGGACAAAGGAACCGTAGGCCGCCTTTTCCCGCAGGGGTCGCAGCGCCGGGGTCAGCCATGATCCGTAGGAAAGGAAGGACAGGCCGGCACAGATGCCGATGACGAAAAAGTAGATGGCATAGCTTGCGTGCCACGACACATCGTGAAACCAGACGTATTCACCCATGATGTCCCTCTCAGATCTTGAAATTGCGCTTGAAGGCGGAACGCTCGGGTTCCATGACTTCAGGCTTGTGGTAGGCGTCGCGGCCGAACTCGGTCGCATTGCGGTCGGCGCCGATGTAGAAGACGTGCGGCTTGGTGCCTTCCTCCGGACGCAGTACCTGGGTCGCGTTGTTCGCCACGAGGTAGGACACCTCGCTCTTCGGATCGTTGATGTCGCCGAACACGCGCGAGCGTCCGATGCAGGTCTGTACGCAGGCCGGCACCAGGTTCTGCGTCACGCGGTGGAAGCAGAAGGTGCACTTGTCGACCACGTTGGTGATCGGCGTGTAGGTGCGATGCGAAGGCAGCATGAAGCGCGCGTTGTAGGGACAGGCCGCCATGCAGCTGCGGCAGCCGATGCAGCGCTCATAGCGCTGCAAAATGAAGCCACCGTCCTCGACCTTGAAGGTGGCTTCGACCGGGCAGTTGCGCACGCAGGGCGCATCGTCGCAGTGATTGCACAGCCGCGGCAGGAATTGTCTTTTCACATTGGGATACTTGCCGACGACCTTGTAGGGAACCCAGGTACGATTGACTCCGAGCGGGGTGTCGTATTCGGCCTTGCACGCAACCTGACAGGCCATGCAGCCGATGCAGCGGCGCGTATCGACCACCATGGCAAAGCGCCGCTTGCCGGCGACGCCGCGTGTCTCGATGGGAGAGACCCTCAATTCTTCACTCATCTGCCTTGTCTCCTCTGAATACAGCGATGCGATTCTTGTTCTGGTCGCCGTGCGCGAAAATCAGCGCCCGATGGACCAGCCTGCCGTTTCCTTTACGCAACATCCGGGCCATTTGCGCCGATCCGAAGCCAATCCCTTGTCGCCGTTAGGGATTTACGCCGCGACTCGCGAGTGCGGCCTTGCGGCCATCGTTACGCTGGCGTAACACTCGTCTCCGATGCTGCGCTGCAACTTGCTACGCACGCGTAACGTCGCCGAAATCGAAGCCGGCGCGGCGGATTTCGCGCTTATCATCATCGCCATGAATGCAGGCGATTACAGCTCGGCCGGGTCGCGCAGACGGACGTTTCTCCGGTCCGCGCTGGCCGTCGCCGCCATGCCCTTGCTGCCTGTGCGCGCCGAAACCGGTGTCCTGCGCATCGGCTTGACGCCGGTGTTCCTCGACGATCAGCTTAGTTTTCTGACGCGCTGGCGGGTGTGGCTGGAGCGTCGCCTAAAGCGGCCGGTGGTGTTCGTGCAGCGGGGAAACTACCGCGAGGTGCTGGACCTGATTCGCGGCAGCAAGATCGACTTCGCCTGGATCTGCGGCTATCCCTATGTACGCTACCGGCATGAGTTGCGTCTGGTCGCGGTGCCGCTGTGGCGCGGCCGGCCGTATTACCAGTCCTATCTCATCGTGCCCGCCGATGACAGGAAATCGAACAGCCTGACCGACTTGCGCGGCAAGGTATTTTCATATTCGGACCCCGATTCGAATTCGGGCTACCTTTATCCGCAGTATCGCCTTACGGCCATGGGCGAGAATCCGACGACTTTCTTTTCCCGCAATTTCTTCACCTGGGGGCACCGCAAGGTGGTCGAGGCCGTCGGCGTCGGTCTGGCCGACGGCGGCGCGGTAGACGGCTATGTCTGGGAAACGCTGGCCGAGACCCATCCCGCGCTGACCCGCAGCACGCGCATCATCGAGCGTTCGCCGGAATTCGGACATCCGCCGTTCGTCGCGCGCCCGGACATGTCCGCGGCTGGACTGCAGCGCTTCCGCGCCGTCCTGCTCGAAATGCCGGCCGATGCCGAGGGCGCCGAACTGTTGCATCTGTTGCGCCTGGATGGTTTTGTCGTCGGCCAGCCATCCCTGTTCGATGAAATCGCGCGCATGGCAGCGCGGGTGCGGAAAATTTGATCGCGCTCGCCGATCTCTCGCTGCGCTGGAAAATTCCGCTGCGCGTCATGGGGGCCGTGCTCGGCACCGCACTGGCGGTCACCGCAGCCCTGGTGACGCGCGAGTACGACGAGATGCGGCAGAACCTGGATGCCCACGGCAAGAGCCTGGCGCGGGTGCTGGCCAACACGCTGGTGACGCCGGTGCTGCACGACGACATCTGGCGCGCCTACGAGATTCTGCAGTCGGCCCGCGATCCCACCGCGATTGCGCCCGAATTGCAGGCCGACGTGGTGCTGGTGACCGACGCCGAGTTCAACGTCTTCGTTTCCACCCGGCCGCGGGAATTCCCCATCGGCAGCAGCCCGGCCAGCCGCGGCGGCGTCTACGGACGGTTGCGCGCAGCGCTGATGAAAACCAGGCCGACTGAACAGCAGGTCATCGAGCCGGCCGATTCGGCCCATTACTTCGTCATGTCACCGCTGGTGGCCGATGGCGTCGCGCTCGGCCATGTCATCCTCGGCTATTCGAAAATCTCGTTTCTGCCGCGATTTATTGGTTTGGTGGGGCAGGCGGCATTCGTCACCTTGCTGGTGCTGGTGGTGATACTGCCGTTTTCATGGATCTGGGCGCGGCGCACAGGCGAGCCCCTGCTTGCCCTGGCCGAAGCCATGCGCCGCGTGCCGGACGATCTGGAAGTGGCGCGCCTGGCCGAATTGCCGAAAAGCCGCGACGAGATCGGGCAGTTGGGCGACGCCTTTCGCCGCATGGTCGGCGAGTTGAAGCACAAGCAGGAGCTGGAAGACCAGATGCTGGTCACGGAGCGACTGGCCGCCATCGGCCGGATGACGGCCGGCATCGCTCACGAGATCAACAACCCCCTGGGCGGCATGCTGACGGCGATCAAGACCTACCAGCGGCACGGCGCCGGCGACCCGCTGGCGAACCAGACGCTGTCGCTGCTGGAGCGCGGCCTCACGCAGATCCGCCATACCGTGGCCGCCTTGCTGGTCGAAACCAAACTGCAGGACCGCCCGTTCGAGCCCGCGGACATCGACGATCTGCTGATCCTGGTCGACGCCGAGGCCCGCGCCCGTTCCGTCACTATCGTCAGGGAAGCCCCGCTGGAGCGGTCGCTGCCTCTGCCGGCAACGCTGCTGCGGCAGATCCTGCTCAACCTCCTGCTCAATGCCATCGCCGCCGCCGACGAGGGCGGCCGCGTGCGTATCGGCCTCACCACCGGAGACGGGATGCTGAGATTCTCGGTGTGCAACGACGGCAAGCACATTCCCGACGAGCAGATGGCATATCTTTTCGAACCATTCGCCAGCGGCCGTGAAAAAGGTTACGGGCTGGGTCTCTGGGTGGTCTATCAGATCGTCCAGCAGCTGGGCGGCGGCCTGGCGGTGGACAGCGAGCCCGGCTGCACCACCTTCCGTGCCGAAATTCCCTATGTCGAAAACTGAATCCTCGCTGCGCCTGTGTCTCATCGAGGATGACGAGATCATGGGCGAATCCCTTTGCCAGCTGTTCCGCCTGGAGGGGTTTGAGGTGGACTGGTGCCGCTCGGCGGCGGCAGGCGCCGATGCGATCGGCGCCCACCGCTACAGCGTTGTGGTGAGCGACATCCGGCTCCCGGACCGCAATGGCGGCGACCTGTTCCTCGAACTCAAGGAGGCGCAGCCGCGTTTGCCGCCCTTCCTGTTCATGACCGCCTTCGGCACCATCGATCGTGCCGTGGATCTGCTCAAGGCCGGCGCCGCAGATTACGTCACCAAGCCCTTCGACGTCGATGTCCTGGTGCAGAAGGTGCGCGGCCTGGCCGAAGGCTACGGCGCGGTCACCGATACCGGGGACGAATCGCTCGGCGTTTCGCCGGCGATGAAGCGCATCGCCGAATCGATCCCGCGGCTTGCGCGCCACGCCACCGCGCTGCTGGTCACCGGCGAGTCGGGCGCCGGCAAGGAGCACGTGGCGAAACTTTTCCACCGTCATGCGATCGGAGCGGCGGGCGAATTCGTCGCCGTCAATTGCGCCTCGATTCCCGAGTCGCTGATGGAAGCCGAACTCTTCGGTTACGAGCGCGGCGCCTTCACCGGTGCGGTCAAGGCCAAGCGCGGGCTGTTCGAGCAGGCGCACCAGGGCACGCTGTTCCTCGACGAGATCGGAGAAATGCCGCTGTCGATGCAGGCCAAGATGCTGCGCGTGCTGCAGGACCAGCGCCTGACCCGTCTTGGCGGAGAGAAGCCCATTACCTCGGATTTTCGCCTGGTCTGCGCAACCCATCGCGACCTGCGCGCCATGGTCGAAGCCGGCCAGTTCCGCGAAGACCTCTACTACCGGATCCATGTGATTCACCTGCGCATTCCCCCGCTGCGCGAGCGGCCGGAAGACATTCGCTGGTTCGTGCGGCATTTCGTCGAGGAGTTCAACCGCGCTCATGCCGGGGAACGGCGCCGCCTCGACCCGCGCACCGAGCAGGCGCTGCTGCATTACGCCTGGCCGGGCAACGTGCGCGAACTGAAGCACGCGGTGGAGCGCGCCTGCATCCTCTCCAGCGGCCCCCTGCTCGGCGCCGAAGCGTTCTTCGGCGGCAGCCTCGACGGCGAGATCGCCGTGCATCAGCCGGCGTCGGAATCCCTCACGGAATACCTCATGGCGTGCGAACGCGATTATCTGGCGCTGATCCTGGAACGGCACGGCGGGCACATGACCCACGCCGCAGAGGCGCTGGGGATTACGCGCAAAACTCTCTGGGAAAAATTGCGCCGGCTCGGAATCAAGGCGAAAGGCGAGCCGTAGAGGCCAGGGCAAGCCGCCTGCCCTGCTAGCGCCGTCCCGCGAGCGCCGTCCCAGGGGATACCGCTTTGCATAACTTTCGGCGACAATGCCTGCATGACACCCGCACAGTTCATCGCCCTGTGGCAGAACAACCCGCTCACCGAGCGGGCCGGCGCGCAAGGCCACTTCGACGACCTGTGCGAAATGCTCGGTGTGGACAAGCCGCGCGACCCCGACAACTACTGCTTCGAGCGCGGCGCCGGCAAGGCCAGCGGCGGTGATGGTTGGGCCGATGTCTGGAAGCGCGGCCACTTCGGCTGGGAGAACAAGCGGCCGGGGCGCGATCTGCGCGCCGCGCTGAAGCAGCTCACCGACTACAGCCTGGAGCTTGAGAATCCGCCGCTGCTGGTGGTCTGCGACCGCGATATCCGACTTCGAGACCAATTGGGCATAATTTCCGTTGTCCCCCAGTAACGACGCGGGTTTGCGGGCGGGAAACGCAATGCCTCGGTCGGCGACATTGGAGTCGCCGCGTTGGGCGCCGTGCCGTCGGCGCCGTCCCACAAGGGGATACCGCTTCGCATAACTTTTCAGAGGAGAATCTCCATGCCTGACACGCCGCCGCGCATTGTTCTCGACACCAATGTGCTGTATGCCGGCCTGTATTCGGCCAGCGGAAAGTCGTATCAACTGCTGCGGGCCATTGACGAACGCAGGGTGCGCATCGTGCTGTCGTCGCCATTGCTGTTCGAATACGAAGACGTGCTCAAGCGCAATCAGGCAGTGTTGAATCTGAGCGATGCCGAGGTGGAGCTTGTGCTTGATAACCTGTGCGCGCTCGCCGATTTTCAGGCAATCTATTTCCTGTGGCGGCCCTGTCTGCCGGATGCCAGCGACGATATGGTTCTGGAACTGGCGGTCGCCGCGCAAGTGCCGCGTATAGTGAGCTTTAACGCCAAGGACTTTGGTCCGGCGTCCCGGTTCGGGATTGAAGTGGTTAGCCCGAAAATCATGCTGGAGGAACTGCAATGACTACCTTGAATCTGACCCTGCCCAATTCCATCCAACGCCACCTTCAGGAGATGGCCGACCTGGAAGGTGTGCCCGTCAATCAGTTTGTCATGAGCGCAGTGGTGGAGAAAATCTCCGCTCTGACCGCCGAGACGTATCTTCGCACGCGCGCCGGCCGCGCTAACCCGGAGGCGTTTCGGGCCATTCTTGACAAAGTGCCCCAGCGCCCACCGGTGGCCGGCGACGAATGATTGACGTTGCCTACCGACTTTCGGCTTGATTTCTCTGGCTTCTCCATGAGCACCGATGCGCTGTTCTGCTCGCTATCGTCGCAAGGTATGTGTTTCAGATCGTCCAGGATAGTGCGCTAAAGCAACAAAGGGGCGACCGAGGTGGCGATGTGGGCGTGAATCCTGCCCGCCAGCTTGCTCTGAACTTGGCGCGCCGCTCGTTCCGAAGGAGAAAGCCCATGACCATCGCCGAACAAATTGCCCGTATCGCCTGCACCCTGCCCGAATCGCTGGCAAAGGAGGCATTGGATTTCGTCCGCTTCCTGCAGGCGCGCGAACGCGGCGAACTCGCCGACTGGCAGCAGGCGCAGACGGTTTCGCTTGCGCATGTGTGGGACAACGCCGACGACGAGGCCTGGAATGACGTTCCGCTCCGGTGACATCGTCCTGGTGCCGTTTCCCTTCACCGACCTTTCCAGCACGAAGGACTGGAAATGAATCTGAACGATATTTCCGCCCATTGGGTGGCCCTGCACGAGCAGCTCGGGCTGGGCGCGCCGGTCGCCGGCAAGGCACAGTACGAACGCTTGCTGGCCTGCGTCGATGCCCTGATGGACGACTACGACGATCGCCCCGGCAATCCGCTCGCCGGCCTGCTGCTGTTGCTGGCCGAGCGCATTCGCGAATATGAGGAGCGGGCGCAGCCGTGGCCGGAGACATCGACGCCGGCTTCGCTGCTGGCCTTCCTGATGGAGCAGCACGGCCTGCGCCAGTCCGACCTGCCCGAGATCGGTCCGCAAAGCGTGGTATCCGCCGTGCTCTCGGGCAAGCGCGAACTCAACCTGCGCCAGGTCAAGCTGCTCGCGGCGCGCTTTCATGTGCCGATGGAGGCGCTGGCGGGATGAGCGTGGCGTCAGCGCCGTCACCAGGATACTGCTTCGCATATCTTTCATGACCGCGCCGATTACGCCCTCCACCCCGACACAACGCATGCCGCGCGCCATCTGGGCGCTGGGTTTTGTCAGCCTGCTGATGGATGTTTCGTCGGAACTGATCCACAGCCTGCTGCCGGTGTTCATGTTCACCGCGCTCGGCATGTCCGCTTTCAGCATCGGCCTGATCGAGGGCGCGGCGGAGGCGACGGCGCTGATCGTCAAGGTGTTCTCCGGCGTGCTGTCCGACTGGTGGGGCAGGAGGAAGCCCTTGGCGGTGCTCGGCTATGGCCTCGGCGCGCTGTCCAAGCCGTTGTTCGCGCTGGCCGGCGGCGCCGGGCTGGTGGTGGCCGCGCGGCTGATGGATCGAGTCGGCAAGGGTATTCGCGGCGCACCGCGCGATGCGCTGGTGGCCGATCTCGCGCCGCCCGAAATGCGCGGTGCGGCCTTCGGTCTGCGCCAGTCGCTCGATACCGTCGGCGCTTTTCTCGGCCCGCTGCTGGCGATGGGCCTGATGCTGCTGTGGGCGAACGATTTTCGCGCGGTGTTCTGGGTGGCGGTGATCCCGGCCTTTCTCGCCGTGGCGCTGCTGATCTTCGGCGTGCGGGAGCCGGAACGGAAAGCGGATGGTCCGCGCGTCAATCCGATCCGCCGCGAGAATCTGCGCCGGCTGTCCGCCGCCTACTGGTGGGTGGTGGGCATCGGCGCGGTGTTCACCCTGGCGCGTTTTTCCGAGGCCTTTCTGGTGCTGCGCGCCACGCAGGGCGGCTTGCCGCTGGCGCTTACGCCGCTGGTGCTGATCGCGATGAACGTGGTCTATGCAGCGAGCGCCTATCCGCTGGGCAAGCTGGCGGATTCGATGAGCCACGCGAGGTTGCTGGCCGCGGGGCTGGTGGTGCTGATCGCGGCAGATGCAGCGTTGGCTTGGGACGGCCACTGGAGCGCGGTGTGGCTGGGCGTCGTCCTTTGGGGCCTGCACATGGGCATGACACAGGGACTGCTCGCGGCGATGATCGCCGATGTCGCGCCGGCCGATTTGCGCGGCACGGCCTACGGCTTCTTCAATCTCGCCAGCGGCATCGCGCTGCTGGTCGCCAGTGCGCTGGCCGGGCTGCTGTGGGACAGTTTCGGTGCGGCGTTCACCTTCGTCGCCGGCGGCATCTTCAGCGCGGCGGCGCTGGTCGCCGTCGTCTGGCGCGGAGCGCGGCAACAGTCGTAACTCGCCGTATCGCCAGCGCCGACTGTCACGCCTTTCAGGGTTTCCTGTTCGGCAAGGCGGTAGCTCCGGAGCACATGCCGCATTGACCGGACAGCTGCGCATCATTCAGGTGCGTGGTTTGGATATAAAATGACGAGCCTTGATGGACAGCGCTTTGCTTCGGCATAAGCTGACTTGACAGCGTGTCGCCACGAGCGCTAAATCGCCGCGTCGCACCGCAGCGATTCAATCCCACCGCAGGAGAAATCAACAATGGCACCACCCCCACTCGCCACTCGCGAGGCGGTACGCGAAGAACGCTTCAACGATGTCTGGGCCAACGAACTGAACGATGCGTTTGCGGACATCGCGCGCTACTATGACCGCGCCAATGAGATTGCCGCGCTGGGTTTATGGAGCACCTTTCTCAAGCGTTTCATGCAAACGGTAGACATCAAGCCGCAGCAGAAAGTGCTGGATGTCTGCGCCGGGACCAACGCCATCGGCATTGCCCTGCTCAAGCGCGAGCCCACGCTCGATGTGCATGCCATGGATCGCAGCGCCGAGATGCAGACGGTGGGCGCGCAGAACGCCGCCGCCCTGGGCTTTCAGATCAAGAGCACGATCGGCGACGTGCACACGCTGCCTTTTCCCGACAAGCATTTCGACGTCGTCACGCTGCAGTTCGCCTCGCGCCACTTGCGGGTACGCGAGGTGTTCACCGAGATCCTGCGGGTACTCAAGCCCGGCGGGCATTTCCATCATTCCGACATGCTGCGTCCGCGCAATGTGATCGTGAAGAATCTCTACTTCGCTTATCTCAAGACCTGCCTCAATTTCACCAGCCTGATCGTCGGCAGCAGTCCCGCGGCGACCAAGTTCAAGCAGTATTTCATCGACGCGCTGGACCTGTTCTACACCGCCGAGGAACTGTCGATCGTGCTGCGTGAACTGGGCTTTGTCGAGGTCACCGTGGACACGGTCTTCTACGGCATGATCGGTTTCCATCGGGCGGTCAAGCCTGCTGCGGGCTGAACGGTCGGCAGGCGGCTGGGGCTGGCTCAGGCCATCTCCAGCTTGCGCATTTTTTCCCAGAGGTTCTTGCGGCTGATGCCGAGCAGGGCCGCGGTGTCGGCGATGCGGCCCTCGCACTCGTTCAGCGCGCGGCGGATGTAGGCGCGTTCGCATTCCTGCAGGTGGTCGTTGAGCGGTTGGCGCATGGCATCGCCTTCTGTCGGACGCAGCCCACTTGTGCCGAACAGGCTTTCGACATCCAGCAATGGCGCCACTGAGAGCACGCTGGCGCGTTCGAGGCAATGATGCAATTCACGGACGTTGCCCGGCCATGGATAGCGGGTCAGGGCTCGCTCGGCTTCCGCCGTCAAGGCGCGCCGTGCCTCGCCTTTGCTCGCGCGCTCGTCCAGAAAGCGCGCTGCCAGCCAGAGGATGTCTTCCTGCCGTTCGCGCAGGGGAGGCACGTGCAAGTGGATGACGTGGATACGATAGTAGAGATCTTCACGGAAGCCACCCGTCTCGACCATGGCTTTCAGGTCGTGATGCGTGGCGCAGATCAACCGGATGTCTACCTTGCGCGACTTGGCGCCGCCGACGTGAACCACCGCCCGGTCCTGGATCGCCCGCAACAGTTTGACCTGCATCGAGGGCGGCATTTCACCGATCTCGTCGAGAAACAGCGTGCCGCCGTCGGCCTGTTCGAACACTCCGTGCCGTTCCCGGTCGGCTCCGGTGAAGGCGCCCTTGTCGTGGCCGAAGAGTTCGGACTCGATCAGGTTCTCGGGAATCGCGCCGCAATTCACGGCAACGAAAGGCGTCTTGCCATCAGGGTCGCCGGCACGATGCAGCGCACGCGCCACTTGTTCCTTGCCGGCCCCCGACTCGCCCGAGATGAGCACCGCGCTTCGGCTCGCCGCCAGTCGCGGCAGCAAGCCTTCGATCTGCCGCATGCTGGTGGAAATTCCAAGCCTTGCGTCGGCATCCGCCACCGGTTGCTGGCGCTCGCACAGGCCGCGGATCTTGGCTATCAGTTCGCCAACGTTGAATGGCTTGGTGACGTAGTCGTGGGCGCCCAGCTTGAGCAGGCGAACCGCCTGATCGATGGCGCCGTAACCGGTGATGAAAATGAAGGGGGCCAGCGTCTGGCCGCCGGCCAGCAGGTCGCCGAACAGCTCTTCACCGCTGATGTCGGGCAAGTTGATGTCGCTCACGACGACGCTATAGCGGCGCTGGGCGAGGCCGCGCCGGGCTGTCTTGCCGTCGCGATACCAGTCGCAGGCGAACCCTTCGAACGCGAGCCGCTCTGAAAGCGCCTCGCCGATGATGGGGTCGTCTTCGATCAGGCCGATGCGGTGCTGCATGGGGTATCTCCAAGAGGCAGGTTGACCACGAACTCGACCTGGCCGCCGACGTTTCTCGCGTCGATGTGGCCGTCGAGCTGGGTGACGATCTGGTAGGTCACCCAGAGGCCGAGTCCGTGTCCGCCGGCGCGCGTGGAAGCGAAGGGCTCGAATAAATGGGCGAGCTGTTCGGCGCCGAGCAGGGCGCCGTCATTGCGCACCACAATCGACAGGCAGGATTCAGAATCGTCCTTCCGACCCAGCCACAGGCTGACGTGGCCGCCGTCGCGCGCCGCCTGCACGGCGTTGAGCAGCAGGTTGATGAGAATCTGGCGCACCAGGCTGGCCGGCGCCGGCAATTCCACCGGCATTGTTGCGGACCAGTCGAGGCGGATGCGGCGTTTGCCGATTTCGGGCTGGATCAGGGTATGGATGTCCTCCAGGTCGTGCTGGTTCAGCGGTCGCGCCTGCACCTTTGTTTGCACCAGCAAGGCGGCCACCGTATCGCGAATCTGCATCAGGCCTCGATCGATCAGTTCGAGGCTGCGCAACACGCGCGGATCGAGGTCGCGGTGCAGCTTGAGGGTGTCGATCACGGTGATCAGCCCGGCCAGCGGATTGTTGATTTCGTGGGCGATGCCGGCGGTGAGCTGACCGATCGCAGCCAGCCGTTCAGACCTTACTACCTCGCTTTCGAGGGCCGCCTTGTCGCGCAAAGCCAGCACCATGCGGTCGTAGGCCTGGAATAGCTGGCCGAGTTCGTCATCATAGGGATACATATCCGGGGGGAGCGGTTCCGGTACCTTCTCCAGCATCATGCCCATGCGTTGTGCCAGATCGACCAGCGGCGTGGCCATGCGGCTGCCCCAGTACCAGTTGATCGGAATCAGCACCGCCAGTACCAGCAGACCGAGGCCGAGGCCCTGCCAGAGGGTGTCGATGAACCAGGGATGAAACACCGACTTCGCGTAGCGCAGCACCAGGTGTCCCAAGTGGGCGTCCTTGTCGGTGATCGGCAGGACGAGGTAGAGATAGCTGGAGTCCTCGGGCTCCAGCACCAGCGGCCACTTTTCGTCGCCGGGTGTGCTCAGGCGCTCGCTCAGTCGCCGCCAGTCAGCGCCCAATGCCGCGGCCTCGCTAAGCATCGGCAGGGTATCGGGGTGGCTGGAGACGAAGACTTTGCTTTCCCGCCCGAGAACCACTACGGCATCAACCTGGACCGGGGTTCGCGCGGATTCGCCGCGTATCGGCGAGCGCACGATCTCGAAGGCGCGCCAGACGTCGTCGTGCAGCAAGGTCGGCGCCACGGTGTTGGCGAGGGTGTGGCCGAGATTGTCGGCGCTGATAACCACGGCGCGCTTCATGTCTTCATAAGCGCGCGTCATCAACGCGGCGCCGACGACGAAAATCGAAAAGCTGATCAGGAAGGAGGTCCACAAGGGAATCTTGTGGCGAAACGACAGATTGAACAGCCAGCGCATCGCTCTTAAGCTTCGCCGAAGGCGCGCATCATGCGCGCGACGCCGTCATACAGCGCCGGGCTGCCGATGGTGAAGCCGTCCAGGTACAGCAGGCCGAGCAGGCGTCGTCCGGCTTCGCTGCGCGAGGTGTCGAGCAGGTGGCGCTGCATGAGCTGAAAGTCGGCATTGCTTACCGCGCGATGGGCGACAAAGGGCGGAAAACCATATTCCGGCGAGCGCCAGACCACGCGCGTTCGCGCCGGCAGTGCCGGCTCGACATGGGCCAGGGTGTCCCAGATATAGCTGTCTACTGCGCCGCCTTGCGCCAAGCCGCTGGCAACCGCCTCGACCACCTTGCGATGCGACCAGGTGAAAAAGGTCTTGCGGAAAAAGCTGGACGGGTCTCGCCCCAACTGGCGGATTTCGTAGCGCGGCGCCAGGTAACCGGTGTTCGAGTAAGGGTCGGCATACGCGAACACGCTGCCGGCCAGGTCGGCCATGGACGCGACTTTGGTGTTGTCCTTCTGCACGATCAGATAGGAACGGTAATGCGGACGCCCCTGATACAGCGGCACCGCCATCAGACGCACCGCATCCTTGAGATGGAGGAAGGGATAGTCGCAAATCCAGGCGAATTCCAGCTTTTCCAGTCGCAGTAGATCCATGGTTTCGCGGTAGCTGTCGCGCTGCACGAATTCCACGGGCCTCTGCAGGGACGCTGCCATGAATGCGCGCCATTCACCGAGCAGGCTGTGCTGATCATGGAGAAAGGCCGGGGTCATGCCGACGCGGATCTTGCCGCCCGCTGCCTGCGACTTGCGTGTAAGGCCGATAAGTCCCGCGGCCGCGAGGCATCCGCTGTCGATCAGCCAGCGGCGTCGGTTACGGTTCGGTAACAAGCTGGGCGTCATTTGGGTCATGGTGCCTCCGTCGGTTACGGTGTGGTAACAATCTTACCCCGCTTTTTCCGTTTGTCGGCGCGGAGTCCGCGATGAGCTTCTGCAAGCATCTGAAATCAAGTGATTTTGTTGCAATGGCATGCTTCTCGCGACAAGACTTGCAAGCAAGGACTTCAGGCAGACATCGTGAAAGCTCTATTCCACCCCCGCAACGCAAGCCTTCGTGTGCTGACCGCACTGGAAGCCTTGCCGTATGGGACGCCGTGCGGCCAGCGCCGACTCTTCTCGGTAGCGAGCAGCAGCCGGTCACGTTCCGGAGCAGTGGCGATGGTCTCGATTTCAGGTTACCGCGAGGTAACTTTTCGGCAGGGCTCGTTGCAGTCGGCGACGTGAAGTGATGCAGAGCAAACAAGCAACGAACGGATACAGGAGATAGCCATGAGATTGACAAGGCGTGAATTTATCAGGGCGTCGGTCGCATCAGCGGCCTGGGCGTATGCCGGAAGCGCAATGGCGGCGGCCGAGGCGAAGCCCCAGCCCATGCCGTTCAAGAATGCGCTGATCCCGCGCAAGGCCAGAGCCAGCAGCCCGGCGAAGGGCGAGTGGGTGGCCAGCACCTGCCAGGGTTGCACTCAATGGTGCGCGATCCAGCTGTTCATGCAGGGCGGCCGTGCCACCCGTGTTCGTGGCAACCCGCTGTCCAAGACCAACCACGGCTATGTCTGCCCGCGAGGCCACCTGATCCCGCAGCAGACCTACGACCCCGATCGCGTCAAGGTGCCACTGAAGCGCACCAACCCGATGAAGGGCCGCGGCATCGATCCGAAGTTCGTGCCGATTTCCTGGGACGAAGCGCTCGATACCGTGGCCGACAAGATGATCGAACTGCGCAAGGCCGGTGAAACCGACAAGCTGGTGTATTTGCGCGGCCGCTACTCGCCGACCTCGCAGGAACTGCTCTACGGCACGCTGCCCAAGATATTTGGCACGCCCAACTATTTCTCGCACAGCGCGATCTGCGCCGAAGCCGAGAAAATGGGCCCGGGCCTGACCCAGGGCTACTTTGGCTACCGCGACTACGACCTGGAAAAGACCAATTGCCTGGTGATTTGGGGCTGCGACCCGCTGGCCTCGAATCGCCAGGTACCCAACACCATCCACCGCTTCCACGAGATCGTCGCGCGCGGCACGGTGATCGCGGTGGATCCGCGCCTTTCGAACGCAGCCGCCAAGGCTCACGAATGGCTGCCGGTCCTGCCCGGCACTGACGGCGCACTGGCCGGCGCCATCGCCCATGTGCTGCTGACCGAAGGACTGTGGAACAAGGAATTCGTCGGCGACTTCAAGGATGGCAGGAACCTCTTCATCGCCGGCGCAATGGTGGCCGATGATGCCTTCGTCGAGAAGGAGACGCATGGTTTGGTCAAGTGGTGGAATCTGGAACTGAAGGATCGCACCCCCGCCTTTGGCGAGAAGGAATCCGGAATCCCGGCTGATCAGATCGTGCGTGTCGCCCGAGCCATGGGCAAGGCGGCACCCAAAGTCGCGGTGTGGATGGGGCCGGGCGCGGCGATGATGCCGCGCGGAACCTACGCCTCGATGGCGGTGTATGCGCTGAACGGCCTGCTTGGCTCGATCGACGTCGAGGGCGGTGTCTGGCAGAGCCCGAGCGGTCCGCCACTGGCCAAGTTTCCGAGTTTGGACAAGTACGTGGATGATCAGGCGAAGAACGCCAGCAAGGGAAAGAAGCTCGACGGCCGCGGCGCCAAGGACATGCCGGCGATGATGGGAGGCAAGCCCGGCAGTGGCGTAGTCACCAACAACGTCGCCAACGGCATGCTCAAGGATCCGGGGGCGGTCAAGGTCATGTTGGCTTCCTGGGCCAATCTCAACCACTCGGGTACCGGTGCCGAGCGTTGGAATCAGGCGATGGCCAAGGTTCCCTTCTTCGTGCACATGGTAACCAGCCCGTCGGAAATGACCCAGTTCGCCGACATCGTGTTGCCCTCGACCTTCAATTCGTCAGAGGGCTGGTCCATCGTGACCAACATGGGCAACGGCTACGCCTATGCCTCGGTACAGCAGGGCGCCGCCAAGCGGCTGTTCGACGTCAGGCAGGAGGAGACCGAAGTGCCGTGGTTGCTGGCGCAGAAGCTGAAAGCCAAGGGTTTCGCCAATCTGGCGGACTACTACGACACGTTCAAGGACCCCGAGACCGGCAAGTCGGCCACCACCTCTCTGGAATTCAGCGAGATCGCCGCCAAGATCACCAGCGCGCCGATCTGGATGGCCAAGGAGCCGCTCAAGGGCGACGCGCCCGTCAATGGATGGGCCGAGTTCAAGGCCAGAGGCATGTTCAGCGGTCCGAAGTACACGCTCAAGAAAGGCTGGGGCGGCAAGTTCGCCACCGTCACCAAGAAGTTCGAGTTCTACAGCGAGATGCTGAAGAAGGGCCTGCTGGAGCATGCAAAGAAGTACGAAACCAATGCCGACGACATCCTGAACGTTAGCGGCTACACGGCGCGCGGCGAGCTTGCCTTCGTGCCTCATTACGAGGCGCCCAAGCGTCACGGCAGCACGGAGGACTTCCCCTTTACCTTCATCGACTACAAGTCGCGCCTGAACCGCGAAGGCCGCTCGCAGAACCTGCCCTGGTACCACGAGTTCAAGAAGGTCGATCCGGGCGACGTGTCCTGGGGCGACGTGGTCAAGATGAATCCCTCCGATGGCGCCAGGCTGGGCCTGAAGAACGGCGACAAGGTGAAAATCACCTCGCCCGCCGGTTCCATCGAGACCGAAGTCAAGCTGTGGGAGGGCGTGCGTCCCGGCACGGTCGCCAAGTGCTACGGCCAGGGCCATTGGGCCTACGGTCGCGTAGCGGCCAGGGATTATGCCAAGGCGATTCCGCGGGGTGCCAACAACAACGAAATTCTGGTCGATGATTACGATCGCCTGAGTGGTTCCACGGCGCGCAACGGCGGATTCACCGGCGTGCGGATTCAGAAGGCCTGAGCGCCGTCGATAAGGAGAATATGATGAAACTGGGAATGGTTATCGATCTGGGACGGTGCGTGGGCTGTGGAGCTTGCGCCTTTGCCTGCAAATCCGAAAACAACACGCGTAACCGCGCCAACGGCCAAAGCCACAACTGGGCCGACTTCCTCATGCACAGCGAGGGCAGCTTCCCGAACACCCGCCACATGGTGATACCGGTCCTGTGCAACCATTGCGATGAACCGCCCTGCATCAAGATCTGCCCGGGCAATCCGGAGAAGGCCGGCAAGGGCAAGCCTTACAAGGCGCTGTTCAAGACGCCGGAAGGCATCACGATGCACAATCCGGAACTCTGCGTCGGTTGCGGCGACTGCCAGACCAAAAAAGGTTGCCCCTACAGCCACGAGAAACTCGACGCAAAGAGCCTCACTGGCGAGACCTACAGCGTGATCAGTCTCAACGCCGCGGAAGATGAACCGCAGCCGTTCTGGGCGGACAAGACCTCGGCGATTCCGGGTTGCACCTCATCGGGCGCCGAGGTGGCGGCCAGGGCCGGCACCCGGATTCCGGCGCTGAACGCGTGGCAGGGCGGTGAAACGCAGCCGATCCGTGCGGACGACGTGATCGAGAAGTGCACCTTCTGCTACCACCGCGTGACCAACGGACTGCAACCGGCCTGCGTTGAAGTCTGCCCATCCCAGGCGCGCATCTTTGGCGACCAGCAGGATCCGAACAGCAAGATCTCGCAGATCCTGAAGAAGGAAAAGTCTTTCCGCCTGCAGGAAGACAAAGGGACCAAGCCCAATGTGTTCTATATCGGCAAGTACAGCCCACGTGCGTGAACTAGAATTGAGGGCCGGTGTTAACCGGCCGCTTTCAGGAGAGGCAATGAGCGACTATGTCACCGGTATTGCCGGTGCGCGCGAGGATTTGTGTCGCTTCCTTGCCGCCTGCTATTACGAGCCCAGCACGGATTTCACTGAAGAGCGCTTGTTCGACTCCATGCTGGCTGCGGCCGGCGCCATCGATCCCGAACTCGCCGAATCTGCACGCAAGCTGGGTGAAGCCTTTGTCGCGCAGGATCTGCAGACGCTGCTGATCGACTACACCCGGCTGTTCATCGGACCCTCGCAACCCATGGCGATGCCCTATGCCTCGTTCTGGCTGACCGATGATCCATCGATGCGTCACGAGGCGACGATGGCGGTGCTGGACCTCTACGAGCAAGGCGGCTTCGACGTCAGCAGTGATTTTCGCGAGTTGCCGGACCATATCGCGGCGGAACTGGAGTTTCTCTACCTGCTGATCTTTGCGAAAAACCAGGCACAACCCGGCGGCGACCCGGACGAACTGTCGGCCGCCGACGCGCTGCACCGCCGCTTCCTTGCCGAGCATCTGGGCGTCTGGATCGGCGCTTTCGCCGGCGCCGTCAAGTCGGGCGCAGAGACCGCCTTTTACCGCGAACTGGTGGAACTTACCCAGCGCTTCCTGGAGATGGAAAAAGATTTGCAAGGGCTGCATTGAGCCATGTCGTAGCCAGCGGAGTTTTAAGACTGTCCACCAACATTTCTCGGAGCCGAAACATGAAAACCAGAACCACCCTGTCGCTCATCGGATTTGTGTTCTTCGCCCTGGCTGGACTCACGCCGGTGCATGCGCAAGTCGACGAGGCTGCCGCCCAGGCGCTGGCCAAGAAAAATGACTGCTTCAAGTGCCATGCCATCGACAAGAGCAAGAAGGGTCCGTCCTACAAGAAGATTGCGGCCAAGTACAAGGAAAAGAAACTCGGCGAGAAGGAGGCCATCAAGCAAATGACCACTGGGCCGAAGGTCAAGCTCGAAGACGGCACCGAAGAAGACCACAAGAACATCGAGACCCGGGACCCGAAAGAACTGAGCAACCTGGCGCAGTGGATTCTGTCGCGCTGAAGCGCGACGGAGCGCGGCGGAGAATGAAGCGCATGCACCGCGGCAAACTCGCGACATGGGCGGCGGCCATCTGTCTGGCCGCCGGCATCGGCGGTGCCGCCGCCGCCGTCAAGGACACGGCACCCGTTGCGCAGAAGCTGGACAACGCCACCTGCCAGACCTGTCACGATGGCAAGAAGGGCAAGCTGCAGATGCTCGCCAGCAACGGCGAAAAGCGCGGCGTAAAGACCGTCACGGCGGACAAGTACGCCAAGAGCGTGCACGCCAGGATGGAGTGCATCGCCTGCCACAAGGAAATCACCGACAGCGTTACACCGCACCAGAAAGTCGCCGGGGTGCCAAAGGCCGAATGTGCGCAATGCCACCTCGACCTGTGGGAAACCACGAAGAAGGACAACCAGAGCGCGCAGAAGCCGCGTCTCGGCATCGTTGCCGAGAACGTCGCCGCCTACAAGAAGTCCTTCCACGCCAAACCGGACAAGGATGACCCGACCAAGCTGATGGCCATCTGCAGCGATTGCCACGACGTACATACTTTCGACGTGCCGCCGCGCGGCACCGCCGAGCGCAAGGAGTGGCACCTCACCGTGCCCAATGTCTGCGGCGACAAGTGCCATACCGATCACCTGGAAGACTGGACCGGTTCGATACACGGCAAGGAAGCCATCGAAAAGAAGAACTTGAAGACGGCGGTCTGTTCGGATTGCCACACGACCCACGACATCATCGGCAGCTCGTCGGACAAGGCCAAGCTGGCAATCACCGCCAGTTGCGGCGATTGCCACAAGGAGGCCCTCGCATCCTACAAGGCCTCCTACCACGGCCAGGTCAACACCCTGGGCTATGCCTACACGGCCAAGTGTTTCGACTGCCACGGCAGCCACGCCATGCAGCCGTCGAAAGATCCGGCGTCGAAACTGCATCCGAAGAACCGGCTGAAGACCTGCCAGAAGTGCCACAGCGGCAAGAAGGACTTGCCGCTCGCCACCGAAGGCTTCCTGAGCTTCAGCCCGCACGGCACCAGCGACAACTTCGCGAAATATCCGGAAATCTGGCTCACCACCAAGTTCATGATCGCCCTGCTGATCGGCGTCTTCATCTTCTTCTGGGCGCATTCCATACTCTGGTGGTATCGCGAGTACAAGGATCGCCAAGCCGGCAAGACCGCGCCGCACATCCGCACCGACGACTTGCCGCCGGAGGCCGCCACCAAGCATGTGCGACGCTTCGGCCCGGTGTGGCGTCTGGCCCACCTGCTGTTCGCGATCAGCGTGATGATACTGGTGCTCACCGGGATGTCGGCGTTCTACGCGGAAACCGGCTGGGCGAAGGCGGTCATGGCGGCCTTCGGCAGCCCCAAGACAGCCGGCCTGGTGCATCGGGTGGCCGCGTTCACCATGCTGGGAATCTTCTTCCTCCACCTGATCGCGGTGTCGGTGAATATCCTGCGCAACTGGAAGGACTTCAAGTTCTTCGGTCCCGATTCCTTCGTGCCGAACTGGAAGGACATGTACGACATGATCGACATGTTCAAGTGGTTCGTCGGCAAGGGTCCGCGCCCGGCCATCGAGCGCTGGTCCTACTGGGAGAAGTTCGACTACTGGGCGGTGTTCTGGGGTATGGCCATCATCGGCGGCAGCGGCATGATGCTCGCCTACCCGCACATCGTGGCGAAGTACGCTCCCGGCTGGGTGTTCAACGTGGCGATGGTGGTGCATGGCGAGGAAGCCTTCCTGGCCGCGGTCTTCCTCTTCACGGTGCACTTCTTCAACAACCACTTCCGGCCTGACAAGCTGCCGCCGCCGGATGTGGTGATGTTCACCGGCACCCAGTCGCTGCAGGAGTTCAGGCACGAGCACGCGGCGCAGTACCGGCGTCTGGTCGAAACCGGCCAACTGGAGAAGTACCTGGTCGACGCCCCGTCGCGGCCCTTCACGCTCGGCTCGAAGATCCTCGGGCTGGTGCTGATCGCCTTCGGCCTCAGCATGCTGCTGATGATTGCGATCGGCTTCTTCGGCGGCGCCGGGCATTGATGGGTTCCCGCTTCGAGGTGCGTGCCTTGAAGCGGGGTGAGCGCAGACTGAGTTTTCAACTCATTGACATGAATGCCTCGATGAAAACGAGACAAGCCGTCATCCTGGCAGCAACACTGGTTTTTGCCTTTGCCGGAGTCGGCCCGGTGCAGGCCCAGGTCGACGCCGAGGCCGCCCAGGCGCTGGCCAAGAAGAATGATTGCTTCAAGTGCCATGCCATCGACAAGGCCAAGAAGGGCCCTGCCTACACAAGGGTCGCCGCTCGGCTGAAGACCAAGCCCGACGGCGTGGAAACGATCGTCGAGCACATCACGACAGGCCCCATGATTCAGTTGCCGGACGGTACGGACGAGAAACACCGGATCATCGACACCAAGGATCCGAACGAGCTCAAAAATCTAGCGCTGTGGATTCTTTCTCTTTGAGAACGACAAAAGTCGGCGCTGGCGAGACGGCGTTGTGAATCCTCTGTCAGAACGAGCCGGCAACCTTGGGGTGGTCTAGTTCGCGTCGTAGTAGTAGGCCTTGTTCGGCACTTCCGCAGCGGCGTCGTCCTTAAGCGTTTCCAGCGGCCGCGGCGGCTTGTCCCACCACAGGGCACGCCCCTTTTGCTGTTCCAGCAATTCCTCGGGATGCTTTTCCATCCATTCGCGCATGAACTTGGTGTGCTCGGATTCGTAGAGGGCCATGAGGTTTCCTTAGAGTCTGTTCAGTGTTTCGGATTGACGTAACGGGTAATGCGCACCACTTCGGGCACGCGCCGCAGGGCGCGCAGGATGCGCGCGAGATGGATGCGGTCGGTGACTTGCAGTGTAAAGAACAGGGTGGTGGCCTCGCCGTTGTCCTCGTCCATGCTGATATTGATGATGTTGGAGTCGGCTTCGGCGATTCCCGCGGCGAGCCGTGCCAGCACACCGCGCACATTTTTCGCGACGACACGGATACTGGCCTCGAACATGCCGGTGATGTCCGGCTCCCATTCGACGTCGATCCAGTTGCCGCGCTCACTGCGCAATTTGGCGATGCTCGGGCAATCATGGGTGTGTACCACGAGGCCCTGGCCCTTGCGGATGAGGCCGACGATCGGGTCGCCGGGAATCGGCCGGCAGCATGTGCCGAGCTTCACCGCGACACCTTCGGTGCCATGTATCAGGATGGCCTGATGCGGGCGACTCTGGGGTGCTACGCCCTCCGTGTTTTCCTCTGCACCCTCCGCCAGTCGCCTGGCGACAATGGCCGGCAAGCGCTTGCCGAGGCCGATATCCGCCAGTATGGCGCGCTCCGAGCGGGCGCCCGAGGCCCGCTTGAGCCGATCCCATGCCTGGGCCGGCAGCTTGGCCAGGGCCAGGCCGAGATCGCGCAAGGCATGTGACAGCAGCCGCTCGCCGAGTGCGGCGGATTCTTCGTTCTGCCGGGTGTTGAGGAAGTGGCGGATCTTCGACCGCGCCCGTGCGCTCTTGACATAGCTGAGCCAGGCCGGGTTGGGCGCGGCATTGGGTGCGGTAATGATTTCGACGCGGTCGCCGTTGCGCAATTCCGTGCGCAGGGGCATGGTCTCGAAATTGATCCGGCAGGCGACGCAGCGGTCGCCGATGTCGGTATGCACGGCATAGGCCAGATCGACCGGCGTCGAGCCGCGCGGCAGGGCAAAGATCTTGCCCTTGGGGCTGAAGACATAGACTTCGCTGGGGAACAGGTCGACCTTGACGTGTTCCAGAAACTCCGAGGAATCGCCCGTGGTGGACTGAAGTTCCACCAGGGATTGCAGCCATTTGTGGGTCTTCTGCTGCAACTGGTCGAGCGCCGACTCATCCTTGTACAGCCAGTGCGAGGCGACGCCGGATTCGGCGACGTGGTGCATGTTGGCGTCGCGAATCTGGATTTCCGCCGGCGTGCCGAAAGGCCCGATCAGGGTTGTATGCAGCGACTGGTAGCCATTCGCCTTGGGGATGGCGATGTAGTCCTTGAACTTGCCCGGCACCGGCTGGTAAAGGGCATGCAATGCGCCCAGTGCCAGGTAGCAGGTGGGGCGGTCCTTGACGATGATGCGAAAGCCGTAGATGTCCAGCACCTGCGAAAAGCTCAGGTGTTTTTCGCGCATCTTGCGATAGATGCCGTAGAGATGCTTCTCGCGACCCATGACTTCGGCATCGATGCCGGCGGCCGGCAGCGCCTCGCGAATTGCCGCGAGGATGCGGCTGACCACCTCGCGCCGGTTGCCGCGTGCGCCCTTCACGGCCTTCGCGAGGACGCGGTAGCGCAGCGGATGGGCATGGCGGAAGGCAAGTTCCTGCAGTTCGCGGTAGAGCGCGTTCAGGCCCAGCCGGTTGGCGATGGGCGCATAGATGTCGAGCGTCTCGCGCGCGATCCGCCGTCGCTTTTCGGGCCGCATGACGTCAAGCGTGCGCATGTTGTGCAGGCGGTCGGACAGCTTGATCAGGATCACGCGCACATCGCGCGCCATGGCCAGCAGCATCTTGCGGAAGTTTTCGGCCTGGGCCTCCTCGAAGCTTTGATGTTCGATCCGGTCCAGCTTGGACACGCCATCGACCAGCTCGGCCGCGACTTTGCCGAAACGTTCGGCGATCTGATCCTTGGTGATCGCCGTATCTTCCATCACGTCGTGCAGCAATGCCGCGATCAGGGCGTGGGCATCGAGATGCCAGCCCGCCAGGGTTTCGGCCACGGCCAGCGGATGCGAAATGTAGGGCGCGCCGGTGAGGCGCATCTGGCCGCGATGCGCGGCGTCGGCAAACACATAGGCGGCGCCGACGCGGGTGATGTCTTCAGGCTTGAGGTAAGTGGCGAGCCGGGCGTTGAAGCGTTCCAGATCTTCGGCGAGATCTACCGGCGGATGCATGTCCGCCGAAATCAGCGGCGACTCGTCAAGGGCGCCCGGCACCACGCCGGGGTCAATAACAGGAACGGCGGACGGGGCAGCCGGGGGTGGTGTGGATGACGAGGTTGACATAAGCGGCGGCGCCGTCATGTTTCACCTCGTGCGCATGATGCTTAGGGCTGGCTGCGGTTGAGGATTTCGATGCCGACCTTGCCGCTGGCAATTTCGCGCAGGGCAATCACGGTCGGCTTGTCGCGGCCCGGATCGACTTGCGGCGTGCTGCCCAGCGTGAGCTGGCGGGCGCGATAGGTTGCCGCCAGGGTCAGCTGAAAGCGGTTGGGAATGAGTTTGATGCAATCGTCAATGGTGACACGGGCCATGGTGTTCAGTCCTGATCAAGAAAGCGGAATACGTCGGGGTGACGGGCGCGCTGACGCGGGAAACGCAGACGCGAAGCACACACGGCGGCCTTGAGCTCGCCGAGCGCTACATCCAAGTCATTGTTGATTATAACAAAATCGAACTCATCTACGTGGCGCATTTCGCCGTAGGCGGCAGCCACCCGGCGCGCTATGACATCTTCACTGTCGGCGCCACGGGCCCGCAGCCTGCGCTCCAGTTCGGCTATCGACGGCGGCAGGACGAAAATGCTCACTGCCTCGGGAAACTGCCGGCGCATCTGCTGCGCACCTTGCCAGTCGATCTCCAGCAGGATGTCGCGGCCTTCCTGCATGCGCTGCTCGAGCCAGAGGCGCGAGGTGCCGTAAAAATTGCCATGCACTTCGGCCCACTCGGCGAATTCGCCACGCTCGCGCATGGCCAGAAAGCGCTGCGCATCGATGAAATGGTATTCGCGGCCGTCCTGTTCGCTGGGGCGTGGGGCGCGGGTGGTGTAGGAGATCGAGTGCTGCACCAGCGGGTCTTCCGCCATCAGGCGGCCGACCAGCGTGGTCTTGCCGGCGCCGGAGGGCGCCGCAACGATGAAAAGGGTACCGGAGGTCATGGTCTTCAAAGCTTGAGTTGGGTCAATCCCGGGTGAGGGCAGCGTGCATTAGTATACGCGGCCCATGCCCCGAAGCGTTCAGCCGCTGTCGTTTCGCCTCTCCGCGTTGTCGCGGGACTTTTCCACTCGCAAGGAGTTCTCATGAGTCGCATCATCCGCGTCACCGCATTGTCCGCACTCGTTTCCGCCGCCTTCATTCTTCCCGCCCACGCCCAGGTCACCGTCAAGGACCCGTGGGTGCGCGCCACCGTATCGCAGCAAAAGGCCACCGGAGCCTTCATGCAGATCACTTCGGCCCAGGACGCGCGTCTGGTCGAAGCCAGATCGCCGGTCGCCGGCATCGTCGAGATCCACGAGATGGCGATGGACAAGGACGTCATGAAAATGCGCGCCCTGCCCAATGGCCTCGATCTGCCGGCCGGCAAGACGGTCGAACTCAAGTCCGGCGGCTATCACGTGATGCTGATGGACCTCAAGCAGCAGATGAAGGAAGGCGACACCGTGCCGATGACGCTGGTGGTCGAAGGCAAGGACAAGAAGCGCAGCACGATCGAGGTCAAGGCGCCGGTCAAACCTCTGGCAAATGCAAGCAAGCCGGCGGTCGAGCACAAGCATTAGCATTGACCGCGCCGCAGGGCCCGCGACGAAGCTTGCGTACCGCACCGGCCGTCTCACCGCCTGAACTCGACATGGTCGGAGCTGGCCTCGGTCCAGGCTGGAACTGCGGTCGAGTCCAGTCGGGGGTCGTCTGCTCCAATCGCCTTTGCATGCGAGTCAGCGTTTTACCGTATTACCGGAAAATGGGTATTTGATTGGTGGCAAAGGGCGAGGATACTTCGGGTCATGCGGTTAAGACTTCTGTCCTACGCGCTCTGCTACACGGTCAAATTTCCCTTGGGGTCTGTGCGGTTTTTCCTATCTTTTTGCTGCTAAACGAGTGTACTGGGGGCGCGGGAAAAAGAAGTTGAGCCGGTGGCCGGCGATAACCTGAATGAATCATCGGAAGATTTCTCAATACAGCTAACGGGGGCAAGCGGAGCTATACTTGGATTGGTTAGCACCGCCCATGCTTCAGTAGAGGACGACGATATGCCTACGCTCATCGATTCCGGCAGCCTTTTTACATCTGCCTACGATCTTGGAACCTTGACAACGCCGGTTTCCATCAGCGGCGCGGTCGGTCCATTGGATCCCTCCGATCTCTTCAAGGTCACCCTAAGCAGCCTTGCTGACCTGCACGTCAGCTTGAGCAGCTTGGCAGCCGGCCGCGACGTCGACGTGAGGGTTCTCGACGCGAGCGGCGTGACGGTTTATGGCCGCAGCATCAGATCGGGCAATACTGGCGAGACCCTCGATATCGCCTTGCTCGATGCGGGCGACTATTACATTCGCGTCACGCCCTTCGATACCGTGGGCGGCGGGCTCGAGTACATTTTTGATCTCGCCGTGTCGCAGACGACTCCGGTGCAATCGCGCATTGGTTTCCAGAGCGGGAACATTTTCCAGACGGAGAGCCTCTCCGCGTCGTCAAACTGGGTCGTGACGGTGGTTCGCGTCGGCGACACCAGCACCGGCGCGACGGCGGATTGGTATGTGCCGACGCCGACAGCGGGTAGCTATAACCCGGCCAATGCGGCTGATTTCGGCGGCACCTTCCCCAGCGGCACGGTCAGCTTCACCGCGGGCCAGACCACCGCGACGATTACCCTCCAGATTGCCGGCGAGGGCATTGCCGAGCCCAACGAGAATTTCAGCATCCAGTTGTCCAATCCGTCGACCGGGGCGGTGATCGCTTCTTCCTATGGCGGCGGCAATCCGGGCATGGCCTCGGGAATGATAGGCGATGCGGACGGCGGCTCGGCCTTGCCGCAGTTCAGTATCGCCGTCGCTGCGGGCGAAGCGGCTGACCTGATGGAGGGGGCCAGCGGTACCGCCACCCCATTCAGCTTTATTGTTACGCGCCAAGGCACCACCGTAGAAACATCAACGGTGGTCTGGAGCCTGGCGGGAGGTTGGGGCGACAGCGCAACCGGGTCCGATTTCGTCGGTGGTGTACTGCCTGGCGGCATCCTGACCTTTGCCCCGACCGAGACCAGCATGCTGATCACGGTACAGGTGGCGGGCGACAACCTGGTCGAGTTGAGCGACGAGAGCTTCAACGTCGTCCTGCGCGACCCCACCAACGCCACGATCATGTCGGGCAGCGCCTCCCGCAGCATCATTGAGGACGACGACGACCAGCCCAATACCTATTCCTTGGCGACCGCCGCCATCGGCATCGGCTCGGCGGCCTACGGCGCGATCGGGCAGGGCGGCGACAAGGATGTGTACAAGATCATCCTCGGCGGCGGGCGGTCCTATAATTTCGTTGCCCAACCCAACAACCACGGCGAAGGTGCCGGGCTCGACCCGATCCTGACGCTGCTCGATGCCAGCGGTAATGCGGTCGCCAGAACCAACAATGGCGGCGGCGCGCTCGATGCGCGGGTCGGCTTCACCGCGCCGGGTGCCGGTGGCGTCTATTATCTTGAAGTATCGGCCGCTTCCGGCCACGGCACCTACCTCTTGTCCACGCGTCAGCAGGGCACCGACGACCTGCCCGGCGGAGCCAGTACGCCTTTCACGCTCAGCCCCGGCAACGGGCATGTCCCCGGCTGGATCGAAACGAGTTTTGGTGGCGAGGAAGTCGACAGCCAGCTCACGTCGCTGCAGGCCGGCACGCATTACGCCCTGGAATTTCAGCATCCCGACACCTATCGACTGGAAATCGAGGTGGTCGACCGGACGACCGGTCTGGTCGTGGCCACGGTCAACGAATTCCTGCCGCCGCACGGTTCGCCGGATGGTTACGTCAATCGCGGCTTCGAGATCGTTGCCCCGACGACGGGTGAATACCTGATCAATGTCAAGGGCACGGTGCCCGGCGGCACGCTGGGCCATTACACGCTCAACCTCGAAGCTCTGGACGCGTTCCATGACTCGTCGACGGCACCGGGTTCCGTGGTTGGCATCCAGGCCTTCGGCACGCAGGTGATGGAGAACAACACCACCGCGTCGACACAGAATTTCTACGTCTATCGACGTGGCAATCTCGAAACGGCCAGCACCGTCAACTGGACGCTCGACGCTCCCGGCGGAACGGCGACGACCACGGCCGGCACTTTCTATTACGCAGATACGGCCGACTTTACGCTGGCCCACGCGACCAGCGGCACCGTCAGCTTCGCCGCCGGCCAGTCGATGGCCTTCCTGAGCTTCGATGTCAACGGCGATGTCGAACTCGAGAACGTGGAACGCTACAGCGTGACGCTCTCCGGTGCGGTCAATTCCGGCATCGAACCGGGGGGCGGGTCAGCGGGCGCCTCGATCTGGGCCAGCGATGGCACGCCCGGGACAATAACGATGTCGACCTTCTCCATCGCGAACGGTTCCGGCTCGGTCACCGAAGGCAGCGGCACCGGCACGACCGACATGGTGTTCACCGTCAATCGGACCGGCTTCACCGATACCGCGACGACGCTCGGCTATGTTGTGCAGGGCTCCGCTCCCCAGGTCAATGGCGCCTCGGCTGATGTCGCCGACTTCCTGCCCGGCCAGTTTGAAGTAACGCAGACCGTAAGTTTCGCCGCCAGCCAGGCCGTGGCTTACATCACGGTGGGCATCGCGCGGGACACAGAGTTCGAAGCGCGCGAGATCTATTCCATCCGCATGGTTCCGCCTGCGGATTCGCAGACTGCGCAGTCCAATGGCGGCGCGTCGATCAACGACGACGACCAGGGCGCTTCGCCGTACAGCTATACCCTGTTCCGCACCGATGTTGCTGAAGGCACCAGCGACATGATGGGCAACTTCTTCAACCTCAGCATCCAGCGTCCCACGGCGACGGCCGATGCCGTGCTCCACTGGCAACTCCTGCCCGCCGACTCCGGCTTGAGTGCCGACGGCAGCGATTTCTTCGGCGGCGTTCTGCCTGGCGGGGATATCAGCCTGAGTGCCGGGCAGACCCTGGGTGCCATCATGATCGACCTGGCCGGCGACGAAATAGCCGAGCCGAACGAGTCACTCCGCCTCGAGGTATTCGACGTCACAAGTCCAAGCGTCACCATGCAGGCCTTGCCGACGCTGAATCTGACCATCCTCAACGACGACGGCACTTACTTCAGCATTCTCCCGAAGGCGGGACACGAACTCCTCGAGGGCAACGCGCGGCTGCGCGAGGACACGACCGCCACAGCTACGACGGCGACACCCTTCGTCTTCACCGTCAACCGCAGTGGCAGCACCGACGCTGCGGCCAGTGTCGACTGGACGCTCAACGCCGGCCAAGGCGGCGGCAACCAGGCGACTCTGTCCGATTTTGCCAGCGGCAGTGCAACCACAGGCACCGTAATGTTCACCAGCGGACAGTCGGCGCAGAACATCACCGTCTGGGTGCAGGGTGATTACGACGCTTCAGAACGCGACGAAGGCTTCAATGTCTACCTCACGGCGTCGGGCAACTCTTTCTACGGACCGGGCTCGGAAACCTGGATGCGAATCGGGAGCGACGACGACGCGATCATCGGTTCGCCCAGCGCGATGGCGTCGATCACCTCGGGAACGGTCACCGTCACCGCAGTGTCGATGGCCATAGGCAGCAGCCTTGCCAGCGATCGTACGCGCATAGAGCTGGCGGGCGACAAGGACTGGTTCAAGGTCGAGCTGAGCTCGGGCGCGACCTACGCCTTTGCCGCCGCGAGTCCATCGGGAGATACCCTCGACCCGGTCCTGACGCTGTTCGCTGCCGACGGCAGCACGCAACTCGCTTTTGACGACAACAGCCTCGGCGGTACTGGCGCGCGGCTTACTTATACCGCCAGCACTGCCGGTACTTACTACATCGAAGTCAAGGACAAGACCGGCGCCGGTCTCGGCAGCTACGGCCTGACCAGCCGCGCCGCGTTCGGCGACGATTTCGCCGGCGACGATACGACCCATGGCGAGTTGGGCAACCACGGGCTCGTGCAGGACAAGTTCGGCTTCATCGAAACCCCCGGCGACCATGACTGGTATCGCGTCAACCGCCTCTCCGCGGGGCTGACCTACAACTTCTATCTGGGTGCGACACAGGTCGGCGCCGGCGATGCCACGATCGACCTGCTGCAGTGGGATTCCGGTTCGTCCACCTATGCCACGGTGGCCAGCGTTTCCACCTCGTCGCCGGGCGAACTCGCCGGCGGCAAGAACTACGAACTCGCCTATACGCCGACCGCCACGGGCGAGTATTACATCAGCATCAGCGGGCCGCAGGGCATGGGCTGGCTGCTCGGTGTCGGCGACATCATCACGCCTTCGGGGCAGGGGTATTTCGGCTCGACGATGGGCGTCGATTACGCCATCGAGGCGCTGGCACCCAACGTCTACGAGGGCGACACCGGCGACCAGGCGGTGATGTTCCACGTCTATCGCACCGGGATGACCGGCGAGGCCGGCAGCGTCGAATGGCACGCCAACATCGCAGGCACGCCGCCCCCAGGCGTCGATCCGGCCGACGTTTCGGATTTCCTTGGCGGCACCCTGCCTTCGGGCACGGTCTATTTCCTGCCCGGAGAGGCGCACGCCGTCATCACCGTCCACGTCGCGGGCGACACCCTGACAGAGAACAACGAAGCCTTCGGCGTGGAACTGCTGAATCCCCTGTCGAGCGGCACGCTGACGGCCGGGCTGTCCTACGGTTACGAAGGCGCTGCTTCCATCATCCGCAATGATGATGGCATGGCGCCCTTCCTGACCCCGGCAGGCACGCCCGATGCCGCTTTCGATACGGACGGCAAGCTGCTCACCGACTTCAGCGCCGATACCGATTCCGGGCGGAGCGTCGTGGTGCAGCCCGACGGGAAGATTGTTGTCGGTGGCAATGCGCGCATCGGCAGCACTGACGAGTTCGCTCTCGCGCGCTACAACGCCGACGGGTCGCTGGATACCGGCTTCGGCAGCGGCGGCAAGGTCACGGCCAATTGGGACTCCCTCGGCAATGTTGGACAAATGGCACTCCAGCTGCAGGCCGACGGCAAGATTCTCGTCGGCTATACCGGGAGCGGACTCAACGCCGACTTCGCCGTCACGCGTTACAACGCCGACGGCACGCTGGATACCGGTTTCGGCAGTGGCGGCACGGTGCTTAGCCCCGTCGGCATCTCGGATGACTATGGGCGGAGCATTGCGGTGCAGGCGGACGGCAAGATCGTTCTCGCCGGATCCACCTTCGACGGAGTCAAGTACGATTTTGCCCTGACGCGCTACAACGCCAATGGCACATTGGATGCCGGCTTCGGCAGCGGCGGCACGATCATCACTCCCGTCGGTCCCACCACCGGCGAAGGGCAATCCGTCGCAATTCAGGCCGACGGCAGGATCGTCGTCGCCGGCTTCGCCTGGAACGGCAGCAACCATGACTTCGCCCTGGTGCGCTACAACGCCAGCGGCACGCTGGATACGAGCTTCGGAACCGGCGGCAAGGTCATGACCGTCTTCGGCACGACGAACGACTTTGGATACAGCGTTGCCGTGCAGGCCGACGGCAAGATCCTTGTCGGCGGCAGCGCCAGCAACGGATCGAACGATGACTTCGCCATTGCGCGCTACAACGCCGACGGCTCGCTGGACAGCAGCTTTGGCAGCGGCGGCAAGGTCCTCGTCCCGGTCAGCGTGTCGGGCAATGATGCTGGCCGCAGCCTGGCCGTGCAGCCCGACGGCAGGATCGTCCTCACTGGCAATGCCGGCCTCGACCTCGCCGTGGTGCGCCTGAACTCCGACGGCACGCTGGATGGCAGCTTTGGCACGGGCGGCAAATACATTGTCGATTTTGGTTCCAACGACACCGGCTATGGCCTTGCCGTTCAGGCGGACGGCAACATCGTCGCAGCAGGCCAGAGCGGTGGCGACTTCGCGCTCGTGCGCGTCCACGGCGGCGGCCTGCCAGACCAGCAGGTCTTGGAGGGGGGCAACTTCAACCTGACGGTTCCGGCCAATCTCTTCACCGACCCGAACGCCGACCCGCTCACATATTCGGCAACGCTGGCCGATGGCAGCCCGTTGCCGGCTTGGCTCGACTTCAACCCCGTCACGCGCAACTTCAGCGGCACGCCGGGCATCGGCGACCTCGGCGCAATCGACGTCAAGCTCACGGCTTCCGATGGCAGCTTCGCGGCCACCGATACCTTCGCCCTGACGGTGGCAAGTACCGTCTTCCATACCTACGCCATTGGTGGCGTGGCGAGCCAGAACGAGGGCGGCGCGCGCCTGCGCGAAACCACCACGGGCAGCGTGACATCGACGCCTTTCGTCTATACCGTCGTTCGCAGCGGCTCCGTCGAGACCGATTCCACGATCGACTGGAACCTGCGCCTGATGGACGGCCCGGGCAATGCCGCCAATCTTGCGGATTTCAGCGGCACTACTGCGGGTTCGCTGTCTTTTACGGCGAGCCAGACGGCTCAGTCGCTGACGGTGCTGGTCACCGGCGACTATGATTCCAGCGAGCGCGACGAGTGGTTCCAGGTGCATCTGTCCGGCGCGGGCGTTTCGCTTTGGGCGCCGGACAGTTTCGTTACGTCGACCATCCTCAGCGACGATGACCGCTTCATCGGCACGGCCACGCTTTCCACCACCCTGACGGCCCTGCCGATAGCGGTCGGCAGCGCGCTGTCGAACTCCCGCACGCGCATCGAAGTGGCCGGCGACAAGGACTGGTACAAGGTCGAACTGGTGGCGGGCACCCCCTACCAGATTTCGGCCACTGCGCCATCGAACGTGGGGCTGGATCCCGTTGTCGCGCTATACAACGCCGCCGGTACCGCAGTCTCAGGTGCGAGTAACGACAACAGTCTCGGCGGCAAGAACGCCCTTGTCAACTTCACGGCGACGACCTCCGGCGCCTATTACTTCGAGGTCAAGGGAGCCAGTACCGCCACCGGCCAATACGGCATCAGCATCCGCTCGAATCCGACACTGGACGACCTTCCGAACAGCGACGAGACTCCCGCCGAACTGGCGCCGACGCCGCTGGGACTGGGCCGCTATGGCGTGATCGAAACCGCGGGAGACTCCGATTACGTTCGCGTCATGCAGCTTTCGGCCGGTGTCACCTATACCTTCCGGCTCGATGCGCTGAACGTCGGCGCCGGTGACGCCAATTTTGGACTGTGGTCGGTCGATTGGCCGAGTGGAACGGCGGAGTTTAGTCCGGTTGCCTCGATCGCCGAGGCAAGCACGTCCGACACGGCCGGCAAGACCTATCTCCTCACCACCACGCCGACCGTGGACGGGGAGTATTTCCTCTCCGTCACCGGCCCGGAGGGCATGAGGTGGAAGGCCAGCCACCCGGCCTACCCGATGATCGGCACCGATGTCTACTACGGCGGCACACCCGGCGGCTTCGATTACGCCATCGAAACGGTGGCGCCGAATATCGCCGAGGGCAATACCGGCGTGCAGGAAGTGCTGTTCTCCATCTACCGCAACGGCTCGACCCAGGAAGGCGGCAGCGTCGCTTGGCAGACAACCTTCCCGCCGGGTCTGCCGACGGGTGTCGATTACGCCGATGCCAGCGATTTCTTCGGCGGCGTCATGCCCTCCGGCACCGTCACCTTTGCTCCTGGCGAAGCGCATCAGGTCATCACGGTCAAGGTTGCCGGCGACACGCAACTCGAGAGCGATGAAGGCTTCATGGTCGAGCTGTCGAACCCGCTGTCCTTCGGCACACTCACGGCCAGCCTGAATTCTGCTTATAGCCAGGCCGGCACGATCATCCGCAGCGAGGAGAAAACGTCCTTCCTGATGATCCACCCGCTACTCCCGCAGATCCTCGACGAGGGCAGCGGCGGGGTCCCCAGCCAGCATTTCTGGGACGTAATGCGCTCAGGAGATCTCAGCACCGTCACCAGGGTTACCTGGACGATCCAGCCCCACGGCGCCAGCCCGGCGGCTGCAAGCGATTTCGTCGGCGCAACAGCCGGCATCGTCACCTTCCTGGCGGGAGAGAGCTTCGCCACGATAGCGGCAGAAGTCGCGGGGGACGACACGGTCGAAGCCAACGAGGACTTCACGGTCAAGCTGGTGGCCAGCGGCGGCCATTTCTATGATTTCGCCCATAGCGGCAGCCTGACGCAGACCATGTCGACCGAGGTTTCGACCATTGTCAACGACGATATTCCGGTCGCGGGCGAGTTTACGATCCAGTTCAAGGGTTCGCCGGTTCAGGGTTCGGGCTCGTTCGACATACCTCGGAAGGCCGAGGGCGGCGCGCTGCTGCGCGAAGCATCGCGTCCGGCGACGACCGGCACCACGCCCTTCGTGTTCACCGTCACGCGTACCGACGCCAATGGCGGCATCTCGGTGGTCGATTGGCAGCTCGATACGAACGGCTGGGGCGGTCACGCCACTGCTTCCGACTTCACAGGCGATACGGCGGGTAGCGTGCTGTTCACTGCAGGCCAGCTTGCGCGCGACGTCACGATCGGGGTCGTCGCCGATTACGATTTCAGCGAATTCCGCGAATGGTTCGGCGTGCGACTGTATACCGGTGGCGTGCCCTATTTCAACACAAGCATGCCGGGTTACGGCGAAGCGGCCTACGTCGACATTGTCTCGGACGACGACTACTTCATTGGCGCTGCCAGCGCCACCGTCGGTAGCACCACGCTGACGGCCCAGCAGGGCGCCGTCGGCATGAGCTTCCAGGGCGGCTATGGTGCTCTCGAAGTGGCGGGTGACCAGGACTGGATCAAGCTCGAACTCGCCGCCGGGGTGAAATACGATTTCATCGCATTCAAGGATGGCGACACCAGTACTCTCGATCCGTCGCTGCGCCTGCTGGCCGGCAACGGCAGTACGGTCCTGGCTTCCGATGACAACGGTCTGTTCGCTCCCAACGCCAGGCTGACCTATACGGCGCCCACCGCGGGCAGCTATTACATCTCGGTGCAGGGCAGCGGCACGGGCGAATACGGCTTCGTGTCGAGCGCCCGCCTCGGAGACGATTACGCCGGCAGCACCGCGACGCACGGTCAACTGGTGATGCGCGACAGCGGCAACGACGCCTTCGGCACGATCCAGACAGGCGACGATGGCGACTGGCTGCGGGTCCACCTCGACGCCGGGACCAGCTACACCTTCCGTTCCGGGATGATGGGCGGCACCGGCGGCAACCCCCGGATGTTCTCCCTCATCGACGGCGAGACGGGAACCCCGGTGACTATCACCACCGCGGCCTCCTCCACCCAAGGCGCAATGAGCGAATACACGCTGTCTTACACCACCAGCGGCGTGTCGGGCGACTACTACCTCGCGATCGACGGCGGCGAAGGCATGTTCTGGAACGTCTATCTGGACAGCAGCAGCACGGGGATGAGCACCGTTACTGCCTACGGCATCGAGGCCATCCAGAGCAATATTGCCGAAGGCGATACCGGCGAGCAGGTGGCCTACTTCAAGATATTCCGCGACGGTTACACCAACGATACCGCTGTCGTGGCATGGCACGTCGATACGCCCCTGCCGGGTGTTCCGTTTGCGCCGACCGACAGCAACGATTTCGTGGGCGGCGTCATGGCTTCCGGTACGGTCACGTTTGCCGCCGGAGAAATGACCACCCTGATCACGGTGCGCATCGCCGGCGATATGCTGGATGAGGGCGATGAAGCCTTCAGCGTGATACTGGACACTTCTCCCGTTGTCAGTGCTTACGAGCGCGTCAACGTGGCGATCCGCAGCGACGATGCTCCGGCAATCATTTCCGTCTCGGCGCCCACGGAGGTGACGGAAGGCATCGCCTACGTAGTCACGCTGACCCGTACCGGCAACACGCGCTACAACACCGTGGTCAACTGGGAACTGGCGGCGCCACAACTCGGACCGGACGTCTACCCGGTCAACAGCAACTACGTCGCCCCCTCCGATTTCACCGGCGCCGTCACCCGCCCGACGGGAACGGTCAGTTTCGCCTCCGGGGCGACCACGGCCTTCATCACGCTGGCCACGGCACCTGACGGTATCATCGAGCCCGACGAAAGCTTCACGCTGAATTATTTCGTCACCAACGGTCTCTTCGACGGTACGGCCAGCACCGCCAGCAATGCTGTCACGCTGGTGAACAACGACAGCACGCACTCGCTGGGCACCCCGACCTACATCATTACTGCGCCGGCGGCGAAGGCCGAGGGCGGAGCGATTGCGCGCGAAGCCCCGGCTCCGGCCACTATCGGCGCCACGCCCTATGTTTTCACCGTAACCCGCGCCGGCAATACTGCCGAGAGCTCGGCGGTGAACTGGAAGCTCGACGCGGCCGAGACCAACTACGGTTTCGGCAATCACGCCACCTCGAACGACCGCGCGACGAACCAGCCGGGCTTCGGGGAAATCAGTTTCACCGCCGGCCAAGTCACGGCGCAACTCACCGTCAACATCGCCGCCGACTACAACCGCGACACGCAGAACCTCAACGAGATCGACGAGTGGTTCGGCGTCATCCTCGATAGCGGTACTGCGTCCGCCCGCACCACCATCCGCAATGACGACGACCGCTTCATCGGCGCCGCCACGGCTGTTTCCGGCACGACCACGCTGACTGCTGCGCCGCAAGCCATCGGCCTCACGCGCGCAGGTTCTCGTTCGCGCATCGAGTTTGCCGGCGATCAGGACTGGTTCAAGGTCGAACTCTCGGCAGGCCAGACTTATACCTTCGATCTGCTCGGCGGCCCGCCGGGTAGCAGCAGCAGCTTCGACCCGGTGCTGAAGCTGGTAACGGCGACCGGTAGCGAACTCGCCAATGGCGGTGCGGCCTCGGGCGTCAACTTCGAGGAGATCGTCTACACGCCGACGGCCAGCGGCAGCTATTACCTCGCCGTCCAGGGCACTGGCACCGCCACCGGCGACTACACCTTGGTCACCCGCAGCGCCGACATGTCGGACGGTTACAGCAACGACTCCAGCACCACAGCGCGCTTGGTTTCGGCCACCAACTCCATCGGCAGGACGGGGCGCATCGACAGTACGGGCGACCAGGACTGGATGAGTCTGACGCTCGACAGCCTCGCCGCCACCAACTATACGATCACCTATACGGCACTGGCACAGCAGCGTGGCGACACGGTCAGCTTTACCGTGTGGGACAATTTCGCCACGGGCACCCTGGCGCCCCCCACCGTGCTAACAGCGACGGCAGCGGGCCAGTGGCTCACGGGTACTGTCAGCGTCGATGCCAACAATGCCGATGATTTCGTCGCCGTTTCGGGCAGCCAGGGCGTTCTCTGGAATGCACGGGTTACCGCGACTGCAGGCGGCGAATCCCCGAACAGCGCCTCGGTCACCACCTACGGTGTCGAGAGCTACGCCAATCTGGTCGAGGAAGGCAACGCCAACGCCACGGGCAGCACCGCTGGGGTACATCAGGTCTTCTTCAACGTCTATCGCACCGGTCTCAGCAACGAGGCGGGTTCGGTCGATTGGTGGATCTCCTCCAGCGATGTCAGCGCCGCCGATTTCATCGGCGCCACCTCCGGCACGGTCTTCTTCTCGGCCGGCGAAGCCAACCAGAATGCCGCCGTCTTTGTCAGTGGCGATGCGCTCGACGAAGGCAACGAGGCGTTCGACTTTCAGCTGAGCAATGCTGTCTACGGCACCGCCGCCGCTGCCCTTCACTCCACCGAAGACAGCGCCCGGGTCACGATTCTCGACGACGAGCGCAACCGCTTCTCCATTGCGGCCGTCGACGCAAGGCGCCTCGAGGGCAGCCCCAGCGGTACCTCGACCGTCACCAGCAGCACGCCCTTCGTCTTTGCCGTCAGCCGCGCCGGTCTTACCACGGGCACAGCCACGGTCGAATGGAACGTGGCGGGCGGCGATGTTTCCGCCGATGATTTCACCGCCGGCAGCGTGCCGAGCGGAACCCTGACTTTTGATGTCGGCCAGTCGATTCGCTTCCTGACTATCGGCGTGGCTGCCGACAGTAACGTTGAAGACAATGAAGACTTCACCGTCACGCTGTCCAATGCATTAGTCGGCGCTGGCGCCACGGCGACCATCGTTGTCGACTCGGCCGATGGGGCCATTCTTAACGACGACCGCCTCGACCGCGGCGCGAGCACTACCGGATTGGCGACAGCTGTGCTGACCTTGCCGGTTGCCACCACAGAAGCGACGACGGTAATAAGCGATTTTGTCGGCGCCAGCGATCGCGACGACTACTATCAAATCGTCCTCAATGAGCCGGGCAACCTGAAAGTCACGCTGTCCGACCTCGGCAGCAATGCCAACCTGCGGTTGCTGCTTGCCGACGGCAGCACCCTGTCTTCCAGCAACAGCGGCACGCAGAACGAGTTCATTGCAAAAAATGGGCTGGCCGTCGGTACCTACTACGTTCATGTTCAGCAGTACTCGGGAGACACCGAGTACGAGCTCGAGGTCAAAGCCGAACAGTTTTCTGCCGGCGCTGCGCCCGACGTATATGTATTCCCTGCCGCCGCCGATCGCGGTGAGGGCAATACGGGCAGCACGCCCTTCGTCTTCACGGTGATGCGTAGCGGCGACTTGAGTTCGTCCTCCAAGGTGCAGTGGAATCTTGCGGGCAACAGCACCACTTTGGTTCCCGGCACGGCATCGGCCAACGACTTCGCCGGAGCCACAAGCCTGTATCCGTCAGGCACACTGACCTTTGCCGCCAACGTCGGGATGATGCTGCTCACGGTCAACGCGGCGGGTGATACCACGGCCGAGGGCGACGAGGGTTTCCGCGTCAATCTAACCGGTATTGCGAACGCCAATATCGCCATCGGCAGCGTCGACGCCGTCATCCGCAACGACGACGCGATTCAAGACCAGGGAGGCAACTCGCTCGCCCTGGCCAGCGACCGCGGCTTCCTCGGCGTCGTGCCGCAGCAGATAGACGATTACGTCGGCAGCGTCGACGGCAACGACTACTATCGCATCAAGCTGGCCTCCGCCAGCGATCTGCGCCTGCAACTGACCGGCCTGCGCGCCAACGCCAACATCGAGTTGCTTCCCGGTGCCGGCGGATCCCCCGTGGCCGTTTCGGCCTACGGCGGCGCCGCCGACGAAGTGATCGCCCTGAACGGCGTCGCGGCGGGTACCTATGTCGTACGCGTGTATGCCCAGACCGGCGCCGATACGAACTACACCCTGCGCATGTCGGCCCTGCCGCCGCTGCCCACGCTGGGCATCGTCGCCAATACGCCGGCCCTGTCGGAGGGCGCTAGTGCCACCACCACGCCCTTCACATTCACCATCAACCGCACCGGCGACCTGTCCCGCGAGGGCAGTGTCAGCTGGCGTGCCGTGGCAACGCTGCCCAATGTCAATGACGACGACTTCGTCGGCGACATGCCCGAGGGCTCCGTCAGCTTCAGCGAAGGCCAGTCCTCTGCGATCATCACGGTCGACGTCGCCGGCGACGGCGATGTCGAACTCGACGAGACCTTCCTGATCGAGCTGCACACGCCGCTCAATGTCAGCCTCAGCGCCACGCAGCGCAGCGCGGCAGCGGTCATCGTCAATGACGACCGCATCGTGCCGCCGCCGGCGCTGGTGCTGCAGTCCGGCTCGGCCTTCCAGGCCGAGGGTTCGGCCGGCACCACGGCCACCTATACCTTTACGGTCATTCGCGCCGGCGACGTCGAGCAGCTTGCCACGGCCAGCACCGTCGAGTGGGTAGTGGATTCCCGGGCGCCGGGCCTGAATGAAGACGATTTCGTCGGCGGCGTGCTGCCGGCCGGCACGGTGAGCTTCGCCACCGGCGCGGCGACGGCGACGATTACCGTCCAGGTCGCCGGCGACAACATCGAGGAAGCCAACGAGGCTTTCGCGGTCCGCCTGACGGAAGCCGAATGGGGCCAGATCATAGGCGGCGCCGACACGGCCGTTGCTTTGATTCTCAACGACGACGTACCGCCGCCACCCGCAGTGGTGGCCATCGAGCCGCTTGACGGTTTGCTTGCCTCCGTCTTCAAGGCCGAGGGCACCAGCTCGGTCACGACGGACTATGTCTACAACATCGTCCGCACGGCGGGCGATAACAACGCCGTTGTGAACCTGACCTGGCAGGTGGAAGCGCCGCGCATGGGCGGTGCTACGGGCGATGACTTCTTCGGCGGTGTTTTGCCCTCCGGCACTTTCACGTTGCCTGCGTTCGTACCCAGCGGCACGGTGACGATGCAGACGGCCCAACTGACCATTCAGGTGGCCGGCGACGCCACGGTCGAATTCGACGAAGCCTTCTTCGTTCGGCTGACGGGCGCCGAAGGCGGCCTGATCGATCGCTTCGGCTCGACCAGTCTCGGCCTCATCGTGAACGACGATGTCGCCAATCGCTACCTGATCGAGGCATTCACGCCTTCCCTGGACGAGGGTTCGCCGGTGTCGGACACGACAGCGACGGACTTCACCTTCACCGTCACCCGCGCCGGAGATACCTCGGGAGCCGGCACCATCGGCTGGTCCGTCATTCAGCTCGGTGTTGGCGTCACGGCAGATGATTTCTTCGGCGGCGCCATCCCATCGGGCACGGTGAGCTTTGACGCCGGTTCGGCGACGGCGATGATCACGATCAGCGTCGCCCAGGACACATTGCAGGAGAGCAATGAAGTCTTTGCCGTGCGCCTCGACAATCCCTCGACCGGCGGCGAGCTCGATCCCTTCGACAGCGTCGCCGTGGCCACCATCCAGAACGACGACACGACCGCGACCGCGGCTGTGGTGCCGACGGTTTCGATCGAAGCGCTGACAGCATCCCTCGACGAAGGCAATGCCGCGGGCTACGATTTCGTCCTCAGCCGTGTCGGCGGCCTGACCGGCACCTCGGTGGTGCGCTATGCCGTCACCAGTGGGCAGGCCTCGGTGAATGGCGCTGATTTCGTCGAGTCACTCACGGGCACGGTCAGCTTCGCCATCGGCGATGCCGCTGCGACAATTCATCTTTCCTCGGCTGAAGATTCCTTCTTCGAATCCGATGAATCCTTCCAGGTGAACCTGACGTCGGTCAGCAATGTCCTGATCTCCGCCAGCGCCGGTCAGGCGGTGGCGACGATCGAGAACGACGATCTGCCTGCCACGGTCAGCGTCCTGCTCGATGGCAGCACCGCTGCCGAGCAGTTCGAGGGCAACAACACGGCAGGCGCCGCCACTTACAAGTTCGTCGTCAGCCGCGACCCCTCCGCCGACCTTTCGCTCGCCGGTACCGTGAAGTGGACCCTGGGCGGCGCCGACGCCGGCTTGGTTGCGGCCGACTTCTCGACGCCGATAACCGGTATCGCCAGCTTCTCCACCGGCGCGACCACCGCCGTTACGGTTACGGTCAAGGCCTTCGCCGACACCGTGCAGGAGGCCAACGAGAGTTTCTTCCTCGAACTCTCCGATCCGGTCAACATGCTGCTCGACACTGGCAACAGCCGGGTCGATGCGGTAATCAAGAATGACGACAGCCCCGCGGTGATTTCGATCAATGCCTCGGACGCCAGCAAGCAGGAAGGCAGCACGCTAGGCGCAAGCGGCTTTACCAACTTCGTCTTCCAGGTGACGCGCGACGGCAGCCAGCCGGCCAGCGCCATCACCGCCAAGTGGACAGTGAGCTCCGCGGGGAACAGCGGCCTGACGGCAGGCGACTTCTTCGGCAACGTGCTGCCCTCCGGCACCGTGACACTGGGGATTGCAGATACAGTGAAGGAGATCACGGTCAAGGTGGCGAGCGACCTGATCCAGGAGACGGACGAGGCCTTCAAGCTTACCCTCTCCGACGCGAGAAACGCCACCGTTTCCGCAGCGGGCAGCGTGGCCAGCGGCAACATCGTCAACGACGACGGTTTGCCCCGCTTCAGCATCAGCCCGCAGGATCTGCCGCTTGCCGAGGCCAATGTCGGCAGCAGCAGCAGTTATGTATTCACCGTGACCCGCAGCGAGGTCGTCGGCATTCCTTACAGCGTGAACTGGTTCGTTACCGATGTGCCGGGCGGAGCCTCGGCCAATGCCGCGGACTTCGTCGGCGGCATCCTGCCCAGCGGCACGCTCAGTTTCGCCTCCGCCGAAACCACCAAGACCATCACCGTCAAGGTGGCCGGCGATACCTTGTCCGAACTGGATGAAACGTTTGCCCTGTCGGTGGTCGACTTCAATGGCGTCAGGCCGCGCGAAACCACGGCGGTCGGCCGCATCCTCAACAGCGACGACGACGCGGGCGACAACGCCGCCGCGGCATTGACGCTGAGCAGCACGCTGCCCCCGCCGACCTTCTACTTCAACTCGTTTGCCGACGGCCACACCGACGTCGACTGGTTCAAGCTCAGCCTCACCTCCGGCTTCACCTACCGCTTTGCGCTGGTGTCGCCCGTTGCGGGAGCCCGCCTGGACGTGCGCGATGCTTCCGGGGACAGCCTGGCAGACAGCGACTCCAGGGACAACTGGGTGGTCGCCACGCCGGGCGCGGGAACCTTCTACCTCGTCGCCGGCAACAGCCTCGAAAAGACCGGCACCTACAACATCGTCATCAGCAGGTCGGTGTCTGGCGCCGGGAGCTGGCCGGCGAGCGGCAGCGTGTCGACGACCGCCACGCTGGCGCTGAACACCGTGCCGGCATCGGGATTCCTGGAGGCCGACGGCGACGTCCAGTACAAGGTCAGTCTGACGGCGGGCACCGCCTACAACTTCGCTGCGCATACGCCGACAGGCGGCGCGACGGCTCTGAGCTTCAATCTTTACGGCACGCCGACGGCGACGGCCACTGCGCTGGCCACTGCCAGTGTGACCAGCGGCGCGGAGTGGGACGACGCCGCGCTGAGCTTCACGCCGGCCACCAGCGGCACCTACTACCTGGATGTCGCCGGCACCGCCGACGAGCTCTACCAGGTGGAAGGCGCACCGGCCAACTACGCACCGACCACGGCGACGCTCGCGATCAGCAGCGCGCAGGCCTCGCTGGCCGAGGGTAGTTCCATTGGCGGGCAGACGCCGTTCGTCTTCAACGTGGCGCGCCGCGGGGCGACCCAGAATACCGTTACCGTGCGCTACGAGACGACCGTCACCACCGTCGCCGGCCAGGCCAATGCCACAGACTTCTTCGGTGGAAGCTTGCCGGCCGGCACGCTCACTTTCGCTCCCGGCGAACTGTTCAAGGCCATCACCATCATGGTGGCGCAGGACCAGGCGCTCGAAGGCGACGAAGCCTTCTCCGTCAAGCTGACCAACCCGGCCGGCGCCACGCTGGCTACGGCGAGTGCCAGCGCGAGCATCAGGAACGACGACACAGCCCCGACCATTGCCGTTGCTGCGATGAGCGAAAGCCTGCCTGAAGGCGACAGCGGGTACAGCGCCCAGGTGTTCCGCGTGTCACGCTCCGGCGCAGTCGGCGGCGAAAGCAAGGTCAACTGGAGCATTGCGGGAGCCACGGCGACCGGCATTGGCGCGGCGGCCGCAACCGATTTCGTCGGCGGCGTGCTGCCTACCGGTACCCTTACCTTCGCGGCGAACCAGACCGAGAAATTCGTCACTGTGCTCGTCACCGGTGATACGACGGTCGAGGGTAACGAAGCCTTCGACCTGGTGCTCGCCAGTCCAACCGGCGCCAGCCTCGACACGAGCGCCACTCGCGCCCGCGCCGTCATCACCAACGACGACGTCGTCGCTCCGACGCTGGTGATCACCACGCTCGAGGGTTCGAAGTCCGAGGGTAACAGCGCCACCAGCGCCTACACCTTCAGCATCGAGCGCATTGGGGACACCAGCAAGAAAACCGTGGCCGTCTGGGGCGTGACGCGGGTGATCGGCGGTGCAGCGGTTTCCGACTTCGCCGGAGGTGTTCTGCCGGCAGGCACGGTAACCATGGCGGCCGGCATCAGTGCCGTGACTGTTACGGTGAATGTTGCCGGCGATACCAACAACGAAGTGGATGAAGCCTTCCGGGTCAAGATCCTGCAAGCCACCAACGGCGTGGTCGGTAGCGTCGGCGGCACCGCGATCGGCAATATCCGCAATGACGACAACATCGGCGCTGTCGGGGTCGATTCCACCCGCATCGACCTGGCCGGCAACACCCGCGACCTCGCCTACGATGTCGGCGTGATCGGCTCCACCACGCGCAACTTCAGCGACTTCGTCGGCAATGCGGACAAGAACGACTACTACCGCTTCGTCACCACCGCCCGCGGCAAGCTGCAGATGAACTTGACAGGCCTGACGCCGGATTCCGATATTCAACTGCTCAGCAGCACCGGCAGCTTCATCGCCGGCAGCGCCCAGGCGGGTGTGACGCCGGAGAACCTGGTCATCGACAACCTCGAGGCAGGCACTTATTACGTACGGGCCTACCAGTTCCTCGGCAACATCAACTACACGCTGAAACTGACTTCCACTGCCAACGCGGACAACGCCGGCGATACCTTCGCCGCGGCCCGCAACGTCGGTGCGCTCGGCGCCAACGAGATGAGCTACAGCGACTACGTCGGCGGCGCGGACAAGGACTACTACGTCTTCACCACGACGAGCGCCTCCAGCTTCCGCCTGACCATGGCGGGCGACAGCCCCAACGCCGACGTGCGCCTGCTCGACGGCAGCGGCCAGATCATTACGCCTGACAACGTGGGGGGTGGGCTTGATTCGTCCAGTTCGGAGTTGATCAGTGTCAGCAATCTGGCGGCCGGCAAGTACTACGTCTGGGTCTATCCGGCCAGCGGCACCATCAACTACACCGTCAGGATGTCGGCCACGCCGACTTCGCAGAGCGTCGATAGCAGCGTCGCGGACGAGGCCACCTACACACTGAGCTCGACGGTGATGACCACGGTATCCAATGCGGTGGGCGATGCCGATGCGGCAGACTACTTCAAGATCGTCACCACGCAGTTGTCGAATCTGCGCGCCAACCTCACCGGCCTCGGGGCCGATGCGGATCTGGTGCTGCTGCAGAGCGACCGTACGACGCCGATTGCCTACAGCACCAACGCCGGCAATAGCGCGGAGTCGGTCGGCTTCGACAACCTGGCGGCGGGCACCTACTACATCAAGGTCGCCCAGCAGTCCGGTTCGACCACCTACAACCTGACCATGGCGGCGACGGCGCCGAACCCGACGGACGGTGCCGGCAACGTCTTTACCGCGGCCAAGCCGGTGTCCGTCGGTCCCACGCCTCTGGTCGTCACCGAGGCCATCGGCTACGGCACCGACACCGTGGCCGACTGGTACAGCTTCGTCCTGCCGACCACGACCGTGGCCGCCGACTACGTCTTCAACCTCGGCCTGGCCGGCATGTCCGCCAATGCGGATGTCGAGTTGTACCAGCGAACCGCCGCTGGCACCACGATCGCGGCACTGACGCTGGTGAACTCCGGCAGTACCGCTGGTGCCGCAGACGAGGCCTTCACGGCCAACCTGTCGGCTGGCACCTACTACGTGCAGGTCGACCCGGCAGTGGCCGGCGAGAAGACTGCCTACAACCTCTCGCTGCAGGCCTATGCCAACCGCGCCGCGGACAACAACGACAGCACGGGCACGGCGGGTAGCATGAATGTCGGCACGGTGGCAGCGCCCACCATCACCGCGACCAGCACGGCCACAACGGTTACCGCCACGGCCAAGGACTTCGTCGGCGTATCCGATCGCGACGACTACTTCCAGTTCGTTCTGGAGACGGCGGCCGGCACCACCGCAAATTACGGCGTCAATGTCACTCTTGCGCTGGCCGGCCTGGGCGCGGGGTCGAATGCCGACCTCGAGCTTCTCGACAGCACGGGCGCTGTGGTTGCGCTCAGCAACGCGGGCGGCGTGACGGCGGAAAACATCGCGGTCAATGGTCTGGTGGCGGGTAGCGCTTACTATGCCCATGTGCTGCAGAAGGCGGGCGAATCGAACTACACGCTGACGCTGACCAGCAAGATCGGCACGGCGCCGACGGATGCGGCCGGCAATTCCGCCGGCGCCGCAAAGGTGGTTACCCTGACATCCGTGGCGTCGAGCTATGCCGACTACTTCGACGACACGGATAGCCAGGACTGGTACCGCTTCTCGGTCGCCACGGCCTCGAACCTGCGTGCGCGGGTGCAGGGCCTGAGCGCAGATGCCGACCTCACTCTGTATGAAAGCGATGGCACGACCATCCGCGGTCAGCAGACGATTGCCAGTCCGAACGGCTTGTTTGCCGCCGATGGCCTGACCGCAGGCACTTACTACGTGAAGGCATCCCAGACGACTGCTGGCACTCACAGCAACTACTCCCTGAGCCTGGCCGCCGGGGCGGACGACTACCGGGCAACTACGGCGACAACCGGCACCTTCACGGCGACCACGGCGACCGTCACGGGGGCGATCGAAGCCGCCGGCGACATCGACTGGATTGGTGTCAGCCTCACGACGGGTACCTGGATCGTGCGCCAGCAGGGAACCGGGACCACGGGCAAGCTGGGCGACGCCTTGATCTACGGCATCTATGGCGATCCCGACGCGGATACGACCTTCGCGTTGATGCCCGGCACCTCCAATGACGACGCCGACGGCACCACCAAGGACGCCAGAGCCGTGTTCAATGTCACCACGGAAGGCACTTATTACATCGCCGCCGCCGGCTACGGCAACGCCACGGGCAGCTACAGCGTCACGCTGTCCGACACCAACCAGTCGCCGGTGGTGGTCAACCCGATGCCCGACCAGTCGGCGCCGGAAGGTCATGGCTTTACCGTGCGTCTGCCGTGGAACACCTTCGGCGATCCGGACGGCCAGAACCTGACCCTGACCTGGGCCAACCAGCAGGAACTGGTCGATGCCGGCGTGACCTGGCTCAGCTTCGACGCCACCGCCCGCCTGTTCGTCGCGACGAGCGTGCCGACGGCTGCGCCGGACATCGTGGTGCGGGTGCAGGCCAGCGACGGCAGCCTTGTCACCTCGGACGACTTCGTCATCCGCACACCGGCCGCGGGCGACGATTTCGCAGCGACCACGGCGACCACCGGTTCGGTAGCTGCCGGCAGCTTCGCGCGCGGCAATATCAACGCGCCGGGCGATGTCGACTGGTTCAGCGTCGTGCTCACCAACGGCGACAGCTACAGCGTCGACCTGCGCGGTGCGTCGTCGGCACTCGGCACCCTGGTCGATCCGGTGCTGCTGGGACTCTATGACAGCAGCGGCGTCGCTGTGAGCAGCGATGTCGCACGTGACTACATCGGAACCGAGTCGCGTCTGAATTACTCGGCAACCGCGAGCGGTACGTATTACATCGCCGCCAGCGGACAGGGCAGCGAGTCCGGCACCTATGCGATCTCGCTGTCGTCGGGCAGCAACGCCGTGCCGGTGCTGGATGGGACCGCATACACGGCGAGCATCGCCAACGCGGACAGCCGCGGCGTACGCTACCTCGAGGCGCGCGAAGGCACGGCCTTCCGCTTCCAGTTGCCGAGCGACCTCTTCACCGACGCCGAAAGCGGGCAACTCACCTATACGGCGACACTGGGCGACGGCAAGGCGCTGCCGAGCTGGCTTACCTTCAACGCCGCGACGCGTACCTTCACCGGTACGCCGCCAGCGGCCGGCAACGATCTCGACATCCGTATCGCGGCTCGCGATCCGCTGGGCCAGTTCGCCGCCACCGATTTCACGCTGCGCACTCCGCCACCGGCCAATCTGCCCAATGCGAAGTGGACCGTGATGGTGTATGTCGATGCCGACTCGAACCAGGCACCCTATGCGCTGAAGGATCTCAACGAACTCGAATCGGTGCTGATGCCGAGCGGCGTCAATGTGGTGGTGATGTGGGACAGCAGCGGCGCTGCGGACACCAAGCGCGGCAGGCTGACTTACGACACCGACATGCAGAACTTCAAGAGCGTGCTGACGGCGGTCGCCCCGACCGAGAGGAACATGGGCGACCCGGCGACGCTGACCGAGTTCATCGACTGGGGTGCTTCCAACTACCGCGCCGACAACTACGCGCTGGTGGTCTGGGACCGCAACGGCGGTGGCCTGACGGGCATGGGGGTGGACTTCACCAGTGGCCGTGCCAGCCTGTCGGCGAGCGAGTTGAACCGTGCCATAGACAATTCGACCATCGGCCAGGTGGATCTGCTCGGCTTCGACAGCAACCTTGCGGCGAACATCGAGCTGGTGACCGAAGTGGCGAATCAGGCCGACTTCGTGGTCGGCACGGAAGCGCTGTCGAAGGCGGACGGTTGGGATTACGCCGGCTGGCTGCTGCAACTGGCAGCCAACCCGAACATGACCGACGCGCAACTGGCGACCGCGGCGCAGGACAGCTATTTCGCTTACTACGGCAATAACGCTGCGACTACGCTGCAGGGGGCCACCAGCAGCCAGGTCAGTGCCCTGACTACAGCGCTGGGTGCGTTCGTAACGGCTGCGGCCGACATGAGCGGCACCGAGCGCACGGCAATCCAGGCCGCGGTTTCCGCCAATCGTCTGCAGGGTGACGCCAGCCTGGTCGACCTGCGTGGCTTGGCGACGACGCTGGATGCCGATGCAGCGATAACGGGCGACATCGAAACTGCAGCGCAGCAACTCGTCACGGAGCTGAACAACCAGTTGGGCAGCGGCAGCCTGTCGGTGTTCGTCGCGGGCAATGCCGGCGGCGCCGCAGCGGCAGACTACAATGCGGGCAACTACCGCTTCGTTGCCGATTCGGACTGGAAGTCGTTCAATACGACCTTGTTCAGCAGCTAAAGCAGAGTTGTTGCTTACTTACCCGGTGCCCGCCCTTCGGCGGGCACCATTTTCTCTACTAGGGAGTTTTTTCGCATGAGCCAGAACGACATCTTCGCTGATACCTTCAACGGCATCGCCGTCACCGGCAACCTGGTCCGCATCGACCTCGCCACGCTGGTGCCGGAGACCGGCGGCCAGAACGTGCCCCCCCAGTTCGAGACGCGGCAGAGGCTGGTGATGCCGATCGATGGGTTCCTGCGGGCTTTCGCCCTGTCGGAGGACGTGATGAAGAAGATGATGGCCGCCGGCATCGTCACGCAGCGCGGCACGCAGCCGCCGCAGGCGGCGGCTACGACAATCGCTGCACCGGCCGCGACTCCGGCCAAGGAAGCCAAGGCCGGCAAGGAAGCCAAGGAAGGCAAGCCGTCTTCGCCGAATTTCAACTGAGGCCGACGGCCTTCGGTCGGTATCCGTCATCCCCGCGAAGGCGGGGATCCAGACGCTGCGTGGATTCCCGCTTCCGCGGGAATGACGGCTCGGGTAGATTTTGGCGGACAACTTAGCCTCCCATTCATGGAACCCACCTTTCCCCACACTGCCGTTCAGTGCCTGACCGCGATCGCCCAGCATCACGGGCTGCAGGTCAATCCGGAACGGCTGATCCATGACTATGCGCTGGGCGCGGAAGAGCCGTCCCAGGCACTTTTTCTGCGCATGGCGGCCGGTCTTGGACTCAAAGTCAAGGCGGAGCGCCTGACGTGGGAGGCGCTGGCTGCGCTCACCGGCGTATTTCCTCTGGCGGCGCGGCTTTCAAACGGCAACAGCGTCATCATTGTCGGTGCCCGGGTTGAGGAGGGCGGCGAGGCCAAGGTGGCCGTGCTCGACCCGCTCGCCGACCGTGCCACGGTGATGGTTCTCACCCGCGACCAGTTTTGCGGCCGCTGGGACGGCGAGGTGGTGTTCTTCAAGCGCAGCTACTCGCTGGCCGACCCGAACCAGCCCTTCGGCCTGCGCTGGTTCATTCCGGAAATCCTCAAGCAGAAGGCGGCCTTCCGCGATATCGCCATTGCCGCCCTGGTGTTGCATGTTCTCGCGCTGGCCTCGCCAATCTTCTTCCAGCTCATCATCGACAAGGTGCTGGTGCATCAGGCCAGTTCGACGCTCTGGGTGCTGGCCGTCGGCATTTTCATTGCGCTGGTCTTCGACAGCGTATTCGGCTTCCTGCGCCAGTTTCTGACGCTGGCGGCGACCAACAAGATCGATATCCGCCTGGCGCGCCGTACATTCAGCCATTTGCTGTCGCTGCCGATCGATTATTTCGAGTCGGCCACGGCCGGCGTCGTCGTCCGCCACATGCAGCAGGTGGAGCGCATCCGCCAGTTCCTCACCGGACGGCTGTTTTTCACCGCGCTCGACGCAACGGCGCTGGTTGTGTTCCTGCCCTTGCTGTTCTTCTATTCAGCCAAGCTGGCCGGCATCACCCTGCTGTTCACCGTGCTCATCGGGGTGGTGGTGGCCTCGCTGATTCCGCCTTTCCAGCGCCGCCTCAAGGAACTCTACAAGGCCGAGGGCGAACGTCAGGCGCTGCTGGTGGAAGCGATCCACGGCATGCGCACGGTGAAGGCGTTGGCACTGGAGCCGATCCAGCGCCGTGTCTGGGACCAGCGGGCGGCCCAGGCCATCACCATGCACTTTCGCGTCGGACGGATTTCGATCGCCGCCCATTCCGCGGTATCGTTCCTGGAAAAGCTGATGTCGGTCGCCATCATTGTCGTTGGCGCGCAGAGCGTGTTCGATCAGACCCTGACGGTGGGCGCCCTGATCGCCTTCCAGATGATTTCCGGCCGCGTGGTGTCGCCGCTGGTGGCGATCGTCTCCCTGGCCCATGAATACCAGGAGACGGCACTGTCCGTGCAGATGCTGGGCGAGGTGATGAACCGCACGCCGGAAGGACGCGCCGGCGCAGGTGGCTTGCGCCCGCCGCTCAAAGGCGAGATCAACTTCGAGAATGTCACCTTTCGCTACCCGGGCGCCAGCGTGGCGGCGCTCGATCGGGCGAGCTTCACCATTCCCGCCGGCTCCATAGTCGGTATCGTCGGTCGCAGCGGCTCGGGCAAGACGACCGTGACGCGCCTGATCCAGGGCATGTACCAGGTGCAGGAAGGCATCGTCCGCTTCGATGGCGTGGACGCGCGGGAGATCGACCTTTCCCATCTGCGGCGCCAGATCGGCGTCGTGCTGCAGGACAACTTTCTCTTCCGCGGCTCGGTGCGCGAGAACATTTCCGCCGCGCGACCGGATGCTTCCTTCGAGGATGTGGTCGCCGCGGCCCAGGCTTCGGGAGCAGACGAGTTCATAGAGCGCCTGCCGCAAGGCTATGACACTCTGCTGGAGGAAAACGCCTCCAACCTTTCCGGCGGACAGAAACAGCGCCTGTCGATCGCCCGCGCCCTGCTGCCGCAGCCGCGCGTGCTGGTCCTCGACGAAGCGGCCAGCGCGCTCGATCCGGAGAGCGAGGCCATTTTCATCCGCAATCTGTCGCGCATCGCCGTCGGGCGGACGGTGGTGATGATCTCGCACCGGTTGTCGACACTGGTGAATGCGCACGCCATCCTGTTCATGCAGCACGGCCGTATCGTGGATATCGGCCGTCACGCCGAACTGCTCGAACGTTGCGAATCCTATCAGCAGCTATGGAATCAGCAGAACAGCCACGTTTGACGCCGGCGCCGGATGTCGCGCCGTCCAAGGAGGCCGCGCCGAGCGAGACCGCGATCGAGTTCCTGCCCGACGCCGACGAGATCGAGCGCCGCCCCTTGCCGCCCGCGGCGCGTATGACGCTTTACGCGCTGACGGCGATGGTGACGATATTCCTGCTCTGGGCGTGGATTTCCGAGGTGGATCGCATCGTCGTCGCGCGCGGCCGGCTGGCGACGCCGCTGCCCAATATCATCGTGCAGCCGCTGGAAACTTCGATCATCCAGAGCATCGATGTGCGCGTCGGGCAGGTCGTGAAGAAGGGCGAACGCATCGCCACGCTCGATCCGACCTTCACCAGCGCCGACTTGGCGCAACTGCGCACGCGCCACCAGAGCCTCGATACGCAGGCAAAGCGGCTCGACGCCGAACTTGTCACCGGCAGAGCGATCCAGTCCGGCGCACCGGCCGGAGACAGCGACACCCGGCTGCAGGCCCGGCTGGCAGTCGAGAAGCAGGCCAACTACAAGGCTCAACTGGCAAAGATGAACGAGACGGTGGAACGTCTCAAGGCCACCCAATTGACCAACAAGCGCGACCAGTCGGTACTCGACGAACGGGTAAAGTCCCTGCTCGAGATCGAGAACATGCAGCAGAAGCTGGTGGATCAGAAGTTCGGCGCGCCGGTGCGCCTGCACGAGGCCCGCGAAAAGCGGCTGGAAATCGAGCGCGACCTGCAGCAGGCGCGCAACAAGGAAGCCGAGATCAGCCGCGAACTGGCGGCCACGGAGGCCGAGCGCAACGCGTTCATCAACAGCTGGCGGCAGAAGACCATGGAAGAACTGCTGACCACGCAGCGCGACCGCGACGCGGCGACCGAGCAGTTGCAGAAGGCCGAGCAGCGCAGCCGGCTGGTGGTTCTGAAGGCGCCGGTCGATTCGGTGGTTCTGGAAATCGCCAAACGATCCGTTGGTTCCGTAGTGCGCGAGGCCGAGCCTCTGTTTACCCTGGTTCCGCTCGAGGCGGAGTTGGAGGCAGAAGTACAGATCGATTCCGGGGATATCGGTTACGTGAAACTTGGCGATGCGGCGCGAATCAAGTTCGATGCTTATCCGTTCCAGCGGCACGGTACCCTGCCGGGGGCGGTGCTCATGCTGAGCGAGGACGCGTTTCGCCGTGAACAGCCGGGCGCGGCAGGGGCGGCGGCGGCTGGCGCGGATGCCTACTATCTCGGACGGGTCGGCCTGCTGGCGGCCCGGCTGAAAAGCATGGATGCCAAGGGCCGGCTGCTTCCGGGCATGACGGTAACAGTGGAGATCGTGGTCGGCAAGCGCACGGTGATTTCCTATCTCCTGTGGCCCTTGACCAAGGCGCTTGACGAGGCGATTCGCGAGCCATGAGCGGGCGAGGCCTGAAACGGATTTTGGTTCGGCACAACTGATTGAGGAAGACGCTATCGGGTGTTCGGGGCGCCGTCTCGCCAGCGCCGACTCTTGACAGCGCAACCGCTTGAGAACGAGGGTACTTGATGGGTTCGAAACAGCAGACGCCAGGCAAGACGACGACCAGGAAGCCAGCCCCGGGCAAAGTGTCGCCCAAGGCTGTTGCACCCGCCGCACGACCGGTCTCGCTGCCGTCTGCTCCGGATGTGGCGGAAATGATGAACCGCGCGGTAGCACTGCATCAGTCGGGTCAGCGCGAGGAGGCGGTCGCCCTCTACCGGCAGGTACTGGCCGTGTACCCGGAGCACGTTGACGCCCTGCATCTGCTGGGCGTGGCGCACTGCCACGGCCGCGAGTTCGAACAGGCGCTGCCGCTCTTCGAAAATGTCATTCGGCTGAAGCCGGATTTTCCCGATGCCTACAACAACCTCGGCAAGGCGCTGAAAAGCGTGGATCGTCTGGCCGACGCCGAAAGGGTGTTCCGGCGTGCCACGGAGTTCATTCCAAGCGCGGCGGAAGCGTGGACCAACCTCGGCCGGCTCAAGCGTCGCGAGGGCGCGATGGAGGAGTCGATTGCCTGCTATCGCAAGGCGCTCGAGGCCGGTTCCGGCGATGCCGAGGCGCATCATTTCCTCGGCCTTACGCTGCGGGACAGCGGCAAGCTGGACGAGGCCATCGTCGAGTACCGCAAGGCCATCGAACTGAAGCCCGATTACGCCGATGCGCTGCACAACCTTGCTGGCGCAATCCGCGACAAGGGCGACTTGAAGGGCGCCATAGAAACCTACGAGCGCGCCATCGCAATCAAGCCCGACTTCGCCGCCGCACTAACCAATCTCGGCAATGCGCTGCAGGAGGCCGGGCGCATCGACGAGGCGATCGAGCGCCATCGCCATGCGCTGGCGCTCGAGCCCAATCTTTCCGAGGCCCACAACAATCTGGGCGCGCTGTTCATGGCCGAAGAGCGAACCGACGAGGCCATCGAAAGCTTCAAAGCGGCCATCGCCTGCCATCCCGATTTCGCCCCCGCCTGGAGCAATCTGGGCAACATCCACGTCGGCCGCGAGGAGATCGAAGAGGCGCGCCGTTGTTACGGCGAGGCCTTGCGCATCAAGCCCGACTTCGCCGAGGCGCTGACCAATCTGGGCAATCTGCTGCAGGATTTCGTCAGTCTCGACGAGGGGCTGGCCAGCTATGACAAGGCCATCGCCATCAACCCGAAATTTCCGGGTGCCCGTTTTGGCCGCGCGCTGGTGCGGCTGATGATGGGCGATCTGAAAGGCGGATTCGAGGATTACGAGTCGCGCTGGGAGGGCAGCGATCAGGCCAAGAAGGTCAAGCCGCCGCGCTTTTCCTGCCCGCAATGGAAGGGCGAGAAGCCGCGGGCAGGTGCCCGCATCATCGTCTATTACGAGCAGGGTTTCGGCGACACGATCGAGTTCTGCCGCTACGTGCCCTTGCTGGCCAAGCGTTTCAAGCATGTCACCTTCATCGTGCAGACCGAGCTGTACCGCCTGGTGGCGCAGAGCATGGGTGACAAGGTGCGGGTGGTGCCGGGCGACCAGGCGCAGCAGGTGGTGCGCGAGCACTACGATTTCCATTGTCCGTCGATGAGCCTGCCGCTGGCCTTCGGCACGACGCTGGAAACGGTGCCTGCAGACGTGCCCTATCTCTTCGCCGGCAACGAAGCCGCCAAGCGCTGGCGGGACCGCTTTGCCGACGAGAAGCGGCCGCGCATCGGTCTGGTGTGGCACGGCTCGCGCGGTTTCCGCGGCGATCGTTATCGCAGCGTGCCGTTGCAGGCTTTTGCACCGCTACTGGCACATGATGATGTGGCCTGGATCAGTCTGCAGAAGGTGCGGCCTGATGTTCCGATGCCGGCCGAACTGACGGCGAGGCTGATCGACTATATGGAGGACGTGAAGGATTTCGCGGACACGGCAGCGCTATTGGCCGAGTTGGACATGATCATCTCCGTCGATACGGCGGTGGTCCATCTTGCCGGAGCACTGGGCCGGCCGGCATGGCTGCTGAACCGCTTCAACAGCGAATGGCGCTGGATGCGCGGTCGCAGCGACAGCCCGTGGTACCCCACGCTGCGCCTGTTCAATCAGAAGATGCCGAGTGTTTGGGACCCGGTGCTGGAGTCGATCGCCGAGGAACTGCCCGAGTGGCTCGCGCAGTGGCGCGGGCATGTCGGCCCTGACACCCGGCCCGATGCCTTGCCTTATCAACCGCCGCAAGTGGAAGTGGTGAACGCCGACCGCTACCAGATGGCCGGACTGCCATCGCGCTCGCGCAGCGACCGCGTACAGGTGACGACACAGCAGTCTGCACCGCCGCCGCGCGATGCGGAGCGGATCGGCCGTCTGATCCAGGAGGGATTCGCCGCGCACCAGGCGGGCCGCCTCGACGAGGCGATGGCGCGTTATCGCCAGGTGCTGGAACTCGATCCGGAACATCCTGATGCATGGCATTTGATCGGCGTCATCCACGGCGCTCGCCGCGAGCACGACCAGGCAATGGCCAGCATTCGGCGCGCCCTGACGGCCAGACCCGGCGATCCGGTTTATCTAGGCAATCTGGGGATTGCCTGTGCCGCTGCCGGCCATCATGCCGAGGCGGCGGACGCCTACCGTAATTCGCTTGCCGCCGATGCCAGGCAACCGGCGGCCGCCTACAACTATGGCAACGCCCTGGCCGAGTTGGGCCGTCCTGCCGAGGCAGTCGCCGCCTATCGCCAGGCCCTGGCGCTGCGGCCCGACTATGTCAGCGCATGGCTCAATCTCGGTAACGTACTGAGAGACACCGGTGCCTTCGACGACGCGGAGGCCGCCTATTTGCATGTCCTCGAACTGTCCCATGACCATGCCGGCGCCCAGCTGAATCTGGGCAACATCCGGCGCGAGCTGGGCGACCCGGTCGCCGCACGCGAGCTGCTGGAGCGGGCGCTGGCCAAGGAGCCGGACAATTTCCGCGCCTGGAACAATCTCGGCAGCGCATTGCGCGATGCCGGCGATCTCGATGCCGCGCTGCTCGCCTATCGCCGCTGTCTGGAAATAGCTCCCGATCACGCCGAAGGGCATCTCAATCTGGCGATGGGTCTGCTGGCGGCCGGCAAGTTCGCGGAGGGCTGGCGCGAATATGAGTGGCGCTGGGAAGGCGCCCATGAGGCACGCCGCCACAAGCGACAGTTTCCCATGCCGCAATGGCGTGGCGAGCCGCTGATCGGCCGCTCGATCCTGCTGCATGCCGAGCAGGGGCTGGGCGATGCCCTGCAATTTGTGCGCTATGCGATGCTCGTGGGGCGCCGGGGCGCGCGCGTGGTGGTCGAATGCCATTCCCAGTTGAAGCGCTTGTTCGAGTTGCTGCCGGGCATCGAGCGGGTGCTTGCCCAGGGTGAGGCGTTGCCGGTTGCCGACTTCCACTGTCCTTTCATGAGCCTGCCGTTCGCTTTCGGAACGACGCTCGATACGGTACCGGCAAGTACGCCCTATCTTTGGGCCGATCCGTGGCATGTCAAATCATGGGCGGCGCGCCTGGCTGGAGATCCGCGGCCGAGAGTCGGGCTGGTGTGGGCCGGGAATCCGCGCCTGAACGATCCCGGTGCACATCTGCTCGACAGGCGCCGTAGCTTGCCAGCAGGCATGTTGGCGCCTATCCTCGGAGTGGATGGTGTTCGTTTCGTCAGCCTGCAAAAAGGCGATGCGGCGAAGGGAATCGATTATCGGCTTACGGACTGGACGGGCGAGTTGAATGATTTTGCCGATACGGCGGCGCTGGTGCGCAATTTGGACTTGGTGATAGCTGTGGATACTTCGGTTGCCCACTTGGCGGCGGGCCTTGGAGTGCCGGTATGGTTGTTGTCCCGGTTTGATTCTTGCTGGCGCTGGCTGACCGAGCGGGAAGATTCTCCCTGGTATCCGACCATGCGTATTTTCAGGCAAGCCGAATATGGTCAGTGGGGGCAGGTGATTGAACGAGTAGGCAGGGAATTGAATGAGTGGCGGAGCAATCGAAACGCGGAAAGCCCTCATGGCGACGTATATAATGACAATGACTGATGAGGTTCCAGAAAGGAGTCCTACCATGCGAAAGGCATATTGCTGGCTGGCGATATTGCTGTCCTTTGGAATTATTCTTCCAGTTGCCGCGCAGACCCAAAACGCGGCGCGTGCTGATTTTGTTGTCGGCGCGGTTACGGCGGTTGGCGCCGATGGTACGCGGCGTGCGCTGGCCAAGGGCAGCGCGCTGCGCAGCGGTGAAGCCGTGATGACCGGAGAAGGGCGTGCACAGTTGAGTTTCACCGACGGCGCGTCGGTGTCGCTGCAGCCAAAAACAGAATTCCGCGTCGATGAATACAACTTCACCGGAGTTGCCGATGGATCGGAGAAGGGCATATTCAGCCTGGTAAAGGGCGCTCTGAGAACCATTACCGGTCTGGTCGGTCGCGCCAACCGGGATCGTTACCAGATGCGCACGGCAGTCGCGACGATTGGCATCCGTGGCACCGAATATGGCGCAGAGTTCGAAACGGGTCTGAAGGTGACAACCACCAATGGTGAGGTTGAGGTCTGCAATCAGGGTGGTTGTACGTCCGTCAAAGCGGGTGAGTCGGTCTTCACCCCCGACGCCAACACCAGACCGGCCTACATTGTCGGAGGCGCGAACCTGCCGGCGACTCCGCCTCCGTCGAATCCAACCCTCTTTGCCGGTGGTGAAGTGCGGACGGCAACGGGAGGCATCCCGATACCTACGCTGCCTTCCGGTCCCGGCTACAGTGTGGTCTATTCGGGCTTCGACGACGGGATAGGGTTTGCCCTGGATTCAGCGAGCGGCACTGCCACCTTCGACCAGGTAGGCGGCATGTCGACTTTCAGTGACGGTACCAACGCAGACAAGGCGACCACACACGTCGAGGCAATGACCGACGGAGCAGTCGCTTGGGGTCGTTGGGCGGGCGGCACGGTGGGCGGGAATCCAGTGACGAATGTGCATTACGTCGTAGGTGTGCCGACGCCGGCATCTGCGGTGGCGTCATTGACAAACACTGTGTTTCCGCAGGGCGTGGGCAAGGCCTCCTACGGCCTGATGAGTGCGACCTTGCCGACTGCGGCCAATGGAACGGTAGGTGGTGCGCTAACTGGTTCGTTGACCGTACAGTTCGGGGCCACCACCAACGTCAATACCACGCTCGTGATTCCGATCGGCGGCGGCAGTTACACCGTCACCAATACCGGCATGACGGGCACCTTCCCGGCGTTCTCCGACCCCGGTGCGTCGATGGCCTGTTCCGGGGCCTGCGTTGGTGCGGCAAGCACGGCGAAGATCAGCGGCAGCTTCTTCGGCCCCTCTGCAGAACGGGCGGGCCTGATCTACAATTTTGGCGGTGCCACGACGCTAGGCGATGTAACGGGTGCTGCGGTCTTCAAACGTTGATCTTCGATGGCCGCAAGACAGGGGGCTGAATGAACAGGAAAACCAATTCGATTGCGGTTCTGACCGCGCTGATGATATTTGCGGCGGCCCCGGCAAGAGCCGACGAGCTTTTGCAGCAGGCCCAACAACTGGTCGATTCCGGTCGCGCCGGCGAAGCCTACACGTTGCTGGCGGCGAAGGAGTCAGCGCGTTCGGGACAGCCGGAATTCGACCTGCTGCTGGGTATTGCCGCGCTCGATGCAGGACAGCCGACGCGAGCGGTGTTCGCCCTGGAGCGCGTTCTGGCCATGGAGCCGGGCAACGCGCGGGCGCGCGCCGAGATTGCACGTGCCTATCTCGCCATCGGCGAGACGGACAGAGCCCGCGAAGAGTTCGAGAACGTCAAGAGGCAGGGTGTGCCGCCTGCCGTGGCGGCTACGATCGAGCGCTTCCTCGCGGCGGTGGAGCACCTCGAAGGTGAGAAGCGTCCGACCCTGAAGGGCTACGTGGAAGCGACCCTTGGCATCGACGACAATGTCAGCAGCAGCATGAGTGGCACAGGCCTGGCCGTTCCCGGTTTTGGCGGTGCGGTCATCAACCTCGGACCGGGCCTCACACGCACCGGCGACGACTTCCTCAGCCTCGGCGCCGGTCTGCGTTACCGCCATCCGCTGGGTGGCGGCGTTTCATTTGTCGCAGGCGCGGCCGTATCGCAAAGACACAATCGGCACGACAGCAACTTCGATCTCGGCAGCTTCGACGGCAATGCCGGTTTGATGTGGACCAGCGGCTCCGATATTTTTTCACTGAATTTGCAGAACAGCATGCTGGTGCTGCAGAGCGATCGCTATCGGGAGGCGACGGGCTTCACCGGCCAATGGCAGCGCAACCTCAGCGACAAGGAGCAACTGACGGGCTACCTTCAGTATTCCGAACTCAAGTATCCGGCAGCCCGTGTTCGCGATGCCGATCGCTGGGTGGCTGGCGGTGCCTATGCCCGCGCCTTTGAAAGCGGCCTCGTCGGATTTGCCGGGCTGTATCTCGGCAGCGAACGCGAACAGGCGCGCGGTTTCCCGTCTTTCGGTCATGACCTTTGGGGCGCACGCGTGGGCGGGGAGTTGCCGCTGAGTCAGGGCGTGGCGGTGTTCGGCAGCTTGTCCTTCGAGGATCGCCGTTATGGTGGTCCGGATCTGCCCTTGTTCCCGCAGACGCGCAAGGATGGCCAGCTGAACATATTGATGGGGGCAAACTTCACGCCTGCCAAGGATTGGCTGCTCACGCCCCAGCTCAGCTTCACCAGGAACGATTCCAACATCCAGCTCAACGACTATCGCCGAGGCGTGGCTTCGGTCACCCTGCGCCGGGGATTTTGAGGAATAGCGGCTTTCCGGACGTGTCCGCGTGATGGGGAAGCCGCGAAAAAGCGTCAGGGCTTGAGGTAGGCGAAGCCGCCGCGAGCCTGCAGCTTGGCGATTTCAGCGACCCCGGACGGCACGAACTGGGCTTCGGGAATGAACTGCTTGCGCTCCAGCTTGCGGCTTTTGAGCGTGATTTCACAGACATCGAAAGTCACGCCGCGTTCCTTCAGGCCTTCGACCGCCACGTTGTACGGGTTCCCGTTCTTGTCCCGGGCGCCTTCCATCAGGAAATCGACACCCAGCGCGTGCGTCACCACCACGATCTTCGCTTGCGGGTTCACGTCCAGATGGTTGCCGACATTGCGCAATGCCGCGCTTGCACTCGACGAGTCATTGATGTGATAGACGACCTTGTCGGGGTGCACATTGGTGGCCAGGTCGGCCTGAGTCGCACAGCCACTCAGGATCAATGCGCTTGCTACCATCCATGCGGCCAGGTGGCCTGCAATCTTGCTCATGTTTTCTCCTCCGTCGGGATTTGGCGTCGCCACACGCCTGATTTTTTTTGACAGCGGATGCACGCTACTCCGATTTATTCCCGATCACAAGCCTGGCCACAGCGGGCAGGACGAACACCCTAGTGCTCCTTGCCATCGATCCTGGGCTGCGCCAGAAGCGGAATCAGGCGCCATGCCAGGATCGCAAAGGCGGCCAGCCAGCCGCAGGCGGCGAGTACCAGCCACAGGGCGTAGCCGGCGGGATGGAGCTGCGGCGCGATCACCCGCAGGACGAAGGCCGCGATCATGATCCAGAGCACCGCCTTGTCGATCTTGTCGAAGACGACTTTTCTGCCCGTGTGCCCCTTGGCGATCCGGATCAGCATCGCCGGAATGATCAGGCCCATGACACCCAGCGTGAAGATATGGACCGAGACCGAGCCGCCCCAGGCCGGTGGCGCGACCCGGTCGAGGAACTCGACCAGCAATTGCAGCACGATCGCGCCGTAGCCCAGATACATGATGCCGAGATCGAGCCGCCGCATGGCCAGCTGCGGTTTCCAGAAGATGAGGCGGCCGGCCAGCAACAATGCCAGCAGCAGCGAAAGCCAGGCCGCCAGCAGCGGCGGCATCAGCCCCGCGCCGACCAGCGCCACGCCGACCAGCTTGATCGTCCGGTCCAGCGCCGCGCTGCGCAGGATGTCCACCTGGAAGATGCCCTTCATGAACTGGGTCAGGGTGCGCTCCAGCATCACCAGAAAGGCGACGCGGAACAGGCCGGTGGCCATGACGATGCCGACCTGGAAATGCTCGGCGCTCAGCATCATCTGCTTGGCGATCAGGAAGGCAGGCAGGATAAGCAGAAAGAAATAGTTGTCGCGATAACTGTCGTCCTTGCGGTAGCGAACCAGGGTCCACACGATCATGGCGACGATTGCGGCGAGGAACAGCGTGTTCGAGAACTGGAACATGAACGTCGGCCAGCGCCCGCCGAACCACATTCCGATTCGTTCGAACAGCCAGGCCGCGACGAGGAAGATCAGCGGCGCTCCGTGATAGCCGCGAATCTGCACCCAGTTCTTGGTCGAGGTCAGCAGGAAGCCGCCCAGCACGGCCCAGCCGAAGCCGAAGAACATCTCGTGGGCGTGCCACTGCACGGCGGTGAAGGCAGATTCCGGCGCAGGCAGGACACCGAGAAAAATCAGCACCCAGAGCAGCGGCAGGCTGAGTCCCGTGAGGCAGGCCAGGGCAAAAAAGGGCCGGAAGCCGACCAGCCAGAGCGGATGGGCCGACAGCTTCATCGCCGTGTCAGGCAGCGGTCCTGACGCAATTGCGGCCTGCCGCCTTGGCCTGATAGAGCGCGGCGTCAGCGCGCGCCAGCAGCGCGTCGACCGTGGCGTCGTCGGCGGAACTCGTGGCGACGCCGATGCTGACCGTGCACCAGGGCTGCACGCCGGCGCTCGCAATGTCGGCGCGAATCCGCTCCGCCACGATCCGCGCGTCTTCGCGCGAGGTCTCGGGCAGCAGGGCGACGAATTCCTCGCCGCCGAAGCGGCCGAAACGGTCCGGGCGCCGCAGCAGGGCGGTGACGCGAGCGACGAAATCGACCAGTACGCGATCGCCCGCCAGATGCCCGTGGCTGTCGTTGATCGCCTTGAAGTGATCCAGGTCCATCATCAGCAGCGACATCAGGTGGTTCTTGCGCTGGCAGCGCTCCAGTTCCCGCTCGCAGGCGTCGATCAGGGCGCGACGGGTCAGGGCGCCGGTCAGCGAATCATGGCTGGCCAGATGCTCGAACTCGGTGCGCAGCTTGTCGGTCGCCATCAGCACCACGCCGATGGTGACCATCAGCATGGAGAAGGTATAAGTGGTGATGTAGGCGGTCTGCACCGGCGAGAGGTTGAACAGCGTGGCGTCGGCCGGCATGTCGAGGGCGGAGACGAAGCGCAAGGCCTGGGCGCCGGCCTGGATCAACAGCGCTGAGGCGGTCAGGTAAGTGGCGACACCAGCGGGACCATGGCGCAACAGCACTCGCGCATGGCTGGCCGAAAGCGCGGTCAGGAGACCGGAAACCACCAGCAGGCGAATTCCGTATTGCGGCTCGACATGGGTATACCAGAACAGCACCGGAGCGGCAGCAAGGATCAGGCCGCTCCAGAGCCGTATCGACCGCGGCACGCCGAAGAAGCGCTGGCTGCCGAAGTAGAACAGCGCCAAGCCGGCGAGCAGGACCAGGTTGGCGATCACCATGGAGAAAAAATCCGGGATCGCACCGCGTGCGCCGAGCAGCAGGATCGAAACAAAGATGATGGCCGGCGCGGCCGCCCATTCGGTCAGGCCCTTGATCGTCGGCGGGAAGCTGCGGCGCAGGAAGAACAGCACCACCGACATCAGCGCCCCCATCAGCCCGGTCAGCAAATAGATGGTGCGCGGGTCGAGACTCAGCATGATCATGGCTTGCGGCGGAAGACGACATCCCATACGCCGTGGCCCAGCTTCAGGCCGCGGTTCTCGAACTTGGTCTGCGGCCGGTAGGGCGGGCGCGGCGTGAAGCCGTTTGCCATGTTCACCAGCAGCGCCTCATTGGAAAGCACCTCGAGCATCTGATTGGCATAGTCTTCCCAGTCGGTTGCGCAATGCAGGTAGCCGGTGGGCATGAGCCGGGTCGCCAGCAGCCCGACGAAGTCGGGCTGGATCAGGCGGCGCTTCTGCTGGCGCTTCTTCGGCCAGGGGTCGGGAAAGAATACGTGGATGCCGGCAAGCGATCCCGGCGCGATCATGTCGCGCACCACCTCGACCGCGTCATGCTGGATCACGCGCAGGTTGGAAAGTTCGCGCGTGGCGATTTCCTTCAGCAGGCTGCCGACGCCGGGCGTGTGCACCTCGATGCCGAGGTAGTCGTTTTGCGGATGTTCGGCGGCGATGGTAGCCGTGGTTTCGCCCATGCCGCAGCCGATTTCCAGGATGCGTGAGGCATGGCGGCCGAAGACGGCATCGAGATCGAGCGGTGCGGCTTGATAGGGAATACCCCAGCGCGGCATGCCTTCCTCGTGGAAGCGCCGCTGCGCATCCGAGACGCGCCCCTGGCGCAGGACGAAGCTGCGGATGTGGCTGGCGCGGCGCTGTGCGGCTGCCTCGTCGTCGCTATCGCTCATTGGGCGGGTGTCGCAGAAGTCGGCGCTGGTGATACGGCGACTGCAGGCGTCGCGGATTCCGTCAGCAGCCTGCCGAACTCGTAACGCGGCCGGGCGAGCGCGGCGGGCAGGGTGGCACAGGCATCCTGCAGGCTGACGCCGCCCAGCGAAGGCTGGATGCTGTCGTTGAGGTTCAGCGCCCGCGCCAGATCCTGCCAGCGGGCTTCATCCGCACGCGGGCCGAAGTAGTAGCGGGCGAGATCCTGCGCCATGGCTTCGATGGTCCTCGCCTGCGTCGCATGCCAGGCCGCGTAGGCATCCTGGACCGGTGCCGAATGCTCGGGCAGATCGAGACAGGCCGCCGCGAGCATCGACACGCCGTGCGCCAGGCCGAACAGGCGCTGGCGAATCAGTATTTCCGGCTGGTCGAGCGCATAGCCCATGCGCCGGGGCATGACCTCCAGTGTGGCCGGAGTCATCGCCGCGGTTGCGGCAGGGCTGACCGGCGGCGCCGCGTCGTCGGCGCGTGCCGAAGCCAGCAGCGCGCCCAGCAGCACGCAGGCAAGAACGCGTTTCACTTGCTGCCGTGGCCGCCGTTTTGGCCAATGAGTCCGCCGCCGGGCGAGCTGGGTGTCGCCGCGTAATACTTCTTCGGCATGCGGCCGGCGCGGAAGGCTTCGCGGCCGGCCTCGACCGCCTTCTTCATGGCGCCGGCCATCAGCACCGGATCCTGCGCGCCGGCAATCGCGGTATTCATCAGCACGCCGTCGCAGCCGAGCTCCATCGCAATCGCCGCATCCGACGCCGTGCCGACGCCGGCATCGACCAGCACCGGAACTTTCGACTGCTCGATGATCAGCTTCAGGTTCCACGGATTCAGGATGCCCATGCCGGAGCCGATCAGGGACGCCAGCGGCATGATGGCGACGCAGCCGATGTCTTCCAGCATGCGCGCCTGGATCGGATCGTCCGCGCAATACACCATCACCTGAAAACCGTCCTTGACCAGCGTCGCGGCGGCCTTGAGGGTTTCCGGCATGTTGGGGAACAGCGTCTGCGGATCGCCCAGCACTTCGAGCTTGACCAGCGCGTGGCCGTCGAGCAGCTCGCGCGCGAGGCGCAGGGTGCGCACGGCGTCGTCGGCCGTGTAGCAGCCGGCCGTGTTGGGCAGGATGGTGAATTGCGAGGGCGGCAGCACTTCCAGCAGCGAGGGCTGGCCCGGTTCCTGGCCGATGTTGGTGCGGCGGATGGCCACCGTGATGACCTCGGCGCCCGAGGCGTCGATGGCGGCGCGCGTCTGCGCGAAGTCCTTGTACTTGCCGGTGCCGACCAGCAGGCGCGAGTGGTAGGCCTTGCCGGCGATGACGAGAGAATCTGGGTTCATGGCTTTGCTTCCTGAAATGACTCAGCCGCCGCCGACGGCGACGACAATTTCGATGCGATCCCCCGCGGCGAGCAGGGTTTCGGCATGGCGGCTCCTGGCCACGATCTCGCCGTTTCTCTCCACCGCGACGCGCCTGCCCTCGAGGCCGCGCGCCGCGAGCAGTTCAGCCACGGTCAGGGGTGCCGGCAGGCTCTGCGCCTCGCCGTTGATGATGATGTCCATTGCTTAACGTGAAATACAAAAATAAGAGCACCCGGTGATATTCGAGCGCAGCGACCCAATCAATAGCCTCCCCCGCGAGGGGGAGGACGGGAGGGGGTGGGTGTCATTGCATTTTTTCATTTTACTTCAGCAGGCGGCGCCGGATCAGCGTCAGCGCGATCCAGAAGGCGATCGCCGCCACCGCCAGAAGCGCCGCGACGTGACCGAGAATGCCCGCGGGAATCTCGCCGAACAGCAGCGGCCGCACCAGCGCCACCGCGTGCGTCAGCGGTAGCCAGGCCGCCACCGCCTGCACCAGAGGCGGCAACTGGTCGGCCGGGAAGAACACGCCGCACAGCAGCACCATCGGCGTGATGAACAGCGTGAAGTAGTACATGAAGAAATCGTAGGAAGGCGCCAGCGCGGTGACGATCAGGCCGAGCGCGGCGAAGGCCAGCCCGGTGATGAAAATCACCGGCAGTGCCCACAGCGCCAGTGGCGAGGCGACGAAGCCCAGCAGCGAAATCACCACCAGGATCGCGGTGCCGGAGAGCGTCGCCTTGGCTGCCGCCCAAAGCAGTTCGCCCGCCATCACGTCCTCCAGCGTGACCGGCGCGTTCATGATCGCTTCCCAGGTGCGCTGCACATGCATGCGCGAGAAGGCCGAATACAACGCCTCGAAGGAGGCGGCGTTCATGGTCGAGGAACACACCGTGCCGGCAGCCAGAAAGGCGATGTAGGACACGCCGTTGATCTGCGGCAGCAGCCCGCCCAGGCCGTAGCCGAGGCCGAACAGGTAGATCATCGGGTCGGCCAGGTTGCCCAGCAGCGAGGGGATCGCCAGCTTCTTCCAGACCAGGAAATTGCGTCGCCAGACGGCGAAGGCGCGGCTGGAGAGTTGCGGCAGGGGAGGGAGATGGATGCTCGCGGACATCAGCAGACAATCATAGCGAACCTCCGTTGCCTTTGGTCGAAGTTTCGCCCAGGACTGGGCCAAGCTTGTCGGGCGGTGCGCTGCCGGACGGATGGCCAACTGGAGGCAGGTAACACGAAGAAGGGCCGCGATTGCGGCCCTTCTGTCTTCAGCAGCTAACCGTCGGTCGCCGCACAAGAGTCGGCCCCGGCAGGACGGCGATTCATGCCGGCAGTGAAATGAATATCAGGTCGATGCTGCTTGCCGCCATCGCTGCAATGTGTCGGCTTCGAGCGCTAGCAGGTAGTTCCTCTGGATTCCGATGGACATAACCCGCCCGGCGCCACTTGTGGCGCGTTGCCCTGTCCACCCGCCGCCACTCGTTGCGCGTTGTCCTGTTCCTGTCGATCGACAACAACGCTGTTGCCCATCTTCACCGGCAGTTGATCCGGGTAGTTGTGGCCGGTCCCCTTGTTATGGTCTATCAATGCGCCGATTCCGCCCCCGAAAATGATGTTCCCATACATGCTTCCAGCAGCGCGGGATACTGCCTTGAGAATTCCATCTACCATTCCCGGTTTCTTGCAGATTACGGTGAGGTCTTCGGCACTGCGCCGTACCATCACAAAGTTTGGAGTAGCCGTTGCCCAGCGGCCTTTGTCATTCTCCAAAGCGCATTCAGCCTTGTCCACCGGCTTTCCGTCCGCCGTCAAGGCGCTGACCGATAGTGACTGACCCTCGTTGCCGGTGATTGTTGCGCAACCCGAGAGGCCGGCAAGAGCCGCGAGAAGGATGCTTACCCTGATGTTCATCAACTGCTCCCTAAGACATTGGAATTTGGACCCCGACAATACAAGGGAATATCCCTCAATGCAAGCAAATGCACTACAGATATCTTCCGCCCGCCGTATCGCTAACGCCGACTTCTGTTGCGCCGCGCCGGCGGGGCAGGATCAGTCGCGCAGTTCCCTGCCGGTGAGTTTGAGGAATACGTCTTCCAGGTTTGCCGGCCGGTGCAGGGTGCGCAAGTTCGGCCAGGCGGCGAGGTGGGCGAGCAGCGAGGTCGCGTCCTCGACGTAGCAGAAGGCCGTCTCGCCGCTGACTTCGACGCGCCGCGAAAATGTATGCGCTTCGCGCTCGGCCCAGCCCGGCGCATCTTCGCCGTAGACCTCGACCACCTGCGCTTCGATGTGCTGCTGTATCAGTTGGCGCGGCGGGCCTTCGGCAACCATTTTTCCGTCGTCGATGATGGCCAGCCGCTGGCAGAGGCGCTCCGCTTCGTCCATGAAATGCGTCGTCAGCAGGATGGTCTTGCCCTGCGCCAGCAGCCGTTTGAGGCGTTCCCAGATGAGGTGGCGCGCCTGCGGGTCGAGGCCGGTGGTGGGTTCGTCGAGCAGCAGCAGTTCGGGATCGTTGACCAGGGCGCGGGCCAGCGTCAGGCGCCGCTTCATGCCGCCGGAGAGCGTGCGGATGTTGGCGTCTTCCTTGCCGGCGAGGCCGGCGAAGTCGAGCAGTTCGGCGATTTTGGGGCGGATCTCCGCGTCCCGGATGCCGAAGTAGCGGCCATAGACGATGAGGTTTTCGGCGGCGGTGAAGTCGGGGTCGAGGTTGTCGAACTGCGGCACCACGCCGATCTTCATGCGTGCTTCGCGGGCCCGTGCCGGCACGGGTTCGCCCACCAGCGTGATGTCGCCCGAATCGGGTGCCGTCAGCCCCAGGCAGCAGCGCAGGGTGGTGGTCTTGCCGGCGCCGTTGGGGCCGAGCAGGCCGTAGCATTCGCCGCGCTGCAATTCGAAGTCGAGCCCGGCGACGACTTCGCGGCCGTCGTAGGACTTGCGCAGGGCGGAAACGATCAATGGACTCATTTATCGTGAAATAACTTGTTCGGAGCGACTGGTCATAGTCGAGCGAAGCGAGCTGACCAGAAGCCTCCCCGCGAGGGGAGGATGGGAGGGGCGGGCCTTCAATTCGCCTTTCGCGTGTTTCATCTTCTGCGGGTGGAGCTTGCTGCGGTGAGCGTTAATGCCAGGCGCGATGGATGAGGTCGCGGATCAGGTGCAGGCGGCGGTGGAAGAAGTGGTCGGCGCCAGGAATCACCACCACCGGCAGGTCCAGCGGCCGGGCCCAGGCCAGCACGTTGGCGAGGCGCACCGTTTCGTCTTCCGAACCGTGGATCACCAGCGTGTCGGCCGGCACGGCCTCGGTATCGTAGCTGCGCGTGCCTTCGACATGGCCGGCGGCGGTACCGACCAGCACCAGCCAGCGCGCCGGGTCGCCGTCCGCGGCGAGGCGTCTGGCCAAGCGCGTGGTGACGTAGGCGCCGAAGGAAAAGCCGGCCAGATAGAGCGGCAATTGCGCGCCAGAGTCCGTCAATACATCGGCATAGCGGGTGCGCGCCCAGCCGTGTACCGCCAGCACGTCGTCAGTTTCGGCATCGCCGTGGTCGTGCTCGCCCTCGCTGCCGCCGACGCCGCGAAAGCTCGGCCGCAGCGTGATGCAGCCGCGTTCGCGAAAGGCCCGCGCCAGCGTGGTCACCACCTTGTTGTCGGCGGTGCCGCCGAACAGCGGATGCGGATGGGCGATCAGCGCGATGCCTTGCGGATTCTCGTGCCCCTCGACGAAGACCTCGATCCTGCCGTCCGGCCCGTCGACCAGGATGCGCTCATGACGCGACACGACTCAGTCCACCTTCAGGCGCTCGACGACCCGGCCATGAACCAGGTGCTGGTCGATGATCTCGTCGATGTCTTCCTGGTCCACATAGGTGTACCAGACCGCCTCGGGGTAGATCACCATCACCGGCCCCTCTTCGCAGCGATCGAGGCATCCGGCGGCATTGATGCGCACATTGCCCGGCACTTTCTTTCCGAGCGCCTTGACCTTGTCCTTGGCGTAGGCGCGCATGTCGCCGGCGCCGTGGTTGTTGCAGCAGGCTTCGCCCGTGGCGCGCTGGTTGGTGCAGAAGAAGACGTGGTGCTTGAAATGGCTCATGGTCGAGGATCAGGGATAAGAAAATGTTCGGGGCAGAGTCCGATATGTTACTGCCCTTGGTCGTCCGTCTTGATATTGGCTTCTCGTACCGATCCGCATCGCGCGTATTGCCATGTTGGTCGTGGCAATACTAATTGGCCCGCACTCCCGGTCGTCTGCCGGTGATACCAAGCCATTCTGGATCTATTGCGCGGTTTCCAATCGGGACATCATCAGTTCGTCGGAGAATCCCGCCCCGTTGAAATGGTTTTCCCGAAGCGTGCCTTCGAGCTGGAATCCATGTTTGTCATACAACTGTCTCGCCGGAAGATTCTGGGCGATTACGGTTAGCTCTAGCCGGCGTATTCCCGACTGGCGCGCATGCTCTATCGCCGCCTTGACAAGTCGCGATCCAAGTTGGTGCCGGCGAAAGGGCTTGAGGATAGCCATGCGCAACACGGCGGCATGCCGGTACGCACCATATGCCTTTCTCTCCAACAGGCAATAGCCGACAACCTGCGCGTGAACCCAGGCCAGAAGGACAAGATGACCAGTCGCGGGAGAAAGGGCGGCCACGTATTGCGCTACCAGGGTTTTTCTTTCATCGGCGGGCAGCGAGGTGGCATCGTGGCGCAAGTGAGCCTGCCAGAAGGCGGCGAAAGCCGGAGCATCGCTGGTCGCGCCGACGGCGATCCTTGCATCTGGAACTTGAAACACGGTCGCCAGCGGAAATCCGGGGAACTGGAAAGATCGGTGGCCGGCCAATTCCAGGCCGACGGTGTGAACGCGACCATCACCGAATATCGTCGGGATGGCGAACGAAAAACCGCAGAACCCGTCACCGAAGCCCGCCGATTGGACGTCCGGTCGGAGTTCGTTCGCGTCGACGGTGCCTCGCCATTGATCATCCACGCTACAGGTGACCGTCAGGCGGCGGCCCGGCTCGTCGCAATCCGACACCCATCCACGCACGTTCAGTTTGCTGATCTTGGCGTGACCGCGCATCCTCTATCTTCCTTTCACTTGCCGCGTGATTGAGGTGCGGGATATTTGACCGCGTTCTTGACGATTTTCTCGCGCGCCGCGGCGATCGGGTCGATGCCGAGCACGTCGGCGAGTTCGGTCAGATAGATCAGCACATCGGCGATTTCATCGGCGACCTCGGCGCGTTTCTCCGGCGCGAGACTGAGGCTTTCCTCGGGCGTCGCCCACTGGAAATGCTCGACCAGTTCGGCCGCTTCGACGCTGAGCGCCATGACGAGATTCTTCGGCGTATGGAAGCGATGCCAGTCGCGTGCGGCGCAGAAGGACCGCAGCGCATCGCGCAGGGTGGCAAGGTCAGTAATGGAGTGCATCGTGTCTTTCCGGACGGTAGATCATCAGCCAGGGCAGGGCGAGGAAGGGCCACAGCGAACAGATCAGTCGCGTGAGGCCGTTGAAATTCAGGAACTGGCCCGGATTCCAGATGTGCAGCATGTTGAGCAGATAGGGATTTTCCGGTGCGACATTCACCATGACAGTGGCGAACAGCAGCGCGAGCGCCGCCACGGCGCGTTGCAGCGGAAAGACCAGGAAGGAGGCCGCCCACCACAAGACCAGCCCGATGGCCATGCCGGCGCCATTGCCCGGCGTGACCCATGCCAGAGCCGATGCGGGTCCGATCAGCAGTGCATGGGTCAGGGTCTTGATCAGTACCGCGGCGAGCAACAGGCCGCCGGTGAGCACGCGGGCCTGGCGGCGCAGCAGCAGCGTGGCAATCAGGCCGGCGGCGAGCAGGCCGGAAGCGGCGATGGCGGTTTCGAGACTGACAAAGCGTTCCGCCAGGAAGGGCTGGACCGGCGGCAGGTCGAGCAACTGGCGCAGGTTGCCGCTGCCGAAGAGCAGGGTTTCGGGCGACAACTGGGTTATCAACCAGGCCGCGATCAACAGTACGCCCATGTCGGTCCCATGCGCATGCCTCATGATTCGCCGGCGCCAGCGCGCGAGGCGTCCTTCATCCAGTGCGCGCGAACCCCAACGCACACCGATCAGGCCACCCAGCAGGGCGCCTGCGGCATTGCAGGCCAGGTCCAGATTGGAGGGCACGCGGCTGGGCAGGTAGTTCTGCAGCAGTTCCATGGCGAGGCTCAGTCCGCCACCGAGCAGGGCTGCGACCAGCCATGCGTTGAGCGGGGCGAGGCGGCGGCGCAATGCGGCCGTGCAAAAGAAGCCGAAGGGCAGGTAGGCGACGATGTTGGCCGCCAGATCGAAGCCGGTGTAGTAGCGCGGCCATGCCGCGCCGAGAAAGGCCAGCGGGGCGCTGCCGCTGTCGCGCCAGCCCGCCATCGGATACAGGCTCGCATAGATGATCAGCAGCAGATAGCCGCTGGTCAGGTAGAGGGTCAGATGGGTGCGTGTGCCGTTTGCCACAGCCTGCGATTCTGCCGCCTTCGCCGCGGCGGGACAAGGGCTGCGCCGGACGGGACTACCAGCGCCGCGCCAGATTGCTCAGGTAGTTGGGCGGAAAGGCATCGATCGCGATCGGCGTCTGTGTCAGCACGGTGCGCGCCGTCTCCGCCGTCAGGGAAAGACAGAAGCTGCGATCCACCGGACCGCCTGAGGTCAGGCCTACCAGGCGGCCTTCTTCATCCACCAGCGGGCCGCCCGAAACGCCGTGATCGCAGTAATTGGAAGACGCCAGATAGTCCTGCCCGCCGCGGTTGATGACGCCCAGCAGGTTTCCCGCCGAGGCCATCAGGCGGCCGTCGGCGAAACCGATGTTGAAGATGCGCGCCCCGCGCGCCAGTTGCCTCGCATCGCCGATCGCGATCGGCTTGCCGTTGAGACCGGGGGCATGCACCATGCAGGCGTCTTCGCGGACCAGGAATGCGGCGGCGGTGATGCGCGTCCTTTCCCGGGTTGCCGGATTGATCGCCAGGAGCGGCCCCTTGAGCACATTGGGGGCGATGACGTGGCAGTTGGTCAGCAGCTTGTCGCGTTCGATCACCACGCCGGTACCGAGACCCTCGGCGCCGATGATCAGATAGGTCGAATCGGAGAACTTTGCCAGGATGGCGGCATCGGGCCCGCCGAAGAGCTGCTTCTGCGGTTCCGGTTGTGTGGAGGTCGGGGCCTTCGCCGGCGCCGCGGGCGGCGTGGCGTGCGCGGCCGCCGCTGCCAGCAAGGCGTCGATATCCTCGAGTCGTGGCAGCGGCTCGGCTTGCGGCGTCGCCGGCGGCGCACTGGCCGGTCGCGCCTGTACGCGCGGTACGGGCTTTTCCGCGGCGAGGTAGAGCCAGGCCGGATACGCCGCGGCAATCAGCAGCAGCGCGAGCAGCGGGCGCAGCGAGCGCGCCGGCGGGGGCGTCTGCACCGCCGCGTGCCGCCGGTCGCGGGTGCGGCGGTCATAACCCGCTCGCTGCCGCCGATCGCTCAGTACGTCGCGGGCATGCTGCAGGACTGCGAGCCGGTTGCGGCGGTCCTCGCCGTGAGGTTCCTGCTCCAGCGCCTGCCGGTAGCTTTGGAAAGCCTCCTGAATATCTTCGGGCGAAGCCTTGCTGGTCAGCCCGAGAAGTTCGTAGAGAGATTGCTTTTCTGCCATGGCGGACTCAGCCCAGGCTGTTCATCAATGCTTGTGTTCCGGCTCGGCATGGTGGGTCTGCGCGGCGGCATGGTGGTGCAGTATCGCGTGCGGGTCATGTCCGGGCAGCCGGTGGCCGACCCATTGCGGCAGCAGCGAGCCGGCGACCATGCCGAAAATCGAGACACCGAGCCCGATCAGTTGCGGCGGCACCGGGCTGGCCTCGCCGATCAGCACCTCGATCAGAACCCAGGAGACGAGTCCGCCGAAGGTCGCGGCCAGCGCGCCCTGGGTCGTCGCGCGGCGCCAGAAGATGCCGGCGGCCAGCGGCACGAAGGCGCCGGCCAGGGTCACCTTGTAGGCGTTCTCGACCATCTTGAAAATCGAGGCCTCCGACTTCAGCGCGAAGCCGAGCACGATGCAGGTGAATACCACCAGGCAGCCGCGCATGACGCGCAGGAACTGGTGGTCGCCCATGCCGGGATAGAAGCCGCGGATCACGTTCTCGGCGAAGGTGACCGAGGGCGCCAGCAAGGTGGCCGAGGAGCAGCTCATGATGGCCGACAGCACCGCGCCGAAGAACAGCACCTGGGCGAACAGCGGCGTGTGCTGCAGCACCAGCGTGGGCAGCACCAGTTGCGTATCTTTCGCCAGCAGGTCGTTGAACAGCGCCGGGTCGATCAGGGTCGCCGAGTAGGCGATGAACATCGGCACGAAGGTGAAGCAGAAATAGATCGAGGCGCCGAGGATCGAGCCCCACAGCGCGATGTTGGCGGTCTTCGCCGAGGTGATGCGCTGGAACACGTCCTGTTGCGGAATCGAGCCGAGCATCATGGTCATCCAGGTGCCGAGGAAGGTGAGCCACAGCCAGGGGTCGGGAGCCGGAAAGAAATCCAGCTTGCCCGCGGCACGCGCGTGGTCGATGATCGCCGTGGCGCCACCGCCGACTTTGCCGCTGACGGTCCAGGCGATGAACAGCAGGCCGCCCATCGACACGGCCATCTGCACGAAATCGAGGATCGCCACCGAGAACATGCCGCCGAACACCGTGTACGTCAGCACGATGGCCGCGCCGAGGATCATGCCGGCGTTCTGCGAGACGGCGCCGTCGGTGACGACGAAGAAAATCAGCCCCAGCGCCTTGATCTGCGCCGCCACCCAGCCCAGGTAGGAGAGCACGATGCAGACCGTGGTGACCACCTCCACGGTGCGGTTGTAGCGCATGCGGTAGAAGTCGCCCAGGGTGATGATGTTGAGCTTGTAGAGATAGCGCGAGAAGACGACGCCGGCGATGATCAGGCACATCGATGAACCGAAGGGGTCGGCGACGACGCCGGTGAGGCCGTCCTTGACGAAGGTGGCCGAGACGCCGAACACGGCTTCGGCGCCGAACCAGGTGGCGAACACCGTGGCGGTGACGACCGGCAGCGGCAGGCTGCGGCCGGCAACGGCGAAATCCCTGGCGTTATGGACGCGCGTTGCTGCAAACAATCCGATGCCGACCGACACCATCAGATAGAGCACGACGAACCAGACCAGCATTCGAATCCTCCTTATTGCAGAATCGCGAAGCCCAGCGCAAAGGCAGCGACCGCAAACGCCACCCAAAGCAACTGCCTCATGCTGCGTATTTCCGCGGCAAGGCTCTCCAGTTCGAGGTTGGGCGCGGGCGTCGCGGTGGCTACCAGCGCCTGATGCACCAGCCGCGGCAAGGTCGGCAGCAGCTTGGCCCAGTTCGCGGCCTCGCGCTTGATGTTGTTCTCCAGCGCCAGCCAGCCCAGCTGTTCGCTCATCCAGCGTTCCAGATAGGGCAGGGCCGTCTTCCACAGATCGAGTTCGGGATCGAGTTCGCGGCCGAGGCCCTCGACGTTGAGCAGGGTTTTTTGCAGCAGCACCAGTTGCGGCTGGATTTCCACGTTGAACTGGCGCGAGGTCTGGAACAGGCGCAGCAGAACGCGGCCGAGGGAAATGTCCTTGAGCGGCCGGTCGAAGAAGGGTTCGCAGACGGAACGGATCGCGGCCTCGAACTCATCGACGCGCGTTTCCTTGGGCGCCCAGCCGGATTCGATGTGCACCTCGGCGACGCGCTTGTAGTCGCGCTTGAAGAAGGCGAGGAAATTCTGCGCCAGGTAATTCTTGTCGCTATCCGACAAGGTGCCGACGATGCCGAAATCGAGCGCGATGTAGCTGCCCTTGCGCGGCCCCTCGGTGGCGACGAAGATGTTGCCGGGATGCATGTCGGCGTGGAAGAAGCCGTCGCGGAATACCTGGGTGAAGAAGATTTCGACGCCGGCACGTGCCAGGCGCGGAATGTCGACGCCTTTCTCGCGCAGCACGTCGATCTGCGAAATCGTCGTGCCGTGCATGCGCTCCATCACCATCACGCTTTGCGTGCACCAGTCCCAATGCACCTCAGGCAGGATCAGCAGGTCGGAACCCTCGAAGTTGCGCCGCAGTTGCGAACAGTTGGCCGCCTCGCGCATCAGGTCCAGCTCGTAGTGCAGGTACTTGTCGAACTCGCCCACCACTTCGCGCGGCTTGAGCCGCCGGCCGTCGGCCCAGAGCGTTTCCAGCAGGCTGGCGGCGACCTGCAGCAGGGCGATGTCGTGTTCGATCACGGGCTGGATGCCGGGGCGCAGGATCTTGACGGCGACTTCGCGGCCGTCCGGGAGCACCGCGAAATGCACCTGCGCCACCGAGGCCGAGGCCACCGGTTCGCGGTCGAATTTGGCGAAGACCTGGTCCACCGTCCGGCCGTAGGCCTTTTCCAGTTCGGCGATGGCCAGCTCCGAGGAAAATGGCGGCACCCGGTCCTGCAGCTTCGCCAGTTCGTCGGCGATGTCCAGCGGCAGCAGGTCGCGCCGCGTCGACAGCAGCTGGCCGAACTTGACGAAAATGGGCCCGAGGGCTTCCAGCGCCTGGCGCAGGCGCACGGCCCGCGGCGCCGAGAGATCGCGCCAGAACATAAGGCGCTGCACCGCCTTGAGAGTACGCGCCCAGAAGCCGGGCTCGAGCTCGTGGTCGAGGATCAGATCGTCGAGCCCGTAGAGGTAGGCAACGCGGGCGATACGGATGAGGCGGAAGATGCGCACGGGAAGGGTGGGGCCGACAAGAAACGGGAAGTATAATTCACGGCCTACGGAAACACCCTGCATACTCTTGATATGGCTGCATCCAGCTCATCTGCCCGCATTTCCTTCGACGCCCGTCAGCATCTCGCCAGCCTGCTGCGCACTGCGCTGGCCAGCGTGGCCCCCGGACAGGGTCTGGTCGAAATCATCCTCGAGCGTCCCAAGCAGGCCAGCCACGGCGATTTCGCCAGCAATCTTGCGATGCAGCTGGCGCGCGAGCTGAAGACCAATCCGCGCCAGATCGCCGAGCGCCTGGTGCGCGAACTGCCGGCATCGGCGGCCGTGGCGAAAGTGGAAATTGCCGGCGCCGGCTTCATCAACTTCACCCTGACACCCGCGGCCAGGACCGCCGTGGTGGCGGCCGTGCTGGCGGCCGGGCATGGCTTCGGCCGCGGCGCGCCGCGGAACGGCAAGGCGGCGCAGCGCCTGCAGGTCGAGTTTGTGTCCGCCAATCCCACCGGCCCGCTGCATGTCGGCCATGGGCGGGGTGCGGCCTACGGTGCGAGCCTGGCCTCGCTGCTGGCTTTCGCCGGCTTTGATGTGACGCGCGAATACTACGTCAATGACGCCGGGCGGCAGATGGACATCCTTGCCGTGTCCGCGTGGTTGCGCTATCTGGAACTGTTCGACGAACCCGTGCCCTTTCCGGCCAACGGTTACCAGGGCGGCTACGTGCGCGAGATGGCGGAGCAGGTGAGGGCCGCCCATGGCGATCGCTATGTGCATCCGGCCGAAGCCGTGCTCGCCTGTCTGCCCGAGACCGAAGACATCGAGGCCAAACTCGACGGCCTGATTCTCGCCGGCAAGGACCTGCTCGGCGAAGACTGGGCCTACATTCACGGCCACGTGCTGAACGAGCAGCTGACCGATTGCCGCGCCGACCTCGAAGAATTCGGCGTGCATTTCGACGTCTGGTTCTCCGAGCGCAGCCTCTACGAAACGGGTATGGTGGAGCGGGCCGTGGCGACGCTGGAAAAATCCGGCCACATCTACCTGCAGGATGGCGCCAAGTGGTTCAGCTCGACGGCCTTCGGCGACGAGAAGGACCGCGTCGTCCAGCGCGACAACGGCATCTACACTTATTTCGCATCGGACATCGCCTATCACCTGAACAAGTTCGAGCGCGGCTTCGACAAGGTCATCGACGTCTGGGGCGCCGACCATCACGGCTACATCCCGCGTGTGAAGGGCGCTCTCGCCGCTTCCGGGGCGAATGCCGACCGGCTCGACGTGACGCTGGTGCAGTTCGTCAGCCTGTTCCGCGACGGCCAGAAGGCGTCGATGTCCACCCGCTCCGGCGAGTATGTGACGCTGCGCCAGTTGCGCGAGGAAGTCGGCAACGACGCCTGCCGCTTTTTCTACATGCTGCGCAAATGCGATCAGGCGCTGGATTTCGATCTCGACCTGGCCAAGTCGGAGAGCAACGACAATCCGGTGTACTACGTGCAGTACGCCCACGCCCGGATCTGTTCGGTGCTGGCACAGTGGGACGGCGATGCGGCAGCGCTCGGCGCGACCGATCTGGCGCCGCTGCAGCATGAGCGCGAATACGCCCTGTGCGCGCGGCTGGCCGAGTTCCCCGAACTGATTCAGGTGGCGGCGCGCGACTATGCGCCGCATGCGCTGGCCTTTTACCTCAAGGATCTGGCCGGCGATTTTCACGGCTGGTACAACGCCGAACGCGTGCTGGTCGACGATCAGGCGACCCGCGAGGCGCGCCTGGCGCTGGCCCTGGCAACGCGGCAGGTGTTGCAGAACGGTCTTTCCCTGCTAGGGGTTTCGCAACCGGTGAGCATGTGATTCCAAGCCGCTTTCAAGTCGATACATTGTCGACGGCGCCTTGCCGTGCTACAGCACTGTCTTCGGCTTGTCTTCGCGTCTCAAATGAAATCGACTAGGAACGGTATGAGCAAATTCGACAGGACAGGTGGCGAGGGCGCGCGCACGGCGACAAACACCCGGACGCCGCAGAAGAAGAGCAGCGGCGGCACGCTGCTCGGCATTTTCATCGGCCTCGTCATCGGCGTTTCAATCGCCTTCGGCGTGGTCTGGTATCTCAACAAGTCTCCGTTGCCCTTCCAGAACAAGTACGAAGGCGCACCCAAGGCCGAGAAGGACAAGGCCGCCAACGGCGCGAGCGGAGTCCAGACGCCGACCCCGCTGCCGGGCAAACCCGGCGACAAGGCGGCTGACAAGCAGCGTTTCGAGTTCTACAACATTCTCGAAGGCAAGCAGCCGGCCGTACCCGGCGCCGCCGCGCCGGCTCCGGCGGTGTCCGTGGCGCCTGCTGTCGAAGCCAGGCCGGCGCCGAGTGAAGTTTTCTTCCTCCAGGTGGGTGCATTCCAGAAAGCGGCCGATGCCGACAACCTCAAGGCCAAGCTCGCGCTCACCGGCCTCGAAGCCAGCGTGCAGGAAGTCAGCATTCCCGAGAAGGGCACCATGCATCGCGTCCGCGTCGGGCCCTTCCGCGACCCAGAGGAAATGAACCGCGCGCGCAACCTGCTTTCCCAGAATGGAGTGCAGGGCACCGTCATCAAGCAGAAGGAGTAGGGGCGGCGATGAGAACATGGCGTGGAATCCTGGCAACTGTGCTGGCAAGCTTCGGCTTGTGTCTCGCGCTTGGCGCCAGCGCCCTCGAACTCAAGGAAGGCCGCGATTTCCGGCTGATCAATCCGCCGCTGGCGGCAGACAAGACGAGGATCGAAGTCACCGAATTTTTCTGGTACGGTTGTCCGCATTGCTTCGATTTCGAGCCGCTGCTGGCGCCGTGGGCGAAGAAACTGCCCGCCGATGTGGTCTTTCGCCGCGTGCCGGCGCTATTCCCCAACAACAAGTGGGCGCCGCCCGCGAGGCTCTACTACACACTGGAAGCCATGGATCTGGTGGACAGGCTGCACCGTGACGTGTTCAACGCGATTCACCTCGATCGCCAGCGTCTCGATGACGAAAAGATACTGTTCGACTGGGTGGCGAAAAAGGGTGTCGACGCGCAGAAATTCGGCGAGGCCTGGGCCTCTTTCGGCGTCCAGAGCCGCGTCCAGCAGGCGCGCGAACTGACCTTGGCGTCACGCATTACCGGCGTGCCGTCGGTGATGGTGCAGGGCAGGTATCTGGCGCTGACGCCGGGCAACTACGAGGACCTGCTGGAGATCATCGAGCAGCTGATCGACCGCGCTCGCGCCGAGGCTGGCAAGAACCAGTGAACTAGCGTGCGGGTATTCCTGACCGGCGCATCCAGCGGCATTGGCGCAGCGCTGGCCTGTCATTACGCGGCGGCGGGCGTCACGCTCGGGCTGGCGGCGCGACGCCAGGACCGGCTTGCCGAACTGATTGCCGAACTGCCCGGGGAACACGCCTGCTATGCGCTGGATGTCGCGGATGCGGCGGCGTTGCAGGCCGCTGCCGGGGATTTCATCGCTCGCTACGGCTGTCCGGACATCGTCATTGCCAACGCCGGCATCTCGGTCGGCACCCTGGCTGACGATGCGGACGACCTGCACGCATTCCGTCGCGTGCTCGAAACCAATGTGCTGGGCATGGCGCAGACCCTGCAGCCCTTCATTGCGGCGATGAAGGCACGCGGCAGCGGCCGCCTGGTGGGCATCGCCTCGGTGGCCGGCATTCGCGGCCTGCCGGGAGCGGGCGCCTACTGCGCCTCGAAGGCGGCGACCATCACCTATTTGGAGGCCCTGCGTGGCGAACTGCGCGGCAGCGGGGTCGAGGTGGTCACCATCGTGCCGGGCTATATCGCGACGCCGATGACCGCGGTGAACCGCTACCCGATGCCCTTTCTTCTTGCGGCCGACGTCGCGGCCCGCCGCTTCGCCCGCGCCATCGAACGCGGCACCCGCTACACCGTGATTCCCTGGCAGATGGGCGTGGTGGCCAAACTGCTGCGCCTGCTGCCCAATCCATTGTTCGACGCCATCTTCGCCCGCGCCGGACGAAAGCCGCGCGGCCTCGATCTGTAATGCGGGTCGACGCGCTGGGCCGCATGCATCGGCCGTATGACGGCGTGCCGCGCATCGTCAGCCTGGTGCCGAGCCTGACTGAACTCATCTGCGATCTCGGCCTGGCGGATTGCCTGGTCGGCCGCACCGGCTTCTGCGTCCATCCCCGTGAAGCGCTGCGCCATGTGCCCAAGGTCGGCGGCACCAAGGACGTCAAGCTCGACGCGGTGCGCACGCTGGCGCCGACCCACCTGATCGCCGACATCGACGAAAACCGGCGCGACGCCGTCGAGGCCATGGCGGAGTTCGTGCCGCAGGTCGTCGTCGTGCATCCGCAAACCGTCGATGACAATCTCGCCCTGTATGCGCTGCTCGGCGGAATCTTTCGTCGCGACGCCGAAGCGGCACGCCTCACCGCGGAATTCGCGGCGGCACGCCAGGAACTGGTCGCGCTGGCCGCGACGCTGCCGCGCGAAGCCGTGCTCTATCCCATCTGGCGCGAACCCTGGATGACCGTCAGGCGCGACACCTACATTGCCGCCATGCTCAGCGCCGCCGGTTGGGACACGCTTCCTGCGGAAGCGACGACACGTTTTCCGGAATTCACCTGGGATGCACCGTGGCTGGCCGGCATATCGCGCGTGCTGCTGCCCTCGGAACCTTATGCCTTCACCGATCGACATCTGGCAGAGGTCGGCGCGCTGGCGCAGCGGCCGGTGACCCGGATCGATGGCGAAATGGTTTCCTGGTATGGCAGTCGCGCGATTGCCGGTTTGCGCTATCTGGCCGAGCTGCGACGGCAATTGAGCTGAGGGGGCTTCCGTCAGTGGGGCGAGGGTGAAACCAGCCCTTTGCCGCCCAGCCGAGCGATCGGCTTGCCGTCGCGATACACGCGCAATTCACCCGCTGCGAAGGGCAGCCAGGCCCCGTCGGTAAGGGGCTCGGTGGCGACGATGATTTTGCATCCGGACGCGTCGTCGAGTTCGAGTTGATGCAGCCGGTCATGGCCGTAGGCAATCAGTTCGCGGCCGTCGGAGAGCAGGAAATTGAACTTGCCCAGCGTCGCGATTTTCTCCGACAGCTTCGCCAGGCGGTCGAGCCATACCGGTCGCAGCGGATTCTCGTAGGCCTCGGCGATGTCGGTCAGCAAATGGCAGAAGGCATATTCGGAATCCGTCTCGCCTTCAGGCAGGCACAGCGGCCCCGTGCTTTGCCATTCGATGACGTCCGGCACCATTCCGTTGTGTGCGAAGACCCAGTCGCGGTTGCAGCAGGCATGGATGAAGGGATGGGTGTTGAGCATGCCCGGCACGGGAGGATGGCGCGCCTTGCGCACATGCGCGATGGCGAGGCGGGTCCGCAGTTCGCTGGCCACGCGAGCGAAACCCGCGCTGCTGAAGCCCGGTTCGGAAGATTTGGTCAGGCGGGCGACGCCATCATGCCAGGAGGCGACGCCCCATCCGTCCGGGTTGTCGGCGCTGCCGCCGCCGCGCTCGCGAAACGGCTCCAGCCAGCGGCTCAGGCTCTGCTCGCGGTCGCCGCTATAGCCGAACAATTCGCACATTGCGGTTTCCTTCCCGAGTTCGTCGCCAGGATCGGCCGGCCCACGCTAGGACTTGCGGCATAGCGGCCCCGCAACCGGATTCGCCACGCTTTGCGCGATGGCGGCGACCAGCTCATGAACTTCCTCGGTCGAAAAGTGCGCGAAGAGGCGGCGCACGTAGCGGGCGGGAATCCGTGCCACGCCGGGCTGGCCATCGGGCAGCACAATGGCGACGGCCATCAGCGCGCGCGCGTTTTCGCCTTCCGCGGCTTCGACCATGTCGCGCTGCTCTTCCATCAGCGTCGCGTACTCGGCTTCGATGGCCTCCTCGAGTTCGTCCGCCAGATCGTCGGCCAGTGCCACGACGAAACCCTCCATCGCATCGGGCCGCGTCTGGCTGGGGATGCCGTGACCGGCGACGAAGCTCACGAAGCGGTCGCGCAGCGCCGCGTCGAAAAAAATGTATTCATTCGCCATGATCGATCATGTGCTCCCTTGCTTGAGTGTTCCCGAGTGGCCTGGCGATGGCCGGAACGTCGAATGGGTGACCTCATCCGGCTTTCAGAACACCAGCAGCTTGTCCGCCCACTGCGTCCATTCGGTCAGGATGTCCATGGTACCGCGCCGGGCGCCTTCGATCAGGCGCTCTTCGGTCATGCCGCGTGCATCCATGCAGGTGCCGCAAACGGAGATTTCTCCATTGCGGCGAGCCACGGCGCCGAGCATGTCGCCGAGATTGTAGTAGCCCTGCGGCACCTTCTGCCCTGCGGCGGCGCAGGCGGCGGCGTCGCCCATGAGAAACATGCGAACTTCTTCCTGGGCGTTCAGCAGCGTCCGCGCGAGACGCACGGCGTTGTAGCTGCGCTCGGTGCCGTAGGGCGGATCGTTGAGTATGAACAGATGTTTTGCCACTTCCTTGCCTCCGGTCTTGATGAATAACAATCTAACAAACGTTAGACTAATCTAGTCGATGTGCGGAGTGCTTGTCAAGGAAAATGTCACGGCATTTGACAGTTGATCGGTGAAACCTTAGATTAAGCGGCATGAATAGTCCGCGACACATCAAGGATCTGCTCTATGAGCAGGTGGCCCGCATCGGCAAGGCGGCATCCAGTCCGAAGCGACTCGAACTGATCGAGTTGCTCTGCCAGGGCGAGAAGACGGTCGATACGCTGGCCCGCGAAGCGTCGATCAGCATGAAGCTCGCCAGCGCGCATCTGCGCGAACTGCGCGCGGCGCGGCTGGTGGAAACCGAGAAGCAGGGCAAATACGTGATCTACCGGATCGCCAACCGGGCGGTGGCTGATTTCTGGGTGTCGATCCGCTCCCTCGCCGAGGATCGGCTGGTCGAGTTGCGCATGGTGATTGAACAGATGGTGAGCCACCCGAAGGAACTCGCGCCGCAGGATCGCGAAAGTCTGGTCAAAATGGCGCGCAAGGGCGACGTGGTGGTGCTCGACGTCCGGCCGGCGGATGAATTTCTCGCGGCGCACCTGCCCTTCGCGCGTTCGATTCCGATCGATGAACTGAAACTGCGGCTCTCCGAACTGCCTAAAGGCAAGACGGTCGTCGCCTATTGTCGCGGACCCTACTGCCTGATGGCGCGCGACGCGGTCGAGCTGCTGCGCAAGAAAGGCTATGACGCGCTGCGACTGCCGGAAGGCGTGGCCGAGTGGGGTATTGCGCCGGTGCGCTAACACCGGGAAGCGCTTTTCGCCGTCTCCCCAGCGCCGACTCCTGCTACCCTCGGAGCTTCGACCCAAGCCGTCACCCATGAATCACTCGCCACCGCCCGAACCCCTCGATCCCACGCGCGAGCGAATGCTGCTGATCACGCTGGCCGGCATCCAGTTCGCGCACATCCTCGACTTCATGGTCATGATGCCGCTCGGCCCGATCCTGATGCGGGAGCTGGCCGTCGGCACCCACGAGTTCGGCCTGCTGGTGTCGGCCTACACCTTCACCGCCGCGTTTACGGGCGTGCTGGCGGCGGCTTTCGTCGATCGCTTCGAGCGCAAGCGCATGCTGCTGACCATGTTCGCCCTGTTCGCACTGGCCACCCTGGCTTGCGGCCTCGCGCCCGGCTACCTGACCCTGCTGGTGGCGCGCGGCACGGCGGGTGCGTTCGGCGGCGTGCTGGGCTCGATGGTGCAGACCATGGTCGGCGACCTGATTCCCTTCGAGCGGCGCGGCCGCGCCAGCGGCACCATCATGTCGGCATTTTCCCTCTCGACCGTGGCGGGGGTGCCGCTGTCGCTCTACCTCGCCAATCATTTCGGCTGGCGCTTTCCCTTCATTTTCATCGCGGTGCTGTCCTGCGGCTTGCTGCTGCTCGGCTGGAAGATGCTGCCGGCGCTGCGCGGCCATCTGCCGACGGCCATCGTCAGCGAGGCCGAGCGCGCCCATCCGCTGGCGGCGATGCGCGACGTGCTGCGCGATGCCAACCATCTGCGGGCGCTGTTGTTCATGGCCCTGATCATGTTCTCCGGTTTCAGCGTGATTCCCTACATCACCATCTATGTCACGGCGAATATCGGCATCCGGCAGGAGGACATCCCGCTGATCTATCTGGCCGGCGGCTGCGCCACTTTCTTCACCTCGCGCCTGATCGGCCGCCTCGCCGATGCCCACGGCAAGATCCGGGTCTACCGCTGGATGGCGCTGTGCTCGATGGTGCCGCTGTTTGCCCAGACGCATCTGGGGCCGGTGCCGCTGTGGCTGATGATCATCTGGTCGACGCTGTTCTTCATTCTCGTGCCGGGACGGATGGTGCCGGTGATGGCCATCGTCACTTCCGCCGTGCAACCGCGCCTGCGCGGAACCTTCCTCTCGATGAACGGCGCGGTGCAGCAACTCGCCGCAGGGACGGCGTCCTATATCGGGGGCGTCATGATTACGGCCGATGCGTCCGGCCATATCGTCGGCTACGGCATGGTCGGCTGGATGGCGATTGGTGCCACGCTGGCGGCCATGGCATTCGTCGGGCAGATCGACATGCATACCGGAATGCCGCCTGGCCGCAAAGCCTGACGCCGGAGCTATTGCGGCGGGCGCTCGCGCAGCGGCAGTCGCAGATCGACGGTGCCGATGTCGGCCCCCGTCTTGACCTCGAAGTGCAGGTCTTGGGCCAGATGCAGCATGCGCAGGTTGCCGGACATGGTTTCGCCGCGCAACTCTGCGGTGCCCCGGCCGCGCAAATAGTCGATCATGCTGTCCATCAGCAGTCGCCCGAGTCCCTTGCCCTTGAGTTCGGAGCGCACGACGATCGCGAAGTCGGCCACGATGTTGTCCGGATCGGCCACGGCGCGCACCTCGCCGATCGAGCGCTCGACGCCGTCGCTGCCGCGCTCGATCGCCACCAGCGCCATCTCGCGGTCGTAGTCGATCTGCGTGAAGCGCGCCAGCTGGGAGCGCGGCAGATTGCGCATGGTGCCGAAAAAGCGCATGCGCGAATCCTCCGCTTCAAGCGAGCAGAGGAGGTCGTTGAGCGTGGTCTCGTCCTCCGGGCGAATGGGCCGGATCAACAACGGGTGGCCATGCCAATCCACTCGTTGCTCCAGTTCCTTCGGATAGGGGCGGATCGCAAAGCGCCGGAAGCCGAGCCGACGCCCCCTCTTCTCGACGCGGATGCGGGCATCCAGGACCAGCACGCCCGTGGTCTCGACGTGCACCGGATCGAGCTCCACCGCGGCCACCTCGTCGATATCCGTCAGCAGTTGCGACAAACGCACCAGCGCCGTGGCGGCGCGGGATTCGAGCAGGCTGCGAGATCTTGCCGAGCCCTTCTCGAAATACCGGCAGCGGGCAAGCATATCCCTGGCCAAGGTCAGGTTGAGCGGCGGCAGGGCTACCACGAAGCTTCCAGCCGCGCTGCCTTCGACCGAGGCCGGACCGAGGAAAATTACCGGGCCGAACACGGCATCGTCGGCGACACCGAGGCGACACGCCGGCGTACCGCTGCGCGCTGCGCTGGGGCGCAGCCGATAGCCGCTGACGCGGGCCTGCGGGCTTTTCAGGCGCGCCTCGCCGCGAAGCTGGCGCGCGGCAAAATGGATCTCGCCCGCCGAGCGCAGTCCAGTCGCAACGGGATCGGGGCCCGCTGCACTGGCAAGCACCAGCGTCAGATCCACCGGATAGCCGATTTCGTCGGCCGTCCATGTTGCGGCCTTGATGCTGGCGTCCAGGTGGGAGCCGGGAGCGGCAATGCCGTAGGCCCGCAGCAGTTGGCGTGCCTGGTGCGGCGAGAGCGTGTCGGCGCCGCTATCGATCGCCTCGGCGATGATGCTGCGCGCGGCTGCGAGATTCGGGGTGAAATCCTCGGCGACCGAAGGCGGCATCTGCGCCAGCAGTTCGCGATTGCGTTCGTAATCGACGATGCCGATAAAAATCGCGATGGCCTTTTCCGGCGAGTCAAGGCTCAGCACACCGTGCGCCGCGGCAATCTGTTGCGCCTCCAGCATCGCGTTGCCGCCGACCCAGCAAGTGAACACGTTGCGTTCCGTGTGTTGCCGGGCTACCTCGCAGATTGCCGTGGCGACCTCGGCGCTCGGCGCGAAAGGCGAGGGCGAATAGACCGTCAGCACGGCGTCCGTGGCGCGGTCGGCGAGGACGGCCGCGAGCGTGGCGGCCCAGTTCGCCGGCGTGATGTCGGCCGGCAGCGCGAGCGGATTGCTTAGCGGCGAGCCGGTCCGCAGCAGTTCGTCGAGATGCTTCAAGGTGTCCGCGGACAGCGTCGCCAGCCGGCCGCCCGAGCGCAGCAGCGCGTCGGCGGCCATGCGGCCGAGACCGTGGCCGTTGGCCAGGATGCTGAGCTGCTCGCCCCTCATCGGACGTACCCGCGCCATCGCCTCGGCGGCGTCGAACAGGTCCTCCAGCGTGTCGATGCGGACCCAGCCGGCACGGCGCAAGGCCGCCTGGTAGACCTCGTCGGCGGCGAACGGGAGATCCGGCCGGGGAATGGGGTCGACGCGTCCGCCGCGGATGGCGACGACCGGCTTGTTGCGCGCCGCTGCGCGCGCCGCCGACATGAACTTGCGTCCGGCCGATATGGTGTCGAACTGCACCAGGATGGCTTCGGTGCTGGGATCAGCCGCAAGCCAGTCGAGCACGTCGGCCAGATCGACATCGACGCTGGCGCCCAGATGCAGCACCGCCGAGAGGCCGATTCCCTTGCTGCAGGCACGCTCGAGCACTGCGGCGGCGACGGCCGCCGACTGGGCGACCACGGCGATCTTGCCCGGCGCTGCGGTGCCGGTGGCGACGCTGGCGTTGAGGCCGCTGGCGGGAACGACCAGGCCGCCGCTGCCCGGCCCGAGAACGCGCATCATGTACGGCCGCGCCGCTTCGAGGATGGCCTTGCGCACTTCCAGCACCTGGCCGGCGTTCATCCGGGTGCGCAGCGACGGCCCGACGATCACGGCGCGGGTGCCGCGGGCGCCGAGCTGGGAAATTATCTGCGGCACATCGCCCAGTGCCGCGCAAACGACCGCCAGATCGGGTGCCGCCTCGAGTTTGTCGATATGCACGTGGGCGGCGATGCCGAGCAGGGAACGCTTCTTTGCCGTGACGGGAATGACCCGTCCCGGAAATCCGCCGGCGGCGAGATTGCGCTGCACCACCTCGGCGTAGCGGTCCCGTGCGTCGAGGGTAGCAACCACCGCGACCGATTTCGGATGGAAGAGGAATTCGAGATTGCGGACAGTCATTGTTTTTGTTTCCCCGCGGGGCGGGGGACGGTATCACAGCGATCTTGATTCTGTTCGCGTTGCTGCAACGCAGAACGCGGACAATTGTGCCACACCGGTAGTGTGCAGTTCGCTGGAAATTCAAGAGTCGGCGCTGGCGGTACGGCGACGGCGGCGCTCCAAGCAAGGGCCGCTGGAAATCCCGCCTCCCCGACATCCTCGCCGCGCTCGAAGCCCTCCGCCGAGCTCGCCGCTTGGACGACGGCTTTGGATGAGGTAGGCTTGCGTCATGGGCATGTTCGATCTCATCAAGCTGCTGACCGAAAAGGAAATCGACTTTGTGTTGGTCGGCGGTCTGGCGGTTGCATTGCAGGGATACCAACGCGTCACGATGGACGTTGATGTCGTTCTTGCGATGGATGCCGACAATCTGGATCGCTTCATTTCCGCCGCCAAGGGCGCGGGCCTGCGGCCGACGATACCCGTGCCGATCGAATCGCTCGCCCGTCCCGAACTTATCGAACAATGGCATCGCGAGAAAGGCATGTTGGCATTCAGCCTGCGCGGACCCGAGGTGCAAGCGACCGTGCTGGATGTGCTGGTCAAGCCGGTCGTGCCCTACGCCGACCTGCGCCGGGATGCGGCGATGGTCGAGATGGGGACTACGCGGGTGGCCGTTGCGTCGATCCCGCACCTGATTGCAATGAAGACAGGCACGGGGCGCGGCAAGGACATGATCGACATCGATGAACTGCAGAAGCTGATGCCGGGGCATGCGCCATGACTGGAGAGCAGAACCTGGGCCTGGTTCGCCAGATCGAAGCCAATCGGGAATTCCTGCTGACCATCCTGAGCCAGAACCCGGCCCTGCTGGCGCGTGCCGAACCGCGCGTCCGGCAACTGATGGAACCTTTGCCGCTCGCGCCGTCATCTTCCAGGCCGGACGGCGCGGACTTGCCTTAGACGCTCAGCGCGTCCACCACGCCAGCGCGACGAAGATCACGACGGCGATGGCGATGTAAACCTTCCACGGCCTTTCCTTCTCCGCATACGGATCGGTCAGCGCGCGTTCGGCGCCTTCCGGCAGTTGCGCCAACTGCGTCAGCGAGGTGCCGAAGGGGATGTTGATGCGCGCGCGCGCATTCACGGCCCAGCCGTTGGCGTCGAGGATCGGGCCGAGGTTGCGGCTTCTGAGCTTGAACCAGGCGAGCACCATGGCCGGGGCGGAAATCAGCAGCATCAGGCCGGCGATGGCGATCGGCATCTGCCACCACTTGAGCGCGAGCAGGCCGCCGAGCATGGCCGCGAGGGCGGTGCCGATGGCGCCGACGGCAAGGCCGATCGCGGCGAAGATGCCGGCGAACTTGCCGACATCGAAGGCCTGTTGTGCCGCCGCGGGTTTGGCTGGAGCGGCGGCGGGCGGCCCGTCGACCTTCCTGCCGACGCCGAGGGCGGCTTCGGCGAGTTTGCCTTCGGCGGCGGCGGCCTTGCTCGCGGCGATCTTCTGCAGTTGTTCGCCGACCATGCGCATCAGGCGCTTGTAGGGCGACCAGAAAGCCTGGCGCAGGCTGATCGGATGCTCCACGAGTTTGGTGATGGTGGCATTCCAGTCGCGTCCCTGGCGATCGTAGAACACGCCGTTGCGGCCGACCATCAGCTGATCCGAATCGCCGGCGGTGAACGCGGCGGCGATCGACAGCTTCTCCTCGTTGCGGAAGCAGTCGCAATACACCAGACAGATGCGCGACAGCCCGGCCAGCGCCGCATGCTTGGCGGCGTCGGTAACCGCCACGCAGAGTTCGGCCGAGCGGCCGTCGAGATACAGGGTGCCGATTTGGAATGTCGCTCGCATTGGCGCACCCGGCTGCCGCGTGTAGAAATCGCGGAAGGCGACGAAGTTGTTGGCCAGCGGCAGCAGATCGCGCACATAGCGGGCCAGGCGCTCGAGGTCGCGCACCGCCTCGGCTTCGGGCGGCAGACCGGCGGGCCGCGCGGCCTGCCAGGCGACATAGCCGGCAAGCTGGTCCTGTATCGCCAGCCAGTCGGATTCCGAGACGGCGTCGCGGGCGCCGAGCAGCGGCACCACGGCGGCCTCGCGCAAGGCGGCAATGCGCTGGCCCCAGGCCGGATTGATGCCCGAATCGCTGCCGGCACCCAAAGGCACCGTAGCGCCAGCGCCAGCGCTCTGCGTCCCTGTGGGAACTTTTGCCAGCGGCAGGGCGGCGATATCGGCGTGCGCGGCGGAAAGCGCCGCGGCGCCCAATGACTTCAGGGCATCGTCGGACGCATTCATCGCGTCGCCGGCGCGCGTGTCGAAAGCTGCCAAGCGGCAACGGACGAAGAAATCGTCGAGCTTTTCCCTGACGGCGGCGACCGCGGCGCAGGCGGCTTCGGTCGCCTCGCCCAGGGGCTTCACTGCGCCGCCGGCCGCTTCCCAGGCGGCCAGTGCACGCGCCGAGTATTCCGCCTCGGCGGCGCTGGCGGCGTCGACCGTGACCAGCTCACCGCCCGCGGGCAGCAGTCCCTGCGCGGCGGCGAGGATGGCCTCGTCCTTGATCGCGGCGAGCGGCACGCCGGCGAGTTGCTGCGCCAACAGGGCGGGATCGTTCAGCCGCGCCGCGGCCCAGTCGATGGCCGCCAGAAGTTCCGGGGCGCGGACATGCCCGTCCTTGTCGGTATCGATCAGCGCCAGCGTGCGCGTGTCGAACTCGATGCCTTTCACCGGGCAGGACAGCGCGACCCACAGTTTCTGGTCGAGTTCCTTCAGGGCCAGCAGGTCGGCGGCCGTATCGATGCGCACCTGGTCGAAGCCGCCGGCGCGGAAGAACCTGAAGGCATGGCTCATGCATCGTCTCCTACGAACGGGTTGGTACGTCGCTCCCTGCCGAAGGTGGACATCGGCCCGTGGCCGGAAATGAATTCGACATCATCGCCCAGCGGCCAGAGCTTTTGCTGGATCGAGTCGATCAGCGCCTGGTGATTGCCGCGCGGAAAATCGGTGCGGCCGATGCTGCCTGCGAACAGGACATCGCCGACGATGGCGAGTTTGGTGGGAGCGTGGAAGAACACCACATGCCCCGGCGTGTGGCCCGGCGTGTAGAGCACCTGCAGGGTTTCCTTGCCGACCGCGACCGTGTCGCCGTCTTCGAGCCAGCGATCCGGCGTGAAGGGCTGCGCCGGCGGGAAGCCGAAGCTGCGGCTTTGCGCGACGAGCTGGTCGATCCAGAAACTTTCTTCGCGTTGCGGGCCCTCGATCGGTACGCCCAGCATCGACGCCAGTTCGCCGGCGCCGCCGGCATGGTCGATGTGGCCATGGGTGAGCAGGATCTTCTCGATGGTCACGCCCAGCGTGCCCGCGGCGGCCAGCAGTTTCTGGATGTCACCGCCCGGATCGACGAAGGCGCCCTTCATGGTTTCGGGGCACCAGAGCAGGGTGCAGTTCTGTTCGAAGGGAGTGACGGGAATGATGCGGTACTTCATGAAAGCTCCTATCCGCTACGGCGAGGATCCGCAGCGGCGAGAAGAGCGTACTTTGCTCGACCGCCTTGCTGCGCAGTTGGTTCATCAGAGCGTCTTTTGCTCGACCGCCCTGTAGCGCTTTGCTTCATCAATCGGCGAGTCCGCGCCGATAGTGGATGGCTTCGGCCACGTGCGCCGAGCTGATCTGTTCGATGCCGGCCAGATCGGCAATGCTGCGTGCCACCTTGAGGATGCGATGATAAGCCCGCGCGGTGAGGGCGAGGCGCGCCATGGCCTGCTTCAGCAGTTGCGCGCCGGCTTCGTCGGGGCGCGCGTGGCGGTCGACTTCGTCCGGGCTGAGCCGTGCATTGGGCTTGCCCTGGCGTTCGATCTGTACCGCACGCGCCGCCGTGACGCGATTGCGTACCGTCGCCGACGATTCGCCATCGCCGCGCGCGGAAAGCTCGGCTTCGGCGACGGCCGGCACATCGAGCATCAGGTCGATGCGGTCGAGCAGCGGGCCGGACAATTTGCCGCGGTAGCGCGCGACCTGGTCCGGCGTGCAGCGGCACTTGCCGGCGGGATGGCCGAGCCAGCCGCAGGGGCAGGGGTTCATCGCCGCCACGAGTTGAAAGCGCGCCGGGAATTCCGCGCGGCGCGCGGCGCGGGCGATGTTGATCTGTCCGGTTTCGAGCGGCTCGCGCAGGGCCTCCAGCACCCCGCGCTGAAACTCGGGCAGTTCGTCGAGGAACAGCGTGCCGTTGTGCGCCAGCGAAATCTCGCCCGGACGCGGCGTGCCGCCGCCGCCGACCAGCGCGGCACTGGAGGCAGAGTGGTGAGGCGCCCTGAACGGGCGCTGGTTCCAGTGCGCCAGTTTGAAGCTGCCCGCCAGCGAATGCACGGCAGCGCTTTCCAGCGCCTCGGCCGAGGTCATCGGCGGCAGCAGCCCCGGCAGGCGCTGCGCCAGCATCGACTTGCCGGCGCCCGGCGGGCCGCTCATCAGGATTGAATGCCCGCCGGCGGCGGCAACTTCCAGCGCGCGTTTGGCCTGCGCCTGGCCTTTGACTTCGGCCAGATCGGGGTAGTGCGCAAGAGTCGGCGCTGGCGGCACGGCGAAGGGGGCGAGCGGTTCGCGGCCGGCGAGGTGGGCGCAGACCTGCAGCAGGTTCTTCGCCGGCAGGATGCTCATGCCTTCGATCAGCGCGGCTTCCGGCGCGCTTGCCAGCGGCAGGACGAAGGCGCGCGCGGCCTTGTGCGCAGTGCCGTGCTCAGTGTCGTGCTCAGCGTCGTACCGTGGCCCGGCCTCGTGGCGGATGGCGGCGCACATCGCGAGCGTGCCGCGCACGGCGCGCAACTCGCCCGAGAGCGCGAGTTCGCCGACGAATTCGTGGGTGTCGAGATCGGGGGCCTTGACCTGGCCGGAGGCGATCAGGATGCCCAGCGCGATCGGCAGGTCGAAACGGCCCGACTCCTTGGGCAAATCGGCCGGCGCGAGGTTGACCGTGATGCGCCGCTGCGGAAATTCGAAGCCGCAATTCTGGATCGCGGCGCGGACGCGGTCGCGCGCTTCCTTGACTTCGGTGTCAGGCAGGCCGACCAGGGTGAATGACGGCAGGCCGGAGGCGAGGTGGACCTCGACCGTCACTTCCGGGGCAGCGAGACCCGCCAGCGCCCGCGAGCGGAGAACTGCGAGCGCCATGGGTGGTTTTACTGCCCGGAGGTCGGCGGGATTGGCTGCTTGCGCGCTTCCAGTTCGCTGACGCGCGCTTCGAGCGCCGCGAGTTTCTCGCGCGTGCGCAGCAGAACCTCGCGCTGCACGTCGAACTCCTCGCGGGTCACCAGATCGAGCTTGGCGAACAGGCCGGCGAGCGCGGCGCGCATGTTCTTCTCGACGTCGCCAGCCGGCGTGGCCGCCAGCAGGGAGGACACGCGAGCGGACATTTCATCGAGCAATTTTGGATTGAGCATGGTGGATGGATTTTCCTGCGGAATGAAGAAAGTCTAGCACAGCGCCGGAGCGCCCCGCCTCTGCGCCCTGACATTGCACCAGACCGGTGCGGAACGCTCGGGTTTTGGGTCCGGCTTGGTGCGTCGCGGTCGGCCTGCTACCAATCGCGCGTCCTATCCTATTGATTGTAAATGACTAAACTGGATGGCACGGTCTCTGCATAAGGGAACCTGTAATTTTTTAATTCTTTCAAGGAGCAATACCATGCGTAAATCACTGATCGCTGCCGCTGTCGCTGGCCTCGTTTCCCTTCCGTCCGTTGTCATGGCCCAGGCCGCCGCCGCGCCGGCCAGCCCGCATACCTTCACCGGCAACGTCGGCGTTGTCTCCAACTATGTATATCGCGGCATCAGCCAGTCTGCCGCCAAGCCGGCGATTCAGGGCGGCTTCGACTACGCCCACGCCAGCGGCTTCTATGCCGGCGCTTGGGCGTCGAACGTGAGCTGGGTTGCGGACAACAACTGGTCGGCTGCCAGTGCTGCCTCGAACAGCGTCGAGATCGACGTCTACGGCGGTTACAAGGGCACGATCACCGGCGATGTCGGCTTCGACGTCGGCCTGCTGACCTACAACTATCCGGGCAGCAACACCTCCGTCGGCGGCACCTTCATCAAGCCCGACAGCACCGAAGTTTACGGCGCGGTGACCTGGAAGTGGCTGACCGTCAAGTACTCGCATTCGACCACCTCGCTGTTCGGCTGGAATCAGTTCGCCAAAACGGTGAATGACAAGACCGACGGCAGCGGCTACCTCGAAATCAACGGCGCCTTCGATCTGGGCGACGGCTGGGGCGTGAGCGCCCACGTCGGCGACCAGAAGATCAAGGGCAACGGCCCGGCCTCCTACACCGACTACAAGCTCGGCGTCACCAAGGATGTGGGCTTCGGCGTCGTCGGCCTGGCACTGACCTCGACCAACGCCAACGGCAGTTGCACGGCGAATGCGATGACTACCGCCAACGACGTCTACTGCTGGGGTTCGGTGGCAGGCTCGGGCAAATCGGCCTATGACGCAGGCAAGTCCGCGGCGGTGCTGAGCTTCTCCAAGTCGTTCTGATACGTGATTGAAAGTCCCGCCGGCGCTCCGGCCGGAGTCGGCGGGATTATTTTGAAATCGCTCTGCGTGCCTGGAAATCCGCTTTGCGGGCAGGCAACCCAAGCTCCTCCAATTCATAAAGGAAACAGCCATGAAACTCGTCACCGCCATCATCAAGCCGTTCAAGCTTGACGAGGTACGCGAGGCCCTCGCCGCCGTCGGCGTGCAAGGGATCACCGTCACCGAGGTCAAGGGATTCGGCCGGCAGAAAGGTCATACCGAGCTCTATCGCGGCGCCGAATACGTCGTCGATTTTCTGCCCAAGGTCAAGGTCGAAGCCGCCATTCGCGACGACCTGCTGGACCAGGTCATCGAAGCCATCGAAAAATCCGCCAGCACCGGCAAGATCGGCGACGGCAAGATTTTCGTCTTCGACGTTGAACAAGTCATCCGCATCCGCACCGGTGAAACCGGTGAGGAAGCCCTTTGAGCTTACGGGAGATCTGACATGAGAAAGTATCTAGCCATCCTGCTGACGGCATTGACCGTCGGCATCGCCGGCGGCGCATCCAGCGCCTGGGCCGACGACAAGCCTGCGGCTGAGGCCGCAGCTCCCGCGGCCGCAGCCGCACCGGCCGCTGCTGCGGCTGCAACTGCTGCTCCTGCAGCTGCCGCCCCTGCTGCTGCGCCAACCCCGGTGCCGAACAAGGGCGACAATGCCTGGCTGATGGTGTGCACCGCGCTCGTGATCCTGATGAGCATTCCCGGCCTCGCGCTGTTCTACGGCGGCCTGGTGCGCAGCAAGAACATGCTGTCGGTGCTGATGCAGGTGTTCGTCACCTTCTCGGTGATCAGCATACTGTGGGCGGTCTATGGCTACAGCGTGGCCTTCAGCGAAGGGAATGCCTTTTTCGGCAGCCTCGACAAGCTGTTCCTGAAAGGCATCACGCCGGATTCGGTCGCCGCCACCTTCAGCAAGGGTATCGTCGTCTCCGAGTTCATCTTCGTCGCCTTCCAGGGCGCCTTCGCGGCCATCACCTGCGGCCTGATCGTCGGCGCCTTCGCCGAACGCATCAAGTTCTCCGCGGTGCTGCTGTTCATGGTGCTGTGGTTCACCTTCAGCTACCTGCCGATCACGCACATGGTCTGGTACTGGGCGGGTCCGGACGGCTATGTCAGCGCCGAAGCGGCGGACAAGCTCACGGCGACGGCGGGCTACATGTTCCAGAAGGGCGCGCTCGACTTCGCCGGCGGCACCGTGGTGCATATCAATGCCGCCATCGCCGGCCTGGTCGGTGCCTACCTGCTGGGCAAGCGGGTTGGCTACGGCAAGGATTCGATGGCGCCGCACTCGTTGACCATGACCATGATGGGCGCCTCGCTGCTGTGGTTCGGCTGGTTCGGCTTCAACGCCGGTTCCGCGCTCGAAGCCAACGGCACGGCCGCTCTGGCCTTCATCAATACCTGGCTGGCAACCGCGATGGCGGCCACCTCATGGATGGTGGCGGAATGGTTGATCAAGGGCAAGCCTTCGATGCTGGGTGCAGCCTCCGGTGCGGTAGCCGGTCTGGTGGCGATCACTCCGGCGGCCGGTTTCGTCGGCGTGGTTGGTGCGCTCGTGATTGGCCTGGCGGCCGGCGTGATCTGCCTGTGGGGCGTCAATGGCCTGAAGAAGCTGCTCGGCGCAGATGACTCGCTCGACGTGTTCGGCGTGCATGGCGTCGGCGGCACCCTCGGCGCCATTCTCACCGGCGTGTTCGCAGCGCCGAGCCTGGGCGGCACGGGCATCTACGACTATGTGGCGAACAAGGTGGCGGACAACTACGACATCATGGGTCAGGTCGTCATCCAGGCCACCGGCGTTGGCGTGACCCTGGTCTGGTCCGGCGTCGTGGCCTTCGTCTGCTACAAGATCGTGGATATCGTCATCGGTCTGCGCGTGCCGGAAGACGAAGAGCGCGAGGGTCTCGACATCACCTCGCACGGCGAGTCGGCCTACCACAACTGATTCACTCCCAGCCCCCTTCGCAACGAAGGGGGCGACCGCGGCGGCCTCCCTCCACTGCGGTTTTCATTCGGGCGCCCTCGTGGCGCCCGTTTTTTTTGTCCGAGCGGGACGCGAGGACGGTACCCCCCGGTGGGGTATGTCTCCGCCCTTCAGGCCGGCAAGGATCCGTCACAACTCGCCGGTGTACTCCCCGCGTCCGGGGTAGTCGTTCTTGATGACGAAATCGATGGCGCCGATGATTTCGTCGAAGTGCGGCCGGGCGAAGGGCATGGTTTGGGTCGAGCCCCAGTAGAGCGTGCCGTCCGGCCGCACCAGAAACAGGCCCGGCTCGGAGAAGAGCGCCGGCTCCTCGATGCCGATCGAGGTCTTGCCGCGCGAGGTGGAAATGGTCAGGCCCCATTGGCGTGCGACGGCGAGCGGGAGCTCGTAGCCGAAACGCAGCGCCTTCGCGCTGACCTTGTCGGCCATGGCCTGCGCGCGTTCTTCGCTGTCGGAACTGATCGCAACCGGCTGGACGCCGCGCGCGACGAAGTCGGCGTGCAGCCGCTCCAGTTCCATCAGGTATTTCGCGCAAAGCGGGCAATGCAGGCCGCGATAGAACACGATCATGCTGAAAGTCGGCGCTGGCGATGCGGCGACATTGAAGCGTCCGCCGCCGAGCAGCGGCACGTCGAGCGCGGGAACGGTTTGGCGGGGAATCAGGACACGGGGTGACGGCATGGCGGGCTCCGATGAGCTTGGTTGATTGGCGGGAACCCGATGCGGGCGCCCATTCTGTGCCGGTGCAGCAGGCAATTCCTGTGGCCATGGAAATCAATCCCATGCCGACCCTGAAAGCTCTCGGACACGGTGGCAGCGAAGCTATCCGCAATGGCCTTGCCAAATAGTCAGCATCACCTATATTGACGAAAATACCATTAACGCAAATAAGGGCTTTGTCACCGGCCTTCGATTCTGTAGCGCTTCGAGCCCATAAATTGTTGCCCACGGGACAAGGAGGAGGATAGGCCGATTTCAACGCCGGTTACAACCGTCAACCGCCTCTCAATCAGGAGAATTGCCATGTGTCATTCGATAAGAGTCATCTGTAGCGTGGTTGCAGTGGCATTGGCAGCAACCACCGTCAGCGCGCTGGCGCAAACAGCGGTGACGCAGAAAGCGTTTTGTGTCATCGTCGGCATGAGCCCCTTGGAGCCAATTGGCGACCGCGCCGGTCACGCATTGCAGGTTTCCACCTACAGCTGCCGTACCGAAGGCGGCCCGATGGATGGGGGCGTGATGACCGGCACCACCATTTATGAGTGGGATGCCGGGAAGGCGGTGGTGTTGTCGGGCGCTGGCGTCGGGCGCAAACCGGGGGCGATGGCATCCTTTCACGTGATGGAAGGGACAATGGCATTGCTCATGGCTGACGGCAAAGTGATTGGGGCTGCGGGGGCCGGCAAGGGCGTCATAAAGCACGCTTCGGGAAGTGCCGCCGTGCTGAATGGAAAAACCAACTCCTACACGGTTCGGTCGACAAGTCCCGGTCAATTCCTGATAGAAACCACGTACGACTAGCGTTTTGGCGGTTAGCTGGCCAACTCGCGCCAAGCGCTTTGCCGGATAGCAGTAGCCTGCTGAACCCTTCAACTCGCCGTCAGCGCCATCTCCGGTGTGAGAATGCGAAACAGGCCGCGCAAGCGGTCGCGGCGCGCCAGTTTCAGCAGGGCCTTGTCCGCCGTCACCAGCCAGTCGGCGGCGGCGTCGCGGGCGAGTTCGAGGAACTTCTGGTCGTCGCGGTCGGCGCAGCGCGGCAGGGCTGCGATGGGGCCGGATGGCGGCCCCGCAAACTGCGTGACGACGGCGCCGTAGGCGGCCAGCGCGGCTTGTTGCCGGTCTTCCGTCAGGGCGAACATGGCGTAGGCCAGCACGCGGCGGAACTCCTCGAAACAGGCTTCGTTGCTGATCGCCCGCCACTCGCCGCTTTCGATCCTGGCCCGCAGCGGCGCGAAACGGCTGTCGTCGAACACGTAGAGCGAGACCAGCACGTTGGTGTCGAGCACGACCCGCCGCGGCTTGATCGTCAAAAAAACGGGCGCCGGGTCTTGCGACCCGGCGCCCGCTTCGCGTCCCGGAGGAACGCCGCTCATGCGTCCCTCACTTCTTCGTCTTCTTCTGCGTGTCGAGGCGGAACTTGACGAAGGACCCGGGCGCATCTTCCAGCGCCTTGAACTTGCCCTTGGCCGGATCGCGTGCCGGCACCTTGTCGTTGTTCAGCTTGGTGATCCATTTCTGCCAGTCGGTCCACCAGGAACCTTCGTGCTGCTTGGCGCCCTCGAACCATTCGTCCGGCGTCGCCGGGCGGGCATCGTTGGTCCAGAAGCCATACTTGTTGGCCGACGGCGGATTGACGATGCCGGCGATGTGGCCGGAGCCGCCCAGCGCGAAGCGCACCGGGCCGCCCAGTGCGGTGGAGCCGAGATACACGCTGCGCCACGGCGCGATGTGGTCTTCAATGGTGGAGATGAAGTAGGACGGCGTCTTGACCTTGGACAGGTCGATCGGCGTGTCGAGCAGGGTGATGCCGCCCGGCTCGCGCAGCAGGTTGTTGAGGTACATGTTGCGCAGGTAGTAGCTGTGCATCTTGTAGGGCATGCGCGTGGAATCGGAGTTCCAGTAGAGCAGGTCGAAGGGGAAGGGTTCCTTGCCCATCAGGTAGTTGTTGACCACGAAGGTCCAGATCAGGTCGTTGGAACGCAGCATGTTGAAGGTCGTGCCCATCTCGGAGCCTTCCAGGTAACCGCGCTCTTCCATTTTCTTTTCGAGGCTGGCGACCTGGCCTTCGTCGATGAAGACGCCAAGTTCGCCCGGGATCGAGAAGTCGAGCAGGGCGACGAAGAAGGTCGCCGAGGCGATGCGCTTGTCCTTCTTGGCGGCCATGTAGCCCATGGTGGAACCGAGCAGCGTACCGCCGAGGCAGTAGCCGATCATGTTGATTTCCTTCTCGCCGGTCTGCTGGCAGACCACGTCGATGGCGGTCAGCGCGCCTTCGGTCATGTAATCGTCGAAGCCCTTCTTCGCCAGCTTCGCATCCGGGTTCACCCAGGAGATGACGAACACGCTGTGGCCCTGGTCGGTCGCCCACTTGATGTAGGAATTGCTCTCGCGCAGGTCGAGGATGTAGTACTTGTTGATCCAGGGCGGGATGATCAGCAGCGGGCGCTTGTACTGTTCCTTGGTGGTCGGAGTGAACTGGATCAACTGGATCATCTCGTTCTGGAAGATGACCTTGCCCGGCGACGAGGCGACGTTCTTGCCCATCTCGAAGGCCGACGGATCGGTCATCTTGACGCGCAACTGGCCGTCGCCTTCCTCGATGTCGCGCAGCAGGTTGTTGAATCCGTTGAGCAGGTTCTGGCCGTGGCTCTTGACCGTCTCGCGCAGCACTTCGGGGTTGGTTGCAGCGAAGTTGGACGGCGCCAGCGCGTCGATGAACTGGCGGGTGAAGAAGTTCACCTTCTTCTGCGAGATCTCGTCGAGGCCCTCGATGCAGCAGACATTGTCATGCACGTGGCGCGCCGTGATCAGATAGGACTGCTTGATGAAGTCGAACAGGAAATGCTCTTCCCATTGGGCGTCGGCGAAGCGCTTGTCGCCCTTCTTCGGCTGCGCCACCGGCGCGCCCTCCATGCCCATCATGCGCATGGATGAATGCTGCCACAGCGAAAAGTAGTCCCACATCAGGTTCATCTGCGCCTGGGCCATCTTGTAGGGGTTGGCCAGCATCTTGGCCATCATGTCCATGAAGGCCTGCGCGATGCCGAGATCGTCGTTGGGCGCCGAAACGCCCTTCTTCATCTGGCGCTTCATGTGTTCCGTGATCAGGTTCGAGGCGCGCTCGGCAACCTCGGCATAGGTCTTGGCGATTTCCTTGGGATCGGGCAAGGCTTTGGGTTCATGCGCAGACATTGTGGCTCCTTCGGTTAGCCGGGTTTAACTTTGGTAACGGACAAGACCGTTCTCTTCGATGCGCTGCAATTTTCCTGCGTGTTCAAGGTAATTCAGATGGGCGATGGCTTCGCCCATGGCAAACATGGTCTGGTGCGGGTCGGGCAGTTCGCGGCCGAACAGCACGCCGAGCAGGTCGGCGGCGCTCTTTGCCTCGCCGCGGCAGGCCTCGACCAGCACCTCGCAGCGCTCGGCATGGTGGGCGTGAAGCTGCTCGATGCGGGCATGCAGGCCGCGGAAGGGACGGCCATGCGAGGGCAGCACCAGCGTGTCTTCGGGCAGTACGCGAAACTTGTCGATGGAGTCGAGGAACAGGCCAAGCGGGTCCGCATGCGGCGTGCTGGCCGTCACCGAAATATTGGTTGAGATGCGCGGCAGCAGCATGTCGCCGGAAATCAGCACGCCCAGTTCCGCGCAATACAAACTCATGTGTTCCGGTGCGTGGCCGTGGCCGACGATGGTGCGCCATTCGTGGTCGCCGATCTTCAGCAACTGGTCGGGGAACAGGCGGCGGTAGGTGGTCGGAATCGCCGGGACACCCTTCTTGTAGCCGTTGCCGCGCGCGATCAGGCCGTCGATGCGCGCCTGGTCGAGTCCGTGCTGGCGAAAGAACTCGACCATGAAGCTGATCGAGTAGCCGGCGACCTGCTCCACGATCATGTGCGCGGCGAGGTATTCGCCCTGCGCGATCCACAGTCCGGCGCCGGTTTCCTCTTCCAGCCAGGCGGCGAGGCCGAGATGGTCGGGGTGGCAATGGGTGACGATGCAGCGCGTCAATCTTCGGCCTCCTGCGGAGGCCCTCGGCGACATTGCACTGTCGTCGACCGGCGCCGGCGCGGAGCCGTGCTCCGCGAATTCCCGGCCCCGTCCCGCCAGCACCGACTCCCAGGCCTGCTTGATCGGATCCAGCGCGAAGCCGGTATCGACGGCCGCATAACCCTCGCCGTCGGCCAGCAGCCAGAGGTTGATGTGGTTCAGCGCGAAAGGCAGGGGCATGCACAGCCATTCGATGCCGGGGGCGACGGGCACGGCCACGCCGGGATCCGGGGCGGTCTCGTGCAGGTAGGCGATCGGAGCGTTCAGGGGTGCGTTCAAGCGGGGTCTCTTTGCATCGGCGGGGAAAATCTGCTTAACTTGTCAAACGTCGGTCTGCCATCTTATCCAATTTTCGGGGCTTTATGTGCGGTGCAACATTCGGCACATATCAGCCTCACAATCATGAACGAAACTCAAACCATCACCGAACTGGCGCGCGAATTCGGCGTCACCACCCGTGCCATACGGTTTTGGGAGTCCCACGGCCTGGTTTCCCCGGCACGCGAGGGCGGCAACCGGGTCTACAGCAAGCGCGACCGGACCCGCATCAAGCTGGCCCTACGCGGCAAGCGGCTCGGGCTCAGCCTGGCCGAAATCAAGGACCTGATCGACATGTACGACACGGCGGAGGACGAGTCCTCCCAGCTGCTGTCCTTTCTCGGCGCCCTGGCGCAGCGCCGCGCCGCGCTTGAGCAGCAGCGCGACGACATCGAGGCCGTGCTCAAGGAAATCGTCCGCTTCGAGCGGCAGTGCCGCGAGATGCTGCAGGCCGACGAAGGCGCGGCCGCCGGCAAAACACGGCGCAAAGCGCAGTCCCGATAGTTGACGTTGACGTTAACGTCAACTAGCATGCACAAACTGTTTGCAGGAGGTTCGAATGCCGCACACCGCACGTCCAGCCAGAAACGTCTTCGAGCCGCGCAATCCCGACTGGGAGCCCACGGTGCGCGGCAGCTTCGCACGGCAGAAGGTGATGACCCTGCTCGGTGCCGAAATGGGCGCCCTCGCCCCCGGCCATTGCGAGATCCGCCTGCCCTTCCGCGAGGACCTGACGCAGCAGAACGGCTTTTTCCATGCCGGCATCACCAGCACCATTGTCGATAGCGCCGGCGGCTACGCCGGGCTTACCGTGATGCCGAATGGCGCCGACGTGCTGACCGTCGAGTTCAAGCTCAACCTGCTGGCCCCCGCCGACGGCGAGTATCTGGTCGCCGAAGGCCAGGTGCTGAAGTCCGGCCGCAACCTCGTCATCACTCGCGGCGAGGTGTACGCCATAAAAAATGGCAAGGCCACCCACTGCGCGACGATGCAGCAAACCCTGATGACCATGCACGGCAAGGAGAACTGAATGTTAGGAATCAACTTTGACCTCGGCGAAGACGTCGACATGCTGCGCGATGCAGTCTGGCAATTCGCGCAGAAGGAAATCCTGCCGCGCGCCGCCGCGATCGATCGCGACAACATGTTCCCCGCCGACCTGTGGAAGAAGTTCGGCGACATGGGCCTGCTCGGCATGACCGCCGACGAGGAATACGGCGGCACCAAGATGGGCTACCTGGCCCACATCGTCGCGATGGAGGAAATCTCGCGTGCTTCGGCCTCGGTCGGCTTGTCCTACGGCGCTCATTCCAACCTCTGCGTGAACCAGATCCGCTGCAACGGCAACGAGGCGCAGCGGAAGAAGTACCTGCCCAAGCTGATTTCGGGCGATCACGTCGGCGCCCTGGCGATGTCCGAACCGGGTGCCGGTTCCGATGTGGTGTCGATGAAGCTGCGCGCCGACCTCAAAGGCGACCGATATGTTTTGAACGGCTCCAAGATGTGGATCACCAACGGCGGCGACGCCGACACGCTGGTGGTCTATGCCAAAACCAACCCCGACGCCGGCGCCAGGGGCATGACCGCCTTCATCGTCGAAAAGGGCTTTGCGGGCTTCAGCAAGGGCCAGCATCTCGACAAGCTCGGCATGCGCGGTTCGAACACCTACCCGCTGTTCTTCGACGATTGCGAAGTGCCGGTGGAGAACGTCATGGGCGGCGAGGGCAACGGCACGCGCGTGCTGATGTCGGGCCTCGATTACGAACGCGCGGTGCTCTCCGGCGGGCCGCTGGGCATCATGGCCGCCTGCATGGACGTGGTGCTGCCCTTCATCCACGAGCGCAAGCAGTTCGGCCAGAGCATCGGCGAATTCCAGTTGATGCAGGGCAAGCTGGCCGACATGTACTCGACCTGGCAGGCCACGCGCGCCTATGTTTATGCGCTGGGCAAGGCCTGCGATCGCGGCGACCACGCGAGGACGCTGCGCAAGGATGCGGCCGGCGCGATTCTCTATTCGGCGGAAAAGGCCACCTGGATGGCCGGCGAGGCGATCCAGGCCCTGGGCGGCGTCGGCTACACCAACGACTACCCCGCCGGGCGGCTGTGGCGCGACGCCAAGCTCTACGAAATCGGCGCCGGTACCAGCGAGATCCGCCGCATGCTGATCGGCCGCGAACTCTATAACGAGACCATGTGATGAGCCATCAAACCCCCCAGCAGCGCCGCGAGGAATGGCAGAAACGTTACGACGAGGTGATCGCCCGCGCGACGACTCCCGGCATGCTGACGATGGAGAATCTGCGTGAGTACACGGGGCTGGAACTGTTCCAGAAGATGATCGCGGGCGAACTGCCGCGGCCGCCGATCAGCGAGACACTGGGCTTCACCCTGATCGAGGCGGAAAAGGGCCGCGTCGTTTTCCAGGGCACGCCGCAGCACCGCCACTACAACCCGATCGGCTCGGTACATGGCGGCTATCACGCCACGTTGCTCGATTCCTGCGTCGCCTGCGCGATCCAGACCACGCTCGACGCCGGGCAGGGCTACACCACGATCGAACTCAAGGTGAATTACATTCGCGCACTGACCGACCGCGTCGGCCCGGTGCGCGCCGAAGGCCGCGTGATCCATGCCGGCAAGCAGATCGGCACGGCGGAAGGCAAGCTGGTCGATGCCGACGGCAAGCTCTACGCCCACGCCACCACCACCTGCCTGATCTTCAATGTCTGAAACCCTATGAATAAATCTACTGCGCGTTCCGGATCGGGGCTTGGGCGGTGCTCGCTATCCTCATGCACAACCACGTGCATTCCGGTAGCTGCGCTCCGGCCGCACCCCGCTGCGGCACGCTCGCTACGATTTCTTCACAGGGTTGCGCCATGAGCGACCTGGTGAAAGTTGGCGCTGGCGGTACGGCGATTCGGGTGCTGGGTGCCGAGAATGTTGCCGAACTGGAACAGGTGCGCCAGTTCATCCGCAATTACGCAGGCTGGCTCGGCGTCGACCTGTGTTTTCAGAATTTCGACGAGGAAATGGCCAGCCTGCCGGGGCGTTATGCGGCACCCGAGGGACGATTGTTTTACGCCGAGGTCAATGGCAGGGGCGCCGGCTGCGTCGGCATCCGGCCGCTGGCCGAAGGGGTCTGCGAGTTCAAGCGGCTTTATGTCGAGCCCGGCTTTCGCGGCCTGGGAGTCGGCCGCGACCTGGCCCTGGCCGCGATACGCGCCGCGCGGCAGATCGGCTACTGCACCATCATGCTCGACACCTTGCCGGCCATGCGCATCGCGGTGAAGCTCTACCGCGAACTGGGCTTCCAGGAGGCGCCGGCCTACTACCAGACCTCGCTCGAAGGCACGCAGTTCCTCGCGCTCGACCTGGAAAACTGGTCCGAGAAGCAGCTCAACAACCAGACCCTACACCACCTGTTCGATTTCAACCGCGCCTGGGCGCGGCAGATGCGCGAGGTCGATCCGGACTATTTCGAGCGGCTGTCGCATCTCCAGGCGCCCGAATATCTCTGGATCGGCTGTTCCGATTCGCGCGTGCCGGCCAACCAGATCGTCGGCCTGCTGCCGGGCGAGGTCTTCGTCCATCGCAACGTCGCCAACATCGTGGTGCATACCGACCTCAACTGCCTGTCGGTGATCCAGTTCGCCATCGACGTGCTCAAGGTGAAGCACATCATGGTCGTCGGCCATTACGGTTGCGGCGGCGTTCAGGCGGCGCTCCAGCACCAGCGCGTCGGCCTTGCCGACCTCTGGCTGCGCCACGTGCAGGACGTCCACGTCAAGCATCTGGCGCGCGTCGATGAGCTGCCCGAGGACAGGCGCCACGACCGGCTTTGCGAACTCAACGTGCTGGAGCAGGTGATCAACGTCTCGCGCACCATCGTCGTCCAGGATGCCTGGCAGCGCGGGCAGAACCTGACCATCCACGGCTGGATCTACGGCCTCAAGGACGGCCTGGTGCGCGACCTCGGCCTCACGGTCAGCAGCCCCGAACATATTTCCGAGCGCTATGAAATGGCGCTAGCCACACTCAATTGAAAGCCGAATCGAAAGGAACCATCATGTCCGATCCCATCGTCATCGTCTCCGCCGCCCGCACCCCCATGGGCGGGTTTCAGGGCGATTTCAATTCACTGACATGCTCACAGCTGGGCAGCGCCGCGATCAAGGCCGCCGTCGAGCGCGCCGGCCTGGCGCCCGCGCAGGTCGATGAAGTCATCATGGGCTGCGTTCTGCCCGCCGGCCAGGGCCAGGCTCCGGCACGGCAGGCCAGCCTCGGCGCCGGGCTGCCGCTGGCGGCCGGCTGCACCACGGTGAACAAGATGTGCGGCTCGGGCATGCGCGCGGCAATGTACGCCCACGACATGCTGCTGGCCGGCAGCGTCGACGTCATGGTCGCCGGCGGCATGGAATCGATGAGCAACGCGCCCTACCTGCTGCCCAAGGCACGCGGTGGCTATCGCCTCGGCCACGGCGAGGTGAAGGACCACATGTTCCTCGACGGCCTCGAAGACGCCTATGACAAGGGGCGGCTGATGGGCACCTTCGCCGAGGACTGCGCCGGGACCTACAAGTTCACCCGCGAAGCGCAGGATGCCTTCGCCGTCGCCTCGACCACGCGCGCCAAGCAGGCCAACACGGACGGCAGCTTCGCTTGGGAAATCGCCCCGGTTACGGTGTCCGGGCGCAAGGGCGATGTCGTTGTCGACAAGGATGAGCAACCCTTCAAGGCCCAGCTCGAAAAGATCCCGACGCTAAAGCCGGCCTTCCGCAAGGACGGCACCGTCACTGCCGCGAACTCGTCGTCGATTTCCGACGGCGCCGCCGCGCTGGTCATGATGCGCGCGTCGACTGCCGCGAAGCTCGACCTCAAGCCTATCGCCACCGTCGTCGGCCACAGCACCTTCGCCCAGGAACCCGGCCTGTTCACCACGGCCCCGGTCGGCGCCATGAAGAAGCTGCTGGCGAAGAACGGCTGGAGCGTCGACAGCGTCGACCTCTGGGAAATCAACGAAGCCTTCGCCGTGGTCACCATGGCCGCGATGCACGATCTCAAGCTGCCGCACGACAAGGTCAATGTACATGGCGGCGCCTGCGCCCTTGGGCATCCGATCGGCGCCTCCGGCGCCCGCGTGATCGTCACCCTGATCGGCGCGCTGCGCAAATACGGCAAGAAGCGCGGCGTCGCCAGCCTCTGCATCGGCGGCGGCGAGGCCACTGCGGTCGGCATTGAACTGATCTAACGGTCATGGAGTACCAGACCCTCACCTACGCCAGCGAGGGGCGCATCGCGCGCATCACGCTGAACCGGCCCGAACGGCTCAACGCCATCGTGCCGGCCATGCCGCGCGAGATCCGCATCGCGGTCGAGCGCGCGAATGCCGATGACGAGATTCACGTCATCATCCTGCAGGGCGCCGGCCGCGCTTTCTGTTCCGGCTACGACCTCAAGGATTTCGCCGAGGCCGACGTCGATACGCCCTGCACGCAATCCATGCCCTGGGACCCGATGGTCGACTACCGCGCCATGAAGGGTTTCACCGACAACTTCTTCAGCCTCTGGCGCAGCTACAAGCCGACCATCTGCAAGGTGCAGGGCTTCGCCGTCGCCGGCGGCAGCGACATCGCGCTGTGCTGCGACCTCGTCGTGATGGCCGAGGACGCGAAGATCGGCTACATGCCGGCGCGCGTCTGGGGTTGCCCGACCACCGCGATGTGGGTCTATCGCCTCGGCGCCGAGAAGGCCAAGCGCATGCTGCTGACCGGCGACACCATCGACGGCAGGACGGCGAAGGAATGGGGCCTGGTCATCGATGCCGTGCCCGAAGCCGAACTCGAAGACGCGGTGCTGAAGCTGGCGAAGCGCATGGCCGGCGTGCCGAAGAACCAGCTCATGATGCAGAAACTCATGATCAACCAGGCCTACGACAACATGGGCCTCGCCAATACCCAGATGATCGCCACGCTGTTCGACGGCATCACGCGCCACTCGCCCGAAGGTCAGTGGTTCAAGCATTATGCCGAGGAGAAAGGTTACAAGGAGGCCGTGCGCATGCGCGACTCGGGCGAGCCGATTCCAGGCAGCAAGAGCTACAAGGACTACGAATGACGGCACGCCCCCCAGCCCCCTCTCCACGAGAGGGGGTGACCACGGTTCAGGCAAGGGCCCTCCGGCCCCTTGCCTTCCGGTTTGTTGGCCGGCTGTCTCCTTGGGACGGCCCGGCGGAGACAGCCAAGTGATCCTCACCGAAGAACAGGAACAGATCCGCGACATGCTGCGCGATTTCGCGCGCGAACAACTCGCACCGAAAGCCGCCGAATGGGACAGGACTTCGCACTTTCCACGCGAAGAACTGCGCGCTCTGGGCGAGCTCGGCGTCTGCGGCATGGTGGTGCCCGAGCAATGGGGTGGTGCGGGTCTCGATTACGTTTCGCTGGCGCTCGCGCTGGAGGAAATCGCTGCCGGCGACGGCGCGACATCGACCATCATCAGCGTGCAGAATTCCGTGGTCTGCGGTCCGATCAACGCCTTCGGTACGGACGCGCAAAAAGAAAAATATCTCAAGAAGCTGGCCAGCGGCGAGTGGCTCGGCTGCTTCTGCCTGACCGAGCCGCATGTCGGCTCCGACGCCGCGGCGATCCGCACCAAGGCAGTGCTTGACGGCGATCATTGGGTGTTGAACGGCGTCAAGCAGTTCATCACCACGGGCAAGAACGCGCAGGTCGCGGTGGTCTTCGCCGTCACCGATCCGGGCGCCGGCAAGAAGGGCATTTCGGCCTTCATCGTGCCCGCCGAAACCAAGGGCTACATCGTCGCGCGCGTCGAGGAAAAGCTCGGCCAGCATGCCTCGGACACGGCGCAGATCCTGTTCGAGGACTGCCGCATCCCTGCCGGGAATCTGCTGGGCGCCGAAGGGCAGGGCTACCGCATCGCGCTGTCGAATCTCGAAGGCGGCCGCATCGGCATCTCGGCGCAGGCGGTGGGCATGGCCCGTGCTGCGTTCGAGGCGGCGCTGCACTACTCGCATGAGCGGGAGAGTTTCGGCAAGCCGCTCTTCGAACACCAGGCGGTGAACTTCCGCCTCGCTGACATGGCGACGCAGATCGAGGTCGCGCGGCAAATGGTGCATCACGCGGCAGCCTTGCGCGACGCCGGTCGGCCCTGTTTGAAGGAAGCCTCGATGGCCAAGCTGTTCGCCTCGGAGATGGCCGAGAAGGTCTGCTCCGACGCCATCCAGATTCACGGCGGCTACGGCTACGTCAGCGATTTCCCGGTCGAGCGCATCTACCGCGACGTGCGTGTCTGCCAGATATATGAAGGCGCCTCAGACATCCAGCGCCTGTAGCTGCGCTCCGGCCGCACCCCGCTGCGGCCCGCTCGCTACGATTTCTTCACAAGCTTTAAGCCACGATACGCGGGAGGAACCATGGCCGAGTACACGCTGCATTGCTTCGCCCAGTCCGGCAACGCCTACAAGCCGGCGCTGATGCTGGCCGTTAGCGGCGCCGACTGGGAGCCGCGCTTCGTCGATTTCTTCCACGGCGCGACCAAGACGCCGGAATACCGGGCGCTCAACGTCATGGGCGAAGTGCCGCTGCTCGAACATCGCGGTCGGACGTATTCGCAGTCCGGCGTGATCCTCGACTATCTCGCCGAAGTGCTGGGCAAGTTCGGCCCGCAGGACAACGAGGAGCGGCGCGAAATCCTGCGCTGGACGCTGTTCGACAACCACAAGTTCACCAGCTACACGGCCACTTTGCGCTACTTGCGCAATTTCGTGCCGGCCACCGACCCGGCCATCATCGCCATGTTCCGTACTCGCGCCGAGGCGGCGTGGAAGGTGCTCGATGCGCATCTCGCCGGGCGCCAGTGGGTTGTCGGCCACTGTCCCACCATCGCCGACTTTTCTCTGGCAGGCTATGTCTTCTGGCCCGAGGAAATCGGCGTGGACTGGAACGACTACCCGAACATCCGCGACTGGTCGCAACGCATCGCCGGCCTGCCCGGCTGGCAGCACCCCTACCAACTGATGCCCGGCCATCCGCTGGCCGGCTGGGGCACAGGACAACTATGAGCCCCCACGCTCGCAATTGCTCGCTGCCCCCCGAGGGGGCGCATGCCTCCCTCGGGGCGGCCCTTCAGGAGGCATGATGATGACAGACGCGAAAGAGCCCATCGAGTTCTGGTTCGATTTTTCCTCGCCCTATTCCTATCTCGCCAGCGAACTGATCGACGATCTCGCGGCGAAGCACGGGCGCAAGGTCAAGTGGCGGCCGATGATGCTCGGCGCCGCATTCAAGGCCTCGAACATGCCGCTGCTGATCACCATCCCGCTCAAGGGCGAATACAGCAAGCGCGACTTCGACCGCTCGGCGCGCTTCCTCGGCATACCCTACACGTTCCCGCCGAAGTTTCCGCTCGCCACGCTGGCCGCCGCGCGCGGCTACTACTGGCTGCATGGCCAGGACTGCGCCAAGGCGCGCGAGTTCGCCCATGCCGTATTTCGCGCCTACTGGGTCGATGGCCGCGACATCAGCGAGCTGCCGGTGGTGCTGGAAATCGTCGGTCAACTGGGCATCGACCGCGACGCCTTTGCGGCGGCCATCGCCACGCCGGAAATCAAGGATCGCGTCAGACAGGAAACCGACGCCGCGATTGCCAAAGGCATGTTCGGCGCACCCTACATCGTGGTGGACGGCGAGCCCTTCTGGGGCGTCGACCGCCTGCCGCAAATCGACAAGTGGCTTGCCACGGGAGGCTTCTGAATATGACTACATTCCCCCCACCCCCCTTTCCAGGAAAGGGGGTGACCCCGGTTCAGCCGCCGAGGCGGCTTCCGGTTGAACACTTGCTGCCCCCTTGGGGCGGCCCGGCGGAGGCAGCATGAGCGTCATCAAATCGAAACTCAACACCCGCAGCGATGAATTCAAGGCCAACGCGGCGGCGATGAGCGCGCTGGTCCTCGACCTGCGCGAGAAGACCATCGCGGTCTCGGGCGGCGGCTCGCCGGAAACCGCGGCCAAGCACAAGGCGCGCGGCAAGCTGCTGCCGCGCGAGCGCATCAACGCCCTGCTCGATCCGGGCGCGGCCTTCCTCGAGTTTTCGGCACTGGCGGCTTACGGCATGTACAGCGCCAAAAGCCCAACTGAGGTGGCGTCGGCCGGCGTGGTCACCGGCATCGGCCGGGTCAAGGGCGTCGAATGCATGATCGTCGCCAATGACGCGACGGTGAAGGGCGGCTCCTACTTTCCGCTGACGGTGAAGAAGCATTTGCGTGCGCAGGAAATCGCGCTGCAGAATCGCCTGCCCTGCATCTACCTGGTCGACTCGGGCGGCGCCAACCTGCCGACGCAGGACGAAGTCTTCCCCGACCGCGACCACTTCGGCCGCATCTTCTACAACCAGGCCAACATGTCGGCCCTCGGCATCCCGCAGATCGGCGTTGTCATGGGTTCCTGCACGGCGGGCGGCGCCTACATGCCGGCCATGTCCGACGAGTCGATCATCGTCAAGAACCAGGGCACCATATTTCTCGGCGGCCCGCCGCTGGTGAAGGCCGCCACCGGCGAAGTCGTGAGCGCCGAGGACCTCGGCGGCGGCGACGTGCATACGCGCATCTCGGGCGTCTGCGACCACCTGGCCGAGAACGACCATCACGCGCTGTCCATCGCGCGGCGCATCGTCGGCAACCTCAACTGGCAGAAGCCCGTGTCGCTTGACATCGCCACGCCGGAAGAACCGCTCTACGACCCGTCCGAACTCGGGGGCGTGATTCCCTTCGATACCCGTAAGCCCTACGACGTGCGCGAAGTCATCGCGCGCCTGGTCGATGGTTCGCGCTTCGACGAGTTCAAGTCGCGCTACGGCACCACGCTGGTCACCGGCTTTGCGCGGCTGCACGGCTATCCGCTTGGCATCGTCGCCAACAACGGCATCCTGTTCGGCGAATCGGCGCAGAAGGGCGCGCATTTCATCGAGCTCTGCGCCCAGCGCGGCATTCCGCTGCTGTTCCTGCAGAACATCACCGGCTTCATGGTCGGCCGCAAATACGAGAACAGCGGCATCGCCAAGGACGGCGCGAAGATGGTCACCGCCGTGGCGACGGCGCAGGTTCCGAAGTTCACCATGATCATCGGCGGCAGCTTCGGCGCCGGCAACTACGGCATGTGCGGCCGCGCCTACAGCCCGCGCATGCTGTGGATGTGGCCCAACGCGCGGATCAGCGTGATGGGCGGCGAACAGGCCGCCTCCGTCTTGTCCACCATCAAGCGCGACGGCATGGAATCCGCCGGCAAGGAGTGGAGCAAGGAGGACGAGGAAGCCTTCCGCGCCCCGATTCGCGCCCAGTACGAAACCCAGGGCCATCCCTACTACGCCACGGCGCGCATCTGGGACGACGGCGTGCTTGACCCGGCGCAGACGCGGCGTACCCTGAGTCTGGGAATTTCGGCGTCGCTCAATGCCCCCATCCTGCCGACCAAGTTCGGCGTTTTCAGAATGTAAAAGCAGTCCGCAGATTTCGCAGATGGACGCAGATGAAAAGACAATCTGCGAAATCTGCGTAATCTGTGGATCAATCAAGAGGATCCCATGTACAACAACATCATTACCGAAACCGACATCGGCGTCGGCATCATCACCCTCAACCGTCCCGAGCGGCACAACGCCTTCGACGACGCGCTGATCGCCGAACTGTCTACCGCCATCGACCAGATGTCGAAGGATCCCGCCGTGCGGGTGCTGGTGCTTTCGAGTACCGGCAAGAGCTTCTGCGCCGGTGCCGACCTCAACTGGATGAAGCGCGCAGCGGGCTACACGCACCCGGAGAACCTGCGCGACGCGCACGCGCTGGCCGAGATGCTGCGCCGCCTGTCGCATTGCCCGAAGCCGACCGTCGCCCGCATCCAGGGCGCGGCCTATGGCGGCGGCGTCGGCCTGGTGGCCTGCTGCGACGTGGCGATCGGCACCATCGACGCCGAGTTCTCGCTGACCGAGGTCAAGCTCGGCCTGATCCCCGCCGTGATCAGCCCGCACGTCATCGCCGCCATCGGCGAACGCTATGCGCGGCGCTACATGCTGACGGCGGAACGCTTCTCGGCCGCCGAGGCCTACCGCATCGGCCTGCTGCACGAACTGGTGACCGACGCTGAAGCGCTCGACGAGGCCGTCGGCGAGATCGTCGATGCCTTGCTGAACAACGCACCGGGCGCCATGGCCGAGTGCAAGTCGCTGATCTCGGCCGTGGCTTGGAAGCCGATCACGCCCGCCGTGATCGAAGACACCGTGCAGCGCATCACGCGCCTGCGCGCCAGCGAAGAAGGCCGCGAAGGCATGACGGCGTTTCTCGAGAAGCGCAAACCCAACTGGATCGCCCGGGACTGACACGATGTTTACCAAAATACTGATCGCCAATAGAGGTGAGATAGCCTGCCGCGTGATCAAGACCGCGCGGCGCATGGGCATCCGCACCGTCGCGGTGTATTCGGAAGCCGATGCCGGCGCGCGCCATGTGCGGCTGGCCGACGAAGCCGTCTGCATCGGCGCGCCGCCGCCCAAGGAATCCTATCTGGTGGCGGACAGGATCATCGCTGCGGCGCTGGCCACCGGCGCCCAGGCCGTGCATCCGGGCTACGGCTTCCTCTCCGAGAACGAAGAGTTCGCCGAGGCCTGCGAGCGGAACGGCATTGTCTTCATCGGCCCGCCGGTGTTCGCGATTCGCGCCATGGGCTCCAAGTCCGAAGCCAAGAAGCTGATGGAGAAGGCCGGCGTGCCGCTGACTCCCGGCTATCACGGCGACAAGCAGGAGCCCGAGTTTCTGAGGCAGCAGGCGGACAAGATCGGCTATCCGGTACTGATCAAGGCGGCGGCCGGCGGCGGCGGCAAGGGCATGCGCGCCGTCGACAGGAGCGAGGACTTCCTCGATGCGCTGGCCTCCTGCAAGCGCGAGGCGCTCTCCAGCTTCGGCGACCAGCACGTGCTGATCGAAAAATACCTGCAGCGCCCGCGCCACATCGAAATCCAGGTCTTCGGCGACCGCCACGGAAACTGCGTCTATCTGTTCGAGCGCGACTGCTCGGTGCAGCGCCGCCACCAGAAAGTCGTCGAAGAGGCGCCGGCGCCCAACATGCCGCCCGAGCGCCGCGCAGCGATGGGCAAGGCCGCAGTCGATGCCGCCAAGGCGGTCGGCTACGTCGGCGCCGGCACGGTTGAGTTCATCGTCAATCAGGACGGTAGCTTCTACTTCATGGAGATGAACACGCGGCTGCAGGTCGAACACCCGGTCACCGAAATGATCACCGGCCTCGACCTCGTCGAGTGGCAGCTGAAAGTCGGCGCTGGCGAGACGCTGCCGCTGCAGCAGGAACAGCTCACGATCCGCGGCCACGCGCTGGAAGCGCGCATCTATGCCGAAGACCCGGACAAGGGTTTCCTGCCGTCGATCGGCAAATTGATCCACCTCGCGCCGCCGGCCGAGACGCTGCACGTGCGCGTCGATACCGGCGTCGAGCAGGACGACGAAATCTCGCCGCACTACGACCCGATGATCGCCAAGCTGATCGTCTGGGACGAGACGCGGGAACGGGCCCTCGCACGCATGCTGCAGGCATTGGCCGATTACCGCGTGGTCGGCGTCTCGAACAACATCGGCTTCCTCTCGCGGCTGGTGGCCTGCCCGGCCTTCGCCCAGGCCGATCTCGACACCGGGCTGATCGAGCGCGAGCGCGCCTTCCTCTTTCCCGAAAGCGTCGAGCCGCCGGCCGAAGCCTGGCTGGTCGCCGCGCTGGCCGAGCTGATCCACGACCAGGCCTACGCCGCGGCGGAAGCCGTCGAAAGTCCCGACCCGCATTCGCCCTGGCATGCGCGCGACGGCTGGCGCCTGAACGGCACCGCCCGGCGCGAGATCAGGCTGCGCGCCGGCGAGACCGAAAAGATCGTCAATGCCGGCTATGGCGCAGACGGCTTCACGCTGGAATTCGAAGGCCAGACCACCACGGCGGCCGGGCGCTTCACCGGCAGCACCGAGTTGCGCGTCGACCTCGGCGGCCGCCGCATCAACGTCACCGTGGTCTCGGCCAACGAAAGGCGCCACGTTTTCATCGACGGCGTCTCCTTCATCTTTTCCGCGATCGATCCGCTGTTCCACGCCGGCAGCGGCGGCGGCGCCGAGGGCGGCCTGACCGCGCCGATGCCGGGCAAGGTCATCGCGCTGATCGCCGCAGTGGGCGCCAGGGTGGAGAAGGGCGCGGCGCTGCTGATCCTCGAAGCCATGAAAATGGAACACACGATAGCCGCACCGGCCGCCGGGCTGGTCAAGGCCTTTCATTTCAACGTCGGCGAGCAGGTCAGCGATGGTGCGGAGCTAGTAGAATTCGTGCCTGATTCAAAATAGCAGTGACTCCGAATGACCATTCCCAGCAAAGTACGCATCGTTGAAGTCGGCCCGCGCGACGGCCTGCAAAACGAGAAGAACCCCGTCTCCACGGCGATCAAGGTCGAATTGATCCACCGCCTGGGCAAGGCCGGGCTCAAGAGCATCGAGGCCACGGCCTTCGTCTCGCCCAAGTGGGTGCCGCAGATGGCCGACGCCGCCGACGTCTTCGCCGCCATCGAGAAACTGCCCGACGTCGCCTATCCGGTGCTGACGCCCAACATGAAGGGCTTCGAGGCGGCGATGGCCGCCGGCGCGAAGGAAGTCGCGGTCTTCGGCGCGGCCTCCGAGTCCTTTTCGCAGAAGAACATCAACTGTTCCATCGCCGAATCGCTCGATCGCTTCCGTCCCATCGTCGAAGCCGGCAAAGCGGCGGACGTCAAGGTCCGCGGCTACGTTTCCTGCGTCCTCGGCTGCCCCTACGAGGGCGAAGTGACGCCGCTGGCCGTGGCCGACGTGGCGAAGGCGCTGCTCGAAATGGGCTGCTATGAAATCAGCCTGGGCGACACCATCGGCACCGGCACGCCGGAGCGCACCAAGGACATGATCGAGGCCGTCGCGCGGCGCATTCCGCTGAAGAAGATCGCCGGTCACTATCACGATACCTATGGCATGGCCGCGGCCAACATCTATGCCTCGCTGCAAATGGGCATCGGCATTTTCGACAGCTCCGTCGCCGGGCTCGGTGGTTGCCCCTACGCTGCGGGCGCGTCGGGCAATGTCGCGACCGAGGACGTGGTCTGGCTCCTTACCGGTCTCGGCATCGACACCGGTATCGACCTTGATGCGCTGGTGGATACCGGCGTCTGGATCTCGAAGAAGCTCAAGCGCGAGCCGGCCTCGCGCGTGGCGCGAGCCATTCTTGCGCGTCGCGCGAGAGCCTCCGCCGCCAATGCCTGAGGCCGTGGTTTCTCCCTGCATCAACATCTGCAGGATGGAAGAGGGTCTTTGCGTCGGCTGCCTGCGCACTCTCGACGAGATCGCGGGCTGGGCCATGGCCGGCGATGACGACAAGCGGCGGATACTCGCCGCCGTGGCGCAGCGGCGCAGCCGCGCCGATCCGGCCGCGGCATGAAGCTGCCCGACTGCATCCGGGTCATCGAGCGCGGCTGGCTGTCGTCGAACAACGTGCTGTTCTTCGAGGGCGAGTCGGCCACGCTGGTCGATGCCGGCTATGTCGGCCATGCGCCGCAGACGGTCGAGCTCGTAAAGTCGGCGCTGGCGGCACGGCGCGGCGGCGCCGGGCTCGGCCGCCTGATCAACACCCATTCGCATTCCGACCACATCGGCGGCAACGCCGCGCTGCAGGCGGCTTTCGGCTGCAAGATCGTGATCCCGGCCGGCATCGAACGCATGGTCGCCGAATGGGACACCAACGCCCTGCTGCTCGATGCCGCGAAGCAGCGCGGCCACCGCTTCGCGCACGACGCCGTGATCGAAGCCAACAGCGAGTTCGAAATGGGCGGCATGACCTGGCAGGCGCTGCCGGCGCCTGGCCACGACATGGAAGCGCTGGTCTACCACTGCGCCGAGAAACGCATCCTGATCTCCGGCGACGCGCTGTGGCAGGACGGTTTCGGCATCATCTTCGGCGAGCTGATGGGCCGCAAGGACGCCCTGCCGGCGACCCGCGCCACGCTCGAAATGATCGGCCGGCTCGGCGTCGACATCGTCATTCCCGGTCACGGCGCGCCCTTCGACGATTTCGATGCCGCCCTGGCCCGCGCCTTCAAGCGCCTGGAATCCTTCGAGGCCGACTCCACGCGCGTCGGGCGCAATGCCGTGCGCGCCTGCTTCACCTTCAACCTGCTCGACCTGCAGCGTCTGCGCGAGGACGACTTGCCGGCCTACCTCAAGAGCGTGCCCTTCTTCGACAGCGTCAACCAGCGCATGCTGGGTTTCACCGACGAGGATTTCGCCTCCTGGCTGCTCGGCGAACTGCTCCGCTCGCGCTCGATCGAAATCCGCGACGGCTGGATACTGCCGACCATGGCGCCGTAGGCGTCAAGCCGTCGCCACTTCGTCGGCGATCACATAACGATCGCGCCCGGCCTCCTTGCCTGCATAGAGCGCCTTGTCGGCGCGCTCGACAGCGTCGGCCATTGCTTCGTCATTGCCCGCCCGGGCCAGCCCCATGGTGATGGTCAAGCTCAGCGCATCACCTTGACCCATCGGCAGGGGCGCGCTGCGTACCGTTCGCACGATGCGCTGCGCGGCGATGGCGGCGGCCTCGCGCGTTCGGCATTGCATCAGCAGGAGGAACTCTTCGCCGCCGAAGCGGAACAGCGGTTCGTTGGGGCGCACGATGCGGCGCAGCGTGTCCGCCAGATGACACAAGGCGACATCGCCCACCGAATGACCGTAGGAGTCGTTGATGCGCTTGAAGTGATCCGCGTCGATGATCCCGACATAGAGCTGGGTCTTGTAGCGGCGGCAACTCTTCTGCACCTGGGTAAATTCATCCTTGATTCCGTAGCGCAGGGGGAGCCCGGTGAGGGGGTCGTGTCGCACGGCACTGGCGAAGAAATGCGTCTTGAACTCGGCCAGCAGGCTGATCAGTTCGGATTGCGTCCTTTCGAAGGCTTCCAGGTCGGTGCCCTGCCCCGGTCGTCCTGCCATCCCATCGAGGCAAATGGATCGAACGGCGTCGTGCATGGTCTGATGCACGGCATCGAGCCTGCGCGTGCCCGGCGCGTCGTGTTTCTGAAAGTGCTTCCTGTTCGAGGCAAACCAGCGGCCGAAGCCGCAAAGGCTGTGCGCCAGGGGATCAACCACATCCTCGCCGGGCGAGGTGCGCAGTACCGCGCAGCGCAGTACGCGGCGCGACCAATCCATGTGCGCCTCGACCGCGGCATCGAGTTCGCTGATGAAGTTGGCGATTTGAGAAGAAAAGTCCGGCATGGCGTTTCGGCGTCCCTGGAAATCCGATTGTATCCGGCGGAAGCACCAGGCATTCGATGCCGGTAACGCAAAACTTTCGGGACGCGCAGTAGACTGCTCGCGATGCCAAAGGAGAAATGCGGTCATGGTTGATACGGAGGATGCACGGACGCTCGCCCGGATGCTGCGCGAGCGGCGCAGCATCCGGGATTTTTCGGCGCGCGAAGTGCCGCAGGAACTGATAGCCGCCATCCTCGACGACGCGCGCTGGGCGCCGAGCTGGTCGAACACGCAGCCCTACAGGATCGCCATCGCCAGCGGCGAATTGAAGGACAAGCTCAAGACGGAATTGCTGGCCTGCTTCGACGCGTCGGTGCAGATACAGCGCGGCGGCCTGTTCGGCAAGCTGCAAGCGCTGCTGACGCGCAAAGGCTTGCCCGACGGCGATTTCGATACGCGCTTCGAATATCCGGCAGAACTGACGCCGCGCCGTCGCGCGACCGGCTTCGGCCTCTACGCCACGCTCGGCATCGCCCGCGAAGACGCCGCGGCGCGCCACCGCCAGATGCGCCGCAACTGGGAGTTCTTCGGCGCACCCGTGGTGCTCTTCGTTTTCGTGCGGCAGGAACTGGGCGCCTACTCCATCCTCGACGGCGGCATTTTCCTGCAATCGCTGATGCTGTCGGCCCAGGCGCGCGGCCTCGGCACCTGCGCCGAGGGTGCGCTCGCCACCTGGGCCGGGCCCGTGCGCGAGGCCTTCGAGGTGCCGCCCGCCTACAAGCTGCTGTGCGGCCTCGCGCTGGGCTGGCCCAGCGACCACGTGGTCAATACCTTCAATCCGGGCCGCGCAGAGGTGGCGGAGATGCTGATTCCGGTCAAGCGCGGCTAGTCCGGCGCGTCGGGTGTACCCTCAGACGTGTGGAAAGCTCGGGTTGTGCGCCACTTCCCAGAGGAAGCCGTCGAGGTCGGTGAAGTATCCCGAGTAGCCGCCCCAGTCGGTTGCGTGCCCCGGCTTGGTGATCTTGGCGCCGAAGCTCGCGACGCGTGCGAGCAATGCGTCCACCTCGGCGGGCGAGCGCACGTTGTGCGCCAGCGCGAAGCCGCGGAAGCCCGAGCCCTCCGCGGGCAGGCCCGCATCGTCGGCCAGGCTCTCCCGCGACCAGAGCGCGAGCCAGGTTTTTCCCAGCTCGAAGAAGGTGATGGAAGGCGGTGTCTCGATGCGCGGCAGGCCGAGGCAGTCCGCGTAAAAGCGCGTCGCTCGTTCAAGATCGGCGACGCCGAGGGTAATCAGGCTGATGCGTGGTTCCATGACGGTCTCCAGCAGGTCCGTGTGTCCTTGAGTGAAAGCCTCAGCGCGCATCGGGCCGTGCCGCGCCGGATTCCTTGTCAGCGACTCGAGTTCGCCAAGTCGGCGATCTTTGGCCCGCGCCTCACTTCTCCTTCGACGGCTCGATGAAGACGACCACGCCGAAGGCCCCGACCGAAACAACGCGATCATTCACGGTGGTGTAGGAAGCGACACCCAGCGGATGGTAGGTGGAAGCGAACGCGGTCAAGGAGCCCAGGCCGAGCAAAGCGGCGAGGGGGCTGCGCTCTCCCATTGCCTTCCTGATCTCCTCCCGGTGTTTCTCGGGCGAAGGATTCAGCGCGAACGCCAGGGCAACGACAATCAGTGCAACGACAGTGGATACGACGATGTTCTTGGACATGGTGGTTTCTCCAGACGGGGCTGACGAATCAGGAGACAACAATACTCGATAAGCGGCCGGCTTCGGAATGGATTGGGCGGCATCGTCATTTGGGGAAAGTCGGCGCTGGCGGCACTGTGGGGACTGATCGGCGAAGCGAAGCAGCGCCGACTCCTCACGCTCCGTCATTCCCGCGCAGGCGGGAATCCAGAGGTTGGCTTGAAGATGGCGCCGTACCGCCAACGCCGACTTTTGTGATTCCGTCATTCCCGCCTACGCGGGAATGACGGCAAAGAGTCGGCGCTGGCGAGACGGCGATCCAGGCTGTCATGGAAATCAATCCGACCCAAAATCGGGTGCAGCGTGACTAATTTGCAATGCGTGACAGGTGAATGGCGCCGACAATTGCCGCCGGAGTATCATTCCCCAAGCATACGGAGGACACACCAATGAAGGCATTGCCAAGCAAAGCTGTCGTCTTGACCGGGGCGGTCGTTTCGGTTTTTCTCAACATCCCGGCGGCATCTGCCGCGCCGGAAGCGGCGATACCGGCGGCGCAAGCCTGGATCGATATCGCGACATTTTCCGGCATGGGCATGCCGATGGGCGGCATGGCGGGCATGGGCGGCGCACTCGGCGGCATGCTCGGCGGCAAGGGCGGCGGTGACGGCAATACTTTCGGCAACACGCGGACCATGAGCGCCGGGCGCTGGGTCGACGTGACGGTTCGCGCACGCGCCACGCCGAGTCTGGACGAAGCTCAGCAGGCGGTGCCTGAGGGGTTTCTGAGTCCGGCCCTTGAATTGCGGACGCCAAAGAATGCCCCGGCACCTACGCGCGATGACGAGGAGGTGAAGCACGAGCCCCCGGAAAGGCCCAAGGGGCGCATGCTGCTTTACTGGGGTTGCGGCTCCGAGATTCGTCCGGGCCAGCCGCGAGTTCTCGACATGGCCACCGCATCCGCCGGTGACTACGGCAAGTTCTTTGTCGCGCGTAGCGCAACTCAGCGTGGCGCGCACAGCGCTGCCGGGCGCCCCGTGTGGCCCAGTTCGGCAGACAGCCGCATGGTGCCGGCGACGGCTTCGCTGGTTGGCGAACACGCGTTCTCCGGCAAGGGCATTCCCGACGGTTTCCGTTTCAAGGTGCCGCCGGCACAGGACCTGATGCCGGCATTGACGCTGGAACAGGCCGAGAAGGACGGAGTCACGGCGCTGAGCTGGAATGCGATTGCCACCGCGCGCGCCTATTTTGTTTCGGCCATGGGCAGCAACGGCAAGGAGGACATGGTGATGTGGACCTCCAGCGAGCTGCCGGACACCGGTTTCGGCCTGATGGATTACCAGACCAATGCCGCCGTCGATCGCTGGCTCAAGGAAAAAGTGCTGCTGACGCCGGCGACGACCAGTTGCAGCGTACCCAAGGGAATTTTCGGTGAACACGGAGGCATGCTGCGGCTGATTGCCTACGGCGACGAGTTGAACCTGGTGCATCCGCCGCGGCCCAAGGACCCGAAGGCCAAGTGGGACCCCGTGTGGGCAGTCAAGCTGCGCGTCAAGGCAGTCACCAACGGCATGCTGGGCATGTCGGGCGCGGGCCAGGAGCGGGGCGATACACGCCGCGAGCGGACCAAGACCCAGGATGAGGGCACGCAGGGCCTGCCGGCAATGCCGCAGCCGATGGAATTGCTGAAGGGGATATTCGGCCGCTGAGTCGACATCGGCCGGCCGTGCCGACGCGCGCAAGGGCAGGGACAGTCCGCGGCCGAAAGGCGGCGCGACACTGCTCCTGCCCGCCGTAATCCGCTATCCTTTCACCCATGCAAGTCGTCCTCATCAGCGGTCTTTCCGGTTCCGGCAAATCCATCGCGCTCAATGTGCTGGAGGATGCCGGTTACTACTGCGTCGACAATCTGCCGGCGCCGCTACTGTCGGACCTGATCGGGCATCTGCGGCTGGAGGGGCACGATCTGGTGGCCGTGGCGGTGGATATGCGCGGCGGGTCGAGCATTGCGGCGCTGCCGCCGCAGTTGCGCAATCTGGAAGCGCAGGGTGTTCTGCTGCGCTTCGTGTTTCTCGATGCGCGCACCGATGTGCTGATCCAGCGCTTTTCCGAAACCCGCCGCCGCCATCCGCTGGCCGGCGACGACGTGACGCTGGAAGAGGCCATCGCCCGCGAGCGCGAGGCGCTGGAGATGCTGGCCTCGCTCGGCCACCATATCGACACCAGCAGCCTGCGCCCCAATTCGCTGCGCGCCTGCATCAAGGAGTTCGCGGCGCTGGATGAGCGCAGCGGGCTGACCCTGCTGTTCGAGTCCTTCGGTTTCAAGAACGGCATTCCGCTCGATGCCGATCTGGTGTTCGACGTGCGCTGCCTGCCCAATCCGCATTACGACCCCGAGCTGCGCCCGCTCACCGGGCGCGATGCCGCGGTGATCGGCTTCCTCGAAGCGCAGCCCGAGGTGGCGCGCATGGAGGCCGATATCCGTCGCTTCATCGGCGACTGGCTGCCGGCCTACATCCGCGACAACCGCTCCTATCTGACGGTGGGCATCGGCTGTACAGGCGGTCAGCACCGCTCGGTGTATCTCGCGGAAAAACTCGCCGCACATTTTCGCGAATCGGCACGCGTGCTGGTGCGGCATCGCAGCCTGATCGAATGAACCGGAAAAATGAATTTGATCCGCAGATTTCGCCGATTGGCGCAGATGAATCAGGGTCGCGGGCACTGGCCACTTCGTTGTCCTCTCTGCGTAATCTGCGTCATCTGCGGATTGAACCGAGATTTTTAGGATGAAGGATCGAGTTCCCGACGGCTTGCGGGAACTGCTCGCGCACGCCGCGGCCGCCGGCCATGCGAACTGGCGCACGCTGCTCAAACCCGGTGACTGGGCGCTGCTGCTGGCCGCCGGCGTGCTCGTCGCGACGTCCTATCCGCTGCTCTGGCGAGGCGGCACGGCGGATCGCGCGATCGTCAAGCGCGACGGCCAGGTGGTCACCGAGCTGGCGCTGAATGTCGCGCGCAAATACGAAGTCGTCGGCGCCATCGGCACCACGCTGATCGAAGTGCAGCCGGGCCGCGCCCGCGTGGTTTCCGATCCCGGCCCGCGGCAGTATTGCGTGCAGCAGGGCTGGCTGACGCGCGCCAATGCGGTGGCGATCTGCGCCCCGAATCACATCACGCTGCAGCTCGCCGGCCGCGGCGGCCGCAACGAAGCCTATGACACGCTCAACTATTGAACTGCCGGTGACCGCCGACGACTACCGCATCGCGCGCTACGCGGCGGCGGCGATCGCGCTGACCGTCGCCGAGGCGGCCCTGCCGAGCCCGCTGCCGGGCATCAAGCCGGGACTGGCCAACATCATCGTGCTGGTGGTGCTGGCTCGTTACGGCTGGCGCGATGCGGCCTGGGTCAGCCTGCTGCGCGTGGTGGCGGGCAGCCTGGTGATCGGCCAGTTTCTCGCGCCGGGCTTCTTCCTCGCGCTGGCAGGTGCCTTGTGCAGCCTCGCCGTGCTGGCGCTGGCGCAGCATTTGCCGCCGCGTTTCTTCGGCCCGGTGTCGGCCAGCGTGCTGGCGGCCTTCGCCCACATCGGCGGCCAGATCGTTCTCGCCCGCGTCTGGCTGGTGCCGCATGACGGCGTCTTCTACCTGCTGCCGCTGTTCGCCACGGCGGCGCTGGTGTTCGGCGCGATCAACGGTCTGGTGGCGGCGCGCCTGCTTGCCAATCCGGATGCCACACCCGTCGCCGCGCCTGCGGCGCTGAAAGGCGTTTCATGATCATTCCCCTGTTCCCCCTGCAGTCGGTGCTGTTCCCCGGCGGGCGGCTGCCGCTGCGGATCTTCGAGCAGCGCTACATGGACATGGCCAAAGTCGCGCTCAAGGAATCCGCGCCCTTCGGCATCTGCCTGATCGCGCGCGGCGAGGAGGTCGCCCGCCCCGGCCGCAAACCCGCCCAGCCGCACGCGGTGGGAACGCTGGCGCATATCGCCGACTGGGACATGCAGCAGCTCGGCGTGCTCAACATCATCGCGCAGGGCGGCGAGCGTTTCCGCCTGCTGCGCCACTGGGCCGAGGATTCGGGCCTGCTGCGCGGCGAGATCGAACTGATCGTCGAGCCGGCCGTGCTGCCGGTTCCCGGCGCCTACGCGCGGCTGGTACCGCTGCTGCGCGCCATCGTCGGCGAGATGGCGGCCGACGCGCCCCATGCCCCCGCCGCGCCGCACCGCTTCTTCGATGCCGGCTGGCTGGGCATGCGCTATGCCGAAGTGCTGCCGATCCCGGTTGCCGCCCGGCAGAAGCTGCTGGAGCTCGAAGACAGCATCGACCGCCTCGAAATCATCTACCGCTATCTCGAAGGCAAGGGCCTGTTACCCGACGCCTGAAAGCTCGCGAATAAATCTACTGCGCGTGCCGGATCGGGGCTTGGGCGGCTTAGTTGGCAAACCCGGCTATCCTCATGTACTGAGACGTACATTTCGGCAACTTTCGCTCCGGCCGGAAGCAACTGGAGCAGTCGTGGAGGTGAGGTCGAGTTCGGCATGGACACTACGCTCGACGATCTGGATGCGGAGAAATAGGGTGCCGATCTTGTTGCCGGCTTGCGCGACTGGACTCCTTTGGTCCCTATATCTTTCGTCCGGATTGACCATAATTCCTTCTGCATGTATGTTCAGGACATAGAATCGCCGCTTCGTCGCAATGACGAACGCAATAACCATGGCACCGACGCAGATGCCGCCCCCGAGAGAACGCAAAACGAAAGAAGCACACACAACCAGGTGTTTACGACACGGGGCGACATGGATGACACACGGCAGCAGGCGAGGATCAAAGGTTGGCGGCTGCAAGAGTCGGCGCTGGCGGGACGGCGATATTGCTCGCGCAAACGTCGGATGGAGATTGGCGGCGTGAACGAAAATTGCGCCCCCAGTCCTAATCTGTCCGCATTTGCGACTTCCATCGCAGGTGTTATGCCATGGGCAACGGCGAGAACTACGTGAGCAATGTTGCCCTCGGGCTTGAGGAAAACTTCTGAGATCAGGAGGTTGGGATGAACAGGAAACAGATAACTTGGTGGATTTGGTACTGCCCGAACGTGCTACCCATGAAACATTTGTGCAGAAAAGTAGCTGTCGTCTTGGCGATTGTCTTTGGAGTACTTTCTATGGAAACCCAAGCAGCAGAAGGCAATGACGTGAGAAATCCGCGCTTCTCACCCGACGGCCACGCTGTAATCTTCGACCGTTGCGACCCTGACTACCCGGATCGATGCCGTATCAATGTCTATAACGTCAACACCGGAACGTTAGGCTACTACCTTGCGCCACCAGGCCAGACTTGGATGCAGGCCTACTATTCCGACGCAGGCGACAAGTTGGTGTTTGTCACCGGCCCTATCGGGGATCGGAATCTCGATTTGTTTACTCAACGGCAAGAGGTGTTGCCGAACTACCAGATAGCCGTAATGAACCTGGACGGCTCCAAAATGCGCGTTGTGACAAGCGTATTGGGCTACAAGGGAATGCCGGCATTCTCACATTCAGGCAAGAAGGTCATCTTTGCCATGGCCGAGAAACTGCGCGATTCCGGCAAGACCCTGGCGGCGTTTTGGGATCTGTGGGAAATCGATCTCGAAACCGGCACGGTTGGACTGTTTGCCGGCAGATTCAAGCTCTTTCAGATGGGACTTTCAGTCTATTTCCCGGACGATGAGCGGGTATTGCTTAATGGGGATGTTCCCATGGCGGAGTCGTTACTTGGTCCCAAAGGCTCTCTAGCGAAGAGTTACGGAGATTACACTAGCCGCTATAACAGCAGCATAGTATTTGTCGTAAAACGCGGGCAGACGGTGCTACTTCCACCATTGTTTACCGATCTTGGCAGTGCTCGAGGGGCATCGCTGGATGCGCGTGAAAACACCTTCTTCGTGGCTGACGGCGGCCCCAAGGAAGGTATCAGAATTCGTCGCAGTCAGACCGATGGAGCTCCGCAATCATGGAGCTATCCACCGCACAGCCATGAGCAAACCACTCTTTTTGGAACCGCTGTGTCGCGTGATGGACGCTTCATTGCTGGAGTCCTAAGCGATGGACCTTTAAGTCTAAGAAACAGAAAGATCATGATTCTAGACACGGCGAGTGGAGTGTGGCGAGAAATCGCGCTGCCGCGCGATGCAAGGCAGATTAACCGATAACGATTGAGAGACAACATCATGGGTGACGCAACGATTTCATTACAGGGGTTTAGCCTTCTCGATCCGAGTTCTTGGGTGCCAGCGTTCGGCAACTGGTGTGGCTCCGGCTGGGGTGGCGGCCAAGGGGGTGTCGGCAAACGCTTGGCACCGGGAGAAGCAGCAGACTTCAGTGTGCCTGCGGCATCAATTACCGTGAATGGCGTTAGCCGTGAAAGCCCACCGGACATGACGTGCAAGCTGCATGATTTCGATTACATGGCAGCAATCGGTCAACCGAATGAATACCAGTTGAAACTGGAAGCTGACGTGAGACTGATGCAGCGTCTCTCCTCGATGGACTGGGGCAGCCTATCGAGTGAAGAAATAGCTTACAGCGCGCTGATGGCTGCTGCATTTGCTGCAAAAATCGCCGTAGTGGACATCCCTGGCACGATCTACGAAAACATCAAGTCAGCGGCTGAATCAGCTTGGGCGGGAATCAAAAGCATGGCCAATCCCGTAGACAAGTCATACACGGATTCGCCAGGGAACTCGATTTCCTGTTCTGCGGACTCTTCGGGCAATCTGGTGTTGAATTGTTCCCAGGCATCACAAAGCCCAGACCAGCTTCCTGCCAAGGAAACTACCTATATCCTGAATTCCGAAACAGCGGCAGTCAAGGATGTCATTTCGACGGACAATCAAACAAATACCACGCTACGTCTTACCGACACCGACAACAACGGCAGTCTTGACACCGAGGTAAGAAAGGCATCAGGCACTACCGAAATCCTGATTGACAGGAATCAGGATGGAGTTCTCGAGCAGCACAGTATCGAGACCCCGGATGGGACGACCTCGTTCTACGATGATTCGGCGACTACGATAGGTCAGTTTCAATCCCTTGAGCAAACGAGCGCCCAAACCTTCACCCCCGACGCCGCCAGTCCCTCCGCCACGCTGAACTTCACGCGGGAGGTATTCCAGTCCGAACGCGACGAAGAAGTCTCCGCCCACGTCATGCGCAGCTTCGTCGGCCTGGAGAACCCCCTGCCGGGCGACCACGCGGTCGATGCGGGTGACGTTTCGGTCGGCGGGTTCGGCGATGCCGAAGACGAAACCCTGGCCATGGCGCACTGGATGGAAACGCTGGACATGCTCGCCGGCACGCCTGCCGACGCGAGCACGGATCCGGGGCTACCCGCAGTCGGCGAAACCACGGGCAGCGGCGATTTTGGCAATGCCGGCTACCTCGACTACGACTGGAGCGACGAAGGCAAAGGCGACGTCCTTGGCGGGCTGGACCTGTCCGTAAAGACCGGATGGAGCTTCAGCAGCCCCGCCGGCTGGGATGCCGGCAACCCCGACTACGAACTCGATCCCGGACTCGACCTCAGTGTTAGCACCTACAGCGGCCATAGCTTTTTCAGTGGCTACAGCTACGGCAGCTTCAACATCGACTTTTCCTTTGGCGACACTGGTCCGGTCGTGCTCGACCTTGACGGCGACGGCATCGAACTGATCGCCAAGAACGTCTCCCGCGCCTGGTACGACCTCGACGGCAAGGGCGCGCGCTTCCACACCGGCTGGGTCGGCGCCGACGACGGCCTGCTCGCCATCGACGACAATGGCGACGGCGAGATCAGTTCCGGCCGGGAAATCGCCTTCAGCCTCTACACTCCCGAGAACGCGACCGACACCGACATGGAAGCGCTGGCCACCGTTTTCGACACCGACCATAACAATCGGCTTGACGCCAACGACGCCCGCTTCAGTGAATTCCGTCTCTGGCAGGACGCCAATGGCAACGGCGAGAGCGATCCCGGGGAAGTGCGCACGCTGGACGAGGCCGGAATCGTCTCGGTCGGCGTGATACCGGTCAAGGTGGACTACCAAAGCGGAGAGAACCGCGTGCTGGGTTTTGCGAGCTACGCCAAGGCCGACGGCGAAAGCGGCTGGGCCGGCGACGTGGTGTTCGGCTTCGAGGGCGACGCCTATTCCACCACTGTGGAAAACGCCTACATGAAGGTCGGCACGCGGAAAGACGAGTCCTACGGCATCGGCACCGGCGGCGCCCTCAACCTGGACATGGCCGCAAACGACCTGGACGGCGCGATGGGCGTCAGCGGCAACGACACCCTGATGGCCGGCGCCGCCACCGCCGGCATCCTGTTCGAAGGCGGTGCCGGCAACGATGCCCTGACCGGCGGTGTTGGCGACGACTGGCTAGCCGGCGGGGCCGGTTCGGACGTCATCCTGACCGGCACCGGCAACGACACCCTGCTGATCGATGCATCCGACCTGCAGGCCAATCTGGACGGCGGGGACGGCTTCGACGTCGCCGTGGTCAGCAGCGCGGCCGGCATGACGCTCGACCTGGGCCTGGCCCATCTCGAATCCGCCGTGGGCAGCGATGGCGTGGACAATTTCAGCACCACCTGGACCGCCCGCGTCATCCTCGCCGGAAACGGCGGGAACGACGTCCTCGGCGGCGGACGGGGAGGCGATCTGCTGGCGGGAGGAACGGGCAACGACACCATGAGGGGCAACGGCGGCAACGACATGTTCCTCTTCGCCTGGGGCGACGGCGTCGATCTCGCCTACGACACCAGCGGCCTGGATACCGTCGAGTTCGGCAAGGACATCAGCCTGAACCAGATCGACGTCGAACGCTCGGGAGCCGACCTGGTGATCGGCTTGCGCGACTGGGCCAGCAGCAGCGTGGCGGTGACCGCCCTGCCCGACCGCATCGTGCTCAAGAACTGGACCACGCTGGCGAGCCGGATCGAGCAGGTGCGTTTCGTCAGCGGAGCGCTGGAGAACACTGCCGGATGGAAGATCGGCACGGCGGGAAACGACGTTCTAGCAGGGACCGCGAACGACGACCGGTTCTTTGGCGGGTCTGGCAACGACACGCTCGATGGCGGTCTGGGCGCGGACGTGATGACCGGCGGCCTGGGCAACGACACCTACCTCGTCGACGACGTCGGCGACAGGGTGCGCGAGCGCGTGGGTGCAGGCACGGACACGGTCAAGAGCACCATCAGCCTGACGCTTGGGGTCAATGTCGAGAACCTGACGCTGCAGGGCTCGGCTGAAATCGCCGGGATCGGCAATGAGCTGGACAACGTGCTGACCGGAAACGCCGTGACCAACGAGCTGCGTGGCCTGGGCGGCGCGGATCTGCTCGATGGCGGTCTCGGTGCCGACTACATGAGCGGTGGCCTGGGCAACGATACCTATGTGGTTGACGATGTCGACGACAACGTGATCGAGGCCGCCGATCAGGGTAGCGATACCATCCTGTCGAGCATCAGCCTGACTCTGGAGGACTACGCCGATCAGGTGGAAAACCTCACCCTTACCGGCGCGGCGGCAATCAATGCCACGGGCAACGCGTTGGACAATGTGCTGCTCGGCAACGCGGCGGCAAACCGCCTGGAAGGGCTTGCCGGCAACGACATGCTCGATGGCGGCGCGGGCAACGACGAAATGGTGGGTGGAACAGGCAACGACAGCTACACGGTGAGCGCCGCAAGCGATGTGATCACCGAGGCGCCGGACGAAGGCACCGACACCGTCGTTTCAAGCGTTACCCTGACGCTGGCGGCCAATGTCGAGAACCTTACGCTTCTTGGCGCGGCCGGACTCAACGGCACCGGCAATGTTCTCGACAATGTCATGGTCGGCAATGCCGCCGTCAATACGCTCAATGGCATGGACGGCGGCGACCGGCTGGATGGCGGCAGCGAAATCGATACGCTGGTTGGCGGGCTGGGCAACGATACCTACGTGACCGTGACCGAGACGGTCGATGACTACGGCACCACCACGACCTCCACGGCAACCACTACCTACGCTAGTGCCTCCGGGTTCGATACGGTTACTGAAGCGGCAAGCGGCGGCATCGATACCGTCGAAACCGACTACAGCTATGCGCTTTCCGCGAATCTGGAGAACCTTACCCTGACGGGCTCCGCCGCGGTGAATGGCACGGGAAACGCGGCAAACAATCTGCTGATCGGCAACAGCGCCAACAACAGCCTGAACGGCGCCGCCGGAGCGGACCAGATGCGGGGCGGCCAGGGCAATGACACCTATACGGTGGATGACGTTGGCGACGCGGTGGCCGAGCTGCCAGATCAAGGCGTGGACCTGGTGCAATCTTCCGTCACCTTCACCCTGTCCGACGGCGTCGAGAATCTAACGCTTACCGGCACGGCGGCGATCAACGGCACGGGCAATATTCTGGACAACGTACTGATCGGTAACGCGGCAATCAATACGCTTACCGGCGGCGACGGCAACGACAACCTGAACGGCGGCGCGGGCGCCGATACGATGATCGGTGGTGCCGGCGACGACACCTACGTTGTCGACACGGCGACCGACATCGTCATCGAAGCAGACGGCCAAGGCACGGATACGGTTCTTTCTGGCGTCACTTTTGCCCTGTCGACAACGCTGGAAAACCTCACCCTGACCGGCACGGCGGCGATCAACGGCACGGGCAACGCCCTGGACAACGTCCTGGTCGGCAACACCGCGGTGAACACCCTTTCCGGCGGCGACGGGAACGACAGCCTGAATGGCGGCGCGGGCGCCGACACCATGGTCGGCGGCACCGGTGACGACACCTATTATGTCGACGTAGCGACGGACATCATTACCGAAGTGGACGGGGGCGGCGCGGACAGTGTCATTTCGACCGCCACCTATACCCTGGCCGCAACGCTGGAAAACCTGACCCTGGCGGGTACGGGGGCAATCAATGGTACGGGCAATGCCCTGAACAACACCCTCATCGGCAACACCGCCAACAACAGCCTTACGGCGGGTGGCGGCAACGATGTTCTGGATGGCGGAGTGGGCACCGACACGATGGTCGGCGGCGCGGGCGACGACACCTGCTACGTGAACGCGACGACTGACGTGGTGACCGAATTGACGAACGAAGGTGCCGATTCGGTGCTCGCCTCGGCGACCTATACCCTGTCGGCGAACGTCGAGACGCTCACGCTCATCGGAACCGCGGCGATCAACGGCACCGGCAACACCTCGAACAACATACTTGCCGGCAATATCGCCAACAACATTTTGAGCGGGGGCGCCGGCGCAGATGCAATGAGCGGCGGTCAGGGCAATGACACCTACGTCGTGGACAACGCCGGGGATACGGTCGCGGAAACCATAGATGAAGGTGTCGACCTCGTTCAGGCCGGCGTGGTTTATACCCTGCCGGCGAACGTGGAAAATCTGACCCTCACCGGCACCGCGGCGATCAGCGGTACGGGCAACGAACTGGACAATCTCATCACCGGCAATGCGGCGGCCAATGCGCTATACGGGCAGGCAGGCAACGACGTGATCAATGGCGGCGCCGGCGCGGATACGATGGCCGGCGGCCAGGGTGACGACACCTACTGCGTTGACACGGCAAGCGATGTGATCAACGAGCTGGACAACGAAGGCATGGATACGGTATCGAGCACGGCGACGTATACCCTGGCCCTGCGGGTGGAAAACCTGACGCTTGGCGGAGCGTCTGCGATCAGCGGCACGGGTAACCTCCACGACAACGTTCTCATAGGCAATGGCGCCGTCAATGCGCTTAATGGACTGGACGGCAACGACCGCCTGGACGGCGGGAGTGAAATAGATACGCTCAGCGGCGGCCTGGGTGACGATACCTACGTGGTACCGTGACCGAGACGGTCGATGACTACGGCACCACCACGACCTCCACGGCAACCACTACTTACACCAGTGCCTCCGGGTTCGATACGGTCACTGAGGCCACAAACGGCGGCATCGATACCGTTGAAACGACCTTCAGCTACGCGCTTTCCGCGAATCTGGAGAACCTTACCCTGACGGGCTCCGCTGCGGTGAATGGAACCGGAAACGTGGCAAGCAATGTGCTGATCGGCAACGGCGCCAACAATATCCTCAACGGAATGGCCGGCGCGGACCGCATGCAGGGCGGCCAGGGAAACGACACCTACACCGTGGATGATGCGGGCGACACGGTGGTGGAACAGCCCGGCGAGGGACTGGACCTCGTGCAATCGTCCGGCAGCATTGCTCTTTCTGACAACGTCGAGAATCTCACGCTTACAGGCACGGCGGCGATCAATGGCGCGGGCAATGGCCTGGATAACGTCATTGTCGGCAATGCCGCCGCCAACGCGCTCGCGGGGAATGGCGGCAACGATACGCTGAACGGCGGCACTGGAGCGGACGTGATGAGCGGTGGCGGGGGCAATGACATCTACGTCGTGGACAACGTCGGTGACACGGTCACAGAGAACACGTTGGAGGGTACGGACCTGATCCAGTCCGGCGTGACCTTTGTACTGTCGCCAAACGTGGAAAACCTGACCCTCACCGGTGCGGCGGCGATCAACGGTGCCGGCAACGATATAGGCAACATGATCACCGGTAACGGCGCCGCCAATCAACTCGACGGCAAGGAAGGCAATGACGTAATCAACGGCGGGGCGGGCGCCGACCGCATGATTGGCGGGCTGGGTAACGATCGTTTCTACGTCGACAACGCCGCTGATATCGTCGTCGAAGCGCCCGGGGAAGGGATCGACACGGTGCTGAGCGGAATTACCCACACCTTGGCCGAGAACGTCGAAAACCTCACTCTTACCGGCGCGGCAGCGGCTGGCGGCAACGGAAACGCTGCGGACAATTTCATTACCGGCAACAAGGCGAACAATACGCTGAAGGGTTTCGGCGGAGCCGACATCCTGAACGGGGGTGCCGGCACCGACATCTTGATCGGCGGCGCCGGGAACGACACCTACTACGTCGACATGAGCACGGATGTCGTGACCGAAGCGCTGAACGAGGGCACCGATATCGTATATAGCACCGCCACCTACACGCTTCCGGCCAATGTCGAAAATCTCACCCTGACCGGGATTTCGTCGATCAACGGCAAGGGGAATGCGGACAGCAACGTTCTGGTCGGAAACAGCGGCAGAAATCTGATCGACGGCATGGGCGGCGCGGACACGATGATGGGCGGCGACGGCAGCGATATCTATGTGGTCGACAATACGGCCGACGTGGTGACCGAGGAAGCCGACGAAGGTATCGACCTTGTTCAGGCGTCGATCAACTACACGCTGGCGCCGAGCAGCAATGTCGAGAATCTGACCCTGCTCGGGGCCGTGGCTAACGGTACAGGCAATGAACTCGACAACTGGATTACCGGCAATGCTGCGGCGAATGTCCTCGATGGCGGGGCCGGCAACGATTTCCTCGACGGCAAGGCCGGCGCAGACCAAATGAAAGGGGGCGCGGGAAACGACAGTTACATGGTGGATGCTGCGGGAGATTCGGTCATTGAGGAAGATAGCGTGGGGATCGATACGGTCTACAGCAGTATCAACTACACACTTGGGGACAAGTTGGAAAACCTCACCCTGGTGACCGGCAGCGCTGCCGTGAGCGGAACGGGCAACGGCTTGGACAACACGCTTGTCGGCAACGCGCTGGCCAACACTCTTTCGGGGGGCGCCGGCAACGATACGATCAGCGGCGGGGCGGGCGCCGATACGATGAGCGGGGGACTCGGAAACGACACGTTTTATGTCGATGTTACCGGGGATAGCATTACCGAAGGTATTGACGGAGGCACTGACCAAATTTACAGCACGGTGAGTTATGTCCTTTCTCCGAACGTCGAAAAACTGACGCTAAGCGGGATGTCAAAGATCAACGGTACCGGAAACGCCTCCGACAACACGCTTGTTGGCAACATCGCCAATAATGTCCTGAACGGCGGCCTCGGAGCGGATCGTATGGAAGGTGACTTGGGAAGCGATACCTATGTGGTGGACGCGGCCGCCGACATGGTTGTCGAGGAGTTGGGAAAAGGCGTGGACCTGGTGCAATCATCCATCGGCTATACCCTGCCTGCCAATGTCGAAAATCTCACCCTCACCGGTAGTTTGGCAATAGACGGCTATGGTAACGGTTTGGACAACATCATCGTGGGCAACGCGGCGGCTAACCTTCTGGACGGCAAGGGCGGCGTGGATGAGATGGCGGGCGGCGCTGGCGACGATAGCTACTACGTCGATTCGCCACGGGACGTGGTGAAGGAAATCGCAGCCCAAGGAACGGACGAGGTCTTCAGCTCCTCGTCCTATGTGCTTGCGGTAAATGTCGAGAATCTCACGCTCATCGGTACTGCGCCTTTGAATGCTACGGGCAACGCCGGAAACAATATCCTGAAAGGCAATGCCGGCGACAACGTCTTCCGTGGCGGCGGCGGGCGCGACACATTGACGGGCGGCGCCGGCAATGATCTGTTCATAGTCGATCGGGTCAGCGCCATGGTGGCAAGCATCTCCGATTTCGAACAGGGATTCGACCGCGTGGGACTGGGCCAGCAAAGCTACGGGGTGCTGTTCGACGGGACCAATCTCAAAGATGGCGTTTTCGCAAACGGCACAGTCGCGACCACTACGCAACAGCGCCTTTTCTACAGCGCGCTAAGCGGGGCATTGTCATACGATCAGGACGGAAGCGGGCCGGCGGCGTCGGTGCAGATTGCCACGCTTGGGAATAAGCCAGCTTCACTATCCGCGAGCGACTTTACCTTGGCGTCGGCCGGGTAACGGAAAGAGCCTGCGAGGGGGCGCGTCGGGACGGTACTCACTGCGCTCCGGCCTGCACTGGCTTCAATTGTTCGAGGATGCGCCGGATAGGCGCGGGCAGCGCGGCGCTTTCGATCCCGGCCAGGTCCTGCCACTGCCGTCCCGGCTCCATGACGGCGGGAACCGGAGTTACCTGCAGCAGCAGCGGCGCGATGTTCAGGCGGAAATGGCTGAACACATGCTCGAAAGTTCCCAAAGGGACGCACCGCGCTGGCGCTGGCTCGCTTTGCGTACCTGGGACGCCGCTTCGCGGGCAGGTAACGCCGATTACGCGGCAGGCGAAGTGCCGTTCGGCCCACTCCTGCGCATCGGCGCCTGCGGGCAGTTCCGGCAGCGACAGCAGGCCGCCCCAGATGCCGGCGGGAGGCCGGGTTTCCAGCAGCACGCGCTTGCCGTGCTGCATTACCAGCAGCGTCGCGTGGCGCAGCGGAATCTCGCGGCGCGGTCTGGCTTGCGGCAGCTCCGCGGTGCGGCCGGTCGCGCGGGCGACGCAGATCTCGGCCAGCGGGCAGGCCTCGCAGCGCGGCTTGCCGCGCGTGCAGACCATGGCGCCGAGATCCATCTGTGCCTGGTTATGGATGGCGCCATGGCGCACCGGCATCAGTTCCGCGGCCAGCGTCCAGAGGCGCTTTTCCACCGCGCCGCTGCCGGGAAAGCCCTCGATGCCGAAGGCGCGGCACAGCACGCGCTTGACGTTGCCGTCGAGTATCGGCGCATGGGCGCCGAAGCAGAAAGTCGCGATCGAGTTGGCCGTCGAGCGGCCGATGCCCGGCAGTTGCGCAATGACGGCGGGATCGCGTGGAAACTTGCCGCCGTGCTGCGTTATCACGGCGCGCGCCGCGGCGTGCAGGTTGCGCGCCCTGGCGTAGTAGCCGAGGCCGCTCCACAGCGCCATGACCTCCTCGACCGGCGCCGCGGCGAGGTCGGCCAACTGCGGAAAGCGTTCGAGAAAACGCAGGTAGTAGGGAATCACCGTCGCCACCTGCGTCTGCTGCAGCATGATTTCCGACAGCCAGACGCGGTAGGGGTCCGTGGTGTTCTGCCACGGCAGGTCGTGGCGGCCGTGGCGCTTGTGCCAGCGGATCAGGCGCGCAGCGAAGCCGCGCGCCGTGGGCCACAATACAGCCATCCCCCCAGCCCCCTTCCCGGGGAAGGGGGTGACCGTGGTTCGCCGCTGGCGCGGCTCCGTATCGTTGGCGGCATCCCCTTGGGGCGGCCCTGCGGGGATGCTCACCCGCCTATTTACCTGTCACGGGCTTCACCCGGCTCGCCGCGAGCTTGGCGCGCTGCCGCGCTTCGTCCGTCGTGTCGGCATTCGCCACCGCCACGCCCATGCGGCGTTTCTTGAAACTTTCCGGCTTGCCGAACAGGCGCAGGTCGGATTCGGGCACCTGCAGCGCATTGGCAACGCCTTCGAAGGCAATGCCCTTTTCCTCCAGCCCGCCATAAATCACCGCCGAGGCGCCGGGGCGGCGCAATGAGGTGTCGACCGGCAGGCCGAGGATCGCCCGCGCATGCAATTCGAATTCGGAGAGGCGCTGTGTCGCCAGCGTCACCAGCCCGGTGTCGTGCGGACGCGGGCTCACTTCGGAGAACCACACCTGGTCGCCCCTGACGAACAGTTCGACGCCGAAGATGCCCCGCCCGCCCAGGTTGCCGGTGATGGCGCGGGCGATGTCGCGCGACTTCTGCAGCGCGACCTGGCTCATCGCCATCGGCTGCCAGGATTCGACATAGTCGCCATTGACCTGCACATGACCGATCGGCTCGCAGAAGAAGGTCTCCACTGCGCCCGATGTGCCGACCGCGCGTACCGTGAGTTGGGTGATCTCGTACTCGAAATCGATGAAGCCCTCGACGATCACGCGACCCGCGCCAACGCGGCCGCCGGCCTGCGCGTAGTCCCAAGCCTTCTGCACATCGGCCTGTGATTTGAGCAGCGATTGGCCTTTGCCGGAGGACGACATGACCGGTTTCACCACGCAGGGGAAGCCGATGCCTCCGTCAATGGCCGCCTGCATTTCGGCCAGCGAATCGGCGAACTTGTAGGGGGAGACCGGCAGCCCCAGTTCCTCCGCGGCGAGCCGGCGTATCCCTTCGCGGTTCATGGTCAATTGCGCGGCGCGGGCGGTCGGAATGAATTCGGGGAAATGTCCGGCCACGCCGTCGCGCTCCATCTCGACCAGCGCGGCGGTGGCGATGGCCTCGATCTCGGGCACCACCAGGTGCGGCTTTTCCTTTTCAATCAGGGCGCGCAGGGCGGCGCCATCGGTCATGGCCACAACATGGCTGCGATGCGCCACCTGCATGCCGGGCGCATCGGCATAGCGATCGACGCCGATCACTTCGCAACCGAGCCGCTGCAATGCGATAATTACTTCCTTGCCCAGTTCGCCGCAACCCAGCAGCATCACGCGCGTGGCGGACGGAGAAAGTGGAGTGCCGATACGATCCATGAAGCCCATCAGGTGCTCCCGATAAAATGTTTGTCCCCCGATTTTAGAGCCTCTTGAAGATGTCAGCCCCGATGAACCAGCAGTTCCCGCCGTTTCTCGACACCCGCAGCCTGCGCGATGCGCTGGGCGAATTCGCCACCGGCGTCGCGGTGATTACCGCGCGCGCCGCCGACGGCACGCCCGTGGGTGTCACCATCAATTCCTTCGCCTCGGTTTCGCTGGCGCCGCCGCTGGTGCTGTGGAGCCTCGGCCTGCAGTCGCCGTCGCTGGCCGTGTTCGAGGCCTGCAGCCATTACGCGATCAACGTGCTGGCCGCCGACCAGGTCGAACTCTCGCAAGGTTTTTCGCAGTCGCAGGGCGACCGCTTCGCCGGCATCGATCTGAAAGTCGGCGCCGGCGGCACGCCGATCCTGCCCGGCTGCTGCGCGTGGTTCGAGTGCCGCAACGAAATACGTTATCCGGGCGGCGACCACCTGATTTTCGTCGGCCATGTGGAGCACTTTCATCGTGAAGAGAAGCCGCCGCTGATCTTTCACGGTGGCTGCTACCGCGCCCTCGCTTGACGGCGCCGCAATCCTCCACACGCGCCGGCTGGATCGCGGTCGCGGCCACGATCTGCATCTGGACCGGCTTTATCCTCGTCACGCGCGCCGGCGGCAAGGGCGTGCTGACCGGCTGGGATGTCACGGCGTTGCGCTTCGGCGTCGGCGCGCTGATCGCGGTGTTCTTCCTGCCGCGCGTGAGCCTGCCTCCGTTCAAGGTGATTGCACTGTTTTCGCTGTTCGGCGGCATCGGCTACGCGGTCGCGGTGTATTCCGCCTTCCGACTGGCGCCGGCGGCCCACGCGGCGGTGCTGATGCCCGGCGCCTTGCCCTTCTCGACCGCGGTGATCGCCTAGCTGTGGCTCAAGCAGGCACCTTCGCGGCCGCAGCGCATCGCGCTGGCGCTGGTCTTCGCCGGCATCGCGCTGACGGCTGCCGATACCCTGCTGCACGGCGCGCAGATCAGCGGCATGCAGATGGTCGGCGATCTGCTGTTCCTCTGTGGTTCGTCTGCGTGGGCGACCTTTACCCTGCTGCTGCGCCGCTACCCGATGCCGCCATTGGCCGCGACGGTGACCACGACGCTCGGCAGCGCCGTGGTGTACCTGCCGATCTGGTGGCTGTTCCTGCCGAGCACCCTGGATCAGGCACCGGTGGCGGAAATCCTGATGCAGGCCGTGTATCAGGGCGTGCTGGTGGTGTTTGTCGCCATGCTCCTGTACACGCTGGCGGTGCGCCATCTCGGGCCGCAGACCGTGGCCCTCCTGATGGCCGTGGTGCCCGGCCTATCGGCGCTGGCGGCCGTGCCGCTGCTGGATGAGCCGCTGTCGATGCTGACGCTTGCCGGATTGGCGGCGGTGACGGCGGGTGCCGTGCTCGGGGCGCGGCAAGCCCCCGGCATCAAGTAAGGCAGCGCGCGCGGGCCTCATTCGCCCGACGGCCTCGTTCCTAGTGGGAGTGGCGGGCCTGCGGATTCCAGGAAAACAAGGCGCGCAGACCACGGTTGACGGCGGTCAGCAACTGGTCGAACAAGTGCTGCATTTCTTCGGCCCGCATCTCGTGGGCTTTCCGTTCAATCTCGGCAATGTTGATGGGGGACATGATGGTCTCCTGATGATGATGCGGTGCAACACCGCATGACTGAACTGTAATTACATTTCAAAGTGAGCACAATTAGCATTGATGGAACAACATTGATGAAGATTCGTCCATAATGAGCGAATGGATCGTGCCGCCGAGATGACTGCTTTTGTCCGTGCCGTGGAAACCGGAGGCTTCTCTGCCGCCGCACGGGACATGGGGCTGACGCCGTCGGCCCTCTCCAAACTGGTGACGCGCCTCGAGGACCGGCTCGGCGCGCGGCTCCTGCAGCGGACCACGCGTCGGCTGCTGCTGACCGCCGAAGGCGAGGCCTTCTACGCCAGGGCCCGCCCTATCCTGACGGCTATGGACGAGGCCGAGGCCGAGGTCACCCAGGCCTCCGCCAGTCCGCGCGGCCTGCTGCGCCTGCATTGCGGTTCGGCCTTCGGCATGCATCAGTTGGCCGCGGCCATTCCGCGCTTTCAGGAACTTCATCCCGAAGTCGAGCTGGATATCACCATCAGCGATCTTCCGCCGGGCGCGATGGAGGAAGGCATCGACCTTGCGATCCGCATCGGTCCGCTCGACGAGTCGTCGATGGTGGCGCGGCGCATCTGCAATCTCGAGCGGGTGATCTGCGCCTCGCCCGTTTACCTCGAGCGGCGCGGCACGCCGCGCACGCCGGATGACCTGCAGCAGCACAACTGCCTGTGGATGACCAGCCTGCCGGCCCTGCGCCGCTGGCCCTTCGACACCGACGATGGCATCCGCGTGGTGCAGGTCGGCGGCAATGTCACGGCCAACACGGCCGAGACCGTGCTGCAACTTGCGGTAGCCGGCGTCGGCATCACGCGCCTGACCGATGTCATCGTCGGCGACGCGGTTCGCCGCGGCGAACTGGTGCCGATCCTGACCGACTGGCATCACGTCGAACCGGTGCCGCTCTACGCCACCTATCCGAGCGGCCGCAACCTGTCGCCCAAGGTGCGGGCGATGGTGGATTTTCTGGTTGCTGAATTCGGCCCCACGCCGTGGCGGCAGGCTCGCAGTTGAGACTCGCTATCCCGCTGCAACCCCACCGCGCTATGATTGGCCGCGAGAGACTTCTCAGCCCGGCAAGAGGATCATGAACCCGAACGTTCGACGTTTCAAAAAGCCCGCGCTGATCGCGGCGGGCTTGATTGCGTTCGTTCTGGGCTTTGCCTGGCTGGCGCTGCCGGGGATCGTCCAGTGGCAGGCGGAGAAATTCATTGCCGAAAAGACAGGCCACCGCCTCAGCCTCGCCCGGCCCGAGATCAATCCGCTGGCCTTGAGCGTGCGCCTGCGCGAGTTGCGCCTGGCCGATCCGGCCGGTGCACCGCTGCTGGCTTTTGGCGAACTGTTCGTCGACCTGTCGGCGGCAAGCCTGACCCAGCGCGCGCTGGTGTTCGACGAGATCCGCCTCGACGGCCTGAATGCCAGCCTGATCCAGCGCAAGGAAGGCGGCCTCAACTGGAGCCCCTTGCTCGATGCGCTGCAAAGCAAGGAGCCGCCGCCCGAGCCCAAGGGCCTGCCGCGGCTCGACATCCGGCACTTGCGCGTCAGCGGCGCGCAAGTGCAGGTAAGCGACCAGCGCGTGACGCCGGCCTTCGCCACCGCCATCGAGCCGCTCGACCTTGACCTTACCGACGTATCGACCCTGCCCGATGACGCCGGCAAGTTCCGGCTGACGGCGAAGACCCTGTCCGGCGCGCAGCTGACCTGGGCCGGCGACCTCACGCTGAACCCGATCGCCAGCGCCGGCCGCATCGATGTCGTCGGCATCGATCTGCAGCGCCTGGCGCCGTTGCTGCAGGACAAGCTGCCGATTGCGCCGCCCTCCGGCATCGTCGCCGTCGGCGCCGATTACCGCCTGACCCAGGCCGGCGGCACGCTGGGCCTGAAGCTTGAAAAGATCGGCCTCGTGGCCTCCGCATTGCTGCTGCAGCAGGCAGCGGGCGCCACGCTGCCGCAACTGGCCGTCGACCGGGTCGAGATCAAGGAAGGAAGCTTCGACCTGGGGACCGGGCAGCTTGCGCTCGGCGCCATCGAGTTGCAGGGCAATCGCGTCGAGGCGATGCTCGACGGGAAGGAGCGCAAGCCGCTGCTGAAGCTCGATGACATCGCCCTGACCGATGCCAAGGTTGACCTTCCCCAGCGCAAGGCCACGCTGGCCGCGCTGACGTTCAAGGGCGGCGGCATCAGCGCGCGACGCGACGCGCAGGGCAGGGTCGATTTGCTCGGCCTGATCGACAGTTTAGGCAAGCAGCCTGCCGCGAAAACCGCAGCTGCCGCCAAGCCAACGTCGCAGCCCGATGGGCCTGCCGCCCCGTGGCGCTTCAATGTCGGGCAGGTTTCGCTCGCCGGCTTCACCGCCACCCTGCGCGACGAAAGCGTGGCGCCGGCGGTCGAACTGGAGCTCGACAACATCGCCATCGCGGTCGACAGCGTCAGCGAGAATCTCAAGGCGCCGCTGCCGCTCAAGGCCAGCCTCGACGTGCGCAGCGGCGGCAGGCTGGAAGTCGCCGGCAAGCTGACGCCGGCCGATGCCGCGGCCGACCTCAACGTGAAGCTGGCGAATCTCTCGCTCAAGGTCGCGCAGCCCTATGTCGCCAAGTTCGCCACGCTGGATATTGCCGGCGGTGAAATCGCGGCGGCCGGCCGCGTGACGCGTGACCCCAAATCCAGCGGCTACCGCGGCAGCTTTGCGGTGCGCGACCTGCGCCTGAACGAAGCCGGCACGAAGAATGTCTTCCTCGCCTGGAAGTCGCTTTCCAGCAGCGATCTCGCGCTGAGTCCGACCCGGCTCGAAATGGCCTTGCTGTCGCTCGACGGTCTCGATACCAAACTGATCATCGACAAGGACAAGTCGACCAACCTCCAGCGCGTGCTGCGCAAGGAGCAAGCCGCCGTATCACCAGCGCCGACTGCTGTGGCGACTCCTGCGACTCCTGCGGCGCAAGCGGTACCGCCCGCCGCCACGGCAGCGCCAACCGAGAAGGAACCGCCGGGCTTCCTGGTCAATATCGACCGCCTGCGCTTTCGCGGCGGTGCGATGTTCTTTGCCGACAACTCGCTGGTCTTCCCTTTCGGCACCCGCATCCACAATTTGAGAGGGTCGATCGTCGGGCTGTCGTCGCGACCCGGTGCGCCGGGCCAGGTGGAACTCGACGGCGAAGTCGACGAGTTCGGACTGGCACGCGCGGTGGGTCAGGTGGACTTCTTCAAGCCCACCGAATTCATGGACCTCAAGGTGGTCTTCCGCAATGTCGAGATGACGCACCTGACGCCCTACTCGGCCACCTTCGCCGGGCGCAAGATCAATTCCGGCAAGCTGTCGCTCGAGCTCGAATACAAGATCAAGCAGCGCCAGTTGCTGGGTGAAAACCGGATCATCATCGATCGCCTCGAACTCGGCGAGCGGGTCGAGAGCGCCACGGCGAAGGATTTGCCGCTGGACCTGGCGATCGCCATCCTCAGCGATTCCGACGGCCGCATCGACCTCGGCCTGCCGATTTCGGGCAGCCTCGACGACCCGCAGTTCAGCTATGGCGCGATCGTCTGGAAGGCCATCACCAACGTGCTGACCAAGATCGTCACCGCGCCCTTCCGCGCCCTGGGTGCGCTGTTCGGTGGCGGCGGCGAGAAGGTCGACGAGATCGCCTTCGAAGCCGGCGCGACCCGCCTGACGCCGCCCGAGCGCGAGAAGCTGGTGCGCCTCGCCACCGTGCTCAACAAGCGGCCGGGACTGGCGCTCAGCGTGTCCGGCACCTGGGCCGAAGTCGATCGCGTTTCACTGCAGGATCTGCAAATGCGCCGCGCGGTCGCCGACAAGGGCGGCCAGGAAGTGGGGGCGAAAGGCGATCCGGGCCCGCTGTCGACCCGTGCGCCCAAAGTGCAAGCCGCGCTGGAAAGTCTGTACACCGACAGCTTCGGCAGCGCCGAACTCGCGGCGCTGAAAGAAGGCTTCCGCAGCGCCAACCCGGGCCAGCTGGAGGAAAGCATGACCGGCAAGGTGATGTCGCGGCTTTCCGGCCTGATGCGCGAGAAGCGCAGCCTCAGCGAAGACGAAGTGGGCCGCCTCAAGGGTGCGGATTTTTACGCCGTGCTGTTCGAGCGCCTGCGCGCCAAACAGGTCGTGCCGGACGATGCGCTGCAGGCGCTGGCCGTCCGTCGTGCCGAGTACGCGATGGAGAACCTGAAAGCGGCAGGCGCGCCCGAGGCCCGCATCCGTCAGGGCGCGGCGGCGAAGAGCGCGACCGAGGGCCGCGACGTACTGCTCAAGCTCGAACTCGGCAAAGCGGGCGGGTGATTCCGGAAGATTCAATCGCAGAATCCGGATTTTCCCTGACGAGCAGTACCAAAAGGAACGTTGCAGTTCGACTTGGAGCGAGCGGGGCGGTGTAGTCCCAAGCGTTGGCAATGCAGCGATTGCTGCCGTTGACGGTCGGAACTCCTACTTCGACACCCGGCCAACTGTTGACGTTGTTTCCTTCCGGAAAGCAGTCAGATGAAGGTCGGCTCTACTCCAGAAACAGCCAGATGTAATGCCGCCTTACCAACTCCTGATATCGGGGCGGGCAAAGAGGTAGCCAACGGCAAGCGATATGAACAACGCATGTCGCCGGGGGCGATTTCAGTGTGACCAAACTCGGGGAGCATTCGATCCGAAACCTGGCCAAGATGGCACCTTGGTATTCGTCAGAACGGCAATCGCGAGAATTGCTTTGTAGCCATGCTGCTTAGGTCTATCATCATCTGGCGTTGAAATTCCCTTGAGTCGAATCTCGCTGCAGGTTACACAATGAAACCCGACGACTCCGGCATTAACCGCATCTCGCTACGGTTCACAGACCACGCGCTCGAGGCTGAATATACCTGCGAGCAGGCGCAAAAGTCCCGACGCCCTGCGAGGGTGGCGCTACTTTGCGCTTCCGCGATTTCGGTCTTCTTTCTATGGCCAATGGTGTATTGGGCAGGCTCCCCAATGCGGGAGCACATGCCGAAAATCGTCGCCCTGGTCCTGGCAACGACCACCCTCTGCTATGCACTGACGTATCTACGGGCTTTCATAGTTAGCCATCAAACCATGATGCTGGCCATGGCCTGGATTATGGCCATCGGCATCACCTACGGCTCGTCCCATTCGCCGACATTGGAAGCGTCTGGGTTTTTCATGATGGCAATGCATGTGTTCAGCATCTATGGCATTTTCAGTCTGCGATTTCCGGCTGCTTCGGTAGGGGGCTGGGCAAGCCTGGTCATCTACCTGGCGTTCATGAGCGGATTGGGGCACCTGCCGGAGCATGCGGTCGTCCGCCACGTGGGGGCGCTTGTACTGGCCAATCTGTGGGGCATGCTGATTTGTTACCAGATGGACCTGGCGGGTCGCCGTGCTTTTCTGGCAGTACGGCGTCTAGCTTTGGAACATGAGCGCTCGGACCAGTTGCTGCTGAATATCTTGCCCGCAGCGGTCGCGAAGGAGTTGACCACGACAGGGGTCGCACGCTCGGCCCGCCATGAGGCGGCAACCATCCTGTTCACCGATTTCAGCGGATTTACCGAGGCTGCATCGTCCATGCCTGCGGAGAGGATGGTTACCGAGCTCAACGAGATCTTCTCGGCGTTCGACGACATCTGCTGCGAATGTGGCATCGAGAAAATCAAGACCATCGGCGATGCCTACATGGCAGCGGCCGGGGTACCGACGCCGTCTTCCAACCATGCGCATCGTTGCATTGATGCCGGATTACGAATGGTTTCGTTCATCGAACAGCGCAATCTGTCTTCGGCCTTCAAGTGGGGACTCCGCGTCGGAATACACAGCGGACCGGTAGTAGCCGGGGTGGTCGGCAAGCACAAGTACGCTTTCGATGTCTGGGGTGATACCGTGAATGTTGCCAGCCGAATGGAAAGTGCGGGAATAGTCGGCAGGGTAAATATCTCGGCATACACCTTCGATCTGGCTAAAGGCGACTTCGAATGCGAGTACCGGGGCAAGGTGGATGCCAAGGGAAAGGGGCCAATCGACATGTATCTGGTGATTGCAGGCAGCGAGTTGACGTCTACCACACACCATTAATTTCAGATACCAAATGACAAAATACCTAGAGGTCAAAGAACGTACTTTGAGTCCCATGGAGCAAACCATCTGCCTTGCGGACGACCTTTGCTCCTTGAACTTCGTGATGCATTGCGAACTTTTCGGCGAACTTGCTGAGGAATCCCTGCACGCAGCGCTCGACAAGGTTCAGGCCCGCCATCCTCTCCTGCGCATGCGCCTCGATGGCGAAGACGGGAACCTGTGGTTTCGACAGGGTGCCGGCCCCATACCCGTGCGCATCGTCGATGGTCCCACATCGTCAGTTGCGACCGAGGCCGAATATGAGCTGCATACCGAGTTCGACAGACGGCGGGGCCCGATGGTCCGCTGCGTTTGGATACGCCACGATCTGGCGCATGCCACGCTGTTCGCCACCTTTCACCACCTGATCGGCGATGGAATTTCCGGATCGCTCCTGTACCGCGACCTGATGCAGGCGTTACGTGGCGAAGATCTTGACATTCTGCCTTTGGCCGAGTCGATGGATGGTCATATGCCCGCGACGGCGCGTGGCCTTAAGGGTTTTGCCGGGTTGGTTAAGCTGGCTGGGCGAAGGCTGAGCCGAATTCTCCGTCATGGTCCATTGCGCTTCCTTCCGGTCGAGCGGCCGGCGAGTTTCGGTGAGAGGCGGGCTGCGGTGCGCATGCTGCGTTTCGAACCCGAATTCGTGTGTGCTCTGTCAGATCGAGCCCGCAGGGAGCAAACCACCCTTCACGGTGCGCTCGCCGCTGCCATAGTCATTGCCAGCAGCCCGGAGATCGGGGCGCCGCCAGCGCACATCGCATTTTCGTCGGCGCTGAACATGCGCGATCGATTCTCCCCGCCCATCGGGGACGATCTGGGTCTATACGCGACGCTCGCCTACTCCACCCACGTCGTCGGCGACGGAACCGCCTTCTGGCCTCTGGCCCGCGAATTGAAACAGGGCCTCAACGAGGCGATTGCGAGCGGACAGCCATTTCTTGGGGTTACCGGAATAGCCCGCTGGATCATGTATCGCTATCGAAAAGCCGGGGGTGGCGAAACGGGGCGCCAGACCGCAGCCAAGGTGTTTTCCCGTGGAATGATCAAGGCGTTTGCCCTGACCAATATCGGTAAGGTGGCCATCGCAACCGATAACGGACCGATCAGAGTCGCTTCTCTAGGCTTTGTTGTGTCGCTCTCGGTGCTCGGCACAAGTGCATTCACGGCTTCGACGATCGGTGGAACGCTGTGTCTCAACTCGATCGTGATGGAACCGGTCGTGTCCCGGGACACGCAAAACCGAGTCGTCGAACGCCTGCACGACATCCTTTACTCCGCTTTGCATTGACGTGGCATGAGGGGAGTTCTCGATTGGGGAATTGGTATTGACAGATGCAAAACCGTAAGTTCATGTTGTCTTTCATTACGATGTGACTGGATGCTCTGGACAATTGCCGGTCTCTCACCTCGGTTGCTATCGCCTTCGCTAGGTCTCGAACAGAGTAGCGAGCAGGCCATGAATAGTTGAGCTACGAGTCTCGTTTGCTAAACAACCTGCTATTGAGCCTGCGAAGGCTAGCTCGTCTGCGCTGGGTCGGCAGCACGCATAGGACCGTGAATCCTGTGCGGTAGCAATCAGTCTGAAGCGGCCCTCTGAGCGCGATGCTCGACCGGCAGGTCACGGCTAACTTGAGCCTGATGAGCCTTGTACCCATCTTGATGTTCGTCGCGTCAGGTCGCACTCGCTTCAATTCAAACGACGTGACGCGCACCCGGCTTGCCCTGTAGCATCACGCCCCATGGCTACCCTCACTCTTCATCCCGGCAAGGAAAGATCCGTCCGCCGCCGGCATCCCTGGCTGTTCTCCGGCGCGGTTGCGCAACTCGATGGCCGCGCCCGGCCGGGCGATACGGTCGATGTCGTTTCCAGCGATGGGCGGCCCCTGGCCCGCGCGGCGTGGAGCCCGGCCTCGCAGATCCGCGCGCGGATCTGGAGCTTCGATATCGACGAGAGCATCGACCACGCCTTCTTCAAACGTCGCGTCGCGGCCGCCGTGGCGCGCCGCGCGGCCCTGCCGGAGCTCGCCGGGCAGCAGGGCCTGCGCCTGATCCACGCCGAATCCGACGGCCTGCCCGGCGTCATCGCCGATCGCTACGGCGACACCGTGGTGGTGCAACTGACCACGGCCGGGGCCGACAAGTGGCGTGCCGCCATCGCCGACTCTTTGCTGAAGGCCACTGGTTGTGCGCGCATCTACGAGCGCTCGGACGTCGAGGTGCGCAGCCTCGAAGGCCTCGAACCCGTCACCGGCTGGCTGCATGGCGCTGCATCGGATGACGAACTGGTGATCGAGGAAAACGGCGTGCACATGACGGTCGACATCGTCGGCGGCCACAAGACCGGCTTCTATCTCGACCAGCGCGAGAACCGCCGCCGCGTCGCCGAACTGGCGCGCGGCCGCCGCGTGCTCAACTGCTTCTGCTACACGGCGGGGTTTTCGCTGCAGGCGCTGGCCGGCGGCGCGCGCGAAGTGGTGTCGATGGACAGCTCCGGTCCGGCGCTGGAGACGGCGCGGCGCAACCTCGCGCTCAATCCGCAACTCGATGCCGCACGTGCGCTTTGGATCGAAGACGACGTGTTCGCCGAGTTGCGCAACATGCGCGGCGCCGGCGAGAGCTACGATTTGATCGTGCTCGATCCGCCCAAGTTCGCCCACACCGCAGCGCATGCCGAGCGCGCCGCGCGGGCCTACAAGGACATCAATGTGCAGGCTCTGCGCCTGCTGGCGCCGGGCGGCCTCTTGATGACCTATTCGTGTTCCGGTGGTGTTTCGGCCGAACTGTTCCAGAAGATCGTCGCCGGCGCCGCGCTCGACGCCGGCGCATCGACCAAAATGACCGCGCGCATCGTGCAGCGTCTGCAGGGCGCCGCCGACCATCCGGTCGATCTCGCGTTCCCCGAGGGCGACTACCTGAAGGGCCTGCTGCTGCAGGTTGATTGATGCCCCGTAGTGTGATCTGATACGCGCCCCATGCGCCGCTTCCTCCATCCATTCCTTGCCCTGCTCGTCTCGCTGCTGCTCGTCAGCGGGCAGCAGGCTGCGCTCGCGCACATGGTGGGCCACGCGGCGGGATCGTCCGCCGCGGGGCTTGCAACTGATGTCGCGCACGGAGAAGACGCCGATCACAATGCAGCGCTGACGCTGTCGCATGTCTGCACCACCTGCATCGCGTTTGCCGGCGTCGACGTGGCGCCTCCCGCGCCGGTTCTTCCTTTCGCAACGGCGGCGGGACGCGTGGCGGCCCCTGCCGTCGCCGTACCGCCAGCGCCGACTTTGCGCTTCAGCGCGGCATTCCGCAGCCGCGCCCCGCCCCTGCTCTAAAGCCACTTGACGTTGTTCTGCGCCGCCGGCCTCTCGCCGCACGGCGTTCTGTGTCATTTGCTCTGGAGCAATCATGAATCGAATTTCAGTTTCCATGCTGGCCGCCTGTGGCGTGCTGGCGAGCTTCCCGGCCGCGGCGGCCGATCCCGACCTGCAAGCTCTGCGCGAGGAAATCGCGCAGATGAAACGCAGCTACGAGCAGCGCATCGACGCGCTGGAAAAGCGCCTGGCCGGTGCCGAGGCCACGGCGAACAAGGCGGCGCCTGCATCCGCCAGTGGCGCCGCAAGCGCGGGCGGGCGCGGCGCCGCGACCGGCTTCAATCCCGATGTCTCGCTGATCCTGCAGGGTGCCATGACGAAGACGCAGCGCGAGCCGGCGAGCTGGACGCTGCAAGGTTTCGTGCCGGCCGGCGAGCCGGAGGAGGTGGGTCCGCCGCGGCGCAAGGGATTGTCCTTGCGCGAAAGCGAGCTGGTCCTCTCGGCCAACGTCGATCCGAATTTCCGCGGCCACCTGAACCTCGCGCTCTCGCCGGAAAACACCATTGCGGTCGAGGAAGCATGGTTCCAGACGCTGGGGCTGGGCAATGGCCTGACGCTCAAGGGCGGCCGCTTCCTGTCCGGCATCGGCTACCAGAACGAGCAGCACCCGCACACCTGGGATTTTGCCGATGCGCCGCTGGCCTACGCGGCCTTCTTCGGCAACCGGCTGACGGCGGAAGGCCTGCAGCTGAAATGGCTGGCGCCGACCGAGACATGGATCGAACTGGGTCTCGAGGCGGGCCGCGACAGCGCCTTCCCCGGCAGCGACCGCAACAAGAACGGCTCGGCGCTGGGCGCGGTGTTCGCCCGCACCGGCGGCGATGTCGGCATCTCCGGCAGCTGGCGCGCGGGGCTGTCGGCGGTCGGTACGCGGCCGGCCGAGCGCGGTTTCTCGCAGACCGACACCACGGGCAACGCCAACACGGTGGCCTTCTCCGGCAACAGCCGTACCGTCGGCGCCGACTTCGTCTGGAAGTGGGCGCCCAACGGCAATCCGGGCGAGCGCAATTTCAAGCTGCAGGCCGAAGCCTTTCGCCGCGTCGAGAGCGGCGATCTGTCGTGTGTGGATGCGGCCGGCGCCGGCGCCGGGAACTGCGGCGTGCGCCTTGCCGGCACCTACGACGCCACGCAGAGCGGTTTCTACGTGCAGGGCGTATATCAGTTCATGCCGCACTGGCGCGTCGGCTATCGCTACGACCGGCTCGATTCCGGCAACGCCGCGATCGGCTTGGTGAACAGCGGTGCACTCGCTGCCGCCGATTTGCCGCAGTTCGCGGCCTGGAAACCGCGCCGCGACACCGTGATGATCGACTACGCCTCATCCGAGTTCGCCCGTCTGCGCTTCCAGTTTGCCCGCGATGTTTCGCGCGGGCCGGGCCTCGTCGACAACCAGTTCTGGCTGCAATACGTCATGAGCATAGGCGCCCACGGCGCCCACAAGTTCTGAGGAGACGACGATGAAAAACTTTCTCGTGATTCTGGCCGCGCTGCTGGCGCTGCCCGCGCAGGCAGCGCTGAATGTGCTGACCACCGTGCCGGAATGGGCGGCCCTGGCGCAGGAGATCGGCGGCGACAGGATCAGGGTGGCATCGGTGACCACGGCCTTGCAGGACCCGCACCGGATCGAGGCGCGGCCCTCGCTGATCGCGCGCGGGCGCAACGCCGACCTGATCATCGCCACCGGCGCCGAACTGGAAGTCGGCTGGCTGCCGGTGGTGCAGCGCGAATCCGGCAATGCCCGCATCCAGTCCGGCCAGCCGGGTTACTTCGAAGCCGCGGCGCAGGCGCGGATGCTGGAAATTCCGGGCAGGCTGGATCGCGCCGACGGCGATGTGCATGCCGGCGGCAATCCGCACATCAATACCGATCCGCGCGTCTACCTTAGGGTCGGCGAGGCGCTGGCGGCACGCATGGCGCAGCTCGACCCGGCCAATGCCGCGGCCTACCAGGCAGGCTATGCGGCCTTCGCTGTTCGCTGGCGCGCCAACCTCGCGCGCTGGGAGAAGCAGGCCGCCGCCTTGCGCGGGCAGCCGATCGTGGTGCAGCACAAGTCCTTTTCCTATCTGCTCGACTGGCTGGGCCTCAAGGAAGTGGCGACGCTGGAACCCAAGCCGGGAGTCGAGGCTTCTGCCGCGCACTTGTCGCGCGTGCTGGAACAGGTGCGCGGCCAGAGGCCGCGCTGGGTGATTCGCGCCGTCTGGGAAAGCAGCCGGGCGACCGACTGGTTCGCCGCCAACAGCGGCACGCCGGCCGTGGTCTTGCCCTTCACCGTCGGCGGCAACGACGCGGCGAAGGATCTGGCCAGCCTGTTCGACGATACGCTGGCGCGCCTGCTGGCGGTCAAATGAAACTGCAAGAAGCGAGTTATCCGCAGATTTCGCGGATTACACAGATTACGCAATGATTTTTCTGCGCCAATCTGCGAAATCTGCGGACTGAACCAAGGTTTTTAAAATGAACACACTCGACTGGACCCTGCTCATCGCTCCCTTCGCCGCCGGCCTGCTGGTGCTGGCGACGCACGTGGTACTCGGCATCGACGTGCTGCGGCGGGGCATCATTTTCATCGACCTCGCGATTGCGCAGGTGGCGGGGCTGGGCGCCGTCGCCGCGAGCCTGACCGATCTCGATGCGATGTTTCATGGCATCGGCCCGCACGGTCTCGGCGCCCAGCTGGCTGCCGCTCTCGCGGCGGGCGCCGGCGCGCTGCTGCTGACCTGGTGCGAGCGCCGCTGGCCGGAGCTGCAGGAGGCGCTGATCGGCCTGGTGTTCGTCTTTTCTGCGGCCGCCGGCATCCTGTTGCTGGCGCACAACCCGCATGGCGGCGAGCATCTGCGCGACCTGCTGGCCGGCCAGCTGTTGTGGGTGAGCTGGGCCGCCTTGTGGCCCGTGGCGCTGCTGTATGTCGGCGTCCTGGCCTTGTGGCTGGGGCCGGCGCAACGCTGGCCGCGGCTCGGCTTCTATCTTCTGTTCGCGATCACAGTGACGGCGTCGGTGCAACTGGTCGGCGTGCTGCTGGTGTTTACCAGCCTGATCGCTCCGGCGGTGGCGACCCGCGCCTTTAGTGGCGCGCGGCGCATCGTCATCGCCTATCTGTTGGGCGCGGCGGGCTATGCCATGGGTCTCGGGCTTTCGCTGTACGTCGATCTTCCTGCCGGGGCCACCGTGGTGTGCTGTCTGTGCCTGTTGGCGTTTGGCGGGCTGAGCTTCTTCAGGCCGGCGGCCTCCGAGTTATAATCTTCAGTCCTCAACCAACGCAGCGATGCTCCAGATCAGTAGTGGCCGCCGACGACGACGATCTGATGTCCCTCGATTTCACGGTGCCGGGCGCGTTCGAGACGCCGCCCGAGGAGTCTCCTGCGCCTGAAATTCCGCCTTCGCCGGCACCGCCGGCACCGCCAGTGCGCCCATCGCTGCCGCCGCCGCTGGCAGAGGCCGCGGCGATGTATGCCAAGGGGCAGGACCTGGAGGCCATGCGCCGGCTGGAGGCTGCGATCAAGAGCGGTGAGGACCTCGGCGATTTCGCGGTGCGCGCCTGGGGTTGCCTGTTCGAACTGCTGCAGGCCCTGGGGCGCCGCCCGGCCTTCGACGCGCTGGCCCTGACCTTTGCGCGCCGTTTCGAGAAATCACCGCCGGGTTGGAGTGCCGTGGTCGATGGCCCGCACACCGCCAGCGAGAGCAGCGGCGGGCGGGCCCATGTGTCGCTTTCCGGCGTACTGAATGCCGGCATCGGCGAAGTCCTCAAGCAGACCATGAAGCTGGCGGCGACCAGCACCGTGGTGCGGATGGACCTGGCAAAGCTGACCGATGTCGACAACAATGGCGCCACGCTGCTGATGCGAGGTTTGGCCGCCCTGAAACGGGCCAAGAAGGAAATCGTGTTCGGCAGCCCAGAGCATCTGGCGCAGATTCTGGCGGCGAAAGTCGTGCCGGGCGAGCGCGCCAACGAAGCGATGTGGCTGCTGCTGCTGGAGCTCTATCAGCAGGCATTCCGCCAGGAGGCTTTCGAGGAAGCCGCGGTTAACTACGCGGTGACTTTCGAGGTTTCGCCGCCCTCATGGGAGGCGCTGCCGGCGCGGCCCACCGAAGTTCCGAAGGAGTCATCCGTCGGCGAGCCCAGGGGGGAGGATTTTTTGCTGCGCGGCCAGATGGTGGGTGCGACCGCCGCCGACTTCGCGCCAATCGAAGCGGCGCTGGCCGGTCGCGACGAGTTCGATGTCGATGCACGCAATCTGGTGCGCATCGATCCCGGAAGCGCCGGACATTTGCTGCAGGTGCTGCGGCGCCTCCATGACGCCGGCAAGAAGCTGAGAATCGTCGGCTTGAGCACGCTGGTCGCGGCCTACCTCGAAACGCAGGGGTTTGCCGAGGTTGCCGAACTGCGCGCCCGCGCAATCTAGAGTCTTTTTCCGCAAGGATTCCCATGGAGCAATATCACGGCACCACCATCCTCTCCGTACGCCGCGGCAGCAGCGTCGCCCTTGGCGGCGACGGCCAAGTGACGCTGGGCAACATCGTGGTCAAGGCCACCGCGCGCAAGGTGCGGCGGCTCTATAACGAACAGATACTGGCCGGGTTCGCCGGCGGCACGGCGGACGCCTTCACTCTGTTCGAGCGCTTCGAGGCCAAGCTGGAGCAGTATCAGGGCAACCTGCTGCGTGCCGCCGTCGAACTGGCCAAGGACTGGCGCACCGACCGAGCGCTGCGCCGGCTGGAAGCCATGCTCTCGGTCGCCGACCGCGAGCACTCGCTGATCATCACCGGCAACGGCGATGTGCTGGAGCCGGAATTGGGCCTCGTCGCGATCGGCAGCGGCGGCGCCTATGCCCAGTCCGCCGCGCGCGCGCTGCTGGAGAACACCGATCTTCTGCCTGCCGAAATCGTCAAGAAGTCGCTGGAAATTGCCGGCGATCTTTGCATCTATACCAACCAGAACCACTTGATCGAAATCCTCGATTAGGCGCGTCGCACGGCCCGGTTCAAGCCGCGGCCTTCCGGTCGCGCCGAGGTGGCGAAAGGCAAGAATGTCCTCAATGACTCCTGCGGAAATTGTTTCCGAACTCGACAAGCACATCGTCGGCCAGTCGCGCGCCAAGCGCGCCGTGGCGATCGCGCTGCGCAACCGCTGGCGCCGCATCCAGGTGGCCGAGCCGCTGCGCACCGAAATCACCCCGAAGAACATCCTGATGATCGGCCCGACCGGCGTCGGCAAGACCGAAATCGCGCGGCGCCTGGCGCGCCTGGCCCATGCGCCCTTCATCAAGATCGAGGCGACCAAATTCACCGAAGTGGGCTACGTCGGCCGCGACGTGGACACCATCATTCGCGACCTGGCCGAGACGGCGATCAAGGACGCCCGCGAGGAAGCCATGCGCATCGTGCGCGATCGCGCCATGGACGCCGCCGAAGACCGTGTGCTGGATGTGCTGCTGCCGCCGGCAAGAGGAGTCGGCGCTGGCGAGACGGCGGAGGACGGATCGGGGACGCGCCAGAAATTTCGCAAGAAGCTGCGCGAGGGCGATCTCGACGACAAGGAAATCGAAATCGAGGTTGCCGCTCCGCAGGCCAGCATGGAGATCTTCGCCCCACCGGGGATGGAAGACCTGACCCAGCAGATCCAGGGCATGTTCCAGAACATCGGCGGCGGCAAGAAGCGCGTACGCAAGATGAAAATCCAGGACGCGCTGAAGTCGCTGGCCGATGAAGAGGCCGTGCGGCTGATCAACGACGAGGAAGTGAAGGCCGACGCGCTGAAGAACGTCGAGCAGAACGGCATTGTCTTCCTCGACGAGATAGACAAGATCGCCTCGCGCTCGGAGGCGCACGGCGCCGAGGTCTCGCGCCAGGGCGTGCAGCGCGACTTGCTGCCGCTGGTCGAAGGCACCACGGTGTCGACCAAGTACGGCATGATCAAGACGGACCACATCCTGTTCATCGCCAGCGGTGCGTTTCACCTGGCCAAGCCCTCCGACCTGATTCCCGAACTGCAGGGCCGCTTCCCGATCCGCGTCGAACTCGATTCGCTGTCGGTCGATGACTTCGAGCGCATCCTGACGCAGACCGATGCCTGCCTCACGCGCCAGTACCAGGCCCTGCTGGCCACCGAAGACGTGACGCTCGACTTCGCCGCCACCGGCATCACGCGCCTGGCCGAGATCGCCTTCCAGGTCAACGAAAAGACCGAAAACATCGGCGCCCGCCGGCTCTATACCGTGATGGAAAAGCTGCTCGAGGAAATTTCCTTCGATGCCGGAAAGCGCGGCGGCGAGCGACTCGTCATCGACGGCAGCTACGTGGACGCGAAGCTGGGCGAACTGGCGAAGAACGAAGACCTCTCGCGCTACGTTCTGTAGCCATGCGCCGAGCCGCCTCAAGCGTGGCGAAGCCACAAAACCGGAGCCGCGCAGCGGCGAACACCCGTCACCCCCGCCTGGGCGGGGGACGGGGGGTGGGGGTGTTTTAAGTGTTGGAGAGGATCGCCGGCATCGTCTTCCCGATCTACGCCATCGTCGCGGTCGGCTATGGCTACGGCCGCTGGAAGAAGCCCGACATGGCCTTCGCCAACCAGCTCAACATGGACATCTTCGTCCCGGCGCTGGTGTTCGCCGCGCTCGCCTCGAAGTCCTTCGACATCGCGCAGCACATTCCGCTGCTGCTCGGCAGCGTCGCGGTGGTGCTCGGCACCGGGCTGCTGGCCTGGCCGGTGGCGCGCATGCTGGGTGTGGCGGGCAACACCTTCGTGCCGCCGATGATGTTCAAGAATTCCGGCAACATGGGCCTGCCGCTGATGGTGCTGGCCTTTGGCGAATCCGCGCTGCCTGCCGCCGTGGTGCTGTTCTTCAGCGAAAATTTTCTGCATTACTCGCTCGGTACCTGGCTGCTGGACCACCGGGCGAAGCTGTGGAACCTGTGGCGGGTGCCGGTGATCGCCGCCGCGCTGGCCGGTTTGGCGGTAAGCGTGCTGCATTTTCCCCTGTGGCAACCGCTGTGGATGAGTGTCAAGCTGCTCGGTGACGTGTCGATTCCGCTGCTGCTGTTTTCTCTCGGCGTGCGGCTCACCGACAGTCGCCATGCCGACTTGCACATCAGCCTCGCCGGCGCCCTGACCTCGCCTGTCGCCGGCGTGCTGATAGCGTTGCTGATGAATCTGGTGCTCGGCCTGACCGGGCGCGATGCGGCGATGCTGATCCTCTTCGGCGCGCTGCCGCCGGCGGTACTCAACTACATCTTTGCCGAGCGCTACCACCAGGAGCCGGAGCGCGTCGCCTCGATCGTTCTGATCGGCAACATGGCTTCGCTGGCCATCATTCCGCTGACGCTGGCCTGGGTGCTGCGCTAGATCGCCGTATCGCCAGCGCCGACTCCTGTGTGGCTGACCGGCCCCGGGACTTGCTCAGAGCTCCCGCGTTCCGTCCCGCGTGAATGAAACGGCTCATGCGACATGTCGTGTGTTCGCTGGCGCACAGATTGCCTGCGCGACGAAGACCAGAATGCGGAACAGAGAAATGTCTGTGCTCAATAGCACCAGCCGGCTGGGCTGTTGCTCAACGGCGAGAGGCGCGTCCTGTTCATCCCAAGGGGAAAGACCATGCAATCCAAATCGTTCCGCAGCACCTTCATCGCCACTTCCGCCATGTTTCTTGCAGTCGGCGGTCCGGCCATGCTCGCGGCAGAAGCCGCCCATGCCGAGGTGGCGCAACCGGAAAGCGCAGGTGAGCTGCTCGACGACGCCGTGCTCACCACCAAAGTGAAGCTTGCGTTCTTTCAGGACGAGAAGGTGAGCACCCTGCGTATCAACGTCACCAGCAATGCCGGCGTTGTGCAGTTGAGTGGTTTCGCCAACTCTGCGGAAGAAGCCGAGCGCGCCGAGGAACTTGCACGCAAGGTTCCTGGCGTCATGAGCGTGAAGAACGACATCCTGTTGAAAAAGGCGCTGCGATGACGGCGGGAGATCCCGCCCGGCCCCTTCGCCGCGGGAGTGAGGCTTCACATTGAGGGACGCGACACCGTCCACGTCCAGCATGGCCACAAAGCTGCTGAAGAAATGTACATGGGAGCGACACCGCGGCGTGCGCAGGCTTCCGTAGAGACCCGTCAGCGCGGCAGTCAGCGGCAGCTTTTTGCCGCGGTCACCCGACAATGAAGATTGGCCGAGGCAGGTCTCAGCTGGCCATGAACAAGGATAAGTATCGAGTTCGACGCGTTTTGTAGGGTGGCACCCATAGACGTCCCAATGTTCGTTGCCGCACAGCGCCGGCAAACGGTCGGACGTATGCTGAAACGCGTTTGCTCCCAGCGCCACATCGCATTCAAGACCTTCGCATCGGAAGCTTCTGTAGCCGAACGATTGCCTGCGGATTCTGAGCTCGTTGCGGCGCAATCCTTCGTCAGGGTTCCGCAAGCGGGCGGGAACCGGCCTTGGCCAGCCTCGCGACAAATTGTACGGAAGGGGATTCCTGAATTGAACGTCGGTACCAGGCTCACCGGACATTTGCGACAGTGCACCACCCGGCTGAGGGCCAGCGTGTGGCCACGGCATTCATCCGACGAAGAATCCCCGCTGCGATCCCAGTTGTTCAGCGTCGACCAGATGGAGCAGCATGGCAAGGTGCTTGCGGCTTCGCACCGGCTGGCGGTCGGACGTGCGCCTGACCGGCTTCTTGCCCGGTTGGCAGCCAACGAAGCGGTCCTGGTCGATGTCAGCAAGCGGCTGACGACGGCGGTGGCGAAAAGCCGTCGAATCACGCCGGCGGGGGAATGGCTGCTCGACAACTTCTATCTGATCGAAGATCAAATCCGCACGGCCAGAAAGCATCTGCCGAAGGGTTATAGCCTGGAACTGCCGCGCCTGGCGCAGGGCGCATCGGTGGGGCGACCGCGGGTCTACGACATCGCGCTTGAAATCATCGCGCATGGCGATGGTCATGTTGACGCGGAATGTCTCGGCCGCTTCGTGGCCGCCTACCAGACCGTGACCGCGCTCAATCTGGGCGAACTGTGGGCGATTCCGATCATGTTGCGGCTGGCCGTGATCGAGAACCTGCGTCGCGTCAGTGTGCGCATTGCCGCGAGTCTGGCGGAGCGCAATCTGGCTGGCCGCTGGGCCGACGAGATGACCCAGACCGCCGAAAACGACGCCAAGAACCTGATTCTGGTGATTGGGGACATGGCACGCTCGAAGCCGCCGATGAACTGCTCGTTTGTCGCTGAGCTGGCCCGCCGCTTGCAGGGGAGGGGACCGGCCCTGGCCTTGCCCCTGACCTGGATCGAGCAGCATCTTGCGGAATCCAGCCTGACCATCGAACAACTGGTGCAGACTGAAAACCAGTTGCAGGCATCGGGCCAGGTCTCGATCAGCAACAGTATCGGCAGCCTGCGGGTTCTCGGCGCGATTGACTGGCGCGAGTTCGTCGAGAACATGAGCATCGTCGAGCAGACGCTGCGCGAGGACCCGCACGGTGTCTACATCAAAATGGATTTTGCCACCCGCGACCGCTACCGTCACGCCACCGAACGGATCGCGAGGGAGAGTGGGCTGGCGGAGGATGTGGTGGCCCGCAACGCCGTCGAGCTGGCGCTCGCCGGCGTCGATGCAGGGATAGCGAAGGACGAGCGAGCGGCGCACGTCGGGTTCTACCTGATTGACAAGGGCTTGCCGGCACTGGAGCGGACAGCGGGGAAGCGTCGTTCCCGTTTCGATGCCTTGTGCAGAACGGCGGGGCAGTTTCCGTTACTGCTCTACCTGGGCGGCATCGCACTGATCACGGCGGCGATCGCCGGAGGCCTCCTGATACAAATGATGTCCTTCGTGCGTCACGCCGGCTCATCCGCCGCCATGTCTGCTGCGGTGTCCACCTGGGCATTGCTGCCGGTTGGCATACTGACGCTGCTGGCTGCCAGCCAATTGGCCGTGATGCTGGTCAACTGGCTGGCTACCCTGATGGCGAAGCCGCATCAGCTGCCGCGAATGGATTTCTCAATGGGGATTCCGCAGGCGTCGCGCACGCTGGTGGTGGTGCCGACCATGCTCACCAGTGCCGCGAACATCGACGATCTGGCCGAGGCTCTGGAGGTCAGGTTCCTGGCGAATCGCGATGAGCGCCTGCACTTCGGTCTGCTGACGGATTTATGCGATGCATCCGCGGAGACGCTCCCCGGCGATGAGGCGCTGGTGCAGTTGGCGCGGACGAGAATAATGGAGCTGAACGAGAAATATGCCGGCACCGGAGCGTGGACCCGGGACGGCATTTTCTATCTCTTTCACCGCTCGCGACGCTGGAACCCGATGGATCGGGTCTGGATGGGCTATGAGCGCAAGCGCGGCAAGCTGGCGGCCTTGAATGCACTGCTGCGCAGCGGATCGGGTGTCAGGCGCGAGAGCGCCAGCGATGACTTCTCTCTCGTCGTCGGCGATACGACGATTCTGTCCGGCGTGAAGTACGTGATTACCCTGGATACGGATACGGCCCTTCCGCGCGATACGGCGCGTCAGTTTGTCGGCGCGATGGCACATCCGCTGAATCATCCGCGGTTTGACCAGGACAAAACGCGGGTCTGCGACGGCTACGGCATTCTGCAACCCTGCGTGGCGGTCAGCCTGCCGGGAACCAACCGTTCGCGCTATGCACGCCTGAACGGCGGCGAGCCCGGCATCGACCCCTACACCCGCGTCGTTTCCAATGTCTACCAGGATGTGTTCGGCGAGGGCTCGTTCATCGGCAAGGGTATCTACGATGTCGATGCCTTCGAACAGGCGCTGGGTGGGCGCTTTGCCGAGAACCGTGTGCTGAGCCACGATCTCATCGAGGGCTGTTATGCGCGTGCGGGTCTGCTCAGCGATGTGCAGTTGTACGAGGACACGCCGGTACGCTACAGCGCCGACGTCGCCCGTCGCTACCGCTGGATACGCGGCGACTGGCAGTTGGCAGGCTGCCTGCGGCGACGCATCCCGGATCAAAGAGTCGGCGCTGGCAGCACGGCGACGAAGAATCAGCTCTCGCTGCTGTCTCAGTGGAAGCTGTTCGACAATTTGCGGCGCAGCCTTGTCCCCGCCGCGCTGACCCTGTTGCTGCTGCTGGGATGGACGCTGTTGCCTGCGGTCGGTCTATGGACCTTGTCGATGATCGGCATCCTGTTGATTCCCTCGGTCTGTGCTTCCGTCCTGGAGTTCTTCCGCAAGTCCGACGAGGTGTTGCTCAGACAGCACCTCGCCGCCGTAGGACTGTCGGCGTCACGGCGCGTGAGGCAGTTCGCGTTCGAGTTTGCCTGTCTGCCGCACGAGGCGTTCTACAGCCTGGATGCCATCGCACGCACGGTCTGGCGAATGCTCGTCTCCCACCGGCGACTGCTGGAATGGAATCCGTCGAGCGAGGCGGATCGCGAGTCGGCCAATGGCGATGGCCATAGCCTGGCCGGTGTTCTACGGTCGATGTGGGCGGCACCGACACTTGCTGCCGCGACCGCAATCGAGTTGGCGACTTGGGCGCCAGCGGCATTGACGGTGGCCGGGCCGATTTTGCTGCTCTGGTTTGCCTCCCCCGTGATCGCCTGGTGGATCAGCCTGCCGCTGGCGCGCCGCAAGGCGAGCCTGACCATCGAGCAAACCCTGTTCCTGCGCGCGCTGTCGCGCCGCACCTGGGCTTTCTTTGACAACTTCGTCGGCGCCGAGGATCACTGGCTGCCGCCCGACAATTCCCAGGAATATCGGAGTGCCGCGATTGCGCATCGAACTTCACCGACCAATATCGGACTGGCTCTGCTGGCCAATCTTTCTGCCTGGGACTTCGGCTACCTCCCGGCCGGACAAGTGATCCTGCGCACCAGCAACACATTCGCCACCCTGGATCTGCTGGAGCGTCACCGCGGACACTTCTTCAACTGGTACGACACCCAGACGCTGCAGCCTTTGGCGCCGCGCTACATCTCGACGGTGGACAGCGGCAATCTGGCCGGCCATTTGCTGACCTTGCGAGCAGGCCTGTTCGCGCTGGCCAATGAGCGAATACTGCCGGCGCAGTTGTTCGACGGCGTGCGCGACACGCTGGGAATTCTCGCGGATGCGTCGGACGGTCCGGGGGCGGACCCGGTAGCGGCGTTTCAGAAACGGCTGGAGGCTGCATCCACGGCCCCGCCACGCACGCTCGCAGCGGCGCGCGCGGTCCTGGTCGACTTGTCGACCGCCGCCGCCGAACTGCAGCTCCAGATTGCCGGCGGTCTCGACGGCAGTGACGATCCCGCACTGGCAAGCGAGGCCAACGAATGGGCCGCAACGCTGGTCCGGCAATGTCGCGAGGCGCTGGACGAGCTGAGTCTTCTCGCCCCATGGCTGGTGTCGAACGAGGTGCCGACACTGGCCGACGGCGCTGGAATTCCGACCCTGCGTGAACTGGCTGCGGCCGGCAGCGTCCCGGCGCGCGAGCGGATGGCAGTGCTCGACGGACTGGCGGCGAGAGCCTTCGAGTTCGCCCATATGGAATACGACTTCCTGTTCGACAAGGCGCGGCAGTTGCTGACCATCGGCTACAACCTCGACGAGCGGCGGATGGACACGAGTTACTACGACCTGCTGGCTTCCGAAGCACGCCTGTGCTGCTTCGTCGGCATTGCGCAGGGGCAATTGCCGCTCGACAGCTGGTTCGCGCTGGGAAGGCTGCTGACCCGCGCCGGCGGCGAGCCGGTGCTGTTGTCGTGGAGCGGCTCCATGTTCGAATACCTGATGCCCCTGCTGGTCATGCCGAGCTACGACAACACCCTGCTCGACCAGACCTGCAAGGCGGCCGTGGCCAGGCAGATCGAGTACGGACGCCAGCGCGGCGTGCCCTGGGGCATTTCGGAATCCGGCTACAACACCGTCGATGCGCATCTCAACTATCAGTATCGCGCCTTCGGCGTGCCGGGCCTCGGCCTCAAGCGCGGGCTGGCCGACGATCTGGTCATCGCGCCCTATGCCTCGGTACTCGCGCTGACCGTGGCGCCGGAAGAGGCGTGCCTGAATCTGCAACGCCTGGCGAGTGACGGCTTCATGGGGAAGTTCGGCTTCTACGAAGCGATCGACTACACGCCTGCGCGGCAGCGACGCCGGCAATCGAGCACGGTCGTGCGTTCTTTCATGGCCCATCACCAGGGCATGAGCCTGTTGGCGCTGGCCTGCCTGCTGCTGGACCGGCCGATGCAGCGGCGCTTCGAATCGGACCGGCTGTTCCAGGCCGTCATGCTGCTGCTGCAGGAGCGGATTCCGCGGGCGACGGCGTTGTTCTCGCACATCGCCCAGCTCGCCGATGCAAGCGCATCTCCCGTTGCCGCAGAGATACCCATCCGGGTGTTCAACAGCGCCGACACGCCGAAACCGGAAGTGCAGCTGCTCTCGAACGGGCGCTACCACGTCATGGTGACCAACGCCGGCGGCGGCTACAGCCGCTGGAACGATCTCGCCGTGACGCGCTGGCGCGAGGACGGCACCTGCGACAACCGGGGCACCTTCTGCTACATCCGCGACCGGGCCAGCGGGGAATTCTGGTCGACTGCCCATCAACCGACGCTGAGGCGCGCGGACAGCTTCGAGGCAATTTTCTCCGAAGGGCGCGCCGAGTTCCGCCGCCGCGACTCCGTGGCTGACGTGGATGGCCATGGTGGGAGCGATTTCGAAACCTATACCGAAATTGTGGTCTCGCCGGAGGATGATATCGAGCTGCGCCGGGTGCGCATCACCAATCGGTCGCGGCAGCGCCGGGTGATCGACGTCACGAGCTACGCCGAAGTGGTGATCGGGCCGGCGGCTGCCGACACCATGCATCCCGCCTTCAGCAATCTTTTCGTGCAGACCGAGATCATCCCCGAGCGGCACGCCATCCTGTGTACGCGCCGGCCGCGCTCGGTCGGCGAAAAGGCGCCCTGGATGTTCCATCTGATGACGGTGCACGGGGCGGAAATGGGCGAGGTGTCCTACGAGACGGATCGCCTGCGCTTCATCGGCCGTGGCCGCAGCACCGTCGCCCCCCTGGCCATGAGCGAGGGATTGGCGCCGCTGTCGGGCAGCGCCGGTTCGGTGCTCGACCCGATCGTTGCCATCCGTCATACCGTGACGCTTGACCCGGATCAGGTGGTGACGATCAACCGCGTGTCGGGCATCAGCGAGACGCGCGCCAAGGCGGTGGCGCTGGTCGACAAATACCAGGACCGGCATCTCGCCGACCGTGTCTTCGACCTGACCTGGACGCACAGCCAGGTGGTCCTGCGCCAGCTCAATGCCACGGAGGCCGATGCGCAACTGTATGCGCGCCTCGCCAGCTCGGTGATCCACGCCAATGCCAGCTTGCGTGCCGACGCCGCCGTGCTGATCAGGAATCGTCGCGGCCAGTCCGGGCTTTGGGGTTATGCGATTTCCGGCGATCTGCCGATCGTGCTGCTGCAGATCGGCGACTTCGCCAACCTCGATCTGGTGCGCCAGCTGGTGCAGGCCCATGCCTACTGGCGCCAGAAGGGGCTGACGGTGGACCTGGTGATCTGGAACGAGGAGCACGCCGGCTACCGGCAACGTCTGCAGGAGCAGATCATCGGACTGATCGCCTCGGGTATCGAGGCCAGCGTGATCGACCGGCCCGGCGGCATCTTCGTGCGGCCGGTGGAGCAGATCTCCAGCGAAGACCGGATGCTGTTCCACTCGGTTGCCCGCGTGGTCCTCAGCGACACGCGCGGCACGCTGGTGGAACAACTCGACCAGCGCGTTGCGGCGGATGCGCGGGTGCCGCCGCTCAAGCGCAGCCGCCCCCATCGCAGCGATACCCTGGCTGCCGCCGTGCCGCCGCGGCGGGATCTGATCCTGTACAACGGCCTCGGCGGATTCACTCCCGACGGCCGCGAATACGTCATCAGCCTCGCACCCGGACAAACAACGCCAGCGCCGTGGGTGAATGTGCTGGCCAATCCGCATTTCGGCACGGTGGTTTCGGAGAATGGTGGTGCCTACACCTGGAGCGAGAATGCCCACGAGTTCCGCCTGACGCCCTGGCATAACGATCCGGTCAGCGATGCCAGCGGCGAGGCAATCTACCTGCGCGACGAAGAGAGCGGCCAGGTCTGGTCGCCGACGCCCCTGCCGGCAGGCGCCGGCCTGTCGCACGTGATCCGCCACGGTTTCGGCTACAGCGTGTTCGAAACCCGGTCGGCCGGCATCCGTTCGGAGCTGTGGGTTTACGTGGCGATGGATGCGGCCGTCAAGTTTTCGGTGTTGAAAGTACGCAACGAATCCGGGCGCCCGCGGAAACTCTCGGCGACCGGCTATGTCGAGTGGGTGCTGGGCGATCTGCGCGCCAAATCGGCGATGCATGTGAGCACCGAAATCGGGCCGCAGATCGGATCGCTGAGCGGCGCGCTGTACGCGCGCAATCCCTACCACACGGAGTTTTCCGCTCAGGTGGCGTTCTTCGATGTCGACGAGCGCCAGCGCAGCGTCAGTGGCGACCGCGTGGAATTCCTCGGCCGCAACGGCAGCCTGCAAAATCCGGCGGCCATGAGCCGGGCGCGGCTGTCCGGCAAGGTCGGCGCCGGGCTCGATCCCTGCGGCGCGCTGCAGGTAGCCTTCGACCTGGCCGACGGACAGGAGCGCGAGATCGTGTTCCGCCTCGGCGTCGGCCGCAATGCCGACGAGGCGACCAGACTGGTGCAGCGCTTCCGTGGCAGCACCGCGGCGCGCGGCGCGCTGGAGGCGGTGTGGCACTACTGGAATCGCACCGTCGGCGCCGTGCAGGTGGAAACGCCCGACCCCTCGCTCAACGTGCTGGCCAACGGCTGGCTGGTGTATCAAACCCTGGCTTGTCGGGTCTGGGCCCGCAGCGGCTACTACCAGTCGGGCGGCGCTTACGGCTTCCGCGACCAGTTGCAGGACATGATGGCGCTGATCCATGCCGAGCCCGCGCTGGTGCGCGAACACCTGCTGCTCAGCGCCGGCCGGCAGTTCGCGGAAGGCGACGTGCAGCACTGGTGGCACCCGCCGGCGGGCCGCGGCGTGCGCACCCATTGCTCGGACGACTACCTGTGGCTGCCGCTGGCGGTGTGCCGCTATGTGACGGGCATCGGCGATACCGGCGTGCTGGATGTCGACGTGGGTTTCCTCGAAGGCCGCGCGGTGAACGCGGAAGACGACTCCTACTACGATCTGCCCGGCCGCTCCAGCGAGACGGCCAGCCTCTACGAGCACTGCGTGCGGGCCATCCGCCACGGACTGCGCTTTGGCAGCCACGGCCTGCCGCTGATCGGCTCCGGCGACTGGAACGACGGCATGAACCTGGTCGGCATTCAAGGCAAGGGTGAAAGCGTCTGGCTCGGCTTCTTCCTCTGCGAAGTGCTGCGACAGTTCGCTCCGGTGGCGCTGGCGCAAGGCGATTCCGCGTTCGCCGAGTTATGTCGGGAGGAGGGCGGACGCCTGCGGCAGGACATCGAGCAACACGCTTGGGACGGCGACTGGTATCGCCGTGCCTATTTCGACGACGGCAAGCCGCTGGGTTCGGCAGGCAACACGGAATGCCGCATCGATTCGATTTCGCAAAGCTGGTCGGTGTTGTCCGCAGTGGGTGACGCTCACGGCAAAGATAGTGTCGGCATCGCCCGTTCGCGCTTGGCGATGCAGGCGGTCGATGACCATCTGGTGCGCCGCGACGCCGGGCTAGTGCAGCTGCTCGATCCGCCCTTCGACAATAATTCCGACATGGATCCGGGATATATCCGCGGCTATGTGCCGGGCGTCAGGGAGAACGGCGGGCAATACACCCATGCCGCGATCTGGGCGTCAATGGCCTTCGCCGCCTTGGGCGAGGGCGAACGCGCCTGGGAACTGATGCGTATGATCAACCCGGCGAACCACGCGCTGTCGGCAGAAGCGATCGCCGTCTACAAGGTGGAGCCCTACGTCGTTGCCGCCGACGTCTATGCGGTGGCGCCACATGTGGGGCGTGGTGGCTGGAGCTGGTACACCGGATCAGCCGGCTGGATGTACCGCCTGGTGCTTGAGTCGCTGCTGGGCCTCAGTCTTGCGGGCGACAGGCTGCATCTTGCTCCCTGCCTGCCGGCGGACTGGCGGGCGTTCAAGATCCACTACCGCTATCGGGAAACGGTGTACCACATCGCGGTTGCGCAAACAGGGGTTGGCTCTGATGGCGACGATGATGGCCAGAGTCGCGTGACCAGTGTGCTGGTCGATGGTGTCGAGCGCGCCGACAAGATGATTCCGCTGGTCGACGACCGTCGTGATCACTCGGTCGCGGTGACGGTCCATGCCGGATGAAGCGGAGAAGCGGAACATGGCGCGGGATGGGACTCGGGTCTACTGGCCGGCGCCGTCCCGCCAGCGCCGACTTTCCCGGCCTTCAGGCGGGCTTGTGCCCCTTGCCCAGCTTGTCGAGGTAGAGATACACCACCGGCGTCAGGTACAGCGTCAGGAACTGCGACAGCAGCAGGCCGCCGACGACGGCCAGGCCGAGCGGCCGTCGCACTTCGGCGCCGGCGCCCCAGCCGATCGCGATCGGCAGGGTTCCCACCAGCGCGGCCATGGTGGTCATCATGATCGGCCGGAAGCGGATCATGCAGGCCTCGAAAATCGCCTGCGCCGCAGCGACGCCTTCCGTGCGCTGCTTGTCGAGGGCGAAGTCGATCATCATGATCGCGTTCTTCTTGACGATGCCGACCAGCATGATGATCCCGACGAAGGCATAGAGGCTCAGATCGACGCCGAAAATCAGCAGCGTCAGCAGCGCGCCGAGGCCCGCGGCGGGCAGCCCGGAGAGAATCGTGAGCGGGTGCACGAAGCTCTCGTAGAGAATGCCGAGCACGATATAGACCACCAGGATGGCGACCAGCAGCAATATGCCCAGTCCCTGCAACGACGCCTCGAAGGCCTGTGCCGCGCCCTGCAGACTGGTGGTGAGCGAGGCGGGCATGTTCATCTCGCGTTCCATCTTGCGGATGCGATCCACGGCATCGCCCAGTGAAACGCCGGGCATCAGGTTGAAGGACAGCGTCACCGCGGGCAGTTGGCCCTGGTGGTTGACCGTCAGCGCCTGCGTCGTGCGGCTGATGCGGGCCACGGTATCGACCGGCACCAGGCGGCCAGAGCTGGAACGGACATGGATTTTCGCCAGCGTGGCCGGATCGGCCTGCAGCTCCGGCGCCACTTCGAGGATGACCTGGTACTGGTTGGTGGCGGCGTAGATCGTAGAGATCTGGCGCGAACTGAAGGCGCTCTGCAGTGCATCTTCGATCTGGCCGATGCTTAGCCCAAGCGGCGCCAGTTTCTCGCGGTCGATGTCGAGCGCAATCACGGGGCTCTGATTCTTGAGGTTGGTGTTGACGTCGACCAGTCCGGGCAACTCGCGCAGGTGCTCGAGCAGCACGTCGTTCCAGCGGTAGAGTTCGGCCAGGTCGGTGTCCTGCAGCGTGTATTGGAACTGGGCGTTGGTCACCTGGCCGCCGATGCGGATCGGCGGCGGGTTCTGCAGGAAGACGCGAATGCCGGGCACGGCGGCCAGCTTGGGGCGCAGGCGGGCGATGATTTCGTCGGGCTTTTCCGTGCGCTCGCTGTGCGGCTTGAGGTTGAGCACCAGCGTGCCGGTATTGGAGGTCGGGCGCGGCCCGCTGGCGCCGACGAAGGACCCCAGCGTGCGCACGGCCGGATCCTTGGCAATGATTTCGGCAACGGCGCGCTGCCGCTGCATCATGGCCGGAAAGGCAATGTCCTGCGGACCTTCGGTGGAGGCGATGATCTGCCCCGTATCGCCGCTGGGCAGGAAGTCTTTGGGCACGGCCGTATAGAGCAGGGCAGTGGCGATCAGGGTGAGGACGAAGGAGAGCATGACCCACAGCGGCCGCGCCATGCACCAGCCGAGCGACTGCCGGTAAGCCCCCAGCATGGCGTCAAAAAAGCTCTCGAAGGCGAGGAAGAGGCGGCCATGCTGCTCCGGTCCGGCGCGTTTCAGGTAGCGGCTGCAGAGCATCGGCGTCAGGGTCAGCGAGACGAAGCCGGAGACCAGGATCGCGGCGCAGATGGTGACGGCGAACTCGTGCAGCAGGCGGCCGACGATGCCGCTCATGAACATCACCGGAATGAACACGGCGATCAGCGAGAGCGTCATCGAAATGATGGTAAAGCCTATTTCTCGCGCGCCGCGGATCGCCGCCTCGAACGGCTCCTCGCCGTTCTCGATGTGGCGCATGATGTTTTCCAGCATGACGATCGCGTCATCGACGACGAAGCCGACCGACAGCGTGAGCGCCAGCAGCGACAGGTTGTCGAGGCTGTAGCCCAGCGCATGCATCACGGCGAAGGTGCCGATCACCGAGATCGGCAAGGCCAGCGCCGGAATGATCGTCGCCGAAAGATTGCGCAGGAACATCAGGATGACCAGGATCACCAGGAAGCCGGCAAGGATCAGCGTGAATTGCACGTCGTTGATCGCGTCGCGGATCGAGACGCTGCGGTCGTAATGTATCTGGAGGTCGATCGAGGCCGGCAGGTTGGCCTGGAAGGCGGGCAGGACTTTCCTGATCGCGCTTACCGTTTCAATCGTGTTCGAACCGGGCTGGCGGAATACCGCCAGCATGATGGTGCGCCGGTCGTTGAACCAGGCGGCGACCTTGGCGTTTTCGACGCTGTCGGTGACCTTTGCCAGCTCCTCGAGCTTCACCGGCGCGCCGTTGCGCCAGGCCACGGTGAGGGGGCGATAGGCGGCGGCGTTCAGCAGCTGGCCGTTGGCTTGCAGGGCGAAGCTCTGCCGCGTGCCCTCGAGCGTGCCCAGCGGCAGGTTGACGTTGGCATTCCTGACCGCCGCCTGCAATTCGTCGATGCCGATGCCGCGCGAGCTGAGCTGGGCCGGGTCGGCCTGAATGCGCACGGCGTACTTCTGCGAACCGAAGACATTGACCTGGGCGACGCCGGGCAGCGTCGACAGGCGCTGGGCGAGCTGGGTCTCGGCATACTCGTTGACCACCCAGGTGGGCAGTGTGGTCGAGTTCATCGCGATGTAGAAAATCGCGAAGTCCGCCGGATTGACCTTGCGGAACGACGGTGGCGTCGGCATGTCCGGCGGCAGCTTGCGCTGCGCCGCGGCGATGGCCGACTGCACGTCCTGCGCGGCGGCATCGATGTCGCGGTCGAGCGCGAACTGCAGCGTCACCGTGGTGGTGCCCTGGGCGCTGGTCGAGGTCATCGAGTCGAGACCCGAAATCGTCGAGAACTGGCCTTCGAGCGGAGTGGCAACGGAAGCCGCCATGGTTTCCGGCGAGGCGCCGGGCAACTGGGCGGTGACCGAGATGGTGGGGAAATCGATGCTGGGCAGTTCGGAGACCGGCAAGGCACGGTAGGCGATGATGCCGAAAATGAGGAAGGCCGCCATCAGCAGCGTGGTCATCACCGGGCGGCGGATGCACAGCTCTGGCAACTGCATCGCGGCCTCCTAGTCTGGCTTGCCGGGGCCGCCGGGTTTGCCCGACTTGCCGTCTTTGCCCCCGGGAGCGCCGGGCTTGCCGCCTTTGCCTTCGGGGCCGCCGTCCGCAGGCTTGATCCTGGCGCCGGCGGTCAGCCGCAGATGGCCTTCGGTGACGACGGATTCGCCGCCGGCAAGGCCCTCGGCGACGATCGCGGATCGTTGCTGTACCGCGCCGACGCGGATCTTGCGGACGTCCACTGTGCCGTCTTCTTTCGCCACGAACAGGAAGCTGCCTTCGGCGCCCTGTTGCACCGCCTCGGCGGGAATCACCACCGCATCCTTGAGCGTGTCGAGCACCAGGCTGACGCTGACGAACTGCCCGGGCGCGAGCCTCTCGTCCTCGTTGGGCAGGATGGCCTTGAGCTGGATGGTGCCGGTCGCGACATCGACGCCGTTATCGAGAAAGCGCACATCGGCTTCCCAGGGGACAGAAATGCCCGGTACCGAAATCGCCGCCTTCATCGACTTTTTCCCTGAGCGCATGCCGGCCTGCAGCAGCGGCAGATATTTTTCCGGGACGGCAAAGCCCACGTAAAGCGGACGCACGCGATTGACCACGGCCAGCGTCGTGTCGTTGACCTTCACCGCGGCGCCGGGCGACACCAGCTTCGCCCCGACCACGCCGGCGAAGGGCGCCTTGACCACCGTATATGACAATTGCAGGCGCGCCAGTTCGGCGGCGGCAGCATCGGCGCGGGCGACGGCTTCTGCCGCCGCGGCCGCGGTGCGCATCTCGCCGACCTTCTCTTCGGAGACGAAGCCCTTGGCGCGCAGCGCTATGTAGCGCTCGACATCGGCGTTCGCCTTGGCGGACTGTGCGCGGCTCCTGGCCAGATTGGCTTCGGCCTGGTTGAGTTTGGCCTGGAAGTCGGCGGGGTCGAGGCGCAGCAGCAGATCGCCTTGTCGCACGTGCTGGCCTTCGGTGAAGGTCACGCCCTGCACTTGCCCGTCGACGCGCGACTTGAGCGTGACGGTCTCGTAGGCCTCGGTGCGGCCCGTGATGTCGAGCCGCAGCGGCATGTCCTGAACGACGGCCTTGGCCAGTCTGACGGGAACCGGCGGGGCCTGCGTCTTCTTGCCGGTTGCGGGAGCGCCGGATTTGGCGAAATACCACGCGGCCCCGCCGCCGGCGGCAAGCAGGGCGACGATCAAGAGAATCTTGCGCGTCCCGGTCATCGGCGGATCAGCCTTTCGGCGGCAGAGTGGATTCGAGGGCGAAGAGCTGCGCGACTTCCTCGCGGCGACGGATCAGATGCACGGCGTCGCCATCGACCATGACTTCGGCGGCGCGCGGCCGGCTGTTGTAATTGGAGGCCATCGCCATGCCGTAGGCGCCTGCCGAGAGGATGGCGAGCAGATCGCCCTCGTTCAGCGCCAGCAGGCGGTCGTGGCCGAGGAAATCGCCCGATTCACAGACCGGACCGACGATTTCGTAGCTCATTGCCTCACCCTTCGCCGTACTGTCAGCGCCGACTCTCAGGATGTCGTGCCAGGCATCGTAGAGCGCCGGACGCATCAGGTCATTCATCGCCGCGTCGACCACGGCAAAGTGCTTTTCCTCGCCCGGCTTCAGCACTTCGACGCGGGTCAGCAGCAGGCCCGCATTGCCGACCAGCGAGCGGCCGGGCTCGAACATCAGCTTTTCGCGGCGGCCGGCGAGCCGGGTCAGCATGGGCGCGAGATACTCGGCCGCGGCCGGCGCAGGCTCGTCGGCACGATACTGAATGCCCATGCCGCCGCCGAGGTCGATGTGCTCCAGCACGATGCCCGCGGCGGCGAGACGATCGACCAGCGCCAGCACCTTGTCGGCGGCTTCGGCGGCCGGCGCCGGATCGAGCAGTTGCGAGCCGATGTGGCAGTCGATGCCTTTCACGGCGATGTGCGGCAGCGTGGCAGCGCGGCGGTAGAGGTCGAAAGCCTCGCCGAAGGCGACGCCGAACTTGGCATTCTTGAGGCCGGTGGAAATATAGGGATGCGTCTTCGGGTCGACGTCCGGATTCACGCGCAGCGAAACCGGGGCACGGCGGCCGACGCTGCCGGCAACCTCGCTGAGGTGTTCGAGTTCGCTCGCCGATTCGACATTGAAGCAGTGGATGCCCGCCTCCAGTGCCGCACGCATTTCCTCGCGCGACTTGCCCACGCCGGAAAACACGATCTTGTTCGCATCGCCGCCGGCGGCGAGCACGCGCGCCAGTTCGCCGCCGGAAACGATGTCGAAGCCGGCGCCGAGTCCGGCGAATAGATTGAGGATGGCGAGATTCGAGTTGGCCTTGACCGCGTAGCAGATCAGCGATCGCCCGGCCAGGCCGTGCGCCTGCAGCGCGTCGCGATAGGCCGCGTAGGCGGCGGTGAGCGCCGCTCGCGAATAGACGTAGCAGGGAGTGCCGAAGCGCGCGGCAATCTCGGCCAGCGCAACGCCTTCGACCCGCAGGCCGTCCGCATGCATGACGGCCAGACTCATCGTCTGGGCTCTGCCGCGGCTTTGTTGCTATTATCGACCGCAGGAGCCGCCGGAGAAGGCAGCGTCAGCGGGGTCCTGGTACCGCAGGCGGCGAGGGCCGTCAGGGTGATCAGGGCGGCGAGGAATGAAGGTATCAGACGCATGGCAGATGGACGTGGCTGGGTGTGTCTCGACAGGCAAAGGATGGTAACACGCGATGGATGAGCGGGAATTCATGGCCGCGGCGGATGCCGAGCTGGCACGCATCGAGACGGCGCTTGAGGTGGCAAGCGAGAGCGGCGTCGCCGATTTCGATTTTGAAACCAAGCCGGGCGGCGTGATAGAGGTCGAATTCGAGAACGGCTCGAAGATCATCCTGAATCGCCACGGTGCCGCCCGTGAAATCTGGCTGGCGGCCAAATCGGGCGGTTACCACTTTCGACCCGAAGGGGGACGCTGGGTCGGGACGCGCGACGGCGAGGAGCTGATGGCGGCCGTGTCGCGCACCCTGTCGGAACAGGCCGGCGTCAGGATCGTGCTCTAGTTCTTCTTTTCGGCAGGTTTTTGCAGCGCGGGTCTTTCGGCCGCTGGCTTGTCAACGAGTTTTGGCTTCGCATCCCTTACCGGCGCAGGGTCTTGCGTCGGCTCCAGCCTGGACTGCTGTTTCGGTTCTTCCTCGTCCGCCACCGGCGCAGGCAGCAGTTCCTTGTAGATGAGCTCCTTACTGGTCTTGCCGGAAGGATCGTTGGCGACGATCGGCACGAGGTTGCCGGGGGTTTCCTGCCAGCTCTCCGGTACACCCTTCAAGGCCTGCTCCATGAAGCTGATCCACATCGGCAACGCGGCGGCGCTGCCGGTTTCGCCGTTGCCCATGCGCTTGGGCTGATCGAAACCGATCCAGGCGATGCCGACCACGGTCGGCTGGTAGCCGCAGAACCATGCATCGATGTAATCGTTAGTGGTGCCGGTTTTGCCGGCCAGATCGCCGCGCTTGAGCACGGCGGCAGCGCGGGTCGCGGTGCCGCGCCGCACCACGTCGTGCATCATGCTGTCCATCAGCCAGGCATTGCGTGCATCGATCGCGCGCAGCGATTCATCGCCGGCCAGGGTGGGCTGCGTGGCGGCCAGCACGGTGCCCTTGTCATCGACAATCTCGCGCACGATATAAGGGGTGATGCGGTAGCCGCCGTTGGCGAATATCGAATAGGCCGCGAGCTGCTGCCATGGCGTCACCGATCCCGCGCCCAGCGCCAGAGTCAGATAGGGCGGGTGCTTGTCCGCATCGAAGCCGAAGCGCGTCACATAGTCCTGCGCGTAATGGGTGCCAATGGCGCGCAGCAAACGGATCGAAACCATGTTCTTGGATTTCGCCAGCGCGGTGCGCAGAGTCATCGGGCCTTCATACTTGCCGTCGTAGTTCTTCGGTTCCCAGGCTTGGGAACCCGTTTCTTCGGCGGAGATCGAGACGGGCTCGTCCGGAATCACGGAGGCCGGGGTATAGCCTTTTTCCAGCGAGGCCGAGTAGATGAAGGGCTTGAAGCTGGATCCGGGCTGACGCCAGGCCTGAGTGACGTGGTTGAACTTGCTGCGGTTGAAATCGAAGCCGCCGACCAGTGCCCGGATCGCACCATCGACCGGGCTGGCGGCGACGAACGCCGCCTCGACATCCGGCAACTGGACGATGTGCGCGGCTTTGCCCGATTTCTGGACGCGGATTACTGCACCACGCCGCACCCGCTTGTTGGGCGGCGACTTGTCGTCCAGCATGCGCACGGCAAACTTGAGTCCGTCGTCGCTGATCGCGAGCACCTCGCCGCCGCGCAGATAGGCGCGCACCAGTTTTGGCGTGGCCTCCAGAACGATGGCCGGCAGCAGATCGTCGCTGTCGTCATAGTCGGCCAGCAGATCTTCCAGTTCCTCGTCCTGATCCGAAGTGACGTCCGTCAGGTCGACGTAGGCCTCGGCGCCGCGATAGCCGTGGCGCCGGTCGTAATCCATGACGCCGCGGCGCACGGCAAGGTAGGCGGCCTGTTGTTCGCTGAAGTTTATCGTGGTGATGACGCGCAGGCCGCGGCTGTAGAGATCGTCGGGAAAGCGTTCGGCAGCTATCTGGCGCGCCATCTCCGCAACATAGTCGGCGCGCACTCCGAACTCGTTTACGTCGCGCTTGACGTACAGGGCTTCCGCCTGCGCCGCCTTCAATTGCGCGTCGTCGATGAAGTCGAGTTCGCGCATCCGGCGCAGGACGTAGCGCTGACGCAGCTGCGCGCGCTTCGGATTGGCCACCGGATTGTAGGCCGAAGGCGCCTTGGGAAGCCCGGCGAGCATGGCCGCCTCGGCCACCGTGACATCCTTCAGCGGCTTGCCGTAGTAGATCTGTGCCGCGGCGGAGAAGCCGTAGGCGCGTTGCCCGAGAAAGATCTGGTTGATGTAGATCTCGAGAATCTGGTCCTTGCCGAGATTGTTCTCTATCTTGAACGCCAGCAGCATCTCGTAGAGTTTCCGTGTCAGGGTCTTTTCGCTCGACAGGAAAAAGTTGCGAGCCACCTGCATGGTGATGGTTGACGCGCCCTGGCGCTTGCCCCCCCCCACGAAATTGGAATACGCTGCACGCAATACGCCGAGTGTGTCGATCCCCGGGTGCTGGTAGAAGCGCTCGTCTTCGGCCGCGAGAATGGCCTGCTTCATTACGGCGGGAACGTCCTTGATGTGTGCGAAGTTGCGCCGCTCCTCGCCGAACTCGCCAATCAGATGGCCGTCGCTGGTGTAGACGCGCAAGGGAATCTTCGGCTGGTAGTCGGTCAGCACCTCCAGCGAGGGAAGCTGCGGATAGATCAGGATCAGCGCGATGCCGGCAAGGGCGGCGACGCAAAGTACAGCGCCTCCGATCAGGAGCAGGAAATACAGTGCCCAGCGAGCGGGGGCGGGTAGGACGGGAAGGGGCACGAATGGACGGGGTTGAAGGCGGCGCGTAGGATTATAGCTGTGGCGCTGAAGACACGCTCCGCTTGTTCATCCGTGATCTTTTTGCTTTACAGGCGATATAGTTGCTGCTAGCATCTGAAGTAAATTATCTGTATAGCGCGTAACGCAATATTTTTAAAGGAAAAATTCTTTGCAGATCGATGTCTCGGCCCTGAAGTCGATCTTTAACCCGAAGCTCCGTCCGCTGATCGGTGTGGATATCAGTTCGACCGCCATCAAAATGGTCGAGTTGGTGGATGCCGGCAAGGGGCAACCGCGGGTTGAGCGCTACGCGATCGAGCCTTTGCCGAAGGATGCCGTGGTCGATGGCAACCTGGCGTCGCTTGATGTTGTGGCCGAAGCACTCCAGCGGTGCTGGAAGCGCTTGGGCACTTCGACCCGGTTTATCGCCATGGCACTGCCGACTTCTGCGGTGATCACCAAGAAGATTACGCTGCCGGCCAGCCTGCGCGAGCAGGAGATGGAGGTTCAGGTCGAATCGGAAGCCAATCAATACATCCCGTTTGCCCTGGAAGAGGTCAATCTCGATTTCCAGGTGATCGGCCCGGCACCCTCGAGTCCCGACGACGTTGAGGTATTGCTGGCGGCTTCACGCAAGGAGAAGGTCGAAGACCGCGTCGCCGCTGCGGAAGTGGCCGAGTTGAAGCCGGTGGTGATGGATGTCGAGGCCTACGCCACCCAGGCCGCGTATGAATTGGTGACCAGGCAGCTTCCGCGCGAGGGAGTAGGCCAGATCGTTGCGCTGGTGGACGTGGGCGCCTCGGCCATGAAGGTCACCATCATGAAGGACGATCAGCAGCTCTATGCGCGCGAGCAGGCCTTCGGGGGGGCGCAGCTCACCGAGGAGATCATGCGCGCCTACGGCATGGGTCCGGAGGAGGCCGAAAATCTTAAGCGTTCGGGCACGCCGCCCGACAACTACGAAGCAGAAATTCTTCATCCCTTCATTGAAAACATGGCGCAGGAAGTGGCTCGCGCGCTGCAGTTCTTCTTCACCTCGACGCCGTTCAACGAAGTGCATCACATCATCCTTGCCGGAGGATCGGCGCTGGTTCCCGGCGTAGCCGAAATCGTCGCTCAGCGCACGAACGTCAATACCCTGTTGGCCGATCCGTTTGCCGGGATGGCGATTTCGCCGCGCATACGCGCCAAGCAGCTGGCGGCAGACGCGCCGGCGCTCATGGTGGCTTGCGGGCTGGCCCTCAGGAAGTTCGATCAATGATCCGGATCAATCTCCTTCCTCATCGCGAGGAGAAGCGCAAGGGGCGACGCCAGCAGTTCTATGTACTGCTGGGACTGGTGTCGCTGTTGGTTGCATTGATCTGGTTCCTCGGCTTCTCGCTGATCAATCGCCAGATTGCGGGACAGAACGAGAAGAATGAATTCCTCAAGCGTGAGATCGCCAGCCTGGACAAAGAGATTGACGAAATAAAGAAGATCCAGGAACAGACCAACGCGCTGTTGTCTCGCAAGCGGGTGATCGAGGCACTGCAGGCCAACCGCACTGAGATTGTGCACTTGTTCAACGAGCTGGCAAAACAGGTGCCGGAAGGCATCTATTTGCGCACCCTTGCGCAAACCGGACCAAGGATAGCCATTTCCGGTTATGCACAGTCGAACGCGCGGATAACCACCCTGATGAACAATCTCGATGAGTCGCCCCTGCTTGAGAATTCGACGCTGATCGAGACCAAGGCCGAGGTGGTGGCCAACCGGCGTCTAAATGCGTTCAGCATAACTACCCAGATCACGCGTCAGAGTGCGGCCGCAGCCAAGCCGGCGCCCGCATCCGTGCAAGGGAAGAAATGATGAAGCTACCCTCCCTTTCAGCCATATTCAAGCGGAAATCGGCTGTCGAGCGCATGGCGGACAAACAGGCTGTCAATGTAAAGGCAGAGCCCGCCGCACCCAAGAAGCCGCTGATTGATTTCCAGCAGTTGGCGATGGATTTCAAGACTCTGGATCCGAAGGATCCGGGGTTGTGGCCACTGGCTCCCCGCATCATCATTCTGCTCGGGCTGTTTTGCGCCTTGCTTGCCGCTGCATGGGGATTTGGTGCCATTGGCTGGAGCGTCCAGCTGGAGGAGCTGGAGGCGAAGAAGAATCAGGAGGCCAAACATAAGGAAGACTGGCTAAACAAGAAGAGGCAGGCCGTGAATCTGGACGAATATCGCCGCCAGCTGGCCGAGATCGACCGTTCGTTCGGCGCTCTGCTCAAGCAGTTGCCGAACAAGGCCGAGATGGGCGATATGCTGGTCGATATCAACAAGGCAGCCCAGGCGCGGGGTCTGTCCGTTGAGCTCTTCAAGCCTGGCGGCGAGGGTCCCCGGGAATTCTATGCCGAGGTGCCGATAACGCTGAATCTCATTGGCAGCTACCACGACATCGGCGCGTTTACAGGCGATCTTGCCAAGCTGCCGCGTATCGTGACCCTGAACGACATTGGCTTGAGCACCAACGCGAATGGATCGCTGGCGCTGAGAACCACTGCCAAGACATTCCGCTACCTCGATGAAGCCGAACTGGCCAACCAGCGGAAGGCCCAGCAAGCGGCCAAGGGAGGCAAGAAATGAGGTTGCACAGGCTTCTTTTCCTCTTTGGCCCGTTGTTGTTGCTGGGCTGCGCTGCCGAAGAGCATCAGGACCTTCGGGAATGGATGCGTGAGGAGGCGAAAGGCATGAGAGGCAGGGTCACGTCCCTGCCGGAAATAGCCGCTTTCCCGGCGGTCGCGTACGAAACCGAGATGATGACGTCTCCCTTTGCTCCAGGAAAGATCGTGACGCTTGAGGCCGTTGCAGACAAGACAGCGCCGGATCGCACCCGGCCGCAGCAACCGCTGGAGATTTTCCCGATCGAGGATCTCAGGGTTGTGGGCGTAATTTTGGCCGGCACGGTGCCCTATGCACTGGTTCAGACCCCGGCACCGAACAAGCCAAAGCATGTACGTGTGGGCGAATACATGGGCCGTAGCTTCGGCAAGATCACGGCAATTACCAAGGATGGCGTTACGGTGCTTGAAACCGTCAAGGACGCGAACGGCGCATGGGTGGAGCAGGAGAAATTGCTTCCGGTGCCGAAAGAAGGAGGACGTTAATGAACAAATTCAACACTGCCGCATGCGCCATTCTGGGCTTCTGGCTTGCCCTGCCCGGTGCAACGATCGCGGCCGAAAACTCCATCAAGCAGGTTCAGGTCAGGCGCGACGGCGATCAGATGCTGCTCAAGGTGCAAATGTCCGCCCCCCTGAAGTCAATGCCGGGGAACTGGAGCGTGGTGGAGCCGCCGCGCGTGGTGATCGACTTTCCCCAGACCGACAACCAGTCGGGGCAGTCCACCGTGCAGGTGGCGGAGGGTGATCTCAAGAGTCTGAATCTGGTGCAAACGGACAAATTGACGCGACTGGTGCTGAATCTCTATCGGCCGACCAAGTTCTCGACCGAGATTGTCGGCGACGTCTTGTTCATCAAACTGCAGTCACAGGGCGTGCAGGCCAGCCAGGAGCCGGCGCCGAGCATCTATCAGCCCGCCGCGACGGCGGCCCTGGCCGGAAGACAGGCCTTGGCGGCTGATACGGCTGCTGTCCGCGATATCCTGTTCCGTCGTGGTGAAGATGGCCAAGCCACGATCACCGTCGATCTGACCGATGGCACCGTACCTATCGACATCCGTCGCGCAGGCGTCGGGATTACCGTCGAGTTGCGCGATGTGGAACTGCCGGAGCGCCTGCAGAACCGCCGCGACGTCAACGACTTTGCCACGCCGGTGACGACGATTACTTCACGCGCCATGGGCAATATGACGCGTCTCGATATCGCGGCACGCGGCCGCTGGTTTCACCAGGCACACCTGGCAAACAACCAGCTGACCATCGAAGTCAAGCCGATTCCGGCAGATGAAGCGAACAAGCTGGTTCAGAGCGGCGATCAGGGACAAAAGGTTTCGATCAACTTCTTCGGTGCCGATGCGGCCATGGTGCTGCGCACCCTCGCTGACATTTCGGGCAAGAACGTGCTGATCGATCCTTCGCTGAATGGCAGGACGGTCACCGCGAACCTCGACAACATTCCCTATGACCAGGCGCTTGAGATCATCATGGCGCAAGTCAACTCCGGCATGCGGGTGCGCAATGACGTCGTCTTGTTCGGCGATCGCGCCGTTCTGCAAAAGCGTGACCAGGACAACGCCGATGAACTGGCGCGAGCGAGCGATATTGCGCCGCTCGTCGCGGAAACGTTCAAGCTCAACTATGTCAAAGCCGCAGACATCGTCTCCCTGGTGAATAGCAGCTTCGCAGCCGCCCCTGCAGCCGGCGCCGCAGGGGCTCCGGCCGCGGGCGCCCCTGCGGCCCCGGCAGCAGCAGGGGCGCCTATTGCGGGCAGCACCGGCAAGGGCATGCTCACCTCGCGCGGAAGCATCTCGGTTCATGACGCCACCAACCAGGTATTTGTCCGTGACACGTTTGCCGCAGTTGAAGCCATTCGCGAAGTCATCCGGAATGTAGACATCCCCCCCAAGCAGGTAATGATCGAGGCGCGTATTGTCGAAGCATCCACTGGCTTCAGCAATTCCTTGGGGATTAGGCTGAACGCTTTCAATTACCAACAGGAAGGCTACAAGATTCCCGGAACCAACACGACGCGCGGCGTGTTATCCACCGCTCCCATGAATACCGGCAACAATCTGGACATCTACGGGGGAGGCCTTACGCCCTCGCTGACTGCAAGCACGAACATCTTCCGGCCTAGCTATACCCTGGCAGGGGCGGCCAATTTCGGGCTGATGCTGTTCAACAGCGCCGCGACGAAACTCATTTCGCTGGAATTGCAGGCAGCGGAGAACGATTCACGCAACAAAACCGTTTCGTCTCCTCGGATCGTCACCCTGAATCGCAAGGCGGCGACGATAAACAGCACTCAACAAGTGACCATTCTTACCGGAGTCAATGCGACTACGGGTCTCCCGATCTACCAGACATTCTCGGCGCCTCTCACCCTGGGTGTGACGCCCTCCGTGAATCCGGACAACCGAATCAGTCTTGAGCTGAATATTGCAAAAAGCACGATCACCAATGCGACGACCGGCAGCCTGGACACCAACACCATTACCACCAGTGTGATTGTCGAAAATGGTGGCACGGTGGTCATCGGCGGATTTGCCCGGGAATCCGACATCCAGACGCAGGACCGGGTTCCCTTTCTCGGTGACCTGCCCTACGTAGGCTTCCTGTTCAAGACCACCACCAAGAGCCAGTCGCGCAGCGAATTGCTGGTCTTCATTACGCCGCGGATCATCAGCGAGACTCTGACCCAGCGATAGGTGGCGAATATTCGGCGAACCGGGGCCGGCTTTTGCCGGCCCCGTGCTTTTTGCGCTGCTACAATTCGCTCGTGAGTGCAAAGAACAACATCTACCTGGTGGGCATGCCGGGCGCGGGAAAAACGACGGTCGGCCGTCAGCTGGCAAGGCGCCTGCAGCGTTCGTTTGTCGATGCCGATCACGAGATCGAGGCGCGCACCGGCGTCAGGATTCCGCTGATATTCGATATCGAGGGCGAATTGGGCTTTCGCGAACGCGAGTCGAAGGTCATTGCAGAACTGGCCGATGAAACAAACCTCATCGTCGCCACTGGCGGTGGCGCCGTACTTCGTCCCGAAAATCGCGCCGCGTTGAAGCGGGGAGGGACGGTGGTCTACCTTCACGCAACACCCCGTCTGCTCTTCGAAAGAACCCGTCTTGATCCGAACCGGCCTCTGTTGCAGGTCGCTGATCCCATGCAGAAGATCGAGGAACTCTTTGCCCAGCGCGACCCTTTGTACCGCGAAGTCGCCGACATCATCATCAACAGCCTCGGTGGCAGCATAAGCCACCTGGTCAGGCAGGTGGAAAGGGAGTTGAACAAACAATGCGCCGCTTGAATCTCGCGCTGGCCGAACGCAGCTATCCGATACTGATTGGCGGCGGCCTGCTTTCACGTGGCGACCTGATCGTCCCGTTTTTGCGCACTGCGCGCGTCGCACTGGTCAGCAACACCAACGTTGCGCCGCTGTATCTGGACATTGTCGTCAAGGCTCTGGAGAAAGTCGGCGTTGGCGTTACGCCGATCATCCTTCCCGATGGCGAAGCGCACAAGAACTGGGAGTCGCTCAACCTGATTTATGACGCCCTGCTGGCAAATCGCTGCGACCGCGGGACCACGATCGTTGCTTTGGGTGGCGGAGTCATCGGCGATCTGGCGGGGTTTGCCGCCGCCACATATCAGCGCGGAGTGCCCTTTGTCCAGATTCCGACCACCCTGCTCTCGCAAGTGGATTCCTCGGTGGGCGGCAAGACGGGCATCAATCATCCGCGCGGCAAGAACATGGTCGGCGCCTTCTGGCAGCCGAAGCTGGTGCTGGCGGATACCGACACATTAAAGACGTTGCCGGACCGGGAGCTGTCAGCCGGCATGGCGGAGGTCATCAAGTACGGGCTGATTCGCGACCTGCCTTTTCTCGGCTGGCTGGAAGCCAACATGAAAGGGCTGCTCGCGCGCGACGGTGAATTGCTCGCGCATGCCATCGAGCGTTCCTGCGCCAACAAGGCAGAGGTGGTCGCGGCGGACGAATACGAGACTGCTGCGGTCGGCGGTCGGGCGCTGCTCAATCTCGGCCACACCTTCGGCCACGCCATCGAAACCGGCATGGGCTATGGCGAATGGTTGCATGGCGAGGCGGTGGCTGCCGGCATGATGATGGCGGTCGAACTCTCGCGCCGTCTGGGCTGGCTGTCCGTCGCCGATGTCGACCGTGTCCGCGCCGTGCTGCAGCGCGCCAACTTGCCCGTCAAAGGCGCCGATCTCGGCGCGGCGCGCTATCTCGAACTGATGTCCCACGACAAGAAGGTCATCGCCGGCAGCTTGCGTCTCGTGCTGCTCAAGGCGCTGGGCGATGCGGTGACTTATGCCGATGCGCCGCGCGAGGAGATTGTCGCGGCCATCGAGTCCTGCTGTCGTGAGTGACCTGGCGCCTTACGCTGTTGTAGACACCGCCAGCCATGGGCGCGCAGTCGTCGAACCGCGCCCGAAGGCGCGCAGCGAGTTTCAGCGCGATCGCGATCGCATCGTGCATTCGACCGCTTTCCGACGTCTCGAATACAAGACGCAGGTTTTCGTCAATCACGAAGGCGACCTGTTCCGGACTCGACTTACCCACAGCATCGAAGTGGCCCAGATCGCGCGCTCGATCGCACGCGCCCTGCATCTCAACGACGACCTGGTCGAAGCCATCGCCCTCGCGCATGACCTCGGCCATACGCCCTTCGGCCACGCCGGCCAGGATGCCCTGAACGAGTGCATGCAGGCGCATGGCGGCTTCGAGCACAATCTCCAGAGCCTGCGCATCGTCGACCGCCTGGAAGAGCGCTATGGGGCATTTGACGGCCTCAACCTGATGTTCGAGACCCGCGAGGGCATTCTCAAACATTGCTCACCGGCGAAAGCGCGCGAGCTTGGTGAGCTCGGTCAGCGCTTTCTCGAGGGGCGCCGGCCATCGTTGGAGGCGCAAATCTGCAATCTGGCCGACGAGATCGCCTACAACAATCACGACGTCGATGACGGCCTGCGCTCCGGACTGCTCACTCTGGAACAACTTGAGGAGGTCAGTCTCTTTGCCCGCCATGCCGCCGAGGCCGATGCAGAGTTCCCGCACCTGCCTGGCCGTCGCCGCGTGCACGAAACCATCCGCCGCATGATCGGCGCGCTGGTAACGGACCTGCTTGCGGAGTCGGAGAGACGCATCACGGCTGAGGCCCCGCGAACGCTTCAGGATGTTCGCGCAGCGCCTGCGCTGATCGCTTTCACCGATGCGATGCTGGCCGAGAACCGCGCCCTCAAGGGCTTTCTGCGCGAGCATTTGTATCAGCACTACCAGGTGTTGCGCATGACCGCCAAGGCGCGCCGCATCATTCACGATCTGTTCAATGCCTTCGTCGCCGATCCGCGCCTGCTGCCGCCCCAATACCAGGACATGGCGGCGAGCGAGAGCATTACGCGAGCCACTGCCGACTATATCGCCGGCATGACCGACCGCTACTCGATGAAGGAGCATCGCCGCCTGTTCTCTGTCGGGGAATTATGAAGTCCGTATGTTGCGTTGCAACGTATTGAATTCGGCGGCTTTTGGCGGTATATTTACACGTTCGTCCGCCACGTTCGGCGGGCCATCCAAGGCCGGGGAGTGGCATCACCCCGGCTTTTTTGCCGGCCGCCCCCGGCTTTTTGCCGGTCGTATTTCCGAGGAATGACAAGATGGTCCTCCCCCACAGCCAGGGTCTATACGACCCGGCCAATGAGCATGACGCCTGTGGCGTCGGTTTCGTTGCCCATATCAAGAACCAGAAGAGCCATGCGATCATCGAGCAGGGCCTGCTGATTCTGGAAAACCTCGAGCACCGTGGCGCAACGGGCTACGACCCCTTGCTGGGAGATGGTGCCGGCATTCTGATCCAGATTCCCGATGCGTTCTTCCGCGAGGAAATGGCCAAGCAGGACGTCACTCTGCCTGAGCCCGGCAAGTACGGCGTCGGCATGGTGTTTCTGCCGCGTGGCGACGCCAGCCGGCGTGCCTGCGAGGCGGTGATCGAGCGCGCGATTCGTTACGAAGGCCAGGTTCTGCTCGGCTGGCGCGACGTTCCCGTTGACAACAGCGGCCTGGCCCAAGCGGCCAAGGATATCGAGCCCGTGGTGCGCCAGGTATTCATTGGGGCGGGAAGCGGGATTTCCGATGCGGACGCGCTGGAGAGAAAGCTCTACATCCTGCGCAAGGCGACCGGACACACCATTCAGGCCCTCAAGCTGCCCGACGGCAAGATGTTCTACGTGCCGTCGATGTCGTGCCGTACCGTGGTGTACAAGGGCATGTTGCTGGCCAATCAGGTCGGCACCTACTATCTGGACCTGCAGGACAAGCGCGCCGTCTCTGCTTTGGCGATGGCGCACCAGCGCTTCTCGACCAACACTTTCCCGACCTGGGATCTGGCGCATCCCTTCCGCATGATCGCGCACAACGGCGAGATCAATGCTCTGCGTGGCAACGTCAACTGGATGCGCGCGCGCGAGCACGGCATATCGTCGCCGGTGCTGGGCGAAGACCTGGAAAAAGTCTGGCCGCTGATTTACGACGGCCAGTCCGATTCCGCCTCCTTCGACAATGCGCTGGAACTGCTGGTGATGGGCGGCTACAGCCTGGCGCATGCCATGATGATGCTGATTCCCGAGGCTTGGGCCGGCAATCCCTTGATGGACGAGGAGCGTCGCGCCTTCTACGAATACCACATGGCGCTGATGGAGCCGTGGGACGGTCCGGCCGCCGTGGCCTTCACCGACGGCCGCCAGATCGGTGCCACCCTCGACCGCAACGGCTTGCGCCCGGCGCGCTACCTGATCACCGACGACGACCTCGTGGTGATGTCCTCCGAGATCGGCGTGCTGCCGATTGCTCAGGAACGCATCGTCAAGAAATGGCGCCTGCAACCCGGAAAGATGTTCCTGATCGATCTCGAGCAGGGTCGCATCATCGACGACGCCGAGCTCAAGCGCACCATGTCTACTGCCAAGCCCTATCGCCAGTGGATCGAGCAGTCGCGCTACTTTGTCGATGATCTGCCCGAGGTCAAGGCCACGGGAAAGCCCTGTGGATCGCTGCTGAAAGTGCAGCAAGCCTTCGGCTACACGCAGGAAGATTTCAAGTTCATCCTCGAACCGATGGTCACCAATGGCGAGGAAGCCACGGGCGCCATGGGCAACGACAGTCCGCTGCCGGTGTTGTCGGACCGGGCCAAGCCTCTGTTCAACTACTTCAAGCAGTTGTTTGCCCAGGTAACGAATCCGCCGATCGACCCGATCCGCGAAGAAATCGTCATGTCGCTGATTTCCCTGGTCAGTCCCAATCCGAACCTGCTGGGCGTGGACGAGACCGAGCCGACGCCGCGTCTCGAGGTGCATCAGCCGATACTTTCGCCGACCGACATGGCCAAGCTGAAGAGCATCGACACACTGACCAAGGGCATATTCCGTTCCGTCGTCGTCGATATAACTACGCCGGCGAGCGCAGGCTCCGCGGGTTTGAGCCGTTCCCTGTACCAGGTCTGTACCCGCGCCGAGCAGGCCGTGGCAGCCGGCTACAACGTGGTGATTCTTTCAGATCGCGCTGTCGACCACGAACAGGCGCCGATCCCGGCATTGCTGGCCTGTTCCGCCGTTCATCAGCACTTGGTCAAGATCGGCCTGCGCACCTCCTGCGGCATGGTGGTCGAAACCGGCGCGGCACGCGAGGTGCATCACTTCGCCACGCTGGCCGGCTATGGCGCCCAGGCGATCCATCCGTGGCTTGCCTTCGACAGCATCGCCGCGATGGCTTCCCAGCTGCCGGCCAAGCCGACTGCTTACGACGCGCAGAAAAACTACATCAAGGCCATCAACAAGGGCCTGATGAAGGTAATGTCCAAGATGGGCATCTCCACCTACCAGTCCTACTGCGGCGCGCAGATTTTCGAGGCCGTCGGCCTGTCGTCCGACCTCGTCGGCCGCTACTTCACCGGCACGCCGACCAAGGTCGAAGGCATCGGCTTGAAGGAAGTTGCCGAAGAGGCGCTGAGGACGCATGGCGATGCATGCAGCGACAATCCCGTGCTCGCCAGCATGCTCGACTGTGGCGGCGAATATGCCTTCCGCGTCCGCGGCGAAGAACACATGTGGACGCCGGATGCCATTGCCAAGCTGCAGCATGCGACGCGCTCGGGCAAGACCGAGACCTACAAGGAATACGCCAAGCTGATCAACGATCAGACTCGTCGCCACATGACGCTGCGCGGCCTGTTCGAAATCAAGCCGGCCGGGCCTGCGATTCCCCTCGATGAAGTCGAATCGGCCAAGGACATCGTCACGCGCTTTGCCACCGGCGCCATGTCGCTGGGCAGCATTTCAACCGAAGCGCACACGACCCTGGCGATTGCCATGAATCGCATCGGCGGCAGGTCGAATACCGGCGAGGGCGGCGAAGACCGCATGCGCTACAAGCCGGTGTCCGCAGCCACCACGCTGGCCGCCGTGATCGGCAAGGGCCGCATTGCGCGCGACATTCCGCTCAAGGCCGGCGACAGCCTGCGCTCGGCGATCAAGCAGGTGGCTTCCGGCCGCTTCGGCGTCACCGCGGAATACCTGGCCAACGCCGATCAGATCCAGATCAAGATGGCGCAGGGCGCCAAGCCCGGGGAGGGCGGTCAATTGCCGGGCCACAAGGTGTCCGAATACATCGGCTTCCTGCGCCACTCGGTGCCGGGCGTGCAGCTCATTTCGCCACCGCCGCACCACGACATCTATTCGATCGAGGATCTGGCGCAACTGATTCACGACCTGAAGAACGCCAATCCGCAGGCCAGCGTGTCGGTCAAGCTGGTATCGGAAATCGGCGTCGGCACGGTTGCCGCCGGTGTGGTCAAGGCCAAAGCCGATCACGTGGTGATCGCCGGCCATGATGGCGGCACCGGCGCTTCGCCCATCTCCTCGATCAAGCACGCCGGAACGCCGTGGGAGTTGGGCCTTGCCGAAACGCAGCAAACCCTGGTGTTGAACCGTTTGCGCGGCCGCGTTCGCGTCCAGGCCGACGGCCAGATGAAGACCGGCCGCGACGTGGTGATCGGTGCCCTGCTCGGCGCCGACGAGTTCGGTTTCGCTACTGCACCGCTGGTGGTCGAGGGCTGCATCATGATGCGCAAGTGCCATCTCAACACCTGTCCGGTCGGTGTAGCGACGCAGGACCCGGTGCTGCGCGCACGCTTCTCGGGTCAGCCCGAGCACGTGGTCAATTACTTCTTCTTCGTTGCCGAGGAAGTGCGCGAGCTGATGGCGCAGATTGGCATTCGCAAGTTCGACGACCTGATCGGCCGCTCCGACCTGCTCGACATGAAGAAAGGCGTCGACCACTGGAAAGCCAGGGGCCTGGACTTTTCGCGTATTTTCTACCGGCGACCGATGGTGGACGGCGTCGCTTGTTGTCATCGCGAAGTGCAGGATCACGGCTTGTCGAGGGCGCTCGACCATAGCCTGATCGCCAAGGCCATGCCCGCGCTGGAACGCGGTGAAAAGGTGGTGATCGACTCTGCGATCAGGAACCAGAACCGCACGGTGGGCACTCTGCTGTCGCACGAAGTGGCCAAACGCAGGGGGCACGAAGGTCTGCCCGACGACACCATCACCATCAAGCTCACCGGCACGGCCGGACAGAGCTTCGGCGCCTTCCTCGCCCGCGGCATCACGCTCGATCTGACGGGCGAAACCAACGACTATGTCGGCAAGGGCCTGTCAGGCGGCTGCATCATCGTCCGCCCGCCGCAAGCCTTCCGTGGCGAACCCGGCGAGAACATCATCGTCGGCAATACGGTGCTTTACGGCGCCATCGCCGGCGCGGCGTACTTCCGCGGCGTCGCCGGCGAACGTTTCTGCGTGCGCAATTCGGGCGCCACGGCGGTGGTCGAAGGCACCGGAGATCACGGTTGCGAATACATGACCGGCGGCACCGTCGCCGTACTCGGACTCACGGGGCGCAATTTCGCCGCCGGCATGTCGGGTGGCATCGCCTATGTCTATGATGAGGACGGCATGTTTGCGAAGCGCTGCAATCAGGCCATGGTCGCCCTGGACAAGGTGCTGCCGGAGGCGGAACAGGCCGACGACGGCATGCGCCATCGCAATCAGACCGACGAAGCGCAACTCAGGCAGATGATCGAGCAGCACGCCAAACTGTCCGGCAGCGCGCGCGCCGAAGCGCTTCTCGCCGACTGGGCCAATGCCCGCCGCAAGTTCGTCAAGATCTTCCCGCATGAATACCGTCGTGCCCTGAAAGAGCTGGCGGCCGCGCAACTGAAGGAAGCAGCATAATGGGCAAGCCCACCGGATTCCTCGAATTTCAACGCATCTCCGAGAGCTATGAGAAGGCGGAAACGCGCGTCCATCACTATCACGAGTTCATTCCGCATTTGACGGACGAGCAGGCCCGGATACAGGGCGCGCGTTGCATGGATTGCGGCATCCCGTTCTGCAACAACGGCTGCCCGGTGAATAACCTGATCCCGGACTGGAACGACCTCGTCTACAAGGGCAACTGGCGCGAGGCCATCGAGACCCTGCATTCGACCAACAACTTTCCGGAATTCACCAGCCGCATTTGTCCGGCGCCCTGCGAGGCGGCCTGCACGCTGAACATTCCGCAGACTCCGGTCGGCATCAAGTCGATCGAGCGCGCCATCATCGACAAGGCCGGCGAGAACGGCTGGGTGCTGCCGCAACCGGCGACAACGAAGACCGGCAAGAAAATTGCCATCGTCGGCTCGGGCCCGGCGGGGCTGGCGGCGGCGCAACAGCTCGCGCGTGTCGGCCACGATGTCACGGTGTTCGAGAAGAACGACCGCATCGGCGGCCTGTTGCGTTACGGCATTCCCGACTTCAAGCTCGACAAGCGCCTGATCGACTGGCGCATGGCGCAGATGAAGGCGGAGGGCGTCAAGTTCGTCACGGGCACCTTGGTGACCAGCACGGCCCTGCCCAAGGGCGTTGTCAATGACGCGAAGAAGACGGTCAGCCCGGCGCAGCTGAAGAAGGACTTCAATGCCGTGGTGCTTGCCGGTGGCGCCGAGAATCCGCGCGACCTGCCGATTCCCGGCCGCGAACTGGAAGGCGTGCATTTCGCGCTCGAGTTCCTGATTCCGCAGAACAAGCAAGTCGCCGGTGGCCACAAGAATCCGATCAACGTCAATGGCAAGCATGTCGTCGTCATCGGTGGCGGCGATACCGGCTCTGACTGTGTCGGCACTTCCAATCGCCACGGCGCCGCCAGCATTACCCAGGTCGAACTGTTGCCGCGTCCGCCCGAGCAGGAAAATGGCCCGCTGACCTGGCCCTACTGGCCGCTGCGCATGCGTACCTCCTCGTCGCATGACGAAGGCTGCGAGCGCGACTGGGCCATCGGCACCAAGGCCTTCGTCGGCGAGAACGGTCGGCTGAAGGCGATCAGGGCCGTGCGTCTGGCATGGGAAGGCAACAAGATGAGCGAGGTGCCCGGCTCGGAATTCGAGATTGCTGCCGATTTCGCGTTTCTCGCCATGGGTTTCCTCAGTCCGGTGGGCGGCGTGCTCGAAGCATTCGGCGTCGACAAGGATGGTCGCGGCAATGCGCGGGCCGATACCGAGGGCGAGCAGGCCTACAGCACCAGCGTGCCCGGCGTGTTTGCCGCCGGCGACATGCGGCGCGGTCAGTCGCTGGTGGTCTGGGCGATACGTGAAGGCCGCCAGTGTGCGCGCACGGTCGATCGGTTCCTGATGGGCTGCACCACTTTGCCGCGTTGAGCGCACCTTGAACGTCGTCATTCTCGCCGCCGGGCAGGGCAAGCGCATGCGCTCCGACCTGCCCAAGGTGCTGCATCCGCTGGCGGGAAAGGCGTTGCTCGGGCACGTGCTCGATGCGGCGCGCGAGATTGGCGCAGAGAAAATCTGCGTGGTATATGGCCACGGCGGAGAGCAGGTTCGCAGCGCGCTCGACGCACCCGACATCGCGTGGGCCCTGCAGGAACCGCAGCTCGGCACCGGCCATGCCGTGCTGCAGGCGATGCCCGCCGTTGCCTGCCCGCGGTCTCAACACACCCGGGATTCCGCTTCGCGGCGGGCGAGCGGCATCCCGGGCACGCAGAGCGCGTCAGCGCCGACCGCCTCTTCCACCCTTGTGCTGTACGGCGATGTCCCCCTGATTCGCGCCTCGACCCTGCAGCGCCTGATCGAGGCGGCAGGTACCGGCTCGCTGGCGCTGCTCACTGCGCATCTGGACAATCCGCAGGGCTACGGGCGCATCGTCCGCGTCGACGGAGCGGTGAAGCGCATCGTCGAGGAGAAGGATGCCGACGATGCCGAGCGCGCGATTCACGAAATCAACACGGGCATTCTGGTGGCACCTACGGCGGCGCTGGCGCGCTGGCTGCCCAACTTGGGCAAGCGCAATGCGCAGGGCGAGTACTACCTGACCGACATCGTCGCCCTGGCGGTGGCCGAAGGCATGCCGGTGGTGACGGCACATCCCGACGAGCCCTGGGAAACCGAGGGCATCAACAGCAAGGCGCAACTCGCCACGCTGGAGCGCGTGCATCAGCGCACTATCGCCGGGCAGCTGATGGAAGCCGGCGTGACGCTGAGCGATCCGGCGCGAATCGATGTGCGCGGCGAACTTGTCTGTGGGCGCGACGTCACGATCGACGTCAATTGCGTCTTCGAGGGCCGCGTCGAACTGGCCGACAGGGTTGTCATCGGCGCCAACTGCGTGCTGAAGAATTGCCGCATCGGCAGCGGAACGCGGATCGCTCCTTTCTGCCACATCGAAGACGCCGTGATCGGAGCGGACGGCATCATCGGTCCCTACGCGCGGCTGCGACCCGGCACCGAACTCGGCCGCGACGTGCATGTCGGAAATTTCGTCGAAGTGAAGAATTCGTCCATCGCCGATCACTCCAAGGCCAATCACCTCGCCTACCTCGGCGATGCCACGATCGGCAGCCGCGTGAACATCGGCGCCGGCACCATTACCTGCAACTATGACGGCGCCAACAAGTTCCGTACCGTGATCGAGGACGATGCCTTCATCGGCTCCGACACCCAGCTGGTGGCGCCCGTGACGGTCGGCCGCGGTGCCACGCTGGGCGCGGGCACCACGCTGAGCCGCGACGCGCCGCCCGACCAGCTGACCGTTTCGCGCGCGAAACAGGTGTCGATTCCCGGCTGGAAGCGGCCGGTAAAAAAGAAGAAGGGCTGACTTATGTGCGGCATCGTCGCAGCCGTTGCCGCGCGCAACATCGTTCCGGTCCTGATCGCCGGTTTGCAACGCCTGGAATACCGCGGCTATGACTCCGCCGGCCTCGCGCTGCTCAATCCGACCCTGACGCGCCTGCGCAGCGTCGGCCGCGTCGCCGAACTGGCGACACAGGCGGCGGGCCAGGTGGCCCATCACGGCATCGCCCATACGCGCTGGGCAACCCATGGCGTGCCCTCCGAGCGCAATGCGCATCCGCACGTTTCCGGCGGCCTGGCGGTGGTGCATAACGGCATCATCGAAAACTATTCCGAACTCAAGCAGGAGCTCGTCGCGGAAGGCTACGTGTTTACCTCGGACACCGACACCGAGGTCATCGCCCATCTGGTCCAGCACATGCTGAAAACGGCGCCTGACCTGTTCGATGCCGTGCGCCTGGCGAAGGCGCGGCTGATCGGCGCCTATGCGATTGCCGTGGTGCAGGAAGGGAACGACGCCATCGTCGTCGCCCGTCACGGCGCACCCCTCTTGTTGGGGCTGGGTGAAGACGGCAACTACGCCGCGTCCGACGCATCGGCCCTGCTGCAGGTCACGCGACGCATGATCTATCTCGAAGACGGCGACGTCGCCGAACTGACGCGCGAGACGATTCGAATAGTCGGCGCTGACGGCACGGCGCTGAATGTGCCGGCTGACCGCCCGGTACATGAAAGTACGCTCTCGGCGAACGATGTCGAGCTGGGCGACTACCGGCACTACATGCAGAAGGAAATCTTCGAGCAGCCGCAGGCACTGGCGGCGACGCTGGAAATGATCGGCGGTGCGCAGACCCTGAGCCCCAACCTGTTCGGCGTCGCCGCGCCGGAAATGCTGAAGGGCGTGGGCTCGGTGCTGATCCTCGCCTGCGGCACCAGCTATCACGCCGGCCTCGTCGCCCGCTACTGGATCGAGCAGCTGGCGGGAATCGCCTGCAGCGTCGAGATCGCCAGCGAGTACCGCTACCGCGTCTCGGTGCCGAACCCCGAGCAGCTCGTGGTCGCCATCTCCCAATCGGGCGAAACCGCCGATACTCTGGCCTCGGTCAAGCACGCCAAGGCGCTCGGCATGAGCAAGACGCTGGCATTGTGCAACGTCCCCGAATCGGCCATCGTGCGTGAATGCGCCCTGCGCTTCCTGACCCGCGCCGGACCCGAGATCGGCGTTGCGTCGACCAAGGCCTTCACCACCCAGCTGGCCGCGCTGTTCCTGCTCGCCGTAACGCTGGCCAAGCAGACCGGGCGCCTGACGCCCGAGCAGGAGGGCGCACACCTGAAGGCCCTGCGCCACCTGCCGGTGGCGGTGCAGAAAGTCCTGGCTCTCGAACCCGAAATCAAGGTCTGGGCAACGCGCTTCGCCGACAAGCAGCACGCGCTGTTCCTCGGCCGCGGCCATCACTATCCGATCGCGCTGGAAGGCGCGCTGAAGCTCAAGGAAATCTCCTACATCCACGCCGAGGGCTATCCCGCCGGCGAACTCAAGCACGGCCCCCTGGCGCTGGTCGACAAGGACATGCCGGTCATCAGCATTGCGCCCAACGATGCCCTGCTGGAAAAGCTCAAGTCCAACCTCAAGGAAGTGGCCGCGCGCGGCGGCGAACTCTACGTCTTCGCCGATGCCGATTCGGCCGTGGATCAGGAGGAGGGCGTGCACGTGCTGCGTCTGCCGGAACACTACGGCCTGCTGTCACCGGTACTGCATGTCATTCCACTACAATTGCTGTCCTATCACGCCGCGCTGGTGAAAGGCACGGATGTGGACAAACCGCGCAACCTTGCGAAGAGCGTTACGGTAGAGTGAGGTCGTGCGGACTGGCCAACCCGGTTGTCAGTCCCGCCTGCAAGTCAATTGCCTCATCCCGATAACCCCGGTAGCTGGAGACTTCTCATGCCATCACTGCCATTCCGTTTTTGCGCCTCGCTGCTGGTCGCCGCCGTGTCGATGACTGCCCTTGCCGATCCGATGTCGCCGGTCGGCACCTGGAACACGATCGACGACGAAACCAAAAAGCCCAAGTCGCTGGTTCGCATCACGGAGAAGGACGGCGTGTTTTCCGGAACGGTCGAGAAGATTGTCGATCCCAAAAAGCAGGATTCGAAATGCGACGAATGCGCCGGCGATGATCCGCGCAAGGGCAAGCCGGTGATCGGCATGACCATCCTGACCGGCTTGAAGAAAGACGGTGACAACGTCTATGCCGGCGGCACGATTCTCGATCCGAACAACGGCAAGACCTACAACGCCAAAGTGACGGTCATCGAGGAAGGAAAGAAGCTGGAAATGCGCGGCTCGATCCTGTTCATCGGCCGAACCCAGACCTGGATCCGCGTGAATTAGGAGCCGGAGGCATTCGCGACGCACTCCCGCAGGCGATTCGCCACCTCGGCCGGTGCTTCCTCGGGCAGGAAGTGGCCGCATTGAATCGCTGCTCCTTCGACCCGCCGGGCTTTCTCCCGCCATAAGGCCAGGACGTCGTAGTGACGGCCGACGAATCCTTTCGCGCCCCACAGCACCAGCAGCGGACAGCGTATTCGATGATGCGCATCGGCCCGGTCATGCTCGAGGTCGATGCCGGCGGCGGCGCGGTAATCGTCGCAGCTGGCGCGGATGGCTTCAGGGTCCGCAAAGCAGCGCAGGTATTCGGCGACCGCCTCGGGCGCAAACGCCTGATCGTTGCCCATGCTCCAGCGCGAGAGGCATCCCCTGAGCCAGGACTCCGGGTCGGCGCCGATCATGCGTTCCGGCAGCGGCTGCTGCTGGATCAGGAAGAACCAGTGGAAATAGGCGGTGGCGAGAGCCTGGTCGGTCATGGCGAAGGTGCTCAGGGTCGGCGCAATGTCCATCACGCAGGCGCTGGCGACCCGTGCTTCGTGATCCAGGCACAGGCGATGCACGACGCGGGCGCCGCGGTCGTGTCCGGCTACGTGAAATCGCTCGTGACCGAGCGCCGTCATGAGCTCGGCCATGTCTTGCGCCATCACCCGTTTCGACTGGTTCGATGCGTCCGGGAGGGATGGCGGCTTTCCCGAGTCGCCGTAGCCGCGCAGGTCCGGGATAACCAGGGAGAAATCCGACGCCAGAAGCGGTGCCAGCTTGTGCCAGATGGCGTGCGTCTGCGGGTAGCCGTGCAGCAGAAGGAGGACGGGTTTGCCAGGATGCTGACGGACGAGCACGTACAGACTGGTGCCGCTCACCTCAATTCGACGAGGGATATAGGACGTGTCGAACACGCTCATTGCCTGCCTCGCCTCGCCTCGATCGCTCCGCTACCTGGGGGTTCCGCGAAAGCGGGGGGCGGCATACGGGTGGGTGTTGCGGAAGGCCTCGAAGAGCTTCCAGCGCACCACGGGAATCCTCGAAACGAGTTTCAGCGGCACCGAGTAGATTTCGCAACTGTCCAGAGCGACGAGCGCGTGCGGCGGGTCCGCCAGGCCCTGCTGCCCCTTGGCTTTCTCCGACATTGCGCTGAACAGACTGTCCGAGCCCCAGAATTCCCCCTTGCCGAGCACCTGCGCGCCTTCGCCTTCCCCCACGCAAAGGCGCCCGATTCCGATCAGATGAATCTGTTCCGGGTCGCCGACGAAATTTTCGCCGGCATGCACCTGGGTGATCCTGCAATGCTTGGCGAGTGAAAACAGGGTGGTGTTGGTGACGGCGTCGCTGAAGAGGAAGGTGCGCCGCAGCTTTTCCTCGACTTTGCGCACCTCGATCAGCTCGGTACTCGAGTAGAAGCGCTCGATGAAGTTCCGGTAGAGGTCGGACGGCAGGCGCAAGGCCTGGACGAAGCCCACTGAACGGTAGGTCTCTTCGCTCTCGCGGTTGTAGATCGCCGCAGACTCGCCAAGCAATGAGCCGCTGAAGAGGAAATGGGAATTGCTGGGATCCTGCGTCAGCATCTCGACCTTGCCGGCCAGAAGGAGATAGATCTCGTCCGGAATCTTCCCCGCCGGCGAAATGATGGTTTCCGGATTGAAAGTGACGATGCGGTTATTCAGCAGCATGTGCAGCCGCTCCATCGGCACCGCGGGAAAGTAGCTCTTGAGGAACTCGCTGGCGTCGCGCAGCAAAAAGTTCTGCTGCCCCGGAATCAGCACGTCCAGCGTGCCGAAGGGCGCGCCCGAACCGATGCGCCGCTCGGCATCGGTCAGCTCCCTTGCCGTGTGTGCGAGCAGCAGCCTCGTCGATTCATCGCCGGCGAAGTCGGCGGCGCTGCCGTGGATCATCCCGCCGCCGATATCGATCTTCTTCAGATCCACAGGCTCCAGATAGGCTGCCTTGACGTCCCGCGCGCGCTCGGGGCTGAGCCCCGGCGCGGATGCGTCGGGGCAGGTCATGGCATCGATCACGTTGAAGGATGCGATGTCGGCGAGATGGCTGTAGGTTCGATAGCCGCCTTCCCACAGCACGCGGAAATTGAATATGGTGGTCTCCACCGGATGCGGCGAAACGATCGGCCGCACTTCCAGCCCCATGATGTCGTTCCACTTGTCCACTTCCAGATCGTGGATGTCGAAGTACCTGGCGAACTCGCTTTCCGGGATCGACAGCAGCGCACAGAACTTTCGTGTCACCGAGGCACGCACCAGCGGCGTGGCGAAATACTGCAAGGGCTGGTCGCACTGGAGCAGCGTGGTCAGCCCGGCGAAGTGATCGTCATGGCAATGCGTGTGGAAGATGCCAGCGACCTCTTTCTTGCCGATTCCCAGAGCGTCGAGACTGTAGTGAATGTTCGGGCCCGCATCGATCAGGAACACCCTTCCCTGATGGATGACCACGCTGCCCATCACGGGACGGTTGTAGTCCCAGCCGTCCCCGTCGCCGGTGTGCACCACGGCGAAGTAATGGCGGTCGATGGCGGCATGGCTCAGGGGATAGGGGCAGGGGTAGGTTTCGTTCCTGCCGAGATTGAGGTCCACCTGGACGGAGTCCTCGCCGTGGCGGATCTCGAACACGTTGTGGGCGAGACGTGTGATGCTCACTCCGTCGCCAATTTCAATACTGCCGGTGGTCAGCGGCCAGCAATCGACAAAAGTATCGGGTTTGGCAATCTGGCCGAAGGCGAACTTGAGCTTGACGCGCATGAGCTCGTTGGCCTCGGCCTCGTCAATTCCCGCCCTCATCATTTCCTCGGCAGAAATCAGGCCGTAGTTGCCGCGATGGATGTAGCGGAGCTGTGCGGCAAGCTGTTCCGGCGTGCCGATCAGCTTGGGTTTGTTGCCGACGTTGTTGGGATGGTTCGGAATCAGCATGCCCTGCCGGTAGAGCATCTGCAGAATGGGAAACTCGGCCAGGTTGCAGAGGTGGCCGTTCTGGATCATCGAATCGGACAGGAGAATGGCGTTGGGACCGTTTTCGAAGGTCACCCCGTTGCGCTCGCTGGTCTGGATAATTCCGCGGCGGAACAGATGCTTGACGCTGTCGGCCGGCGCGCCGCAGAGCAGATACAGGCCGGCTGCCGGTATCTCGACATAGTAAATCCCGTTGGCGACGACAAGTTTGCGTATCGACATCGGTAGTCTCCGTTGGAAAGAAGCGCCGGTTTGTTTGACTGCTTGTTGTCGTTTGAAGCCACTTGCCGGAGATCGGTCCGCCGGCAGGCCCGATTCGCAGCCGCCCGACGACTTTCTGCCAGCCGCGAGCAAGCTGTCAATGTACCATTTTCGGCATGTCGCCAATAGCTGGGGCAGCGCCGTCGTGTTGCGAAAGTTTGATCTTGGGCCGTCCATGAGCTATAGGGAAACTGTGTGCGTCAAAACAGGAGGTAGAAATGAATACTTTTATGCTCTTGATCGCGCTCGGCACCGTAGCAACGGTTGCGGTCCTTTTCACCGGCTTGGGTTCAATGGTGAAAGGCGGCGAGTTCGATGATCGGCACAGTCATCAGTTGATGATTGCGCGGGTGGGCTTGCAGGCATTTACCGTGCTGCTGCTCATTACGGCTGTGTTGTTGAGCGTTCGCTAGGGGGAGTTCGCGGATTGTTGCCTGACGGGCAACGGAACGAGGCCATCGGCGATCCCGGTGGCCTTTTGTTTTGGGTTTCCTTCCGGCCGGTTCCGGCAGCCGGAAAACCCTGTTTAGAATTGGATGGCGCGGAGCCCGCGCGGGTGTTAACGTTGAACATTCGACTCCAATAACCGGGAAACCCAGCCAAGCCCATGCGCGTCCTGTCCGTCATCCCGCCGATGACGCAGCTCAACACCCCGTATCCGTCGACGGCCTATCTGACAGGTTTCCTGCGTTCGCGCGGCATCGCTGCCGTGCAGGAAGACCTTGCCCTGGCGCTGGTCCTGCGGCTGTTTTCGCGCGATGGCCTGCTGGCGATCCGCGAAGCTATTGCGGCCTTGCCGAAGCAGCAGCGCAGCCCGCTGGTCCAGGCCTTCGAGCGGGGGTTCGATCGCTATCTCGCCACCATCGGGCCTGCGGTGGCATTTCTGCAGGGGCGGGATCCCTCCATCGGGCATCGCATCGCCGGGCGCAACTTTCTTCCCGAGGGGCCGCGTTTCGATCCTCTCGACGCCTATGTCGATCCTGACGGGGGCGACCCGCTCGCCTGGGCTTTCGGCGCGCTCGGCGTACAGGACCGCGCCCGGCACTTCGCCACGCTCTACCTCAACGATGTCGCCGATGTGCTGCGCGATGCGGTCGACTCGCGCTTCGAGTTCGTGCGCTACGCAGAATCCCTGGCCCAGAGTCAGGCCAGCTTCGATCCCCTGGCACGGGCGCTCGCGGCGCCGCTCAATCTGGTCGATAGCACCCTGCGCGAACTGACGCTGGCAGCCCTGGCGCGGCATGCGCCGCAGCTCGTGCTGGTGTCGGCGCCCTTTCCCGGCAACGTGTACGGCGCCTTCCGCATCGCCCAGGCGATCAAGCTGCACGACCCCGCGATCGTCACCGTCCTCGGCGGCGGCTTCGTCAATACCGAATTGCGCGAGCTCAGCGAGCCGCGGGTGTTCGACTATTTCGACTATGTCACTCTGGACGACGGCGAGCGGCCGCTGCTGGCACTGCTCGAGCATCTCGGCGAGGGGGGGCAAATGCGGCGCGCGCAAGACAAACTGGTGCGCACTTTCGTGCGCACGGGCGATGGCGTGCGCTACATCGATGCCGGCGAGCCGGACATCCCCTTTGCCGAGGTCGGCACGCCGACCTGGGACGGTCTGCCGCTCGACCGCTACCTGTCGCTGCTGGACATGCTGAATCCGATGCACCGGCTCTGGTCCGACGCGCGCTGGAACAAACTCACCGTCGCCCACGGCTGCTACTGGAAGAAGTGCAGCTTCTGCGACGTGTCGCTGGACTACATCTCGCGCTATGACGCGGCCACTGCGGAGATTCTGGTCGACCGCATCGAGACCATCATCAAGGAGACCGGGCAGACCGGGTTCCATTTCGTCGATGAGGCCGCCCCGCCCAAGGCCCTGAAGGCGCTCGCCGTCGAACTGCAGAAGCGCAACCGGGCGATTTCCTGGTGGGGCAACATCCGCTTCGAGAAGTCCTTCACCCCGGAACTCTGCGCCCAGCTCGCCGACAGCGGTTGCATCGCCGTTTCCGGCGGGCTCGAAGTCGCCTCCGACCGACTGCTCAAGCTGATGCAGAAGGGCGTTTCGGTCGAGCAGGTGGCGCGCGTGACGCATGCCTTCACCGATGCCGGCATCCTTGTCCACGCCTACCTGATGTACGGCTTTCCCACGCAAACCGTGCAGGACACGGTCGATGCGCTCGAATACGTGCGCCAGCTGTTCGCCGCGAACTGCATCCAGTCGGGCTTCTTCCATCGTTTTGCCTGTACCGTGCATTCTCCGGTCGGGCAACACCCCGAGCGCTATGGCATCACGCTCAAGTCCTTGCCCGCGACCACGTTTGCAAAAAATGACGTCGGCTTCGTCGATCCGACCGGCGTCGACCATGCCGCGCTGGGCGTTGCCCTGAACAAGGCGCTCTACAACTACATGCACGGCCTCGGCCTCGACCAGGACGTGCGCAGCTGGTTTTCCGGCCGGGTGCCGCGCACACAAGTGCCGCGCCACTTCATCGAGCGGGCTCTCCAATGATTGAAGAAGAGCCGCCCAACGAAATCGCCTGCCCCCGAAGGGGAATCCCAGGCGTGCAGAGCGCCGAGTCGGAACTCCATCCCTCGCTGGTGGTGCGCGTGGTGCTGTGGACACTCGGCAGCCTGGCCCTGCTGCTCGGCATCATCGGCATCTTCCTGCCCGGGTTGCCCACCACGCCCTTCGTTCTGGTCGCCGCCGCGTGCTACGCACGGGCTTCGGAAACCTTCTATCGCAGACTGATCGCCAATCCCACCGTCGGTCCGCTGATCATCGAGTGGCGGCGCCACCACAGCATTCCGTATCGCGTCAAGGTGACAGCCATTACCGCGATGAGCCTGACCATTTGTGCCTCGATGTGGACTTTTTCCGGCATGCCCTGGCTGCAGGCCCTGCTGGCCTTCATTGGGATTTCCACCGCACTCGTGTTGTGGCGCATCCCGTCGCGCGATCACGAAACTGCGCAGGACCGGGGCGGCGCGCAGGGTTAGAATTTGTCTTTATACGAGTAAAAAATAAGGGAATCCGCATCATGGCCAAGTACACCACCGAATCCATCCGCGCTGTGGCCCTCGTCGGGCACGGCGGGGCCGGCAAGACCACGCTGGCCGAAGCCCTGTTGTTCAAGGCCGGGGCGATCCCCGCCAAGGGCAGCGTGGAAAAAGGCAGCTGCGTCTGCGACTTCGATGCGCAGGAAAAAACGGCCGGTCATTCGCTCAATTCGGCAATGGTGAATTTTGCCGCCGAGGGCGTGCATCTGCACTTGATCGACACCCCGGGCTATCCAGATTTCTCGGGGCAGGCGATCGCCGCCCTGGCCGGCGTCGAAACCGCGATCGTCATCATCAACGCGCAGACCGGCATCGAGCTTGCGACCGAGCGCATGATGCGGGCGGCCCAGGCTCGGGGCTTGGCGCGCATGATCGTGATCAACAAGATCGATGCCGACAACGTCGATCTGCCGGACCTGGTGAATCAGATCCGCGAGCGTTTCGGCAAGGAATGCCTGCTGCTCGACCTGCCCGCGCACGGCAGGCAGGATGTGGTCGAAGTGCTGGAGCACGACGCCGGTGATGCCGATTTCGATTCCATCGCCCATGCCCACCGCGAACTGATCGACCAGCTGGTGGAGGAGGATGAATCGCTGCTGGCGCGCTACCTGGAAGAGGGCAAGGACCCCGACGCGAAGGAGCTCCACGCGCCCTTCGAGAAGGCACTGCGCTCCGGCCACCTGATTCCGATCCTGTTCACGTCGGCGCGCACCGGCGCCGGCATCGGCGAATTGCTGCATGTTCTGGCCTCACTGGCGCCAAATCCCACTGAAGGCAATCCGCCGCCGTTCTACCGCGGTGAGCCGGGCCATACCGCAGAACCCTTCGCTGCCGAGCCCGACGCAACGAAGCACGTGCTGGCCCACGTGTTCAAGATCATCGCCGATCCCTATATGGGCAAGGTCGGCATATTCCGCGTGCATCAGGGCACGATGAAGAAGGACAGCCAGCTCTTCGTCGGCGACGGCAAGAAGCCGTTCAAGGTCGGCCACCTCTACCAGTTGCAGGGCAAGGACTACGTCGAGGTCGACAGCCTGCTGCCGGGCGACATCGGCGCCATCGCCAAGGTCGAGGAAATCGATTTCGACGCCGTGCTGCACGACTCGCACGACGAGGACCACATCCACTTGAAGCCGCTGGAGTTCCCCCGGCCGATGCAGGGCCTGGCGGTCGAGACCAAGCGCAAGGGCGACGAGCAGCGCCTGTTCGACATCCTGCACAAGTTGGAACTGGAAGACCCCTGCTTCGAAGTCGAGCGCCACCCGACCACGCACGAGACAGTGATCCGCGGCCTCGGCGAAATGCATCTGCGCTACAAGCTGGAAAAGATGGCGACGCAGTTCAAGCTCGAACTCGACACCAGACTGCCGCTGATACCCTATCGCGAAACCATTACGACGAATGCCGACGGACATTGCCGGCACAAGAAGCAGTCGGGCGGCGCCGGCCAGTTCGGCGAGGTGTATCTGAAGATCGAGCCGCTGGAGCGCGGCGCCGGTTTCGAGTTCGTCGATCGCGTCAAGGGCGGCGTGATTCCCGGCGTATTCATGACCTCGGTCGAGAAAGGCGTGCGCCAGGCGCTGACCGATGGCGTGATCGCCGGATTTCCGGCGCAGGACATTCGCGTCATCGTGTACGACGGCAAGACGCATGCGGTGGATGGCAAGGACATTGCCTTCGTCACCGCGGGCCGCAAAGCCACGGTGGAAGCGATACGTGCCGCCAGTCCGATCGTGCTGGAGCCCATTGTCAGCATCGAGATCGTGGCACCCGAGGCCGCGATCGGTGACCTCACCGGCGACCTGTCGAGCCGGCGCGGCCACATCACCGGCACCAGTCCGCGTCCTGGCAACACCGCCTCGATCACCGGCGAAGTGCCGCTGGCCGAGATCACCGACTACGCCTCGCGCCTGAAATCGATGACCGGCGGCCAGGGTTCCTTCAGCATCGAGTTCGTCCGCCACGCCCAGGTGCCGCCGCAGGTGCAGCAGAAACTGGCGGCGAGCTTCAAGTTCAGGGACGAGGACGAGTAAGCTGACGCAGCGTCAATGGCGCGCGTAGGTGGTCGTGCGGCCATCCTTGCCGACCAGCAGAATTTCATAGGGGATCTTGCGTGCGTCGTCCATGCCGGGCGCGCTGGCCGGCATTCCCGGTGAGACCAGGCCGCGGGAACGCGGCTTTTCGGCCAGCAGTCGCTTGACGTCGGCGGCAGGGACGTGGCCCTCGACCAGGTAGCCGCCGACTTCGGCGGTATGGCAGGAACCCATGGCCAGCGGCACGCCGAGGCGCGTCTTGTGCGCGGCGACGTTTTCGGTGTCGATGGTGACCACTGGGAAACCACTGGCCTTCATGTGCTCGACCCATTTGCCGCAGCAACCGCAGCTCGGGCTCTTGTACACCGTCACGGTCGGCAAGGGTGCCGCCGCCCAGGCCATGGGGGCCAGCAGCGAGAGGACAAGGGCGATGCGGATGGCGGATTTCATTTTCGGCTCCTGAGGGTAGACAAGGCCAGTATCGTCCTCCGACTCCGACGGCAAGCTGACGCGCAGATGACATTTCTGTCATCCGCGGCGTTTTCAGTGCTTGTGATCCGTATGCCCGTCCTTGGCGGCAGCAGCGGGTGTCATGGGTGCCAGCGGAGTAAACCGCGCCTGTTCGGCGGGCTTGCCGGCCATGGTGACCGAGACCACAGCCTTCATGTCCGGCGTCGAGGCGTACTTGCCGACGCCCTTGAGGCGATTGTCGCCATCCGGGACCAGCTTGACGCTGGCTTTTTGCTTGCCGGCGAGGATGGTCGCCGTGCCGCCAGCGCCGACTGTTGGAATCTTCGCACCGGCATGGTCGGTGACAAAGACGACGACCGGATTGTCCCTGGCCTCCTTGCTGTCCCTGGCGACGACCAGTTCGAAGTGATAGACGCCGGCCATGCGCAACTGGCCGCCGTTGGGCGCTTTCTGGGTATCGAGCACGTCGTCGCTATGCGCCAGCGCTGTTGGGGTGGCAAAGGCGCCGGTCAGCATGGCGGCGGTGAAGATCAGAACGTTCAGGGTTTTCATTGGATGTGTTCTCGGGGTTGATTGGAATTCAGAAACTTTCTTTCGACTGGTCGGCCAGCAGGCGTTCCAGCGCCGGCTTGCCCCAGAGCCAGAACATCAGCGGCGTCAGCAGGGAATCGAGCAGTGTCGAACTGATCAGACCGCCGAAGATCACCACCGCCACCGGGTGCAGCACTTCCTTGCCCGGGGCGTCGGCCGACAGCAGCAATGGCAGCAGCGCGAAGGCGGCGACCAGCGCGGTCATCAGCACCGGCGTCAGGCGTTCCAGTGAACCGCGCACGATCATTTGCTGGCCGAATGCCTCGCCTTCGAAGGCGCACAGGTTGATGTAGTGGCTGATCTTGAGGATGCCGTTGCGCGTGGCGATGCCGGTCAGGGTGATGAAGCCGACCAGCGCCGCGACCGACAGCGGCTGGCCGGAAATCCACAGCGCGATGACGCTGCCGATCAGGGCCAGCGGAATATTGCCCATGATGATCAGGGTCAGCGCCGTCGAACGGTAGCGGCTGTAGAGCACCATGAAAATCATGGTCAGCGACACGGCGGCCAGCAGCGTGATCAGCCGCGCCGCCTGCTCCTGGGCCTGGAACTGGCCTTCGAGCGCGGTGAAATAGCCTTCCGGCAAGGGCTTGGCGGCGAGTTCGGCACGCACATCGGCGATCACCTGCGACATGTCGCGGCCATCGGTATTGGCTGAGAGCACGATGCGGCGGCGCGAGTTCTCGCGGCTGACCTGGTTCGGGCCGTCGCTTTCCTCGACGCTGGCGATGCGCGACAGCGGCACGTGGCCGCCCGGCGTCTCGATCAGCAGGTCGGCCAGCGCCTGCGGGCTGCGCGCGCTTTCCGGCAGGCGCACCAGCAGGTCGAAGCGCCGGTTGCCTTCGATGACCTGGGTGATGCGCTCGCCCTCGATCATCTGCTCCAGGCTGCGCAGCAGGTTGCCGGGGGCGACGCCGTAGCGCGCCGCCTGCTCGTAGTCGAGGCGGATCTTGACCTGCGGGATCAGCACCTGTTTCTCGATCTGCAGATCGGTGACGCCGGGAATCTTCGCCAGGCGCTCGCGCAGCTCGGCGGCCAGGCCGCGCAGCGTGTCGAGGTCGTCGCCGTAGATTTTCAGCGCGATCTGGGCGCGCACGCCGGACAGCAGATGGTCGAGCCGGTGCGAGATCGGCTGGCCGACGTTGGAGGCGGCCGGCAGGCTGGCCAGGCGTTGCCGGATGTCGGCGATGATCTGCTCGCGGCTGCGCGCGGAGGCCTTGAGGTCCACGTCCATCTCGGTGTAATGCACGCCTTCGGCATGTTCGTCGAGCTCGGCGCGGCCGGTGCGACGGCCGACCTTGGTCACTTCGGGCACCTGGGCAAGCTGCTGCTCGGCCAGGGTGCCGATACGGTTGGATTCGGCCAGCGAGGTGCCGGGATTGAGCAGCACATTGACCGTCAGCGTGCCCTCGTTGAACGGCGGCAGGAAGGAGCGCGAGAAGAAGGGCACGCTCGCCGCGACGATCAGCACCAGCGCCAGCGCGCCGGCCAGCAGGGCGCGCGCGTGCTTGAAGGACCAGTGCAGCAGCCTGGCGTCCCAGCGCTTGAGCCAGGTCACCAGCGGGCTGTCGCCGTTGCCGATTTTCTCCCTCCCCTTCAAGGGGAGGGTAGGGGAGGGGATGGGTGATATCAGCAGGTAATAGGCCATCACCGGCGTCAGCGTCACCGAAACGACCATGCTGGCGAGAATGGACACGATGTAGGCCACGCCCAGCGGCGTGAACAGCCGGCCCTCGATGCCGGGCAGCACGAACAGCGGCACGAACACCAGCACGATGATCACCGTGGCATAGACGATGGCCGAGCGCACTTCGAGTGTCGCGGCGGCGATGACTTCGGCCACCGGGCGCGGTGAGGCTGCGGACTGATTCAGTTTCAACCGGCGCAAGACATTCTCGACGCCAACCACGGCGTCATCGACCAGCTCGCCGATGGCAATCGCCAGTCCGCCCAGCGTCATGGTGTTGATCGACAGCCCGAAGTAGTGGAACACCAGCGCCGTGGCCAGCAGCGACACCGGAATCGCCATCAGCGAAATGATCGTGGTGCGCACATTGAGCAGGAACAGGAACAGGATCACGGCGACCAGCATCGCGCCGTCGCGCAGTGCTTCCTCGACATTGCCTACCGAATGCTCGATGAAGTCGGCCTGCTTGAACAGGAAGGACGGTGCATCAATGCCCTGCGGCAGATTCTTGCCCAGTTCGGCGATGGCTTTTTCCACCTCGCGGGTCAGGGTCACGCTGTCGGCGGCCGGCTGCTTCTGTACCGACAGGATTACGGCCGGCTTGCCCATGTAGCTGCCATCGCCGCGCTTGATGGCCGGCGCCAGCTTGACCTCGGCGAGCTGCCTGAGCAGGATCGGCTGGCCGTTTTTCACGCTCACCACCAGATTCTGCAAATCCTCGATGCGCGAGCTGCGGCCGATCTGGCGGATCAGGTATTCGCGGCCCTGCGCTTCGAGAAAGCCGCCGCTGGTATTGGCGCCAAAATCGCGCAGGGCTGCTTCCAGCTTTTCGCGCTCGATGCCCAGTGCCTGCAACTGCGCGGGCTTGAGCTCGACGCGGTACTGGCGCACTTCGCCGCCGATCGGAATCACCTGGGCGACGCCGGGGATGGTCAGCAGACGCGGCCGCAAGACCCAGTCGGCATATTCGCGCACCTGCATCGCCGACGTGACCTCGTTTTCGGCCGACGAAGTCGGCCCTCTATAGTCGCCCCCCTTCCCGGAAGGGGGGATGGGGGGGATGTCCCTATTGGCCCGAAGGGGGATCGCGATCAACGCGATCTCCCCCATGATCGAGGAGATCGGCCCCAGCTGCGGAACGATGCCCGGCGGCAGTTGTTCGCGCACCAGGTTCAGGCGCTCGGCAACCTGTTGCCGGTTGCGATAGATGTCGGAGCCCCACTCGAATTCGACATAGATGATCGACAGGCCGATGCCCGACACCGAGCGCACGCGCGTCACGCCGGGCATGCCGTTCATGCTCGATTCGATCGGGAACGTAACCAGTTGCTCGACCTCTTCCGGCGCCATGCCGCCGGCCTCGGTCATCAATGTCACCGTCGGCTTGTTGAGGTCGGGAAAGACATCGACCGGCATCTGCCGCAGCGTGATCGCACCGTAAATGATCAGCAGCAGCGAAACGCCGAGGACGATCAGGCGCTGCCTGAGCGCGGTGTGGATGATGAAGTCGAACATGATTTAGCGGACTTGCGATAGCAGGCCGGCACCTTCGACGACCACTCGGTCGCCCTCGTGCAGGCCGTCGACAATCGCGACATTGGCGGCATCCAGCGCCTGATGGCGCACGCGGCGCACGACGAAGCGCTCGGCTTCCGTATGCACCCACACCGCCGTCTCGCCAGCGCCGACTTTGGTCAGCGCCGAGCGCGGCACCGCCGCGCCCTTGACCTCGTGCGCGGTGCGCACCATCACCTTGACCGGCTGGCCGACGGCCACCATCGAGTTGGCGGAAACGATGCGGAACAGCAGCGGCAGCGCCTGTTCGCGCAACTGGCGGCCGCCGCCGACGTATTTCAGTTCCAGCGCGGTTTGTTCCGCCAGCGCACTGGCGGAGATCAGGCTCGCGCCGATCCCGGGATCGTAGGACAGGGCCTCGACCGCAAGGTGGTCGGGATCGACGATCTCGAACAGAACCTCCCTGGCATCGACGATCTGGCCGGCCACCAGATGGTGCGAGGCGCTGATCACGCCCGCCCCCGGTGCCAGCAGCGGCTCGGCGCTATCGATGCTGGCGGCGACGAAGCTGCGGCGCTTTTGCAGCGCCCCGTGCTCGATCCGTGCCGCGTCGATTTCCTTTTGCGGCACGGCGCCCTCGAGCTGTTCGAAACGCTTCACCCGTCCATCGGCAATCGCCAGCTGGGCCTCCAGTTCGGACAAAAGCGCTTTCTGGTTGCCGCGTTCGATGGCGCTCGCCACCGGGCGCAGCCAGGCCAGCAGCTCGCCCTTGACGACCTTGCGACCCGGCGTCGGCATGCCTTTGGGGCCGGGCATCACGCTGCCGGCAACCGGAGCCTGGACGCGGCCGCCGGTGTTCGGGTCGGCAATCACCTTGCCATTGAGTTCGACCGTTGCCGCGAGATCGCCAATGCGTGCCTGCTGGGTACGAATACCGAGCTGGCGCTGCACCGGCTTGGGCACGAACAGGCTGCCATCGGCCAGGCGCTGCAGCGCGGCCGGCGCATCGGCCGCGCCCGGCGCACCACTGGCCGGCGTCGTGGACGAGGCCTTCTTGGCGTCCTGGCTGTGATCCTCGTCGCCGTGGGCCAGCGCGCCGTTCGCCGCCAGTGTCAGCGTTGTCGCGGCGAACAGAACGCGCAAATTCATTTTCGTCATCTCAGATTCCCCTGGCCTTGCGGCGTCGAAAGACCAGCAAAGCGCCGGCAGCCAACAGCAGCAGCGCGGCGACGATCCAGACCACCCACTCGGCCCGGCTATGGGCATGCTCGTTATTCGCTGCCGGCTGCGACGTATCCAGTGTTGCGCTCAGCAGGTCGGCGGTATCGCCGGCTTCGATGCTGATGGTCAAGGCATGTTTGGCGGGCGGCAGGGCCGCCGCAAGGTCCATCACATAGGTGCCGGGCGCGGCCTCGCCGGCGAACCCCTTCAGTCCCGCACCCTCGACTTCCACCTTGGCTTTCGCGACAGGCTCGTTGCTGGCGAAACGATCGACATAGACCACCAGATGCCTGCCGTCGAGGATGGCGACCACTTCGAAATCCTCGGTGGCGGCTACCGCACGCGGCGCGCTGGCCGTGACCGGGACCGGGGCCGGTGCCGATCCCGCGTGGGTATGCCCATCGCTGGCGTCGCCGCCGGCCCATGCGGGAAAGGCGATGATTGTCGCCAGAAGAAGTGCTCCTGCTTGCATCATGGCAATGCTCCCAGCGCCTGGTTCAGGCGCGATATCGCCGCCGCGCGGGCCACGCGCTGACGGTCGTAAAAGGATTCGGCGTCGAAGGCGGCGGCGCGGATGCGCAGCAATGCCGACAGATCGGATTCGCCCAGCGCGAACGCCTTTTCGGCCAGGCGCAGGTTGTCGGCGGCCAGCGCACGGCGCTCTTCGGCCATGGCGAGTTGCCGCCCGGCCGCGGCCAGCGCGCGTTGGGCGCGCTCCGTCTCCAGCTCAACGCGGGTGCGCGCACGCAGCATTTCGGCGTCGGCCTGGCTGGCCTCGGCCTGCGCCGCGGCGGTGTCGCGGCGCACCAGCGCGCCCGAGGAAAACGGAATCTTCAAGCGCACGCCGATGCTGTTGGCGTAGGGCTCGGCGAAGTCGCCGCGCTCGCGCACCGCGCGCAATGCCAGTTCCGGCGCCGCGCGCCTGGATTCCGCGGCGACCGTGGTGCGCGCCCGCGCGCTGCGTGACGCGGCGGCCGCGGCGGCCAGCAGCGGATGCGTCGCGGCAGCGTCGGCGGGCTGCACCGCCATCGGTGCCGGCGCTTCCTCGCCAATTTCGACCGGTGCGCTGGCGCCGGTCAGCGTGCGCAGGACCTGTTCCGCCTGCAGCCGGTTTGCCTCGGCCTCGATCAGTTCCGCCTCGGCGGCGAGCACTTCCGATTGCGCCAGATTGCCGTCGATGCGCGACAGGTCGCCGGCGCGGTAACGCCGCCGCACGTCGGATTCCAGTGCGCGTGCCGTCTCCGCGCGGCGCGCGGCAAGCGCCCGCACGTTGCGCGCTGCCGCCAGCGCCCACCACGCCTCGCGCAGCTCGCCGGCCAGCTCCCAGCGCAAGGCGATGCGCTTCGCCGCCACTTCATCGACCTGGCTCATCGCCGCGTCCTCGCGCGCTGCCCTTTGTCCCGGCAGCCACAAGGGCGTCGCCAGCTCGACTTCGTATTCCTGCTGCCCCCGATCGCGATTCCAGCGGTCGTTGCGGCTGCCGATGGAAATGGCACCCGGTTCCGGCGTCAGGCCACCGGCAATCTCCCGCGCCGCCTGCGCCTCGGCATCGCGCGCATCCAGCGCGGCGGCCTGCGGATGCAGCCGCCAAGCCTGCGCCAGCGCAGACGCCAGTCCGCTCGCGGGCTTGCCGGCATCTGCCGCCAGCGCCGCCTGACCCAGCAGCAGCGCCACGGCACAGACCAGCGCCCTGCCCATAAGCCCGCGATTTCCTGTTGCCATGCCCAAGCTACCCATCGTTTGACGTGTCACGCATTCTGCGAAGGCCAAGCCCACGGGAAGCTGACGCGCGGATTACATTTTTGTAATCAAGGCGGGCGGGAAAGGTGCAAGGGCGAAGCGGCGGCCTGAAAGTCGGCGCCGATGGCACGGCGGCGAGCTGGTTGACCGGCAGCTGCCGTTCGCATTGCTGCCGTTCGAAGCCCTGCAGTGGAAAACGGGAGCCACAAATCCGAGCGGCGGCGGCTTATCGGAAATCGCTACTTCCCCTCTGCGCCCCGAGCTGCCTGTCGGCGCTAACGAAAACAGCCATTCACTATCCGGACCAACGCTGCTCGTCCTTTTTGGGTAGCAGCCACGGAGTGCAGATAATCCCGCTCAAGAAAACGCCTGAAACAAAAAGCGTTTGACTATGCGCATATTTATACATATAGTTAGCTCATGCGCTACACGCACGATCCGAAAAAACGAGCCGCGAATCTTAAGAAGCACGGTTACGACTTCAAGGATGCGCCGCAAGTGATCGAAGCTGATCGCACGGTAACGTTTGAGGATCGGCGCTTTGACTATGACGAGCAGCGTTTCATCACGCTGGGCATGTTGCGCGGGGATGTGGTGGTGATTGCCACTGCCGAAACGGATGAGGAAATCCGGGTGATTTCGATGCGAAGGGCTGAGCAAAATGAAGAAGAAATCTACTACGGCAACGTTTGACGAGAACGCGCCCATCACCCAGGGCGACATCGATACCGGCAAGCTGGTTCTGCGCAAGCGCACGGCCGGCGGCGGCGTGGTGCTACCCAAGAAGCGCGTCACGCTTTACCTTGACGCAACGATTGTGGAACGATTCAAGGGCATGGCCGGTGATCGCGGTTATCAGACACTGATCAATGAGACGTTGAAGACCTCGCTTCACCAGGCCGACATCGAGACGACAATCCGCAAGGTTATCCGCGAGGAATTGAAAGGCCGGAAGGCCGCCTAGCTGATCTTTGCGCTGAGTTGGTCCCTTGCACCAGTTGTCGTTGCGCTGGTCAATGCACGCAATGCATGGGCAACGGCCATTAGCGGTGACTAGTTCTACTTCGGCACTCGGCCAACTGCCGTCATTCCGGGGCTGCGCAGCGGAACCCGGAATCCAGTGTGTTTGTTCAAACGCCGTTGGATTCCCGCGTTCGCGGGAACGACGGCAAAGGGCACGAAGCGGATATCGACTTGAAATTAACGATCGTCCGCTCTGGCCGAAAAGGCGCACCATTTTGAATCCCGCTTCGGCCCCTGATCGGAGCCCTCGGTGGCCCTGCATGGCCCACCGACCGGCGAGGGCGCGAAGCAGCGCTTCGCGACTGCTCCCTCGCCGTCCCGCCGGCGCCGACTTTCGCGGCGCGCCCTGAATCCTTCCTGGCACCGATGCCAAACGGCATCCTCACCGGAAGCTGACACGCCGATTACATTTCTGTAATCTCGGCCGGGCGTCGATGCTGCAGGCGCACAATCGCGGCATCGCAACGGGTGGGAACGGGCAATGAAGCTTCTGGTCGTGGAAGACGAGCCGAAAACCGGCGACTACCTCAGGCAGGGGCTGGTCGAGGCCGGCTTCGTCGTCGACCTGGCGCGCGACGGGGTGGATGGCCTGCATCTGGGCGAAACCGGCGACTACGACCTGGCGATTCTCGACGTGATGCTGCCGAAGCTGGATGGATGGCAGGTGCTGGCCGGCCTGCGCCGCGCCGGGCGCGAAATGCCGGTGCTGTTCCTCACCGCCCGCGACCAGGTCGAGGACCGCGTCAAGGGCCTCGAACTCGGCGCCGACGATTACCTGGTCAAGCCCTTCGCCTTCGCCGAGCTGCTGGCCCGCGTGCGCACCCTGCTGCGGCGCGGTAGTCGCAGCCAGGAGCCGCAGCAGATGCGCGCGGCGGACCTCGAACTGGATCTGCTGCGGCGTCGCGCCTCGCGCGGCGGCCGCCACATCGACCTCACCGCCAAGGAGTTCGCGCTGCTGGAACTCCTGTTGCGTCGTCAGGGCGAAGTCCTGCCGCGGTCCCTGATCGCCTCGCAGGTGTGGGACATGAATTTCGACAGCGACACCAATGTCATCGAAGTGGCGATGCGCCGGCTGCGCGCCAAGATCGACGACGGTTTCGACACCAAGCTGATTCGCACCGTGCGCGGCATGGGCTATGTGCTGGAAGCGGATGCGACATGAAGCGCAGCACGTCGCGCAGCACATCGATTACCGCGCGCCTGACCCTGCTGTTCGCCGCCGTGTCGACGGCCGTGCTGCTGGCGCTGGGCCTGCTGATCGGCAATGCGGTCGAACAGCATTTCGTCGAGCAGGACATGGAGGTGCTGAGCGGCAAGACGCAACTGGCCGCCAACTTGCTGGCCCAGCTGGGCTCGCCGGCGGATTCGAACACCCTGCTGCGACAGCTCGACGATTCCCTGGTCGGCCATCACGGACTGGCCGTAGTGGTTCTTGCGCCTGATGGCAAGCGCGTGTTCGCGACGCCGAATGCCGCCTTTCCGGACGTCATGCTGAAACCGGCAAGCGCCGGTGCAACACCAAAGTCATGGTCGCAGGACGGCCATCCCTGGCGCGGCATTGCCACGCTGTTGCCGACCGGCAACAGCGAGTGGCCGACCATGCTGGTCGCCGTCGCGGTCGATATCTCCCATCATGAGCACTTCATGGAATCCTTCCGCCAGACGCTGTGGCTGTTCGTCGCCATTGCCGCGATTTTGGTGGGCTTCCTCGGTTGGGTCGTGGTGCGGCGCGGACTGGCGCCCTTGCAGGCCATGCGTCGCGACGCGGCAAGCGTCACGGCGAACCGCCTCGACACCCGCTTGAGCCTGGACGCGGTGCCGGTCGAGCTTGCCGAACTGGCCGAAACCCTGAACCAGATGCTGGCCCGGCTGGAAGATTCCTTCCAGCGACTGAAGGACTTTTCGTCGGACCTGGCCCACGAACTGCGCACGCCGATCAGCAACCTGATGACGCAGACCCAGGTGGCGCTGACGCGGGCGCGCAGCGCGGACGAGTATCGCGAGGTGCTGGCCTCGAATGAAGAAGAATACGAACGCCTGGCGCGCATGGTCGGCGACATGCTGTTCCTGGCGCAGGCCGACCACGGGCTGGTGGTGCCAAACCGCGAACCGGTCGATCTGGCGCTGCAGGTGCGCGAACTGTTCGACTTCTTCGATGCGCTGGCCGAGGAAAAAGGCCTGCGGCTCACGCTGACGGGCAGTGGCCGGGTCTCCGGCGACAAGCTGATGCTGCGCCGGGCGCTGGCCAACCTGATTTCCAATGCGATCCGGCACACGCCGGCGGGCGGCAGCATCCGGGTCGCCATCGCGGCCTGCAGCGAGGGCACCCAACTGAGCGTGGAGAATTCCGGCGAGCCGATTCCGCAGGAACAGATGTCGCGGATTTTCGACCGCTTCTATCGCGGCGATGCGTCGCGCCATGGCGGCGGCGAAGGCGCCGGACTGGGCTTGGCCATCACGCGTTCGATCATTCGCGCCCACGGCGGGGAGATTTCCGTCAGCTCGGGGACGGCGGGTGTGTGTTTCGAGTTGCGAATGGCATGATCGGCGCCGCCGTGGCGCCGGGCTGATTGTTGAACGTTCATTGTCACAGGAGAGATTTTCATGAAACAGATTGTTCTGCGCACCGCGTTGGCGCTTGCTTTTGCATCCTTCCTGCAACCGGCCATCGCGATGGATCATTCCGCGCATGCCGCGCCGGCGGCGAAGGCGGCCAAGCAGACCTTGTCCGAAGGCAAGGTCAGGAGACTCGACAGGGAGGCGGGCAGCGTCACGATTACCCATGGCCCGATCGAGAACCTGGGCATGGGGGCGATGACCATGACCTTCAGCTTCAAGAAGGGCGTCGTGCCGGCGTCGGTCAAGGATGGCGACAAGGTGCGCTTCCGCGCCGAGGAAAAGGACGGCCAGTACACCGTCGTCCGCGTCGTGCCGGCGAAGTAGGGCCATGCGCTGCGGCCCCCTCCTGATTGCGCTGCTGCTGCTCGCGGCCGGGCCAGCCCGTGCCGCGGAACCCGAGCAGCTGATCGGCGGCCAGGTCGAGAGCCTGCTCGAATTCGCCCGCAGCCGCCATCCCGAGTTCGCCGCCTTGCGCGCCGAGGCCGAGGCGGCCACGGCGCGCGTCGAGCCGGCCGGGGCACTGCCCGATCCGATGCTGCGTACCGAATTGCGTAACATCACCAATGAGGGTAACGATGCCGCCAGCGCCAACCTGCTGCCGCCGCGCATCGGCAGTGCGCGCTATGCCATCAGCCAGAGCCTGCCCTGGTTCGGCAAGCGCGATCTGCGCCGCGAAGTCGCAGGCGCCAGCGCCGACGAAGCGCAGGCCCGCGCCCGCGCCGGCTGGATCGAACTGGCGACGAAGATCAAGCTGACCTACGCCCAGCACCACGTGCATCTGACCAGCATCCGCTATGCGCAGGAGAATCTCGACCTGATGCGGCGCGTCGCCGAGATCGCCCGCACCCGCTATGGCAGCGGCTTCGGCAGCCAGCAGGATGCCCTGCGCGCGCAATCCGAAATCATCGCCATGGAAACCGACCTGGTCATGCTCGAAGGCGAGAGCGCCCAGGCCAGCGCGCGCATGCGTGCGCTGCTGGGGCGGCCGGAAAACGTCAAGCTGCGCCCGCCCGAAAAGCTGCGCCTGCTGCCGCCGGTGGCACAGCTGGACATGGTCGCGCTGGAAGCGCGGCTGCGCGCCAACAATCCGCAGCTCGCCGCCGATGACGCGCGCATCAGCGGCGCCGAAAAGGGGCGCGACCTGGTGCAGCGCAATCGCTATCCCGACGTGAATCTTGGCATCTCGCCGACCCAGACCCGCAACCGCGTCAGCGAATGGGAGTTGATGTTCGAGATCAACATTCCGCTGCAACAGGGCAGCCGCCGCGCGCAGGAACGTGAGGCGGAGCTGAACCTGGAAGCGGCGCGCCTGCGTCGCCAGGGCAACGTGAATCAGGCCCTGGCCGAACTCAGCGAAAGCCTGGCCGGCCTTGAAGTCGCCCGCCGGCTGGAGTCGCTGGTGACCACGGGCCTGCTGCCGCAGGCCGAACTGAACCTGAACGCGGCGCTGTCCGCCTATGAAAACGGCCGCGTCGATTTCGCCGCGGTGCTCGATGCGCACCGGCAACTGCGTCGCGCCCGCAATGAACTGGTGAAGGCGCGCGGCGACCAGCAGATACGCCTGGCCGAAATCGAAAAGATGGTGGGAGAAGACCTATGAAATACCAAATACCGGCCGTGCTGGCGGCCCTGCTGCTGGCTGTCGGCGGTGGCTACTGGCTGGGCGGCAAGACAAGAGTCGGCGCTGGCGACACGGCGATTGCCGCTGCCCCGGGCGTTGCGGCGGCGCCGGTAGAGGCGAAGCAGCGCAAGCTGCTCTACTACCGCAACCCAATGGGCCTGCCCGACACTTCGCCGACGCCGAAGAAGGACTCGATGGGCATGGACTACATCGCGGTCTATGACGGCGAGGACGACGGCGCCGCATCGGGCGAAGTGAAGATCAGCACCGAGAAAGTTCAGAAGCTGGGCGTCAGGACAGAACCCGCCGCGCTGCGCGAACTGGCGCGCCAGGTGCGGGCTTCCGGTCGGGTCGAAATCGACGAGCGCCGCCTGCACAACGTGGCACCGAAATTCGAGGGCTGGGTCGAGCACCTGCACGTCAATGCTACGGGCCAGCCGGTGGCCAAGGGCCAGCCGCTGTTCGAGGTGTATAGCCCGGAGCTGGTCTCGGCGCAGCGCGAATACGTGGTGGCCGCCAAGGGCGTCGCGGCGCTCAAGGACGCCAGCAGCGAAATGCAGTCGGGCATGCGCCAGCTGGCCGACGCCAGCCTGGTCCGCCTGCGCAACTGGGACATTTCGGAGGAACAGATCAAGGCGCTGGCGGCCGGCGGCGAGGCCAGGCGCACGCTGAGCTTCCGCTCGCCGGTGAGCGGCGTGGTGCTGGAGAAGAAGGCCGTGGCCGGCATGCGCTTCATGCCCGGCGAGATGCTCTACCAGATCGCCGACCTGTCCTCGGTCTGGGTGCTGGCCGATGTTTTCGAGCGCGACATCGCGCAGGTCAAGGCCGGGCAAAAGGTCAGGCTCAGCATCAGCGCCTACCCGGAGAAGAGCTTTACCGGCACCATCGCCTACATCTACCCGACCTTGAAGGCCGAGACGCGGACGATACCGGTGCGCATCGAGCTGGCCAATCCGGGCGGGCTGCTGAAGCCGGCCATGTATGCCAGCGTCGAGCTGGCGGTGGGCGAGCGCGACAAGGTGGTTACGGTGCCGGTCTCGGCGGTGATCGACAGCGGTACGCGGCAGATCGTGCTGATCGAAAAAGGCGCGGGGCGTTTCGAGCCGCGCGAGGTCAAGCTCGGCGCGCGCAGCGACAGCTACGTGGAGGTTATCGAGGGCGTCAGGGACGGCGAGCCGGTGGTGGTCGCCGCCAATTTCCTGATCGATGCCGAAAGCAATCTCAAGGCGGCGCTCGGCGGCTTGACTGCCGCTGCGGCGCCTGCGGCGCCCAAGTCAGCCAGCCACCAGGCGACGGGCACGCTGGACGCCGTCGATGCCAAGGCCGGCAGCGTGACCGTGACACACGGTCCGGTGCCAAGCCTCAAGTGGCCGGGCATGACCATGGACTTCATGCTGGCGAATCCTTCGCTGACGCAGAAGATCAAACCCGGCAGCGCGGTCAATATCGAGTTCGTCGAGCGCAAGCCGGGCGAGTGGGTAATCACGAAGATGGATGCGGCAGCGCAGACCGGGTCGAGCGCGCCGGCCGACCCGCACAAGGGCCACTGAAATGTTGAATGGCCTGATCGACTGGTCGGCGCGCAACACCTTCCTGGTCCTGCTCGCCACGCTGTTCGTCACCCTGGCCGGCATCTACGCCGTGCTGCGCACGCCGATCGACGCGCTGCCGGATCTGTCCGACGTGCAGGTCATCGTCTATACAGAATACCCCGGCCAGGCGCCGCAGGTGGTCGAGGACCAGGTTACCTATCCGCTGACCACGGCCATGCTCTCGGTGCCCAAATCCAAGGTAGTGCGCGGCTTTTCCTTCTTCGGCGCGTCCTTCGTGTATATCATTTTCGAGGACGGCACCGACATTTACTGGGCGCGTTCGCGGGTTCTGGAATACCTCAACTTCGCTGCTGGGCGCATGCCGAAAGGCATCACGCCGCAGATCGGCCCCGACGCCACGGGCGTCGGCTGGGTCTACCAATACGCGCTGCTGGCGAAAGACAAGACCCTGGCCGAGCTGCGCAGCATCCAGGACTGGTATCTGCGCTACCAGCTGACCAAGGCGCACGGCGTCGCCGAAGTCGCTTCGATCGGCGGCTTCGTGCAGACCTATCAGGTCACGGTCGATCCGGTCAAGCTGCGCGCCTACGGCATTCCGCTGATGAAAGTCGCGCAGGTGATTCGCGATTCCAACCGCGACGTCGGTGGTCGCGTGGTCGAGATGGCAGAGACCGAGTACATGGTGCGCGGCAAGGGCTATCTGCGCGGCATGAGCGATCTCGAATTGCTGGTGGTGAAAAGCGAGAAGGGAACGCCGGTGCTGATCCGCGACATCGCCCGCGTCGAACTGGGGCCCGACGAGCGACGTGGCCTCACGGAACTCAACGGCGAGGGCGAGGTGGTGTCGGGCATCGTCATGGCGCGCTATGGGCAGAACGCGCTGGAAGTGATCCACAACATCAAGGAGAAGATAGTCGAAGTCTCCGCCGGCCTGCCGGCCGGTGTCACCATCGAGACGGTGTATGACCGCTCCGATCTGATCCACCGCGCGATCGAAACCCTGAAGCGGACGCTGGCCGAGGAATCGATCATCGTCGCCCTGGTCTGCTTCGTCTTCCTGCTGCATGCGCGCAGTGCGCTGGTGGCGATCCTGATGCTGCCGGTCGGCATCCTGATCGCCTTCATCGCCATGCGCCTGCTCGGCATGACCTCCAACCTGATGAGCCTGGGCGGCATCGCCATCGCCATCGGCGCCATGATCGATGCCGCCATCGTCATGATCGAGAATGCGCACAAGCACCTGGAGCGACTGCCGCCCCCCTCCCCGGCCCCTCCCCCACAAGGGGGGAGGGGCTTTGCTCCCCTCCCCCCTTGTGGGGGAGGGGCCGGGGGAGGGGGAGAAGCGGCCCGCGCCGAAGCCATCATCGCGGCGTGTAAGGAGGTCGGCCCGGCGCTGTTCTTCTCGCTCTTGATCATCACCGTTTCCTTCCTGCCGGTGTTCAGCCTGGAAGGCCAGGAGGGCCGGCTGTTCTCGCCCTTGGCCTACACCAAGACCTTCGCCATGGCCGGCGCGGCGCTGCTGTCGATCACGCTGGTGCCGGTGCTGATGATGCTGTTCATCCGCGGCAAGATCATGCCGGAAGCGAAGAACCCGGTGAATCGTTTCCTGATCTGGGTCTATCGGCCGATCATTGCCGGCGTGATGCGCTGGAAGAAGCGGACCATCCTGCTCGCCGTACTGGCCATGGCCGTCTCGATCTATCCGGCATCAAAGCTGGGTTCCGAATTCATGCCGACCCTCAACGAAGGCACGCTGTTCTACATGCCGACGTCACTGCCCGGCATGTCGATCACCAAGGCCGCCGAGCTGCTGCAAACGCAGAACAAGATCATCAAGAGTTTCCCCGAAGTTGTCTCGGTCTACGGCAAGGCCGGCCGCGCCAACACCGCGACCGACCCGGCGCCGACCGAGATGTTCGAGACCGTGATCAACCTCAGGCACGAATCCGAATGGCGGCCCGGCATGACTACCGACAAGCTGATCGCCGAACTGGACAAGGCGCTGCAATTTCCCGGCGTTGCCAACTCCTGGACCATGCCGATCAAGGCGCGCATCGACATGTTGTCCACCGGCATCCGCACGCCGATCGGCATCAAGGTGTTCGGCAAGGACCTCGGCGAAATGGAAAAGCTGGCCCGCGAGATCGAGGCCGTGGTCAAGGCCGTGCCGGGCACCACCAGTGCGTTCGCCGAACGCCTCACCGGCGGCTTCTACCTCGACATCACGCCGGACCGCGAGCAACTGGCACGCTACGGATTGGCGGTCGGCGACCTGCAGGACGTGATCGGCAGCGCGCTCGGCGGCGAGATGGTGACCACCACGGTCGAGGGCCGCGAGCGCTTCGGCGTGCAGGTGCGCTACCCGCGCGAACTGCGCGCCGATCCGCAGCAGATTGCGCGCGAAGTGCTGGTACCGACCATGCTCAGTGACGACACTCGCGCGATGATCCCGCTCGGCCAGGTGGCGAAGGTCGAGATCGTCAAGGGCGCGCCGGGCATACGCACCGAGAACGCCCTGCTCTCCGCCTACATCTTCGTCGACATCCGCGACCGCGACATCGGCGGCTATGTCGCCGACGCCAAACGTGCGGTTGCGGAAAAGATCAAGTTCCCGCCCGGCTATTACGTGACCTGGAGTGGCCAGTTCGAGTACATGGAACGCGCCATCGAGAAAATGAAAGTGGTGATTCCGCTGACCCTGCTGATCATCTTCCTGCTGCTTTATCTCAACTTCCGGCGCCTGACCGAAACCCTGATCGTCATGCTCTCGGTGCCCTTCGCGCTGGTCGGCGGGGTCTGGCTGATGTGGCTGCTGAACTACAACCTGTCGGTCGCAGTGGCGGTCGGCTTCATCGCCCTGGCCGGCGTCGCGGCGGAAACCGGCGTGGTGATGCTGATCTATCTCGACCATGCCTGGGCGGCGGCGCAGGCGCGCTGCGCGGCGGAAAATCGCCGTGCCGCCAGCGCCGACTTATACGCGGCGGTGATGGAGGGTGCAGTCGAGCGGGTGCGGCCGAAAATGATGACCGTGACGGCGATCATGGCGGGCCTCCTGCCCATCATGTGGGGCACCGGTACCGGGTCGGAAGTCATGAGCCGCATCGCCGCGCCGATGGTCGGCGGCATGATTTCATCGACGATACTGACGCTGGCGGTGATCCCGGCCATCTATGCGTTGGTCAAGGAATGGCGCTTGCGCCACGGTGCGGAGGATTGAGGCAGCATCGGCCTGTCAGGCAGGGCGGCTTACGTTTGACGGATACGCCGCGGCCGCGGATACTGGGAAGGGAAGTCTTGAAGCAGGCATTCGGACAAGATCCGAACGCCTGTGCCTGCAGTGTGGAAAATAGAGGAAAGATATGCAGAATCGCTATGGTTTCGGCAAGGAAGTACGCATGGGTTTCGACGAGGCGATCACGCGGGTGACTGCCGAGTTGCAGAAGGAAGGTTTCGGCATCCTCACCGAGATCGATGTTGCCGCAACAATGAAGAAGAAGATCGATCACGACATGCCGCCCTACCGGATTCTCGGTGCCTGCAACCCGCCCCTGGCAAAGCGTGCGATTACCGCGGAAGCCACTATCGGACTGCTGCTGCCGTGCAACGTACTCGTACGTCAGGACGGCGCCGGAGCGGTGCATGTCGAGTTCCTGGATCCCGGCATGATGGGCCAGATGACCGACAACAAGGACGTCGCGACACTGGGTGCGGAAGTGCAGCAGAAGCTGCACAGGGTGATGGACGCGCTCTGACCGGCGTTGCGGGTGCCGCGGGTATGCGGCATCGGTCAAATCGTCCGGCCTCTGTGGCCGGACTCAGTCGGGCTTGGGCGCCGCCAGCGGATCGACGCCCATGGCGAGGAAATGCGCGACGAATTTCCGGTCGTAGCTATCGACGTGATCGATCAGCCAGGTCTGGATGAAACTCGAAAGCCCGTCCGCAACGTCGAAGTCCTGGGCGCGCTGCCTGAATTTCTCGAGCTGTCCCGCCAGCTTGCGATGCTCCTCCAGATGGGCCTCGGTTCCGGGAAAGGAGAGCAGTCTCATCAGGCTTTCTTCCACCGCGAAATGTATCCGGGTTTCGATCGCCAGTTCATCGAGGATGGCGTTTGCCGCGTAGCCGTATTGCTTGTCCGTTGAACTCCTGAGGCGTTCGAGCAGATACAAGAGGTGGCGATGCTGCAAGTCGATTTCGGCAATGCCGATATCGAGTTCACCGGGTCCTTGATTGGGGTGGGTGCTGTTCACAATCGGGTGGCGACGCTGCGGAAGATTACCAATGCTAGCACCATGGGCAATGAAAATTCGAAGCTTCGGGCGATCCGCAAGCTTCAGGTCGGGTGGGGTGGCAGTCCTGCCGAGCGACTGAAGCGTTTGCGGAATTCGCGCGGGCCGCTTCCCGTCCATGCTGCGAATGCGCGATAGAAGGCGGCGGCGTCGGCAAAGCCGAGATCGGCGCCGATGCGGCTCAAGGGGCGCGCGGTCTTGGTCAGCCAATCTGTGGCGAGATCGCGGCGCAGGCCGTCCTTGATGGCGCGAAAGCTCGTGCCTTCGTCTTCCAGACGCCGGTGCAGTGTGCGCGGCGACAGAAACAGGCGGCGCGCGATCGCGGGCAGGGCCGGTTGCTCCGGCAGGGCTGCGCGCAGGTGCTCTCGCACCCGCAGGGCGAGCGCCCGGTCGCGGCGGTAGAGCGTGGTGATGCTGGCCGGCGCGTCGGCGAGGAACAGGGTCAGCGCCGCTTCGTCGCGGCGCACCGGCAGGGCCAGCCACTCGGCCGGGAAGCGCGCTTCGAGGCGCGGCGCATCGAAGGTGTAGCGCGGCGCGAAGACCAGTTCGTAGTCGGCGGCATGCAGCGGCGGCGGATAGGGGAAGCAGACTTCGTCGAGCGGCAGCGGATGCGCGACCAGCCACGCCGCCAGGCCGTGGATCATGCGCAGCAGCCATTCGTAGGCGAACACGCGCCCCGCCGGGCCGACCGGCAGCGCCTGCTCCTCGCTGATGACGATCAAGGCGGCGCGCCCGGTCCTTTCCACTTCCACTTCCAGATCGTCGAGCACGACATGCAGGAAGCGCGCGATGCGATCGAGGGCTTCTTCCAGCGTCGCCGCCGAGAGCGCCGCGCGGCAGAGGAACTCGAAGCTGCCGCGGCGCAAGGGCCGCGAAAACAGCGCGAAGCCCTCGTCGTCGAGGCTTTCGTTGATCAGGCGGTAGAGCGCGGCGTAACGCGCGACCGGAATCCGGGCGCTGCGGTCGTGCAGCAGGTGCGTGGCAATTGCTGCATGTTCCAGCAGGCTCTCTGGCGCCAGTCCGGCCCGCGAAACTCCCGACAGGATGCCGCTGACGAAGCCTATGGCGACAGTGGAGGGGCTTCCGGCGGACTTCCGGGAACGGGGCGATTTGGCAAGCATAATGGCGAATTATGCATAGTTCTCGTCGTTTTGTGTCATGGCGGGATCGCGTTGCATTGCCTATGATGCAAGCACTGCCGCCCTGACTGGAGTTGCCGTCATGACCGACCTCTCGATTGCCGCCAAGCTGGTGCCCTACAAGCCCAAGCACAAAGTGCGTTTCGTCACCGCCACCTCGCTCTTCGACGGCCATGACGCCTCGATCAACATCATGCGGCGCATTCTGCAATCGTCGGGCGTCGAGGTGATCCACCTCGGCCACAATCGTTCGGTCGAGGAAATCGTCAACGCGGCGCTGCAGGAAGATGCGCAGGGCATCGCGGTGTCGTCCTACCAGGGCGGACATGTCGAGTTCTTCAAGTACATGATCGACCTGCTCAAAGCCAGAGGCGGCGAGAGCATCAAGGTCTTCGGCGGCGGCGGCGGGGTGATCGTCCCGGCCGAGATGCAGGAGCTGCATGACTACGGCGTGGCGCACCTGTACTCGGTGCAGGACGGCCAGACGATGGGCCTGCAGGGCATGATCAACGACATGGTGGCGCGTTGCGACATCGACATCACCAAGCGCGCGCCGCAGGACCTCAAGGCGCTGGAAGTCGAAGATCGCAGCGAGCGTCTGCGCAATCTGGCGCAGATCATCACCGCGCTGGAGAATGGCGCCTGGCCGGAGAAGGCGAAGAAGGCACTGCATGAAAAGGCCGCCGCGAATATTGGTAATAAGTCAGCGCCGACCGCAGTTCCCACCCTGGGCATCACCGGCACCGGCGGCGCGGGCAAGTCCTCGCTGACCGACGAACTGATTCGCCGCTTCCGCCTCGACCAGAACGACAGCCAGAAGATTGCGGTGATCTCGATCGATCCCTCGCGCAAGCGCACGGGGGGGGCGCTGCTCGGCGACCGCATTCGCATGAACGCGATTCAGCACCCCAATATCTACATGCGGTCCTTGGCGACGCGCGACACCGGCAGCGAAATCTCCAAGGCGCTGCCCGACGTCATCGCTGCCTGCAAGGTGGCCGGCTTCGACTTCATCGTGGTCGAAACCTCCGGTATCGGCCAGGGCGACGCGGCGATAGTGCCGCTGGTCGACGTCTCGCTCTACGTGATGACACCCGAGTTCGGCGCGGCCTCGCAACTGGAAAAGATCGACATGCTGGATTTCGCCGACTTCGTTGCGATCAACAAGTTCGACCGCAAGGGCGCCGAGGATGCGCTGCGCGACGTGCGCAAGCAATACCAGCGGAACAGGGAAAGATTCTCGGAAAAGACCGAGGACATGCCGGTGTTCGGCACCATGGCGGCACGCTTCAACGACGATGGCGTCACCGCGCTGTATCAGGCGCTGGTGCCGCGCCTTGCCGAGCGCGGGCTCAAGTTCGGCAAGGCCGTGCTGCCGGCGGTTAACGTCAAGCATTCCTCGGCCGGCCGCGCCATTGTGCCGGCGGACCGCGTGCGCTACCTGGCCGACATTGCCGATGCCCTGCGCGGTTATCACCGCCAGATCGGCGAGCAGGCGCTGCTGGCGCGCGAGCGGCAATCGCTGAAAACCGCCAAGACCATCTTCGAGGGCTGTGGCAAGAACGCGGGCGACTTCGACGAGCTGATCGCCTGGAAGGACGGTCAGCTGACGCCCCATGCCAGGAAGCTCCTGGCGATGTGGCCGGACATGAAGAAGGCCTATGCCGGCGACGAATACGTGGTGAAAATCCGCGACAAGGAAATCCGCACCTGTCTGATTTTTGAAACCATGTCCGGCACCAAGGTGCGCAAGGTCGCGCTTCCGCGCTTCGACGACGAAGGCGAACTGCTCAAGTTCCTCAGCGAGAACGAAGACCCGACGCGCATGTTCGCCGGCGAGGGCGACGCCTTCCGCACCAACAAGCGCTTCCTCAAGGTGTCCGAAGGCATGCCCGCGAAGCGCCTGTCGACGGCCTTCGATTCGGTCACGCTCTACGGCTGCGACCCCGACCGGCGCCCGGACATTTACGGCAAGATCGGCAATTCGGGCGTCTCGATCGCCACGCTGGACGACCTCAAGGTGCTCTACTCCGGCTTCGACCTCTGCGACCCGGCGACCTCGGTGTCGATGACCATCAACGGCCCGGCGCCGATGATCCTGGCCATGTTCCTCAACGCCGCCGTCGATCAGCAGATCGAGAAATTCCGCGAGCAGAACCGCCGCGATGCGACCGAGGAAGAAGCCGAGAAGATCCGCGAATGGACGCTGTCATCCGTGCGCGGCACGGTGCAGGCCGACATCCTCAAGGAGGACCAGGGCCAGAACACCTGCATTTTCTCGACCGAGTTCGCGCTGAAAATGATGGGCGACATCGCCGAATTCTTCGTGCACAACCAGATCCGCAATTTCTACTCGGTCTCGATCTCCGGTTACCACATTGCCGAGGCCGGCGCCAACCCGATCAGCCAGCTCGCCTTCACCCTGGCCAACGGCTTCACCTATGTCGAGACCTACCTGGCGCGCGGCATGCACATCGACGATTTCGCCGGCAATCTGTCCTTCTTCTTCAGCAACGGCATGGACCCGGAATACTCGGTGATCGGCCGCGTCGCGCGCCGCATCTGGGCCGTGGCGATGAAGAACCGCTACGGCGCCAACGAGCGTTCGCAGAAGCTCAAGTATCACATCCAGACCTCGGGCCGTTCGCTGCACGCGCAGGAGATGGACTTCAATGACATCCGCACCACGCTGCAGGCGCTGATCGCGATCTACGACAACTGCAACAGCCTGCACACCAATGCCTACGACGAAGCCATCATCCAGCTCATCATCAACCGCGAGTGGGGCGTGGCGAAGAACGAGAACCCGAACCAGGGCGCCTTCATCATCGAGGAACTGACCGACCTGGTCGAAGAAGCCGTGCTCAAGGAATTCGAAGCCATCGCCTCAAGGGGCGGCGTGCTCGGCGCCATGGAAACCGGCTATCAGCGCGGCAAGATCCAGGAAGAGTCGATGCACTACGAGCACAAGAAGCACGACGGCACCTACCCGATCATCGGCGTCAATACCTTCCTCAATCCGCACGGCTCGGGCGTCGCCAGCGAGATCGAACTGGCGCGCTCAACCGAGGAGGAGAAGCAGTCGCAGCTCCACCGCCTGAAGGACTTCCAGTCGCGCAACGCCGGCGAGGCGGAGGCCTGCCTGGCCCGCCTGAAGCAGGCCGTGATCGACAACAAGAACGTGTTCGCGGTGATGATGGAGGCCGTGCGCCATTGCTCGCTGGGACAGATTTCAAATGCCCTGTATCTGGTCGGCGGGCAGTACCGGCGCAGCATGTAAAAGTCGGCCATCCTCTCCCTCGATCCCTCTCCCGCCTCGGAGAGGGAAGTCAATGGCGCCTCTCTCCTTTCCGGGAGAGAGGATGGGAGAGAGGGAGGGGCGGTACGGCGGCGAGCGCAATGCGGCCTCGCCAACCGTCGATGCAAGCGCTTAAGGGGTGCTTAAGGGGATCGTGGCATAGTTGGATCGAACCTACTTCAAGGAAGGAAATCCGAATGCTTCGCTCCCCCACTCCGTTTCTCCGGACGATGCTCCTGGTCGTCCTCGCATCCTTGTTCGTTGTCATGAGCACGGCCTTCGTCTCGATCCCGCAGGCGATCGGCGGCCATCCCGGGGAAGCCAGAATCGCCGGCGCCTCGAGCATGGCGTTCCACGCCACCTGAGTATCGCGGATAGCTTATGGATTCCACGACGGCACCGCCTCCATCTCTGACACGGTACGCATGGCTATCCATTGCGGCGGCCCTCGCCACCATTCTGTTGAAGGGAACGGCGTGGTGGCTGACGGGTTCGGTCGGACTGCTGTCGGACGCCATCGAGTCCTTCGTCAATCTTGCCGGGGCGCTGATGGCGCTCTGGATGTTGACCGTGGCGGCGCTGCCGGCGGACGACGACCATGCGCATGGACACGGCAAGGCGGAATATTTCTCCAGCGCCTTCGAGGGCTTCCTGATTCTGCTGGCGGCTTTCAGCATCGGCTATACGGCCATCGACCGCCTGATGAATCCGCGGCCGCTCGAAGCCGTGGGAGCGGGATTGCTGGTCTCCGTGGTGGCCTCCGTGATCAATTTCGCCACTGCCCGCATCCTGCTGCGTGTGGGGCAGGCGCGCAATTCGATCACCCTGGAAGCCGATGCGCATCACCTGATGACCGATGTCTGGACCTCGGCCGGGGTCATTGCCGGCGTCGGTCTGGTCTGGTGGACGGGTTGGCTCTGGCTCGACCCGGCGATTGCGCTGCTGGTTGCGGCGAATATCGTCTGGACCGGCTGGCATCTGATGCGACGCTCGGCCGCCGGTCTGATGGACATTTCCTTGCCCCTGGAAAAGCTGGACCAGATCGAGGCGCTGCTGGTGGGCTACCGCGAGCAGGGACTGGATTTTCATGCCTTGCGCACGCGCCAGGCGGGAAGCCGCGTCTTCGTCACCCTGCACGTCCTGGTGCCGGGACAATGGACGGTGCAGCAGGGACATGACTGGGCAGAACGCATCGAGGCCGATATCCGCCAGATGTTGCCGCATGCCCACGTCACGACCCACCTGGAGCCGCTGGAAGATCCGGTCTCCATGATCGACCAGGAGCTCGACCGGCCGCTGCATTGAGGAGTCCCATCCGGCATCCGGCGGCGGGATAAAATTGATTACGCTTTTTCCAAGGAGCAGCAAATGACAATCAAGAAAGTCGGCATCATCGGCGCCGGCACCATGGGCAACGGCATTGCGCAGGCCTGCGCGGTCGCCGGCATCGACGCGGTGATGCTGGACATCAACGAAGCCGCAGTGCAAAAGGGCGTCGCCACCATTTCCGGCAGCCTGGACCGGCTGGTGAAGAAGGAGAAAATGACGGCCGAGCAGAAGGCGGCGGCGATGGCGCGCGTCAAGCCGACGACGCAGATGGCCGACATGAAGGACGTCGACATCGTGATCGAAGCCGCGACCGAGAACGAGGGTTTGAAGCTGAGGATTCTCAAGGAAGCGGAGGCCGTGATCGGCGCCGGGACCATCGTCGCCAGCAATACCTCGTCGATCTCGATCACCCAGCTTGCCGCCGCGACGGCGCGCCCGGGCCAGTTCATCGGCATGCACTTCTTCAACCCGGTGCCGATGATGGCGCTGGTCGAACTGATTCGCGGTCTGCAGACCACCGACGAGACGCATGCGAAAGTCGAGGCCCTGGCGAAGGCCTTGGGCAAGACGCCGATCACGGTGAAGAACAATCCCGGCTTCGTGGTGAATCGCATCCTCTGCCCGATGATCAACGAAGCCATCTTCGTTTACGCCGAGGGTTTGGCCACTGCCGAGGAAATCGATGCCGGCATGAAGCTGGGCTGCAACCATCCGATCGGTCCGCTGGCGCTGGCCGACATGATCGGCCTCGACACCATGCTGGCGGTGATGAGGGTGTTCTACGAGGGCTTCAACGACTCCAAGTACCGTCCGGCTCCGCTGCTCAAGGAAATGGTCGCCGCGGGTTATCTGGGCCGCAAGAGCGGACGCGGGTTTTACCAGTACTGATGCAAGAGTCGGCGCTGACGGGACGGCGATGCCGTCCCGTTTTCGCTTCTAGCCGCCGAAGCGGCGCAGGCCGTCAAGATCATGGACGGTGATCCTGCCGTATTCGTTGGTGAGGTAGCCCGCCTCCTGAAGCGAGCGCAGGGCGCTATTGACACGCTGGCGGGAGACCCCGGCCAAACGGGCGACTTCCTCCTGCGAGATGGCGATGCGGGATTCGATGCCCGGTTGCAGTACCGGGTGGAAGAGGGCGGCCATGGTGCGTGCGACGCGGGCATCCACGTTCAGCAGCCGTTCCGATTCGAGCAGGCCGATGAACAGGCCCAGCCGTTCGTTGATCTGGTTGATGATGAAGCGGTTGAAGGCGATGCTGTGATCCAGCAGCCAATGGAAGGTTTCGCGCCGCATGCAGGCGACGCGGGTGTCGCGCAGGGCCGCCACGTCGTAGCGGCGCGGCTCGTCCTTGAGCATCGAGCCTTCGCCGAACCAGCCGCCGGCGGCGATGCCGGTGAAGCTGGCGGTCTTGCCCGTGGCCCAGTCGCTGGACATCTTGACCAGACCTTCGATGACTCCGTGCCAGTGCTCGACCGGCTCGCCTTTGCTGCAGACATATCCGCCCGCCGGGACGACGCGTTCGATCGTGCCGTCGCGGGCGCGCGCGAAATCCTCGGCGGACAATTCCTGCGCCCAGCTTGTGCGGCGCAGCATGTGTTCGAGCGAGATTGCGGTATTTTTTGAATTGTCAGGCACGCGACAATTATAGGCAGGAGAATGCCTTAGACTCAATTTTTGTGGCAGACAAGTCGCGACACAAGCGAGTCTGTATCGGTAGTGCTGGAGGAGAGAAAACGCATGGCTGTATCCGAATCGGAGCGGGCCGCAAACTCGCTCGATACATTTCCCCGCCTGCTGCTGAATCACGCAGCGACGAGAGGAGATCGTCCTGCGACACGCGAGAAATATCTCGGCATCTGGCAAACCTGGAACTGGAGCCAGGTCACCGAAGAAGTTCGCGCCATGGCCTGCGGCTTGGCGGAACTGGGCTTCAAGCGCGGCGACAACCTGGCCATCATCGGCGACAACCGTCCCCGTCTGTACTGGGCGATGTGCGCCGCGCAAATGCTGGGCGGCGTTCCGGTGCCGATGTACCAGGATGCGGTGGCGGCGGAAATGACTTTCGTGCTGACCGACGGCGAGATCCGCTTTGCCATCGTCGAGGACCAGGAGCAGGTGGACAAACTGCTCGAAATCAAGGGCCAATGCCCCAGTCTGCAGCACATCCTCTACGACGATGCGCGTGGCATGCGCCACTACACCCAGACCTATCTTCAGGGTCTTGATGAAGTGATCGCCATGGGGCGCATCCATGACAAGAACCAGCCGGATTTCATTCCTGCAGAGATTGCCAAGGGGCGTGCCGAAGATGTCGCGGTGATGCTCTACACCTCGGGCACCACGGGCAAGCCGAAGGGTGTTTGCCAGACCCACGAGACCTTCATCGCCGCAGCGACCAGCGGCGTCGACTTCGATCACCTGACCGAGCAGGAAGACATCCTCTCCTACCTGCCGATGGCCTGGGTCGGGGACCACCTGTTCTCCTATGCGCAGGCCATGGTGGCCGGCTTCACCATCAACTGCCCGGAGTCGGGCGACACGGTGATGACCGATCTGCGCGAGATCGGCCCGACCTACTATTTCGCCCCGCCGCGGGTGTTCGAGAACCTGCTGACCACTGTAATGATCCGCATGGAGGATGCCGGCGCCGTGAAGCGCGGCATGTTCCATTACTTCATGGCGGTGGCCAAGCGCTGCGGTTCGGACATTCTCGACCGCAAGCCCGGCGTTTCCACCTTGGACCGCCTGCTCTATGCACTCGGCAATGCGCTGGTCTACGGTCCGCTGCGCAACGTGCTCGGCATGAGCCGCATCCGCGTCGCCTACACCGCGGGCGCTGCGATCGGCCCCGACCTGTTCCGCTTCTATCGTTCCATCGGCGTGAACCTCAAGCAGCTCTATGGTGCGACCGAGACCTGCGCCGCGGTCTGTCTGCAGCCGGATCGGGAGATCAAGTTCGACAGCGTCGGCAAGCCCGCGCCGGGAGTCGAGGTGAAAATTGCCGACAGCGGCGAAGTGCTGGTGCGCGGCAAACTGCTGCTCAAGGAGTACTACAAGCGCCCGGATGCGACGGCCGAAGCGATCGACGCGGAAGGCTGGTTCCACACTGGCGATGCCGGCTTTTTCGACGAGGACGGACATCTCAAGATCATCGACCGCGCCAAGGACGTCGGCAAGCTGGCCGACGGCGCGATATTCGCCCCGAACTACATCGAGAACAAGCTCAAGTTCTTCCAGTACATCAAGGAGGCGGTCTGCTTCGGCCACGACCGCGACATGGTCTGCGCCTTCGTCAACATCGACATCGGCGCGGTGGGCAACTGGGCCGAGCGGCGCGGCTTGCCATATTCCGGCTATACCGATCTGGCGGGCAAGCCCGAGGTTCTGGAACTGGTTCGCGAATGCGTCGAGCAGGTCAATGCCGACTTGTCGCACGATGCGATGGTGGCCGAGACGCAGGTCCATCGCTTCATGGTGCTGCACAAGGAACTCGATCCCGATGACGATGAACTCACCCGCACGCGGAAGGTGCGGCGCGGCTTCGTTGCCGAAAAGTACGCTGTGCTGATCGACGCCCTGTATTCCGGCAAGACCTCGCAGTTCATCGAAACCCAGGTCAAGTTCGAGGACGGCCGCACCGGCAAGGTGGCGGCCGACCTGACGATTTGCGACGTGAAGACCTTCCCCGTGATGAAGAAAGCAGCTTGACCATGAACAGGACCTTCCCCCCGGCCCCCTTCCCACGGAAGGGGGTGACCAAGGTTCGCGGGCAAAGCCCGCTCCATGAAGTTGACTCGCTGCCCCCTAGGGGCGGCCCGTCGGAGGCAGCATGAGCGGAAGAAAAATCGGAGAGGTCATTCTCGACCTCAAGAACATCAGTCTCAGCTTTGGCGGCGTCAAGGCGCTGCAGGACATTTCCTTCGATGTGCTCGAGCACGAGGTTCGCGCCATCATCGGCCCCAACGGCGCCGGCAAGAGCTCGATGCTGAACGTAATTAACGGTGTCTATCGTCCGCAGCATGGAGAGATCATCCTGCGCGGCGAGCACTATGCCAACATGAATTCGTATGAGGCGGCCAAGGCCGGGCTGGCGCGCACATTCCAGAACATTGCGCTGTTCAAGGGCATGTCGGTGCTCGACAACATCATGACCGGGCGCAATCTGAAAATGAAGGCCAACATATTGCAGCAGGCCTTCTGGCTAGGGCCGGCGCAGCGCGAGGAGCTCGAACACCGGCTCAAGGTCGAGGAAATCATCGACTTCCTCGAAATCCAGCATATCCGCAAGACCCCGGTCGGCCGGCTGCCATATGGCCTGCAAAAGCGCGTCGACCTGGCCCGCGCCCTGGCGATGGAGCCGCAGATCCTGCTGCTCGACGAACCCATGGCCGGCATGAACGTCGAGGAAAAGCAGGACATGTGCCGCTTCATTCTCGACGTGAATGACCAGTTCGGCACCACGGTCGTGCTGATCGAGCACGACATGGGAGTGGTCATGGACATTTCCGACCGCGTAGTGGTGCTCGATTACGGCAAGAAAATCGGCGACGGCACGCCCGACGAAGTCCGGGCCAACCCTGATGTCATTAGCGCCTATCTCGGCGCCAGCCACTGAGAACTTATGAATAAATCTACTACGCGTGCCGGATCGGGGCTTGGGCGGTGCTCGCTATCCTCATGTACAGAAACGTACATTCCGGCAGCTGCGCTCCGGCCGCACCCCGCTGCGGCCCGGCGGCTACGCCCCGAAGGAAGTCCCCTTGGGGGACGATTTCTTCACAAGTTCTACTGAGGAACCTGAACGATGAGCTTCTTCCTGGAAACCCTGCTTGGCGGTTTGATGAGCGGGATGCTTTATTCGCTGGTGGCCCTTGGCTTCGTGCTGATCTACAAGGCCTCCGGCGTGTTCAATTTCGCCCAGGGCGCGATGGTGCTGTTTGCCGCCTTGTCCATGGCGCGTTTTTCGGAGTGGATTCCGCTCTGGCTGGGCATGGACAACCTGTTCATGGCCAACGTGCTGGCCTTCGTGGTATCGGTCATGGTGATGTTTGCCGTGGCCTGGCTGGTAGAGCGCCTGGTGCTGCGCCACCTGGTCAACCAGGAAGGCGCGACGCTGCTCATGGCGACGCTGGGCATCGCCTACTTTCTCGACGGCGTCGGCCAGACCATCTTCGGCAGCGACATCTACAAGATCGATGTCGGCATGCCGAAAGAGCCGGTGATGATGCTGGAAAGCGTGTTCGAAGGAGGCATCCTGATCAACAAGGAAGACTTCGTCGCTGCTTTCATTTCCGCCATGCTGGTGGTGGCCCTGACTATTTTCTTCCAGAAGACGGCGACCGGCCGGGCGCTGCGTGCAGTGGCGGACGACCATCAGGCGGCGCAGTCGATCGGCATTCCACTGGGCCGGATCTGGGTCATCGTCTGGTGCGTCGCCGGCATCACGGCACTGGTGGCAGGCATCATCTGGGGTTCCAAGCTGGGCGCCCAGTTTTCGCTATCGACCGTGGCCCTGCGGGCCTTGCCGGTGGTGATCCTGGGCGGGCTGACCTCGGTCCCCGGCGCGATCATCGGCGGTCTGATCATCGGCGTCGGCGAGAAGCTGTCCGAAGTCTATCTGGGGCCTTATGTCGGCGGCGGCATCGAGATCTGGTTTGCCTACATGCTGGCGCTGGTGTTCCTCCTGTTCAGGCCGCAGGGTCTGTTCGGGGAGAAGATCATCGATCGCGTTTGATACGAGGGATTACGGATGTTCTATAGAGAAAACGGTCAGTTCAAGACCTCGTACAAGTCGGATCAGCAGATATTCGCGATTCCCCAGGATCGCTGGGCGATTCTCGCCCTCATTGTCTTTGCCTTTGTCGGGATTCCGCTGCTGGTCGACGAATACCTGTTCCGCGCCATCCTGATTCCCTTCCTGATCCTTTCGCTTGCGGCGCTTGGGGTGAATATTCTGGTCGGCTATTGCGGGCAGATCACTCTCGGCGCCGGCGCCTTCATGGCGGTGGGCGCCTATGCGGCCTACAATTTCCTGATCCGCATCAGCGGCATGCCGGCGCTTGGCGCGATTCTCCTCGGAGGCTTGACCGCAGCGGCGGTCGGTATCGTGTTCGGCATCCCGAGCCTGCGCGTGCGCGGCCTGTACCTGGCGGTGGCCACCCTGGCTGCCCAGTTCTTCTGGGACTGGGCTTTCCTTCGCGTCAAGTGGTTTACCAATGATTCGTCATCGGGTTCGGTTTCGGTGGCGGACATCGAACTATTCGACTGGACCATCAATACGCCGACCGACAAGTATCTTTTCTGCCTCGGCATCCTGGTCATTTTCAGCCTGATGGCGAAAAACCTGGTGCGCGGCAGCATCGGCCGGCAATGGATGGCAATCCGGGACATGGACGTTGCGGCCACGGTAATCGGCATTCGCCCGATGTACGCAAAACTGACCGCCTTCGCCGTCAGTTCGTTCTATGTCGGCGTGGCCGGCGCCTTGTGGGGCATGGTGCATCTCGGATCGTGGGAACCGGCGGCGTTTTCGCTCGACCGCTCTTTCCAGTTGCTGTTCATGGTCATCATCGGCGGGATGGGGGCCATCGCCGGCAGCTTTTTCGGCGCGGCTTTTATCGTGATCCTGCCGATCTTTCTGAACCAGATGCTGCCGCTGGTCGGGGGTTTGTTCGGGCTGGAAGTTTCCATAGCGCTGGTGTCGCACGTCGAGATCATGATTTTTGGCGCGCTCATCGTCTTCTTCCTCATCGTCGAACCGCATGGCATTGCGCGCTTGTGGTCGACGGGCAGGGAGAAGCTGCGTTTGTGGCCGTTTCCGCATTGAGAGACAGGAGCATGATCGGCAGGTAGTATTCCCAGAAGTTGCACATCGGTTCTTTTCGGGTTCCATAGCAGGCGTAAAACTAAATCATCCTAGGAGGATAAAAGCATGCATATAAGCAAACTTGCCGGCGCCATTGCCGTGATTGGACTATCCGCTGCACTGACGGCGCCCGCGGCCTTGGCCCAGGCCGCCAAGGCACCAGCCAAGGCGGCTGCCGCCCAGCCGCAGTTCTTTCCGGTGCTGGCTTATCGCACTGGCGCATACGCGCCCAACGGCGCACCTTGGGCCAACGGTTTTGTCGACTACATGAAGCTGACCAACGCGCGCGGCGGCGTCAATGGCGTCCAGCTGCTCTGGGAGGAATGCGAAACGGGCTATGCCACCGACCGGGGTGTCGAGTGCTACGAGCGTCTGAAGGGCAAGCACGGTGGCGCGACCGCAGTGCAGCCGCTGTCTACCGGCATCACTTTCGCCCTGACCGAGAAGGCGCCGGTCGACAAGATCCCCGTCATCACCGCCGGCTATGGCCGCAGCGAGTCGCAGAACGGCGCGGTGTTCGGCTGGAACTTCCCGCTGGTCGGCACCTACTGGATGGGCGCCGACGTACTGGTGCAGCACATCGCCAAGAAGGAAGGCGGCTTCGACAAGCTGAAGGGCAAGAAGATTGCTCTGGTCTACCACGACAGCCCCTATGGCAAGGAGCCGATTGCGCTGCTGCAGGAGCGTGGCAAGATGCACGGCTTCGAGGTCCAGTTGCTGCCCGTCGCCCACCCCGGTGTCGAGCAAAAGGCTACCTGGCTGCAGATTCGCCAGAGCAAGCCGGACTACGTATTCCTCTGGGGCTGGGGCGTGATGAACTCGACCTCGATCAAGGAAGCGCAAGCCACCGGTTATCCGCGCGAGAAGATGTACGGCGTGTGGTGGTCGGGTGCCGAACCGGACGTCAAGGACGTCGGCGACGGTGCCAAGGGCTATAACGCTTTGGCGATGCAGCATGGCGCCGAGCCGAACGCCAAGGTGATCAAGGAAGTCCTCGAGAAAGTGCATGCCAAGGGCCAGGGAACCGGTCCGAAGGAAGAAGTCGGCCAGGTGCTCTACATGCGCGGCTTGATTTCCGCCATGCTTCAAGTCGAAGGCGTGCGCGCGGCGCAGGGACGCTACGGCAAGGGCAAGTGGGTGACGGGCGAGCAGATGCGTTGGGGCCTGGAGAACATCAACCTCGACCAGAAGGCGCTAGACGCCCTCGGTTTTGCCGGCGTGATGCGTCCGGTGCAGACTTCCTGCCTCGACCACATGGGTTCGGCATGGGCGCGCGTCCACACTTGGGACGGCAAGAAGTGGAACTTCACTTCCGACTGGTATCAGGGCGACGAGAAGGTGCTGCGGCCGATGGTGATGCTGGCCTCCGCCAAGTACGCGGAAGAAAAGAAGCTCAAGCCGCGCACTCCGGAAGACTGCAAGAAGTGACATAAGGGCTTTCCGGGCGGGGCTCGCTGAGCCTCGTCCGGAATTTCCGCCCGCACCGATCGAAAGAACACATGACTACCGCCAATATTCTTCTCAACGTCAACAGCATCGAGGTGATCTACAACCACGTCATCCTCGTGCTCAAGGGCGTCTCGCTGTCAGTGCCGGAAGGCAGCATCGTGGCTTTGCTCGGCGGCAACGGCGCAGGCAAGACGACGACCCTGCGTGCCGTCAGCAATCTGCTCCATGGCGAGCGCGGCGAGGTAACCAAGGGTTCGATCGAGTGTCGCGGCGAACGAATTGAAGCGCTGACGCCTGCCGACCTGGTCAAGCGCGGCGTGGTTCAGGTCATGGAGGGTCGCCATTGTTTCGGCCACCTGACCATTGAAGAAAACCTGATGACCGGCAGCTACACCCGCAGTGATGGCAAGGCGGCCGTGGCGCAGACCCTCGAAAAGGTCTACACCTACTTTCCGCGCCTGAAGACGCGGCGTACCAGCCAGGCGGCATACACCTCGGGCGGCGAGCAGCAGATGTGCGCCATCGGGCGCGCCCTGATGGCGAATCCGACCATGGTGCTGCTGGACGAGCCCTCGATGGGCCTGGCACCGCAAATCGTCGATGAGGTTTTCGGCATCGTCAAAGATCTCAACCAGCGGGAAAAAGTGACCTTCCTTCTGGCCGAACAGAACACCAATATGGCCCTGCGTTATGCCGACTTCGGCTACATCCTCGAAAATGGCCGTGTGGTCATGGAGGGTGCGGCCAAGGACTTGGCCAACAACGAGGACGTCAAGGAGTTCTACCTTGGCATATCTTCGGGAGAGCGCAAGAGCTTTCGCGAGTCCAAGCACTATCGCCGCCGCAAACGCTGGCTCGCTTGACGGCCGCATAGCACGTCGCATGGCGGCGTTGCTCGGCGGCTTGTGTGCGATTAGCACACGGCGCCACCTCGCGCCTTGCCCTGCGACCTGCTATGCGCCCGTCTCAACCTTCGGAGTTCCCATGTCCAAATATTTCGACGCGCTCGAAACCCGTTCCTCGGACGAACGAAAGTCGGCGCTGGCGACACGGCTGCCGCAGCAGATCGCGCACGCGAAGGCAAACACTGCGTACTTCGCCGAATCCCTGAAGCATGTGGATGCCGCGGCGATTGTTTCGGCTGCGGCGCTGGCAGGCCTGCCGGTGGTGCGCAAGAGCGACCTGATCGAACTGCAAAAAATGCAGCGGCCGTTCGGGGGACTGGCGGCATCGCAGTGGGGCAGGCTGGGACGTGTGTTCTCGTCGCCGGGCCCGATCTACGAACCGGAGGGACGCGTTGCAGATTATTGGCGCACGGCGCGCGCTCTCTATGCGGCAGGCTTTCGCTCCGGCGATCTGGTGCACAACAGTTTCTCCTATCACATGACGCCGGGTGCATGGATTCTCGAGGCGGGCGCGCAGGCTCTCGGTTGCACCGTGTTCCCGGCGGGTGTCGGGCAGACCGAGCAGCAGGTGGCAGCGATGGCTGACCTGCTGCCCAACGGCTATGTCGGCACCCCGTCCTTTCTGCGCATCCTGCTCGACAAGGCTGACGAGCTCGGCGTCAAGATCCCGTCGCTCACCAAGGCGCTGGTTTCAGGCGAGGCTTTCCTGCCGCCGGTGCGCGAGGCCCTGTTGGCCCGCGGGATTGCCGGCTACCAAGCCTACGCCACGGCCGAGCTCGGCGTGATCGCCTACGAAACCGAGGCGCGCCAGGGTCTGGTGATCGACGAAGGCGTGATTGTCGAGATCGTGCGCCCGGGTACCGGCGATCCGGTGAATGTCGGCGAAGTCGGCGAAGTGGTGGTGACTACCTTCAATACCGACTACCCGCTGATCCGTTTCGGCACCGGCGACCTGTCGGCTTTCCTGCCTGGTGACTCCCCCTGCGGCCGCACCAACATGCGCATCAAGGGCTGGATGGGGCGCGCCGACCAGACCACCAAGATCAAGGGCATGTTCGTCCATCCCGAGCAGGTGGCGGCGGTGGTCAAGCGTCATCCGGAGATTGCCCGGGCGCGACTGGTGGTGACCAATCCGGACAGCACCGACCACATGACCCTGAGTTGCGAAGCCGGCGCATCCGGCGCATCAGGCGGGGACCTGGAGAAGGCCATTGCCGAGACCGTACGCGACGTCACCAAACTGCGCGCCGAGGTGAAGCTGGTGGCCCCCGGCAGCCTGCCCAATGACGGCAAGGTCATCGAGGACGCCCGAAAATATGACTGAAGCACGCGGACCTCTTGCCGGTCTGCGTATCCTCGATCTGACACGGTTGCTGCCGGGCCCGGTGGCAACCATGCATCTGGCGGATCTCGGGGCCGAGGTGATCAAGATCGAAGACACCGGCGCCGGTGACTATGCCCGCGCCATGGGTCCGGGCGAACGCACGGCCGGCGGCAAAGGTGCTGCTGGCGATAGCCTGTTCTTCCGCATGGTCAATCGCAACAAGAAGAGCCTGCGCCTGGATTTGAAGCAGGCCGCCGGCGTCGAGGCCTTCATGCGTCTGGCCGCGGATGCCGACGTGATCTTCGAGAGCTTTCGCCCCGGCGTGGTGGACAAACTCGGCATCGGCTACGAAACGGTGCGGGCGGTCAATCCGCGCATTGTCTATTGCGCCATCACCGGCTACGGACAGACCGGCCCCTGGGCGGAACTGGCCGGCCACGACATCAACTATCTGGCCACCGCCGGGCTGCTCGATCAGATCGGCAGCCACGACGGCACCACCAGTGGGCCACCGGCAATTCCCAACCTGCAGATCGGTGATCTGCTGGGGGGAGCGCTTACTCCCTTGCTTGGGGTTCTCGCTGCGGTGATCGGCGCCAAGGCGACGGGGCTGGGCAGCCATGTCGATGTGGCGATGACCGATGCCGTGCTGGCCCACACCATCTTTCCGCTGGTCACCACTCAGGTGTTCGGACAGCCGATGCCGCGCGGCGCCGATCTGCTGACCGGCGGCGTGCCCTGCTACGGCGTCTATCGCACCGCGGACGATCGTTACCTTGCCGTCGGCGCCCTGGAGCCGAAGTTCTGGCAGGCCCTTTGCGCCGCGATCGAGCGGCCCGATCTGGCGCCTTTCGGCCTGGCCATGGGCAGCGAAGGCCGACGCGTGAAAGGCGAGTTGGCCGCCGTGCTTGCTGCCCGGCCGCTCGCCGATTGGGAACCCGTTTTCGCTGCCGCCGACTGCTGCGTCACACCGATTCTGCGCATGGACGAGGCGATCAGGCATCCGCAAATGCTTGCCCGCGAGATGGTGGTCGAGGTCGGCGGCACCAGGCAGTTCGCGCCGCCCTTCAAACTCTCCGCCTGGCCCTGGGCTGCCGCCAGTCCGGCGCCGGCCGCGGGCGCCGACAGCGAAGCCGTGCTGAAGGCCGCGGGCTACACCGAGGCCGAGATTGCACGCTTGCGCGATTCCGGAGTAATTTAGCGGCGTGTTCCTTCCGCTCAACCCGACGCTCGCCCCGGCCCTCGCCCTTCTTCCCGACTTCGCCCTGATCCTGCTGGGAAGCGGCCTGCGCCGCGTGCTGCATCTGGGCGATCATTTCTGGAGCGGTCTCGAAAAGCTGATCTACTTCGTCCTCTTTCCGGCCCTGCTGTTCAACGGGCTGGTGAAGACGCGCATCGACTGGGCTGCGGCCGGTCCCCTGCTGGCGGTGGCCATGGGGGCCATGGCCACCGGCATCGTGCTGGGCTACGGGGCGAAATTCTTCCGCCTGACGCCGATGTCCTTCGCCTCGCAATACCAGTGCGCCTTCCGCTTCAACTCTTACATCGGCCTCGCCGTGGCGGGCAAGCTCTACGGCGTCCCGGGCATCGCGGCGATGGCCATCGTCGTCGGCGTCATGGTGCCGCCGGCCAATATGGCGGCGGTATGGATGCTGGCGCGCCACGGCGATGCAAGCGTCTGGCGCGAACTGGCGCGGAATCCGCTGATCATCGCCACGGTGGCCGGCGTCACGGCGAACGTGGCCGGCTTCCAGCCGCCCGAGCCCTTGCTGCAGTTCCTCGGCCGTCTCGGCGAAGCCGCGATTGCGCTGGGCCTGCTGGCAGTGGGAGCCGGGCTGCGCACCGGCAACACGAAAGTCGGCGCTGGCGGGACGGCGGCTGCAATCTATCTGCTCGCGGTGAAACTCGTTGCGCTACCGCTGGCGACCTTGGGATTGATCCGCTGGGTAGGACTGACCGGCGTCTATGCCGATGTGGCGCTGGTGTTTTCGGCGCTGCCGACCGCCAGTTCCGCCTACATCCTGGCCCAGCGCATGGGCGGCGACGGTGCCCGCGTCGCCTGGCTGATTTCGGTCGGCACGGTGCTCGGGATGCTGAGCCTGCCCTTCTGGCTGGCCGTACGCTGACGCCGGCCCGCGAAGCGGAATTCCCGGCGCGCAAAGCGCTACTTGGTTTTGCCGTTCGCTTTGGGCGGCGCCTGCTCTGCCGCAGCGGGCGTGCTTGCAGCATCAGCATCAGCGGGCTGGCCGGTGCCCTGCATGAAGTTCCAGGGCCACAGCGCCGGGTTGGCGAAGGGATTGGCGTTGGCGTCCTGACTGCCCGCCGACTGGCTCATGGCCTGGAATGCCGACAGCGTTGCGCGCTGCATCTCCAGCCCCTGAATGGTCATTTGCAGCATGCCGAGATTGGTCTTGAGCCAGCCCTCGACCGCCTTCAGATCGGTGATGCGCTTGTCCAGTTCGTTGGTGTCGAGCGTCGGCGTGACCAGGCCCGGCAGCGGCATTCCGGTCTTGCCCCACAGGGACTTCAGGAACTCCATCGGATCGGACGGCGTTGTGCTCATGGCGGTTGCTCCCTCGAAAGTCGGATGATCTTACCGCAGCGCCGGCTTCCGCGCTAAACTGCCCTTTGTCATATTCGTGTCCAAATCCGGCCTGCAGGGGAAAGCGATGCTCAGACTATTGGTGGTGGAAGATCATGCCCTGGTGCGCGAAGGCTTGCTCGCGACGCTGAAGAATCTTGGCTCCGAAACCCAGACCATCGGCGTGCCCGATGCCAACGAGGCGATCGGCGTGCTGGAGAATCAGGACATCGACATGATGATTCTCGACCTGATGCTGCCCGGAACCAAGGGTCAGACCTTCCTGCCGGTGGTAAGACGGCGCTTTCCGACGGTTCCGGTGGTGATCCTGTCGGCGCTGGACGATGCCGATACCGTATCCCGCGTGATGAAGGCGGGTGCTTCGGGGTTTGTTTCCAAGTCGGGGTCGAGCGGCGAGCTGCTCGAGGCCCTGCGCGCGGTGCTCTCCGGCGAAATCTATCTGCCGCCCAAGCTGCGCGAGCTGACGAATCGCAGCGAGATCGCGCACGGCGAAAACAAGTCGCTGGCGCAGCGCTTCGGTTTGACCGCTGCCCAGGCGCGCGTACTGGAACTCCTGGCTGAAGGGCGCAGCAACCGTCAGATTGGCGAGTTGCTCGGCTTGACCGAGGGTACGGTCAAGATTCACGTTTCGGCGATCATGAAGGCCATGGGCGTCAGCAACCGCTCGGAAGCCGCCCTGATGGCGAGTCGCAAGCCGCGCCGGAACTGAGGTCCGGCGCCGCCCCCCCCCCCCGATCAAATCAGGCCGAGCCTGCCGCGCAAGGCTTCGCGTTCGGGCGCTGCGGCATCAATGCTGCGCCGCTTTACGTGTCCGAAGCCGCGGATCATTTCCGGCAGACTGGCCAGCGCAATGGCATCGCCCAGGTTTGTGCGTTCCAGCTTCGCCGGCAGCGCGGCGAGGTCGGCTTCATAGCCGGCCAGCAAAGCCCGCTCCAGTCGCCGCTCTTCGCTGCGGCCAAAGACATCCCAGCGCGACCCCCGATAGCCGCGGGCCTTCGCCAGCCACTTGAATGCCGTGAGCATCCACGGGCCGAAGGCCATTTTCTTCACCTTGCCGGTCGTCGGATCGGGGCGGGCCAGCAAGGGCGGCGCCAGATGGAACTGCAGCGTGTAATCGCCTTCGAAGCGCTCGCCGATCCTTTGCAGGAAGTCGGTTTCGGCGTAAAGCCGCGCCACCTCGTATTCGTCCTTGATCGCCATCAGCTTGAACAGGTTGTGCGCCACGGCTTCGGTCAGTTGCGATGAATTGATCGCAGCTTCCGCGGCGCGGATCTTTTCCACTTGAGTCCGATAGCGCTCTGCGTAGGCGGCATCCTGATAGTCGGTGAGAAAGTTCGCGCGCTTCGCGATCACTTCGTCGAGAGTCGGCGCCGGCGGTACGGCGATTGTCGGCCGGGCATAGGCCGCAACCGCCGCCGGATCGTGTGCCGCTCGGCGGCCCCAGAGAAACGCAGCGCGACTCATGGCGACGGCGGTGCCGTTGAGTTCGATGGCGCGATCGATGGCCTCCGCGGAGACCGGCACCGAGCCCTGTTGCCAGGCGTAGCCGAGCAGGAACAGGTTGCTGGCGATCGAATCCCCCAGCAGACGCAACGCAAGGTCCGAGGCATCGACGAAATGCGCCGCGCCGCTGCCGACGGTTTCGCTGACCACGGCCTGCATGCGCGCCAGCGGAAACTGCCAGTCCGGATTGCGCGTGAAATCTGCTGTCGGCGTCTCCGCGCAATTCACCACCACGCGCGTGCGGCCGGTCTGCATCCGCGTCAGTGCGTCGGGTGACGCCGTGACGATGACATCGCCGCCGATCACGGCGTCGGCTTCGCCGGTCGCCACTCGCACGGCATGAATCGCTTCCGGATCGTCGCAGATGCGCACATGGGAAAACACCGCGCCGCCTTTCTGCGCGAGCCCGGTCATGTCGAGCACGGTGACACCCTTGCCGTCGATGTGCGCCGCCATGCCGATCAAGGCGCCGATGGTGACCACGCCGGTGCCGCCGACGCCGGTGATCAGGATGCCGTAGGGCTTGGTGGTTGACGCAGGAGTCGGCGCTGGCGGCACGCCGAATGAATCGCTGCCGGTATCTGAACCCGCGAGGCCGCGGCCCTTCTTGACGCCGCCGCCGAGCACCGAAACGAAACTCGGGCAGAAGCCCTTCTCGCAGGAGTAGTCCTTGTTGCATGCGGACTGGTCGATCGCGCGCTTGCGGCCGAATTCGGTTTCCACCGGTACCACGGCGAGGCAGTTGGATTGCACGCCGCAGTCGCCGCAGCCTTCGCAGACGGCCTCGTTGATGAACAGCCGGCGCGGCGGATCGATCATCTTGCCGCGCTTGCGGCGGCGGCGCTTTTCGGCGGCGCAGGTCTGGTCGTAGATGATGGCTGAGACGCCGGAGCATTCGCGCATCTCGCGCTGAATGGTGTCGAGCTCGTCGCGATGGCGGATCGGCACGCCGTGCGGCAGATCGGGGTGGCCATAGGCGCGCGCCGTGCCATCGGTGACGACGACGACGTGATGCACGCCTTCCGCGTGCAGCTGGTGGGCGATCTGCGGCACCGTCAGGTTGCCGTCCACCGGCTGGCCGCCAGTCATGGCGACGGCATCGTTGTAGAGAATCTTGTAAGTGGCGTTGACCCCCGAGGCCACCGCGGCGCGTATCGCCAGCGAGCCCGAATGAAAGTAGGTGCCATCGCCGAGATTGACGAAGACATGGCGCTGCTCGGTGAAGGGTGCCTGCCCCATCCAGGCCGCGCCTTCGCCGCCCATGTGGGAAAAGGTGGTCGTGGCCCGGTTCATCCACAGCACCATGAAATGACAGCCGATGCCGGCCAGCGCGCGCGAACCCTCCGGTACGCAGGTCGAGGTGTTGTGCGGACAGCCCGGGCAGAAATAGGGCGTGCGCGCGATCTGGATCACCGGCGCGGCGGAGCGCTCCTTCGCTTCGATGACCGCCAGACGTTCGCGGATGCGCGGCGAAGTGAAGTGGCGGCTGATGCGGTCGGCGATCACGCGCGCGATTTGTGCCGGCGACAACTCGCCGGAAGCGGGCAGCAGCCAGCGTCCGTTGGGCAGGGCCCATTCGCCCTTTTCGTCGAACTTGCCGATCACGCGCGGGCGCACGTCCTCGCGCCAGTTGTAGAGTTCTTCCTTGAGCTGGTACTCGATCAGCTGGCGCTTTTCTTCGACCACCAGGATTTCTTCCAGTCCTTCGGCGAAGCGGCGCACGCCATCCGACTCGAGCGGCCAGACCATGCCGACCTTGTAGAGGCGGATGCCGATTTCGGCGGCGAGCGCATCGTCGATGCCGAGGTCATCGAAGGCCTGGCGCACGTCGAGATAGGACTTGCCGGTGGTGATGATGCCCAGTCTTGGGTTGGGGGCGTCGATCACGACCTGGTTCAGCCGGTTGGCGCGGCAATAGGCCAACGCGGCATACAGCTTGTGGTCGAGCAGTCGGGCTTCCTGCAGCAGGCGGTCGTCCGGCCAGCGGATGTTGAGGCCGTTCGTCGGCAGGGCATAGTCGGTGGGCAGCACGATCCGCACGCGGTCCGGCGAAATATCCACCGAGGCCGACGATTCGACGGTATCGGCCACTGCCTTGAAGCCGACCCAGCAACCCGAGTAGCGGCTCATGGCCCAGCCATGCAGGCCGAGGTCGAGATAGTCCTGCACGCCCGCCGGCACCAGCACCGGCATCATCGCCGCTTTCAGGGCGTGCTCCGACTGGTGGGCGACGGTGGATGAACGTGCGGCGTGATCGTCGCCGGCCACGGCCAGTACGCCGCCGTGTTTCCATGTCCCGGCAGAATTGGCATGCTTGAAGACGTCGCCGCAGCGATCGACCCCCGGCCCCTTGCCGTACCACATGCCGAATACGCCGTCATGCTTGGCGCCGGGCGACAGATTGACTTGCTGCGTGCCCCAAATCGCAGTGGCGGCGAGGTCCTCATTGACGCCGGGCTGGAACACGATCTGGTTCTGGCCGAGATGCTGTTTGGCTTTCCACAGCGCCTGATCGAGTCCACCCAGAGGCGAGCCGCGGTAGCCGGACACGTAGCCGGCGGTATTCAGTCCGGCCAGGGCGTCGCGTTGTCGTTGCAGCAGCAGCAGACGAACGAGGGCTTGGGTGCCGGTAAGAAACACCCGGCCTTGGCTGAGGGCGTATTTGTCCTCGAGGGTGATGTTGCGCAGTGGCGCGTTCATGAGGCTGCTCCTGAATCTTGTTGGACGTCGGATGTCGGAGATGCGGCGGCCTTGTGGGCCGCGCATCATGCCTGCCGTCCCCGGTCAGGACGGCGGCAGAATCTTACCCGGATTCAGGATGTTGTCGGGATCGATGGCGCGTTTTATCGCACGCATCAGGTCGATCGCGACGTCGCCATGCTCCAGCGTCATGTAGGCCTGTTTGCCGATGCCGATGCCGTGTTCGCCGGTGCAGGTGCCGTCCATGCGGATCGCACGCTGCGCCAGGCGCGAGGCGAAGCCCTGGGCGCGGGCCAGGTCCTCCGTATTGTCGGCGTCGACCAGAAGCATGATGTGGAAATTGCCGTCGCCGACATGGCCGACCAGCGGCCCGGCCAGGTTGCTCGCGTTCTCGTCGAGGTCGCGGAAGGTCTCGGCTATGCAATCGGCCAGTTTCGAGATCGGGACGCAGACATCAGTGGTCAGCGCGCGGCAACCGGGCTTGAGGCCGAGGCCGGCGTAGTACGCATCGTGGCGCGCCTGCCACAGGCGGCTGCGGTCCTCGGGGCGCGTCGCCCATTCGAAATCCTGCCCGCCGTGTTCGGCGGCGATCTCCTGCACCGTCTCGGCCTGCTCCTTGACGCCGGTGGGTGAGCCGTGGAATTCGAAGAACAGGGTCGGTTCTTCGCGCAGCGTGGTCTTGCTGTGGCGGTTGATGGCGGTGATTGCAAGCTTGTCCAGCAGTTCGATGCGTGCCACCGGGACGCCGAGCTGGATGGTCTGGATTACTGTCTTGACCGCGGCCGCCAGGCTCGGAAAGGCGCAGACGGCGCTGGAAATGGCCTCGGGCACCGGGTAGAGCTTGACCGTCAGTTCGGTGATGATGCCCAGCGTGCCTTCGGAGCCGACCATAAGACGCGTCAGGTCGTAGCCGGCGGCTGATTTGCGGGCGCGGCCGCCGGTCTTGAGAATGCGACCATCGGGCAGCACCACGGTCATGCCGAGCACGTTCTCGCGCATCGTGCCGTAGCGGACAGCGTTGGTGCCGGAAGCGCGGGTTGCGGCCATGCCGCCGAGGCTGGCATCCGCGCCCGGGTCGATCGGGAAGAACAGCCCGGTGCCGTTCAGGGCAGCGTTGAGGGCCTTGCGCGTGACGCCGCATTGAACCGTGGCGTCGAGATCCTCCTGGCGCACAGCGATGACCTGGTTGAGCGCCGACAGGTCGATGCAGACTCCTCCCTGCACCGCCAGCAGATGGCCCTCGAGCGAGGTGCCCGTACCAAACGCGATCACCGGGGTGCGATGGCGGTGACACAGGCTGACGATTTCCGCAACTTCCGCGGTGGATTCGGCGAATACCACCGCGTCCGGCGGCATCGGGGGATGCGAGGATTCATCCTTGCCGTGATGCAGGCGCACCGCCGCAGCAACGGAGAAGCGCGATCCGAAACGGGAGGCGAGCGTCGCGGCCAGTTCCTGCGGCAGCGGGGGTCGGTCGACGGGGGCGTTCATGGCGGTCTCCGGGGTGGGGTCGGCGAATTCTACGCCGCGCCCATGCTGAATTGAGGGTCCCCTTCTCCTTGAGGGCATGGCCAGGAGATTCCAGTTCAGGCCTTGGGCTTGCCACAGTCAGGATGGGCATTGGGGCGTAAATTGCTTTACCCGTTGACGGTTTTGCCAAATTTGGAGATAATCGTTGGTTCAGCTGGAGGGGTTCCCGAGCGGGGATCAGACTGTAAATCTGACGGCTCTGCCTTCGAAGGTTCGAATCCTTCCCCCTCCACCAGCAGGTTGCAGAAACAGATTTTATTAAGCGGTTAGCGGACAAGTAGGGCGGGCGGCGGTAGTTCAATGGTAGAACCTCAGCCTTCCAAGCTGATTACGCGGGTTCGATTCCCGCTCGCCGCTCCAGGTTTTGTTTTGAACGGTTTCAGCCCTTGTAGCTCAGTGGTAGAGCACTCCCTTGGTAAGGGAGAGGTCGCGTGTTCGATCCACGCCAAGGGCACCATTTCTAGTGTATTTTTGTTGGGGTAATCGACATGGCGAAAGCGAAATTTGAGCGGACGAAGCCGCACGTGAACGTGGGGACGATTGG
>VBWA01000050.1 GCA_006218025.1 Rhodocyclaceae bacterium | reverse complement strand
GTTCCCCTTTCCCAGGCACGCCTCGCGCAGCGGGGATTCAACCAGGCGGTGGAGATCGCCCGTCCGCTGTCGCGCGCGCTCGGCGTTGCGCTGGCAATCACTGACGCGCAAAACCGTGCTGCTGATCGATGGCGCGATGACCACCGGCGCCACGCTCGACGAACTGGCGCGAACACTCAAGGCGCATGGTGCGGCGCGTGTCGAGAACTGCGTGTCGGCTCACGCGCTGGAGGACTGAGTCGCCTGGAGCGCGGCGGGGCCGACCAGGGCCCTATTTCGTTCCGGGCGGCCGGGTGTCGGCGAACTTCTTCTTGTCCGCCCAGCTTTCGTAGACCCAGACGTCCTTCTCGAAATCGTAGGCATAGGTATCGAAAATGGTGAAAGTCGCCACATAGGACAGCTTGGCCTTGCCGGCATTGCAGGCGTACGAGTAGTTGTCCCCCAGCTTTTCCTCGAGCACCTCGCGTTTGATGCCAAAATTATCGATGTTGTTCGGACACCTGCCATAGCTCGCCGAATAGGCATTGATCGCCTTGACAATCTCGTTGGCGTCGCGTCGCACAGACTGGTGCCACACGTAGTGGATACCAGCCAGCAGCGCCAGCGCCAGCAGCCAGACCGCGACGCAGATAAGCTGCCCGAGGCGGGCGTAAGGGCGGCGCACGATTACCCAGGCGCTCCAGGTCAGCCAGACCGCCAGCGGCAATGCGCCGAGGATCAGCAGGAAGCCGGCATGTCGCTGCCCGACGGTGAGCACTACGATGACGGCCGTTATCGTGGCGGAGTAAATCTTCCGCTTGGCTTCCCGCGAGAGATGGAAACGAACGTCTTCGTTCACGGCGATGGGCGCTCCGCCAGTGACCGCTTCAGCGCAAACGCCGACATGGACCACTGACAACAGGGTTCGCGAGTCGGCGCTGGCGACACGGCGAGGATGCGCACAGGCGGTGCAGATTGCACCGCCTGCCGTTACTGACGAGCGACTCGTTAACAAGAGCTATTCATCAGCCAATTCGCATGCAGACGTTCCAGGTAGCAACGGTGGTGGCTTCGTCGTAGGCAAGTGCAGCAGGCGCAGCTGCTGCCAGGGCAGCGGTGGAGGCGCGCAGATTGCCGGTATTGTTTCCAATCTGGTTCGCAGGCAACGGGCCATCGACCAGAACATCAATTGCGGCTGCCTGCTTCGTCGTGAGGTTGTTGGCACAGACGTGGACTCCAGGAAGCCCCAAGACAGTGGGAATAGCAACGCCAGGATTGGAAGCAATACCAATCAGGCCTCCCATCGAATGCTTTGGATGCGCAGCTGCCGCGAGAGCGGTAGGATCGCCCGTCAGCAGCCCCGATGCTCTGAGCCCACGCCAGAATCCTTCGTGTTCGGAAGCAGCAGCAACCGCGAAAGTTGCGGCCGGAAGGACGACCAGCAATCCATTCGGCGTCGCTGCTCCGGCGACGGCGCCGCCAGTGCCTGGCCAGCCGCGGTTCAACATGATCGCGACCGACTCATCTCCGGGAATAGCCTTGTACCGATCAAGGTAGCCGTTGTAGGCGACCTGAATCGACTTCATGTCACTGACGAGGGACTTGACCTTCGTGTTCTCGATCATTTCCTGGCCTTGCAGCACGCCGACCAGCAACAGGCCGATGATGACCAGCACGATGGCGATTTCCACCAGGGTGAAGCCCGACTGGCGGCCTGCGATACGACTTCTGAGATTTTGCATGTTGGTTTCCTCGTGATGGGTTTGCAAACTGGTGACTGACGCTTAGCACTCTAGAGATGAATCTCGAACCCGGGAAGTCAGAAAGTTTTACGGTGCCTGCGCCGGCAGCCGCAGCAAAAAGCGCAAACCCTCCGGCCCGGGCCTGGCCTGAAGGTCGCCGCCGGCCTCGCGCAGGCTCTTGCGCGCCTGGTAGAGCCCAAGACCGAGGCCTTGCGGACGCCCGCTGGCAAAGGGTTCGAAGATCTTTTCCGGCGCCAGCGGCACGATGCCCGGTGGCCAGGGGCAGAAAAAGTCCAGCTCGGCCATGGCCATGCTTGCGTCTTGCACGGTGCGCAGCTGCAGCGTCGGGCTGGCACCCGGGGTTTCGCGCCAGGCCCCGGCGAGGTTGGTGAACAGGTTGTCCAGCGCCCGCGCCAGCAAGCTGGCGGCCACCCATGCGGTGGCGTCGCCTGCCAGGGTCGGCTCCACGCCGGCCAGGCGCGCGGCATGCAGCGTGGCCTGGCGCAGGTCGACCGGGGCCGCTTGCTCCACCGCCGGGTGCTTGCCCAGCGCCCCGATCAGGCCCTCGGCGCGCTCCCTGGCCAGCGGCGCGTTGTCGCGCAGGCGGCGACCGGCGGCGAGCAGGGCATCCTGCGTTTCGCAGGCGGCGAAGTCGTCGCTGATCCAGAGCACCCATTGCGCCTGGTTGCGCATGTCATGCTGCAGGTACAGCGAGAGCCTGGCGCGTTCCGCCAGCGCCGCCGAAAGCGCCTCGGTCCGCGCATGCATGCGCGTCTCCAGCAGCAGCACGAAGACGCGCGCGAGGTGGTCGGCGAACAGGCGGTGCTCGCCCCATGCGTCGGCATGGACCAAGACAAGCCGCAGCCTGACCTCGTCGCCGCTGGCGAGATCGAAGCCGAGGGCATGGGCCGCCGGGGCCTTCTTTGCGGGGGCAGCGAGGCCGAGCGTGCCGGCCACCGGCTGGCCGAACCAGCTGCCGTCCCATTCCAGACGCTGCCAGCCGCCGCCGGCCAGCTCCGGCCAGGCGGCGGCGGGAAGCTCGAGCGGGTCGATCGGCTGGCTGGCCAGGTGCAGCAGGTTTTCCATGCGCCCGCTATAGGCGCGCGCCACGCGCCCGATGCGATAGCTGGCCGCCAGCAGGGTCACCCCGATCGCGACCAGGATGAAGCCCAGCCGGTCCAGGTTATTCGGGACGGCGAATTCCATACTTGTTCAGGTAGTAGTAGACATGCTCGCGCGCCATACCGAGACGACGGCCGGTTTCGGCGATGTTGTAGTCGGTTTCCGCAAGCACGCGGCGCAGGAGTTGCTCTTCGGCGGCGGCGGCAACTTCCTTCGGACCTTCGTCGAGGCGTGCAGTGAACTGGACCCGGGCTTCGCCGGCTTCTGCCATGCGGGCTTCTTCACCGGCAAACAGTTCGGCCCGGCGCAAGGCCTGGGTGATCGTGGCCACCGACGCCGGCTTGACCAGGAAATCAAATGCGCCGCGCCGCACGGCTTCCAGTGCCGCCGCCCGTTCGTCCTGACCGGTCAGCACGATGACTTTGGTCGAAGGCGTCAGGCGCAAACATTCATCGAGCACGGCCAGACCTTCCGCCATGGTGCTCGGCGCAGGCGGCAGGCCGAGGTCGAGCAATATCAGACCAGGGGGCGAGGCGGACGTCAGGCAGGCCAGCGCCGTCGCGCGATCATGCGCCTGCTGCACGACATATTTCAGGTCGCCCAGCGCGGAGGCGAGATAGCTCCTCAGCGCAGGGTCGTCTTCGACGATCAGCAGGGAATGGATGCGTGCAGTCACGTGGCGGTAAGACTCAAACCAAAAGGCTTTCTGCCAGGAGCTAGCGGTCGCAAGTATCCAGGTGTCCGGAACTCATGTTTCGCCCGCACGCAAACGACTTCCTGTGCCAGTCGTTTCTTCACAGAACTATGGCATACCAGGGAACCGTGGCACCGCTAACGCAGGCCGCAGCAGCCATGGCGCGGCCTGTCGTGGCAACACCATCATCAATCTTGTTGTCGATTTCAGTCACAATTTCGCAGGTAAGATTTTGAAACAGGATGGCATTGCGGGCGGCCGGATTCGCAGCAGGAGCAGTGAAACCAGGTACCAGCCCATTGGCAGTGGCTGCAGAAGCGATATGCACCGCGCCGTAGATGGTACCAAGTCGGCGTTGTGCATTGCCCGCATCGATCTTGCTGATAAATCCGGCGTTGTAGAGTTGCCAAGGAGCCTCCGCAACTTCCGAACCCGCTATTGCCAGTCCGGTAACAGCGTCGATCGCACCATCGATGAGGCCATTACCAATCGTCCCGCCAGTACCGGCAACAAGAGCCGGTACGACAGTGATGTCAGTTGCTGGTGTTGGCAGATCTCCAGGCAGATATCTGTAACGTTGCTTGAAATAAGTTGTCGCTGTTCTGATGTCCTCAATGATGGTGACAAAATCCTTGGCTCTAGAGCTTTCAATCATGCTTTGGGCATTGAGAATGCCGGCCAGGATTATTCCGATAATAACGAGGACGAGAGCCATTTCGACCAAGGTGAAGCCTCGCTGCCTCCTGACGCACCCTTTTGCCAGCAATAGATGCAAGGGCATATGAATCCGGATGGTGCTCATGGACAAGCCAATCCCACCGCCGGAGTAAGAGGCGCTCCGATTGGGATAGCTACGGTCGTCACGCAAGGCGCCGGCCCGCCACCGGTGCAATAGGCCGGACAAGTACCCAATAGAGTTCGTTCAGTAATCAATGGTTGCAACAAGTCCTGCGGCGTCATGTAGGTGACCACATCGTCATAAGGCCCTCCCGAGGCCACCGGGGCATTGTCGTTGTAGGCGCGGCGAACAAAGGTCGTCGAGCCGAGGGTCGCGTTGGTGGCTTCATCATTCGCCGCGCCGGCTATTCGCGCTGCGGCCTTGGTCGTCTTGGCGCCCAGGCCATTCTTGCCGTGAGAAACGAGGACGACGACAGCGTTGCGCGACTCGGTGATTAACCCGGCACCGGTGTCCCTATTTTGAATCAGGATGGATTGAAAGCCGGCCACGGTTATGGTCGAAATGAAGCTCCGGATATCGAAACCACCCACACCCCCGTGAATAGTCCATATCTGGTTGTTGTTGGCATGCAGCGGTGGCGCGCTTGGGGCCAAAGGGGCTCCTGCAATGATGACATTGGAGACCCGGTAGGAAAAGAAATTCCCCCATCCATCCAACACGGTGTCGCGAGAGATGCCAAGGGCTTGCCACGGAAGGACTCCATAGCCAGTCAGGACGCCGACGCAGGCGGCAGGCTCAACCCCGGTGGCAAGTCCGGCGGCATTGTCGGGACATGGCAATCTGCCATTCGTACGCAGAAAACCGATCAAGGCCAGCTTGATTTGCTCCTGCTTTGACCTGGTTTCGGCGTAGGCCGCATTCTCCAGGTTGGAAACTGCCGTTTTCAGACCCATGCTCAACATGATTCCCAAAATGAGAACCCCGATGGCGATTTCGGCGAGAGTGAAGCCTCTATTCCTGACAATCAAGATCACAGCCGTATCCCGTTTCATGATTCGACAGCTTGCATGGAGATTGGTGCCAATGTACTGCCAAACGCATCAGGGTTCGTATTGGAACGGCTGACGAATACCTGATCGCGATTCAGCAAGACCGCTTCGCCAGGGTCGCCCAGGATTTGTCGTGTCGGTGCCACACTCATTTCTGCCGCCTGACGCTGACGGCCCCCTTGGGCAGTGCATCGGCACGCGCTCCGCTTTCGAGATCGAGCGTTTCGCGCACCCGGACAGGCTGACCATCTATCGTGACGCTCTTGGCTCCAATGACCGGTACGCCGGCGGCGGGAACGGCCTGTCCTTCGGTCACCGTCTGCCCATTGATCCATGCCGTGCTCTTTTGCCCATCTCGCTTGACCAGGCCAGTGACTGAAACGGAGGTGCCATCGCTGACGACTCCCGGCTGATCGACTCTGCGTGCGACCACAATGGCGCTGCGCTCCGCTGGTGAAAAAAACAGCGTTCCCAGTCGCTCCTCGCTGGATTGGGCGCTTGCCGCCGCGGGCAGCAGCAGCAACAAGGCCAACATCCGGCCTGAGGCAAGGCAGATTTTCAGCGAGGACGCGAAGGAACTCATGTTTTCAGTCTAGCAACACGGGTGGAAGAATGGCATTTTCGTCAATTGGTCAGGATCCGGGTGGCTTTGCTGCCTCCCGCAGGTTGAAGAAGCGCAGGGTGCATTGCGCAAAGAGTCCTGCCTGGGTGGGTTCGCTGAACCGGCAGGATTGCAGCCGGAAACGACCGTGAACCCTGGCTTGGTAGTCTTGCAGCAAGTTGAGCAATTCCAGTTCGTGGACGCCTTTCAACTCGAAATCAAGATCATGCACGGTTGGAGCATCGGGACTCGCCACGACAGCGGGGTCGGGTGTCGCCGCGTCAGTCATTGCCTGTGGCGGCTTCAGGGTATAAGAAAGCGTATCGGCCAGCTTCAGTTGTTCGCGACTCACGACCAGTTGCTCCACCCAACCTTCGCGGTCAGCGCTGCCGACGAGTCCCTGCGTCCGGAAAGCGCGGAACTGCCCGATGTGGGCCTGGATGTTGCGCAACTCCTGCTGCTTTGCGGTCAAATTGGGTTGCTGGGCGCCAAGCTGGACACGGCTTTGGGCAAGACCTTTCTTCAACGTGTCGCGCCCATAGATGCTGCCGAAGACCAGCGTCAGGGACAGGAAAATGGCACCCGCCAGCAGATTGAGCGGGCGGCGCGCGCGCTTGAAAATGGACAGGGCTGGCGTCATGGCTTCGAGACCCCGGTTGGGCCGCCGGCCGGTCCGTCGGTGGCGCCGGCAATTCCGGGCAGGGTCATGCACCAGGAGAGTTTTGTGGCAGCCCCCAGCACCGACCCGCCGCGCAAGCTGCCGCTGGCGAGGTCCTTGTTCGCATCCTGCCAGAGCGTGAGGCCTGCAAGCCCTTCCAATTGTCCGGAAATGTTGCGCAAGATCTGCGCCCGGTCGCGCGGACCATAGCTTACGGGTACGGCGAGTTCGAAGGCGAGCTCGACCTTGCGCTTCTCGCTTCCCGCCTCCGGGCTTGCAGCACCTGCCGCGGCCGGATCAGGAGCAACCGTCACATTGCACGGCAGGGCGCCGGGGGCCAGCAACCGCCACTGGAGCTCCTTCAGGCGGAGATTCGGATCGATCGCCAGAACATTGGCAATCAGGCGCAAATGCGGTTCCATGGGCGGAGCGGAAACGATTTCCTCATCGTGCAGCGCGACCGCGCGACGGACGGTTTCCGGCGCGACGCCGAATTTGCCGATATCCCGTTCGACTTCGGCGATGCGGGCATTGATCTGCTGCAGCGAAGCGTCCAGTTGGCGGCTTTCGTTGAGCATACTGAAGAGCGACCACAGGTTGTTGGCGGCTCCGGAAATCCCGGCAAGGGCAATGATCACCGCGAGCACCAGCGACGCCTTGCTCAAACGCGCGGCCAGAAATTCGGCTCGCCGCGCCAGTGGCGCCACCTGCCCCACCGGTGACTTCAGCGCCAGATCGAACAACGGGAAAAGCCAGTCGTCCGGCGGCGTTGCCTCCCAGCGCGGCAGGCTGACGCGCGTGAGGTGGGCGGCGGCCATCGGCCCTTCGAGCCCGCCGGGATCTGCCAGCAGCAGGACCGGATGTTCATGCCGGCCGCGCGGCAACACCTGAGTATTTTCCAGATGGCGCAGGGTACGAACGATTTCGTCGACCTGGGCGCCTGGCTGGTTCGGGGTCAGCGTCAGCCGCGTAAGCACCGGCGTGCGGTTCTTCAGAAAGACGATGCGCAGCGTGCCGGGGCCGGGCAGGACGAGGAAAAGATCTGGCGGCAAGTCCCTGTCCCGGCCAAGCAGCGCCAGCAGCATGGAAATCGGCCAGAGGCCGGCGACGGGGTTGGGGGTGGCATCGAGTTCGGCATCGAGCCGTTCGGCCGCATCGACGCCTAGCAGAATGTAGCGCGTCGGTGCGATTCTGCCGATCAAGTCGCCCTCCTGATCGGGCGTCAGGAAGCTGCGGTAAGGCGTATCCGGATAGCGGGTGGCAAGCTGGCGGGCAATATACGAAGTGCGATCGCGCCCGAACAAGCGCGGGGTCCTGATCGCGGCAAAGCTTTCTTCGACCAGGTCGGTCACCACCCAGACATGGCCCCGAGGCTCGCCCGACACCCGCTGCCAGCCCTGCCCGTCCCGGCCCCACAGCTGGCGTTCGGTCGGACTCAGATAGAGCACGTATTTCATGTCTTCATCTTGGCAATGGTTTGGTAGATGGGGCTCAACACGGCCATCATGATCCAGCCGAGGATCAAGCCCATGGTTACCGTCATGACGGGTTCGATCAGGGCCTGCACCTTGCCGATCGACTCGTCGATCTCGCGCGTGTAGAAGTAGCTGACATTGTTCAGGGACTGGTCCAGCGCACCGCTGGATTCGCCCACTTGCAGCATGCGAATCACCAGCGCGGGAAACAGCCGCTCCGCGGCAAATGCATTCGAGATCGAGGTGCCGGTGGCGATGCGCTCGATCACGCGTTCGATGGCTGCCTGTATCACCAGGTTGCCGGAGATCTTTTCGCAGTACTTCAGACCCTCGAGTACGGGGATGCCGGTCCGGTACATCAGCGCAAAGGTGTCGGCCAGACGCGCCAGTATCATCTTCTTCAGCACCAGTCCGATCACCGGAATATTGAGCAGAAGCTGATGCAGGGCGTAGCGCACTTTCGGACTGGCCCGCGATGCCGCAGCGATGCCGGCCACGAGCAGCGGTGGCGCAGAGAGCAGAAGCCACCAGTAGGTGACGAAGATGTGCGAGACCCAGATCAGCAGTCGCGTCTGCAAGGGCACCTTCTGCCCCATGTTGCTCAGAAATCCCACCAGTTGCGGCACCAGGTAGATCATCAGGAAAAACACCACGGCACTGATGACGACCACGACGAAGGCGGGATACATCATGAGCTTCTTGGTTTGCGAGCTCATTTCATCCTGCCACTTCAGCGAGCGCACCAGTTCCTTGAGCACCTCGGGCAATTGGCCGGTCACCTCACCGGAACGGACCAGGTTGACCACCACTTCGGAGAAGATCCCCGGGTAGTGGGCCATGGCTTCCGCCATGGTCGCCCCGCTCTCGACCCGTTCATAGATCCCCGCCGAAAGCAGTTGCCCTTCCATCGATTCGGCGGCATCGCGCATGTCACCCAGCGCGGTGAGCATCGGCACGCCGGCGCGGATCAGCATTTCAAGCTGGAACATGAAGCTGATGACTTCCTGCTGCGGCAGGCTCTTGACCGAGCGACTGCGTTCCTTGATAACCTTGGCGCGGACCAGCGTCAGGCCCAGGCGGCCCAACTGGGTGACCAGGTCGGTTTCATGCATCGCCTCCATCTGGCCTTTGATGATCTTGTCATCGGCATCGGCCGCGCGATAGTTGTAGAGCGGCATCAGCCGATCGACTCGGTCAGGTCAACCACCCGGCTGATTTCATCGACCGTGGTCAGGCCGTCCCTGACGCGGCGCAAGCCGTCTTCGGCCATGCTGGCGAAACCCCGCGCCACCGCATGGTCGTTCATCTCGTTGACGCTGGCGTTCTTCGTGATCATTTCGTCAAGGCCCTTGTCGAACTTGAGCAGTTCGAAAATCGCCATGCGTCCCTTGTAGCCGAGAAAATCGCAGGTCGGGCAGCCGACCGGCCGATAGATGGTGATCTGCTCGTCGGGCCCGATCCCGAGGAGCTGGGCTTCCACCGCGCTCGGCGCATCTGCCTTTTTGCACTTGGGACAGAGGGTGCGCACCAGGCGCTGCGCGACAATTCCAATGACGTTGCCGGCCAGCACATTGGTCTTGATGTTGAGGTCGAGCAGGCGGGGAATAGACTGGATGGCGGAGTTGGTGTGCAGGGTGGAAAACACCTGGTGGCCGGTCATGGCGGCGCGAAAAGCCATCTCGGCTGTATCGTGGTCGCGCACCTCGCCGACCAGTATGACGTCCGGATCCTGGCGCATCATCGAGCGTATGCCTTCGGCGAAATCCATCTTCGACACTTCCGAGATCGAGGTCTGACGGATCATCGGCATCGGATACTCGACGGGATCTTCCAGGGTCATGATATTGACCCCCTCGCTATTTAGATGGCCGAGCACGGAGTAGAGGGTGGTGGTCTTGCCCGATCCGGTAGGCCCGGTAACGAGCAGGATGCCCTCGGGGCGGGCCAGCATCAATTGCAGCAAAGTCAGCTGCTTCTCCGACAAGCCCAGGCCGTCGATGGGCACGAGGCCACGCGCCCGATCGAGAACGCGCAGGACAAAGTTCTCGCCATGAATCATGGGCTGTACGGCGGAACGATAATCAACCTGGCGGCCAGAAATGGTCAGCGAAATGCGGCCATCCTGGGGCGCGCGGGTCTCGGCGATGTTCATCCCGGCCATGACCTTGAGCCGCACCACCATGGCCGACCAGTAGCGCAGATGCAGCACGCGCACCTGGCGCAGCACGCCGTCGATGCGATAGCGTATGCGCAAGAAGTGCGGTTCCGGTTCGAAGTGGATGTCGGAGGCACCGCGCAGGGTTGCATCGGCCAGCAGCGCATCCATCAGCCGCACCACCGGGTGGCTATAGCCCCCGGTATTCTGCGCCAGGCTGGCGGTATCGATGGTGCCTGTTTCCAACTCATGCAGAATGCCGTCGATGGACAGTTCGTGACCGTAGAACTGCTCGATGGCAGGCTGGATTTCGGCACCGCTGGCCAGGCGCCAGATGGCTTTGACCTTGCCCGCCAGCAGCGCATTGATCTGGTCGCCGGCGACGATGTCGCTCGGGTCGGCACTGGCGATCAGCAGTTCGTTCCGCTCGGTATCGAAGCTGACCGGAAAAACGGTGTGGCGTTTGGCGAGCGGCTTCGGGATGAATTTCAACGCCTCGGGGTCGGCGACGATGCCCTTGAGGCTGATCGCCACCTCACCGAGATTCATCGCCAGCGCGCCCCGCAAAGCTTCTTCGCTAATGAAACCGAGCACCAGCAAGGCTTCGCCGAGCGGCTTGCCCATCGCCTTTTGCTCAAGAAGGGCGATGCGCAACTGGTCCTGTGTGATCAGGCGCTGCTCGAGTAGCAGGTCGCCCAGCCGAACGGGAGGCTGGTCAGGCGACGTTTGCGAAGCGCTCATGGCAGATGTCCTCCCGGCCGGCTATCTGGCTCGAGATTCCGTGAGAGGGACCGCCGGCGGCTCGTCGCCGCCACCGTCCCGTGCGCGCAGCTGCTCCATGCGCCGCTGGGCTTCCTTGTGCGGGAAACTGGACCGCGCGCCTGCACCCGACCGTTCCGCCAGGGTGAGCGCACGCTGGTAGTAGCCCTGAGCCTGCGTGTATTTGTGCAAGCGATCGAGAGCGACCGCAAGGTTGTAGGCGTGGAACGCGTTGTCCGGTTCCAGGGTGAGCGCCTTGAAATAGACCTGTTGGGCTTCTCCAATGCGCCCTTCCTTTGCCAGGATGCCGCCCAGCGTGGACAGTACGACGGCCGAGTCCGGGTTGCGCTCCGCCATTTCGCGGGCACGGCTCGCCGTGATCTGCAGATCGCTTTCGGCAGCCAGCGAGAGCAGCCCGGCACTTGCGCCCGGGTGCCCGGGTTCCTGCCGCAATACCTGCTGATAGTAGGTGCGGGCCTCGTCCCGATTGCCCTGCCGCTGTGCGATGTAAGCCAAGCCGAGGAGCGCATCACGTTCTGCCGGATTTTTCTGCAAGGCCCGGCTATAGGCCTCGGCCGCCTCGTCAAGACGACCCTCGGTCAGTGCCGCATAGGCGGCATCCAGAACGCTGGCGGCCGTCGGCTTGGCGACAAAAACCGGCGCAATCGCCTTTGAACCTGCCGCTCGCGGCGCTTGTTTTGCGGCAATGGCGCCAGCGACCTCCGCACGAGCTTCTGCAGCCGGAGCAGATACCGGAGGGCCATTGCGACGCGACGTGGCGCGTGGCGTGGCGTTTGTTTCAGGGGTGGCGGCAGGTGAGGAAGCTGCGTCACCCGAAGCCGCTTTGCCGTCCTGCAAAACGCGTGATTCGCTGCCGCCTTGTCCCTCCGGCGCCGGTATCGGGACCGCTGTCTGCGCCGGTTCTGAGGGGGCGGGCGACGGCGCCGCAATCGGTGGAGGAGGCACAGCCGGAGCAAGTGCCGAGCCGGATGTGCCGAGGAACTTGTCCATGAAACCGAGGAAGAAGGCGGCATTTGCCACGACGATCAGCAGGGCCAGCACTCCGAGAATCATCAAGCGTCGATTTGGCGCCGGCTTCGATGCCTTTGCAGTTGCGCCGAGGATCTCACGCGCGACTTGCGGCGAAATCACTGGGCTCGGATGGGCCTGCGCCGCCGGACCGACCGGCTTTCCTGCGGCAACCGGAGAAACGGGCGACGCGGTGGGTTCCCGTCGAACCGCAGACGATTCCGGCGCGTAGTCGCCGCGCCGATCCGGATTGCTTTCGGGCGTCGCTGCAAGGGGTGCAGCAGAAATCTCAGGCGCCGCCGGTTGCGCAAGGTCGGCAAGCGCAGGGGCCGCCGACGGCGACACCGGCAGCGACTCGATGGGATCCAGCGTCAATTCGGCAGACGCGGGAGCCTCGTCTTCGACCAAACTGAACGGAGGCGAAGCTGTTACCGGAGCAGGAGACGACTCCGGATGTGGAGGAGATTCCGCTGCGGGCACGACGGGCGCCATGTCGACGGCAAGAGACGGAAAGGGTTCGGACGGAGCCGGCTCGCTTGCCTGAGGGGACTTGTCGGCAGACGCGCGCGCCTCAGCGAGTTTTTCCTTTTCCTGGCTTGCGCGCTGCAGGGCATCGAGAAGCAGACTCATGATCAGGGCCGGACAGTCGGCGGCTTGCCTTGATCTGCCGGGAGGGCATAGGCATTGCGGGCATCAGGCAGAACCGAGCGGAAACTTTGGAAATCTCCATCGATGCTCGGGTCCGTCAGGACCGTGGGACGCAGAAATATCACGAGTTCCGTCTTGCGGCTTCTGTTATCCGCATACTTGAACAAATCGCCCAACACCGGGATGCCGTTGAGCCCCGGTATCTGGTCCGTCTTTCTGTCGCGCGTATCCTGAATCAGTCCGCCCAGGACCGCGATGTCTCCCGATTGCACTCGCAGAATCGATTCCATCTCCCGGCTTTGCACCACGGGTATCCGGTTGACGACACCCGCCAGCGCCAGGGCTGGATTCGGATCGGTAGCAAAGGCACTGATGCGGCTGATGGTCGGCCGCAGATTGAGAATGACTTCGCCATGACTGCTGATCTGCGGGGTGACGGTCATCAGGAAGCCGACCGGTACCGTGTTGATGGTGCTGGTGTAAGTTGCCGGTGTGGCCGCCACGCCCAAACTTGCAGCCGTGCCGGGTGTAACCGTGATGGTGAAGTAAACCTCGTTGTCGACGACCTTGAGGATGCTGGTCTGACTATTGAGTACGGAGACCTTCGGGCTGGAGAGAACACGCAGGGTACCGAAGGATTCGAGCAGAGTCAGTGCAGCAGTCAGCGTGGTTTGTCCAATGCTCCTGTTGTAGCTGACGGCTGCAAGACTACTGAGCACGCCCCCGGTTAGCTGACCGCTGCTCGGACCAGCAGGCCTAAGGACTATCCCTCTGGCATTGGCCGGATCTCCGACCCGATACAGGAGCGACCAGTCGATGCCCTGCTGGTAGCGATCGGACAGATCGACTTCGACAATGGTGGCCTCGATCAGTACCTGGCGCCGGGCATTGCCCATGATGCCATCGAGAAACTCACGAATCTTTTCGTGCTGTCGCTGGGTGGCCCGCACGTTGATGACGCCGTTTTCTGCATTGGCTATCACCGAACCAGTTTCGCGATAGCCCGTGGGACGCGCGGCGGAAGCACTTTGCGGAGTTGATGGCGCCGCCGCTTGCGCCGCGGGGGGGGGCGCGGACGCGATCGGCTGCGCTGGAGCGGCGGTGCGGATGGCGGCGCCCTGGGCGCTGCTGCCGCTGGCGCCCGGACCGCCCCCGGTACTGGCGACAT
>VBWA01000049.1 GCA_006218025.1 Rhodocyclaceae bacterium | reverse complement strand
CTGGCTGTGCAAAGCCAGCCGTGGGCCGCGCAGCGGATGGGAGGGGCGGGCCTTCAATTCGCCTTTCGCGCGTTTCATTATCGGCGGGTGACTTTCACTGTCATGCGCGTTAAAGCCTGTATTCGAGCTGAAGCCTCGACTGCAGGCGCTTGGCTTGCTTGAAGGCCTCCTTCAGCACATGGCGATCCAGCTCGTTGAGCTTGTCGGGATCGACCCGATTCTCCCCACCCGGCGGAGTGCCGGCACGCTGGTTGCGCAGGCGCAGTTGCTGGATGATGAAGAAGCCTTCGATCATGGCATTGACGTCGTCATTGCCGAGCCGCTTCTGCTCGGCGGCCGCGCGCAGACGCTCAGTGGTACTGCTGTGCGGGATTCCGTGCGCCAGGGCGATGATGCGCGCCGCATCGACGAAGGGACGTGCACCGAAGGCCTTGAGGTCGAGCGTGTGAGGAAAATCCGGATTGCTGTCGTACACGAAGTCGCGGATCATGCCCAGCGGCGGCGAGGCCTTCACCGCGTTTTCCGCCATGAAGCGGAGGAACAGCTTGGCGTTGGCGGTCTGATTGAGCAGCCACTTGCGCAAGGCCTTGGCCAGTGCCTCGTTGCCATACAGCGGGCGGAAATCGAAAAATATCGTCGCATTGAGCAGCGCTTCCGGTTCCGGCAGCCGGATCCAGTGGGTGAAGCGCTCCTGCCACTCGTCCTGCGTCAGGCACCACAGCGGGTTGCTGGCCATGATGTTGCCCTTGCACAGCGGAAAGCCGCAGCGCGCCAGGCCTTGATTGACGTCGCGGGCAAAATCCAGAAAGCGCAGCTGCAGTTCATGGCGGTCGGCAAAATCGGGACACACGAAAATGATTCCGTTGTCCTGATCGGTGCTGAAGGTCTGCTCGTCGCGGCCCTCGGAGCCGAATGCCAGCCAGGCCCAGTCGAGGCCGAATAAATCGTGCTGCGCCAGATTGATCTCGATCACGCGACGCGTGAGACGGTCGTTCAGGCCGGAAATGAACTGGGTCAGTTTCTCTGCGCTGACGCCCTGGCCCAGCATGTTGAGGCAGAGCCGGCGCACGTCGCCGGCCGCCTGGCTCAGGCCATCGATATCGGTGGCCGCCTCGATCACCCGGCGCACGTTGCGCAGGCCGATGCGCTGCATGGCGAACAGATCGCGCTCGGAAACGACTCCGGCCACCCGGTCTTCGGCGTCGACAATCACCAGATGGCGAATGCCGTGGGTCGCCATCGCCAGCATGGCGTCATAGGCCGTGGCGTGTGTGGAGATGGTCGCGGGCGAGGCCGTCATCACCTCTTCGATCGGCGCGCTGGTCGGGTAGTTCGGAGTCACCACGCGGCGCAGCGCATCGGACTGGGTGAAGATGCCGATCGGCCGGTCCTCGGCATCCGCCACCACCACGGAGCCGACCTTGGCCTGCACCATGGTCTCCATCGTCTGGCGAATCGACGTCTGCTGCGTCACGCGGACGGTCGGCCGCAGAAAGGCGGAAAGCTGCGAATTGAGCGACTGCTGGTCGGTATTGCGCTGCCCGAACTGAGTCTCGATCTGGCGCCGCGCCTCGTCGAGCAGGCCGGCGACGTGATCGAGCACGAAGCGATTGAACTCGCAGCTGTTCATCAGCAACTTCGAAAAGTCGGCGCTGGCGAGACGCCAGACCAGCACATCCCCCAGTGCCGAATAGACGTTGATCGCCGGCCGCTTGGCCGCCACTGCCGCGAGCGGAAAGCTTTGCCCCGCTTCCAGCTCGTACAAGGGCTGGTCGGTGAGATTGACGTCGCCCACCAGCCGGGCCTGCACCTTGCCCGACTCGATGATGAACAGGTCCGGCGGCTGGTCGCTCGGCGAAACAATCAAGCTCCCGTCAGTCAATGCGACCCGAATCAGGCTCGCCGCCAGTGCATCGAGGGCAACGGCGCCCATGTCCTTGAACGGTGGATGCTTGCCAAGAAAAGCCAGGAGTTCCTCGCGTGATTCAGATGCCATCTGGTTTTGCCCTTGCTTCATGTATCGATATGGAATCGGGTTTTCAGCCTCTGCTGCAGCGCTCGCGCCTGGCGCAGCGCTTCGAGCAGGACACGGCGATCGAACTCGTTGAGCCGGTCCGGATCGATCTGGTTGCCCGCCGTGCCGGCCTCGAGGCTGGTGGCGCCCTGCACCGCGAGGCGAATGCCTTGCAGGGCATGAAACGCGTGCACCGCCGCCTCGGCGTCGGCAGCCGTGATGATCCCCTGCGCCGCGACAGCGCGCAAGCGCGGGGCCGTGCCTGTCGCGGCGAGGCCGGCGCCGAGCGCCATGATGCGTGCCGCGTCCACAAATATGCGCGAGCCGAATTTCTTCACGTCGATCGTCCCGCCGGACTCGGCCGCGGTGACGAAATCGCGCAGGCGCCCCAGCGGCGGCTGCGCCGCCAGCGCATTGACGGTCATCATGCGCAGGAAGATTTCGTTGCCGCGCGTGAGTTCCGCCAGGGCGCGCCGCAGTTCCACGGTTAGTTCGCCGGCGCCTGCCAGGGGCCGGAAATCGAAGAAGATCGCGGCGTTGAGCAAGGCCTCGGGCTCCGGCGTGCGCACCCAGCCGGTAAAGCTCTCCAGCCATTCGGACAGCGACAGGCACCAGCGCGGATTGCCGGCCATTACTTCGCCGTCGCACCGCGGAAAGCCGCATTCGGCCAGCGCCTCGTTCGCCGCACGGGCGAACGGCAGAAACAGCTCGCGCAGCTGGCGCGCCTCGCCGTCGTCGCTCGCGGAGAACACCAGGCCGTTGTCCTGGTCGGTCGTCAGGGTCTGCTCCAGGCGGCCTTCCGAACCGAGGCCGAGCCAGCACCAGCGTGTCGGCGGCAAGCGGAAACGCGCCGCCAGCAGATCCAGCGCCCGCACCACGATCGCATCGTTGAAGCGGGACAGGACTCCCGTCACCAGCGCCGCACCGGCTTCGTCCTGGTGCAAGGCAACGGCCAGGGTGCGAGCCTCGGCCGCGCACGCCACGAGGGTGTCTATATCGGCCGCGCCGGCGATGCGGGCGGAAGTTGCGGCAACGGCGCCGGCCTGGGGCAGGATTTCGCTCTCCATCGGATCAGTACTTCACGCGCGCAAAATAGGTCTGCTGCGAGGCGTCAAGCGCCTGCTGCAAGGTGACGATGCCGATGTCCGCCAGCAGTGGAATCATCTTGAGGAATACTTCGCCGGTGACATAGGCATCGCCCAGCGCGGTGTGGCGACCGATGACATTGATGCCGAGGCGCTCGGCGATGCTCTCCAGCCGGTGCGACTCCTGGTTGGGATGAATCACGGCAGACAGCAGCAGGGTATCGAGCACGGGCTGGGTGAAGCGCACGCCGAGGCTGTTTTCCTTCAACTGGAAAAAGCGCATGTCGAACGCGGCATTGTGCGCCACCAGAACCGTCTCGGCACAGAATTCATGGAAGGCGGGAAGCACCACATCCAGCTTGGGCTGGCCATTCACCATGGCTTCGGTAATGCCATGGATAGAAATTCCCTCCGCCTTCAGCGGAATCACGGGGTCGACCAGCTGATCGAATATCTCCTGCCGCAGCAGGCGATTGTTCACTATGCGCACGGCGCCCAACTGGATGATCTCGTCGCCTTCGGAGGGCTGCAGCCCGGTGGTTTCGGTGTCGAACACCGAATAGGCGAGATCGGTCAGGCGGCGCCCGGGATCGATGCCGGAACCTGCGGCATCGCGCGCGGCGAACAGGTCGAAATCGTAATACTCGGGGCGGCTGTCGCTGTGCAGATGTTGCGTCTGGTCGATCGCCTGCGCCTCGGGCATGACAGCCGCCGGCAGGACGATGCGGAAGAAGGCGGTGTGCGCGGCCTTGTCGCGCTGGTACCAGATTTCCCCACCGTGGCGATCGATCACGTCGCGCAGCGTCAGCGGACTGATCTCGGCGCCGACGTTCATCGGCTCCAGCTCCCAGGTGTAGAGGGTCTCCGAAGATATCGTGGTACCCGACCAGATCAGGTCGACGAAGACCATCCTGCCTTCGGCGGACAGGCGCAGGCGCAATTCCCGAATCGCATAGTGGTCCTGCAGGCGCGAAGCAAGGAAGGTGATGGCCTGAATCAGGGCGAAGCTGTCCACCCGCATCCACAGCTCCGCATCCTGGTTTTCGTGCTTGATCGGCAGTTGCAGCCGGTCCTCGATGCGCCGCGCCGCCGCGGCGAGGATATCGATGCCCAGCACGTCTTCCAGCGGCCAGCGAGTCTTCAGCGAATCGGCGAAGCGGCTCATGGTGGCTTCGAGTTTGCTGCTCATCGCCGCGGCCTCGTCCGCGATCACGCGCGTGAAACGTTCGCGGGTGTCGGTCTCCATCTCGGGCGAATCAAGCAGCGTCTCCACCGCAGCGCGGATGTTGCCCAGCGCCGCGCGATTGCCGTCGGTCAGTGCCTGCAGGGCCTGGTCCCGCTCCGCTTCGCGCTCGAAATTGCGCGTGATGTTTTCGATGGTCAGCACGTAGCCGGTGACATGAAGCTCGGCCCCCAGCATCGTTGCCGTCGAACCATTCTGAGCAGGCGCAGCCTGCGAACTAACTTCGTCACCCCCTTTCCCGGAAAGGGGGCTGGGGGGATTGTCTTCGATTTTCGGGTCACCTGCTGCTCCAGTGGCTCCGGCGCGAAGCACCGGAGCCATCTGGGCTCGCAGCAGTGCCCCGCCGCGCGTCGAGGTAATGAAATTCGCCGTCGGCTCCGCGCTGCCCTTGCGCAAGCGCTGCTGGATGTTCTCCAGCGAATGGGTGATCTGCCCGCGCTCGAGAATGGAAAAGATCGATCGCCCGAGGCCGATCAGGGCGCCGCCGCTCATCGAGGTCGGCCCCTGCGCCAGCGCCCTGAACTGCAGTCGCGCGCGGCTGTTGTAGAGCAGGATGCGGCCATCGAGATTGCAGACGATGACGCCCATGGCCAGTTCCGACATCAGGGCGGCGAGCCGGTTCTTCTCCTCCTCCACCGTGGCCTTGGCACTTCTGATCTGCTCTTCGACGTCGTTCAGCAGCTCGTCGCGCTGCTGCGCCAGATGATTCGCGGCACGCGCCAGCTCGCGCACTTCAGGAGGCCCTTCGGGCGCAACCCGGAAATTGCGATTGGCGCCCAGCATCAGGCGCAGTGTCTCGGCCATGCGCAACAGGCCATGCACATACTGCTGGAACAGGCTGCGCAGGAGGATCATGCCGGCGATAAAACCAAGCAGGGTCATCAGGCCGCCGAGCGGCAGGCGCGGGATCAGGAATTCGGCAAATGCGGCACGCTCCGCGTCTTTGGCGTCCGCCAGCAGCAAGGCCGCGGTGAGCCCGAAGGGCCCGGTCATCAGCAGCCCCAGCACGCAGGCGGCGACCATGAAGCGAAACTTTGCCTTCATCCCAGCAAGGACTTGATCTGAACGACGAGGTCCCTGGTCGAGAACGGCTTGGTGATGTAGGCATCGGCGCCCAGCGCCAGCCCCTTGGCGACCTCGGTCTCGCGGCCTTTGGCGGTGAGCATGATGATCTTCACGGCTGCCAGCGCCGGATCGGCGCGCAAGGCCTGACAGACCTCGAAGCCGGATTTCCTGGGCATCATGATGTCGAGCAGGATCAGGTCGGGAACGAAAGACGAGGCCTGCTGCAGCGCGGCCTCGCCGTCGGTCGCCACGGCGACCTGAAAACCTTCCTTCTTCATCAGGTACTCGAGCGAAATGACGATGTTCGGCTCGTCATCAACGATCAGGATGCGATGGCTCACGAGTTTCCTCCCGGCGATTTATGTCCCCGGCCCCCGCCGGGGACGGTATCCCCTTGCGGGACTTCGCCATTATCGCCCGCCTGCCGCGGCAGTGTGAATACAAAGCTGGCACCGGCGCCGGGCGTGCTTTCGACCCATAGCCGGCCGTTGAAATACTCGATGATCTGGCGGCTGATCGGCAAGCCGAGGCCGGTACCCTGCGGCTTGTCGGTAAGAACGTCCGTGGTGGCCGCGCCCTGGTGGAACTTGTCGAAGATCACCTCCTGATCCTCGACCTGGATGCCGGGTCCGTTGTCGATGACACTGACGCGCACTTCGTTCGCCGTTACCTGCCCGCGAAGCGGAATCCCGGGTACGCAAAGCGCAGCCAAGGCGACTTTCACGTGACCACTGTCCGCAGCAACGAACTTGAGCGCATTCGACAGGAGATTCACCATGACCTGCATCAGGCGGTCGCGGTCGGCGAGCACGGTGAGCCCCGCCTCGCAGCCTTCCAGTTCCAGCGTGACGCGTTTCTCGGCGAACAGGACAGTCAGCGATTCCGCCGCTTCGTGGATCACCTCCGCCACATCGACGGCGGCCACGGTCCATTCGGCGCGGCCGGATTCGAGCTTGGCCAGATCGAGAATCTGGTTGATCAGTCGCGACAGTCGCACGGTCTCGCTGACGATGATGCCGACGAAGCGCGTGCGCTGAGCAAGATCGATCTTCGGATCCTCCTGCAGCATCTCCGAAAAGGCGCGAATCGAGGTCAGCGGCGTACGCAACTCGTGGGTCACGGTCGATATGAAATCGTCCTTCATGCGGTCCAGTTCCCGCAGACGCGCATTGGCCTCACGCAACTCCGCCGTGGCGCGCGTCAACTCCAGCGACTTCTGTTCCAGTTCGCGCGTGTAGGCACGCACCTGCGAAGCCTCGTCGAGAATGTTCATCACCTCATCGATGCCGAGCGGCTCCTCCTTCACCACCGACGCCACCATCACGCGCGCCGAAGCCGAACCGATGGCGCCGGCCAGCAGGGTTTCGGCGAAACTGACCAGGCGGGCATCGGCAGGAAGCTCGGTGACGCTCTTCAGACCGCGTTGACTGGCATGGCGGGCAAAGGCTTCCTGCGCACGATCGAGTCCGAGAAATCGTCCGGCCAGCGGCAGCAGATCGGCCACGCCGGCGCTGCCGCGCCAGCCCGGAGCACCCGCCGCCTCGGCGCCGCCGACAAACAGCGTGGCCTGCCGCGCCTCGCGCACATTCGGCACGCGCTGCAGGGAAACGCCAATATAGGCGCCCAGATTGAACAGCAGGCTCCAGACCAGGCAATGGGTGATTTCGTCGAGTCCGGTGAGGCCGAACAGATGTTGCGGACGCAGCAGTTCGATGCCGAACAGGCCGTGGGCGATGAAGCCGTCGGGCAGCCAGCCCGATTTGGCGAAAGATGGCAGCAGCAAGGTGTAGGCCCACAGCACGAAGCCGGCTGCCAGCCCGGCCAGCGCTCCATCCCGGGTGCCGCCCTTCCAGAACAGGCCGCCGATCACCACCGGGGCAAACTGTGCCACGGCGGCAAAGGAGATCAGCCCGATCGACACCAGCGCATAGGCTTCGCCAGCGACGCGGAAATACAGATAGCCGAGGCCGAGAATCAGGGCGATGGCCCAACGCCGGATTTCCAGCAGCAGCCCCGAAAGATCCGCGCGCGCCGCCAGGCCGAGCATCGGCAGGCGCAACAGCAGCGGCATCACCAGATCGTTGCAGACCATGGTGGACAAGGCGATGGTCTCGACAATGACCATGCCGGTGGCGGCCGACAAGCCGCCGATGTAGACGAGCAGGGTCAATGCCTCCTGCTGATGCGCCATCGGCAGCGTCAGCACGAAGGTGTCGGCATCGACCGTGCCGCCCGGGAAGTGCAGCATGCCGGCCAATGCCACGGGCAGGACGAACAGGTTGATCAGGAACAGGTAGAGCGGAAACATCCACACCGCACGCCGCAAATGGCTTTCATCGACGTTCTCCACCACCGCGATCTGGAACTGGCGCGGCAGCAGCAGCGAGGCGAACATGGAGAGGAATACCAGGGTGCCCCAGGTACCGTAGGCGGCCGGAGAGTCGGCGGTGGCGAGACGGCGCGCGACTTCCGGCACGGCGGCTGCCTGCGCGAAAATGTCGCTGACGCCATCGTGCACGCCCCAAACGACGAAGGCGCCCACCGCCAGAAAGGCGACGAGCTTGACCACGGACTCGACCGCGATCGCCGCCACCATGCCCTCGTGGCGCTCCGTCGCATCGAGATGGCGGGTGCCGAACAGGATGGTGAAGGCGGCCAGGATCATCGCCACGTAAAGCGCGCTGTCCTGAAACAGCGGCACCGCACCGGCCGTGGCCGGCATGATGATTTCGGGATAACTGGCGAGGATCGCAAAGCTGTTGGAGACCGCCTTGAGCTGCAGGGCGATATAGGGAATCACGCCGACCACCGCGATCACCGTCACCAGTCCGCCCAGCAGCTGGCTCTTGCCGTAACGCGAAGCGACGAAGTCGGCGATCGAGGTAATCCGATTGGCCTTGGCGACCCGGATCATCTTGTGCAGGATGAACCCGGCGAGTGCGAACAACAGGGTCGGGCCGAGATAGATCGGCAGGAAGCCTATGCCGCTGGCTGCCGCACGGCCGACGCTGCCGTAAAAGGTCCATGTCGTGCAGTACACGCCCAGCGACAGCGCATAGACCACCGGGTTGGCGATCAGCGAACGTCCGATGTCCGCGCGCCGGTCGGCGTACCAGGCGATGGCGAACAGGATGCCCAGATACAGAAACGAGGCGAGAACGATTACCCAGCCTTGCAGCATCTCACGCCACCGCAGGGCCGCCCCAAGGCGGCGTAAGGTCATCGACTCGGACGTCGCGTAGCGACGGAACCATGGTCACCCCTTTCCTAGGGAAAGGGGTTGGGGGATAGGTCTTCATTCTCAGTTTTCTTTTCTCTCGACCACCCAGGCCATTTGCGCAATCAGCGCCAGCCAGGAACCCATGAGCCAGGCGTACAGCGGTGGCAGGCCGAAGAAATCGCCGCCGCGATTGAATACCGAAAGCAGCGGATAGTTGAAAAAGAAGCATCCGAGCAGAAACAGAAACGCAAGGCGCTGTGCCGTGAGTCGGGAGCGAATCATTTGATCACCTCCGCAAGATCCCACCGGGGGATACCGTCCCCGCATTATGCGGGGACATAAAAGTAAAAAAGCGCCCGTCTCGCGAAGGGCGCTCTTTTTCGATCATGGCCAGGTTTAGGCGTTTTGCTTGAGCTGATCCAGGATGCCGGGGTTCTCCAGCGTCGACACGTCCTGGGTGATCTCCTCTCCCTTGGCCAGGCTGCGCAGCAGGCGTCGCATGATCTTGCCGGAACGCGTCTTGGGCAGGTTTTCGCCGAAGCGGATGTCTTTCGGCTTGGCGATCGGGCCGATTTCCTTGCCGACCCAGTTGCGCAATTCGGCAGCGATTTTCTTCGCTTCTTCCGCCGTGGGGCGCGACTGCTTGAGCACCACGAAGGCGCAGATGGCCTCCCCGGTCAGGTCATCCGGACGGCCGACCACGGCGGCTTCCGCCACCAGCGGGTTGGAGACCAGCGCCGATTCGATTTCCATGGTGCCCATGCGGTGGCCGGAGACGTTCAGCACGTCGTCGATGCGTCCCATGATGGTGAAGTAGCCTGTTTTTGCATCGCGCATCGCGCCGTCGCCGGCGAGGTACAGGTTGCCGCCGAAATCGACCGGGAAGTAGGACTTCTTGTAGCGTTCCGGATCGCCATAGATGGTGCGAATCATCGCCGGCCAGGGCTTCTTGACCACGAGGAAGCCGCCCTTGCCCCATTCGACATCGTTGCCGGTTTCGTCGACGATCGCGGCGGCAATGCCGGGGAAAGGCAGGGTGCAGGAACCCGGCACCAGGGGCGTGACGCCCGGCAGCGGAGTGATCATGTGGCCGCCGGTCTCGGTCTGCCAGAAGGTATCCACGATCGGGCAGCGCGCGCCGCCGACATTGTTGTAGTACCACATCCAGGCTTCCGGATTGATCGGCTCGCCGACCGAGCCGAGGATGCGCAGGCTGGTCAGATCGTAGTTCTTCGGGTGCGTCGTCGGCGCGTTTTCGCCGGCCTTGATCAGCGAGCGAATGGCGGTCGGCGCGGTGTAGAAAATGCTGACCTTGTGGTTCTGGATGGTCTTCCAGAAACGCCCGGCATCCGGGTAGGTCGGCACGCCTTCGAACACGATCTCGGTGGCGCCGCAGGCCAGCGGGCCGTAGGCGATGTAGGTATGGCCGGTAACCCAGCCGATGTCGGCGGTGCACCAGAAGACATCGTCCGGCTTGATGTCGAAGGTCCACTTCATGGTCACGATCGCATGCAGCAGATAGCCGCCGGAACTGTGCTGGACGCCCTTGGGCTTGCCGGTGGAACCGGAGGTGTAGAGCAGGAACAACGGATGCTCGGCACTCACCCACTCGGGTTCGCAGACGTCTGACTGGCCGGCGGTGGCGTCGTCCCACCAGATGTCGCGGCCGGCAACCATGTTGCAGGGACCGCCGGTACGCTTGTAGACGATGACCTTCTTGATCGACTCGCAGCCGCCCATGGCGATGCCGTCGTCGACCGCCGGCTTCAGCGGAATGTTCTTGCCGCCGCGGCACTGCTCGTCGGAGGTGATGACCGCAACTGCACCGGCGTCCTGGATGCGCTCCTGCACGCTCTTGGCGGAAAATCCGCCGAATACCACGGAATGGATGGCGCCGATGCGGGCGCAAGCCTGCATGGCGACGACGCCTTCGACCGACATCGGCATGTAGATCAGGACGCGATCGCCCTTCTTGATGCCCTGCGCGCGCAGGGCATTGGCAAATTTGGAGACGCGGGACAGCAGTTCCTTGTAGGTGACCTTGTTAACCTGGCCGCCATCGGCTTCAAAAATGATCGCGACCTTGTCGCCCAGACCGGCCTCGATGTTGCGATCGAGACAGTTATACGAAACATTCAGCGTGCCATCGGCAAACCACTGGTAGAAAGGCGCCTTGGAGTCGTCGAGCGACTTGGTGAAGGGCTGCTTCCAGGTGATATGTTCCCTGGCCAGACGTGCCCAGTAGCCGGCGTAATCCTGCTCGGCTTCCTTGCACAGCGCCTCGTAGGCCGCCATCCCGGAAATGGTGGCCTTCTTGACCACAGCGTCCGCCGGGGGAAATACACGACTTTCCGTGACATTTGATTCGATGCTGGACATTGACACCACTCCTCTCGCATGAAACCGGATGAAATCCGGATGAAAAGAACTCCCGCCAATTTGGCCAAGCCTGCGACCGGGCGGACAAGCTTCGAACTTCTGAAGGAAAAAACCGCTGTTGCCGACCGGCGGCTTTCTTTCCCCCTGTTTTCGTTGCATATTAAAGCCAAAGAGTCTTACATGCCACTTACGCGGTTGTCGTGCATGATTCCCGGCCGCCTGGGGTAATATTGCTGCCCCGCACCACCGATGCCACCCCGCCATGAACCAAATCATCAAGCCAATGGAGTTTTTCATTTTCTGGAGCCGCTGGCTGCAGGCGCCGCTGTATCTTGGGCTGATCATTGCCCAGGGCGTCTATGTGTACCAGTTCATGCACGAATTGGCGATCCTGGTGACCAAGGCCGGCAGCCTCAGCGAGAACGAGGTGATGCTGATCGTGCTCGGCCTGATCGACGTGGTGATGATCGCCAACCTGCTGATCATGGTGATCATCGGCGGCTACGAGACCTTCGTTTCGCGACTCGACCTGGAAGGCCATCCGGACCAGCCGGAATGGCTCTCGCACGTCAATGCCGGCGTGCTCAAGGTCAAGCTGGCGGTGGCCCTGATCAGCATTTCCTCGATCCACCTGCTGCGCACCTTCATCAACGCCGGGCATACCGAAGACCGGGTCATCATCGCGCAGATCGCCATCCACGTTTCCTTCCTGCTCTCGGCGATCGCCATCGCCTACACCGACAAGATCATGATGCAGACCCTGTCCGTGGGAAAACACTGAGGAATCCGCCATGACCACCATCCGCCAGGACGATTTCATCCAGTCCATCGCCGACGCCTTCCAGTTCATCAGCTACTACCATCCGCTCGACTACATCCAGGCCCTCGGCGCCGCTTATGAGCGCGAAGAGTCACCCGCGGCGAAGGACGCGATTGCGCAGATCCTGACCAACAGCCGCATGTCGGCCGAAGGCCACCGCCCGATCTGCCAGGACACCGGCATTGCGCTGGTGTTCCTCAAGGTCGGCATGCAGGTGCAGTGGGATGCCACGCTATCGGTGCAGGACATGGTCAATGAAGGCGTGCGCCGCGCCTACGGCAATGCCGAGAATCCGCTGCGCGCCTCGGTGCTGGCCGACCCGGCCGGCGCTCGCAAGAACACGAAAGACAACACTCCGGCCGTGGTGCATTACGAGATTGTCGCCGGCAACCACGTCGAAGTCATCTGCGCCGCCAAGGGTGGCGGCTCCGAGGCGAAAGCCAAGTTCGCCATGCTCAATCCTTCCGACGACGTCGTCGAGTGGATCCTCAAGACGGTGCCGACCATGGGCGCCGGCTGGTGCCCGCCCGGCATCCTCGGCGTCGGCATCGGCGGCACGCCGGAAAAGGCCATGCTGCTGGCGAAAGAATCGATCATGGCGCCGGTGGACATTCAGAACCTCAAGGCAAAAGCGGCCCGCGGTGAAAAGCTCGTGCGCGCCGAGGAATTGCGCCTCGAACTCTACGAGAAGGTCAATGCGCTGGGCATCGGTGCGCAAGGCCTGGGTGGCCTGACCACGGTGCTCGACGTCAAGGTGCTCGACTACCCGACGCACGCCGCCAACCTGCCCGTCGCGCTGATCCCCAACTGCGCCGCGACGCGCCACATCCATTTCGAACTCGACGGCTCCGGGCCAGCCAAATTGCAGCCGCCCAGCCTCGAAGACTGGCCCAGGGTCACCTGGCAGCCGAACACCAGGACCTCGACGCGCGTCAATCTCGACACGCTGACACCCGCCGAAGTCGCCGCCTGGAAGCCCGGACAGACCCTGCTACTCAACGGCAAGATGCTCACCGGTCGCGACGCCGCCCACAAGCGCATCGCCGACATGCTGGGCAAGGGCGAGAAACTGCCGGTGGATTTCACCAACCGCGTCATCTACTACGTCGGTCCGGTCGACCCGGTGCGCGACGAAGCGGTCGGCCCGGCGGGTCCGACCACGGCCACGCGCATGGACAAGTTCACCGAAATGATGCTGGCGCAGACCGGCCTGATTTCCATGATCGGCAAAGCCGAACGGGGGCCTGCAGCGATCGAGGCCATCAAGAAGCACAAGTCCGCCTACCTGATGGCCGTCGGCGGTGCCGCCTACCTCGTCGCCAAGGCGATCCAGTCGGCCAAGGTGGTCGGCTTCGCCGATCTCGGCATGGAAGCCATCTACGAATTCGAGGTGAAGGACATGCCCGTAACCGTCGCCGTCGATTCGCTGGGTACCTCGGTGCACATCACCGGGCCGAAGGAATGGCAGGCGAAAATCGGCAAGATTCCGGTCAAGGTTGCCTGATCGCCTGAAAAGTCGAGAAAGAGCCTTCTCTCAATCGCCCAAGGGATGTCGTTTGAGGCGATGGATATTCGGCATCAGCCTCTTCGTCGGCTTCCGCTGTGTGCCCATTGCCGTCATTCCCGCGAACGCGGGAATCCAGCTGCGTTTGAGCAAGGACGC
>VBWA01000066.1 GCA_006218025.1 Rhodocyclaceae bacterium | reverse complement strand
AATGCCTTGTGGCAGGCTGACTATACCGAGGTACGGGTCGGTGACGATCGCCTCCACGTGCTCATCATCTTGGACGATTTCTCGCGTTACATCGTAGGATACGCGCTGGCGGATGCGCCCACGTCGGCCGTCGCGACGCGGACGCTGCAGGCCGCGATCGCGCGACACGGCAAGCCCGAGGCGCTGCGTACGGATCGCGGTGGGGCCTTCGTCGCGTTCACCAAGGAGACCGACTTCGGTCGATACCTCGAGCGTGAACTCATCGACCACAGCGTTGGACGTGCATACAGCCCGCGCGGCGGTGGCAAGGTCGAGGCGGCGAACGGCACCTTGAAGCGCGAACTCTGGGAGGTCGAGCATTTCGCCGATCGGCTGGAAGCGGAGAAGAAGCTGGCCGCGTTCTTCGCGGACTATAACGAGCGCCGGGCCCATATGGGCCTGGATGGCCTCACGCCAGCCGATCGGTACTTCGGTAGAGCTGACCAGGTGCTCGCGGCCGTGGATGCCATCTCCCGCAAGCGACAAGGGGCGCTCTGGAGGCTCGCGCCTGCAGGGGCGCCGACCGAGGAGACCGGCGCTGGGACTCCGCTGGAGGTCCTCAGGCTCGTCATCATGGACGGCGTGATGGAGTTACGGTTCTGCGGAACCCGTGTCGTGCTGGGCCGCGTGACCACGTAGGTCACGAACTGGATAGGTGGTGGCGGGCGCGTAGGATCCAGTTTTGAGTTGAAAGAATCAGAGCACCCGCCGCCACCACCACCTCCGTCGCATTCTCCTCGCGCGATGCCAAGCCCTCTGCTGGCCCTTGTTGCGCTCGGCATCGCCCACCGTTTCCGACCAAGCTGGGTCGCCGTTGAACTCGGCCAAGCCGCGAAGGACGCGGGCGAAGACGTTGGGGCGGAACGCTTGAGCCGCATCATCGCACGCGCCCTCACGGTCTTTGAACCCCTCCTGCAACGGCTCACGCAGCGTGGCCGACCCCCGGCCGATCGAGGAAAGGAGGTCGAAGCCGAACTCCGGCTTACCCAGGCGCTGCTCGCGGTGGCCTCGGCCATCCTGGGCCGGATCCGTCTTCGTCGCCCGATGGTCCGTGAACTCATCGTTGGAGCGTGGCTGCGCTTGAGCAAGGATCACTGCCTGACGCAAGACCGGTTCGCGGCGATGCTGGGCATCAAGCCGCGCACCCTACGCGCCTGGCTCAAGAGCGGAACACCACCAGCTGGGCCGGGCCCCATCGAAGAGGCGAAGAAGGCACCTCGTGCACGCCAGCCTCGTCCTCCACGCCGGCGACGATTCGGTTTCGACCTCGTTCTCCCCGACACGATGGAGGCCGCCGACACGACGGACATCTCGGCCTTCGGTGTCTCGCTCAAGCTCATCGCCGCCCAAGACGTGGGCGGGCGCGACGAGGACCTCTTGGACGGCGTCATCGTCGACGACCACGAGAGCGCAGACCACGTCGTCACCGTGCTCACGAATGCGCTCAAGAACCATCCAGGCGCCCAGGCCCTTACCGACCAAGGGCCGCCATACATGGCCAAGAAGACGCGAAAGGCGCTCGCCGCTCTCGCCGTAGAACATGCGCCCCAGAAGGAAGGTCACCCCCAGGGAAAGTCGACTATCGAGAGGGCATTTGCGTCAGTAAAAAGCTTCGCTCGCCCGATGCTTTCGCTGACTGATCGCCTCGCGGAGCACATCCCTGTCCTTCGAGATAAGGACTTGGCCAAGGCCGCGACCACGGTCGTGCTCATCACGGTCCTGCGCGCCTACCAAGCCGGCGCACGGGCGGCGAAGCGCGCGATGGAAGCGCGCGCCCTGCTGACCGACGAGGCGGCCATGACGAAGGTGGCGGCGGAGTCCCGAGAGAGGGCCCGCGCCGATGATAGAAGCTCCCGTCTTCTCCTCGGACACATCCACGACGTCTACCGTTTCCCGGGCGCCCGGCGAACCTTCGTCGATGCGCTTCGAGCATATCCGCCCGAGGTACTGCGCTCAGCTGAGCAGGCCCTTCGAGGGCAGGTCCACCGCGATGATATCCGAGATCGCTCGAGCTACTTTGCGGCGATCGTCCGCGCCCATCACGACGCGCACCGTCGTCGACGAGCTGATCAGGTCCGGCACCAGGAGCTTCTCGACCGCCTCCAGAACGCCGAGGCCACCTGCCGACGAGAGCAGGCCGAATGGGCCAGCAACCCAGCGGCTCAACTCCGTGCTTCGCTTAAAGGTTTGGCCGAGTCGTGGCTGCCGAGATCAGGGACGCTCCTGGCCGGCGGCGCCGGTCTCCCTGCTGCGTGGATGCGCAGCTCGCTGAGCGCCCTCGCGGAAATGCACGGCACCGCTGTCGCGCAGGACATTGCTGCCGCCGTGAGCCGGCAATTCTCGATCGAGCACCACGACCGACTCGGGCAACGCGGCCTGAGGGCGGTCGAGGCCGTCCTTCGCCGTGCCCTGGCCGAGCTGGTCGCGGTTCGATCCGATGCCGCACCTGTTGTCGCCGCTCTGCTCGGGTCGGGCACCAGCGCGCAACAGACAATTCCACCAACTCAGCGCGCAACGTTTCGGGCAATTGGACGATACTCGTGTTAACACAGCGCCCGCCCGACCGAAGTACTGGTAGGCCGCTGCGTCCAACAGCGTCGTCATGAGGCGGCCGGGCACACCACCGTCGTTCTGATACGTGATGACGCGAACCTCGATCGGCGTTGGCAACTCCGGCTCATTGAGGAACCGCGCAGGAGCGTGGAGCAGCGCGCGCACGCTTCCGTCCTTGAGGACCTCCACGTCCTCCACCAGGGTGTCGCTCTTCATGCGGATCAAGAAGTGCCTGTTCTCGCCCGCGCCAACGAGTTCCAGCATGGACATGTAGCTGGTGAATCCGCGGTCGAGGATTGTGAGGCTGTTGTCCGGGACGAGCGCCCACAGCTCTTTGACGAGAGTCTGCTCGCCAATCGACCATGGGCCGCAACGCATCCCCGTGAGGAGCCGATTCGAGAGGTTCATGAGAGCAACGAGCCGCAGCTGCGGATATCCCGCATCCCCTTCTCCGCCACGGCCGCCGGGCTTGCCGAAGTGCTCAAAGTTCGCATCAGAGTCCTGGACCCGAAGGTGAGTGCCATCAGCGCCATAGAGCGAGAGGCCGCGATAGCCGCCGAGCCCCGGCGTATCGCTCCAAGCGCTCGCGACCCTGTCGAAGAGCCAGCGGAGAGGCTCGGGCCCGATTCGATACCGTGCCTTCGAGAGCGCACTCGGAGCGAGTCCGTCGGTCCCAAGGACGAGGCCGAGATGGTCCACCACATCCCTGATGGAGCGGTCGGCGAACAGCGCCATCCCGAGCACGAGCCAAACGGCCTGCTCGGCTGGGAGTTTTCGCCTACGAATCGACGCGGTGCCGGTCGCTTCGAGCGCTTGGCCGATCCATCCAGGCTCGAAGGATGCGGCAAATCGGTCGAACCCTCCTTCGGGTCCAAGTTCCTGCGTAGCGTCCAGCGCTTCTCGAAGCCATCCCAAGATCGCGGCAGCATGATCTCCGCAGAACCGCATGGGAAGGGGCTTTGCGGGGATTCGTAAAAGTTAAGTCAGATCGATCACTTACGGCCTAAGAGATCGGCATTGGTGCTAGCAAGAGCGCGGTCAGCCGCCGCTTTGTGGCCGCCACGAAGGCCAGGCTCGA
>VBWA01000012.1 GCA_006218025.1 Rhodocyclaceae bacterium | reverse complement strand
TGCTGACTCAAACCGCGCGCCTTGAGCACATCCTGCAGGGTGTCGGCCGACCAGGCTGCCGTCGCCGCCAGCCCCATCCCAGCCGCCAGCAGCAGCGACGTGGCTTGCTTGTTAAACTGCTTCATGTTTGTAGCTCCCATTCCGGTTGATACGTCGTAGGTCCTGCTTCCGATACGCTTCTTGCTCCCTGATCGTCGCTGCGACAATATGCCGCTGCGACAATATGCCGCATATTTGACGCCGGAACAGGCTGCCAGGGATTGACGTAGATCAACTTTCCGCCATGCATCTTGGCCCTATTCAGACATAACCCGCGGTATGGAGTCTCGGTATTGAAAATCGGTAAATCCCAGCTGATCAATCTGGCGATGATCGTAGCGCTGGCTGCCATCGCCCTCATCGGTCACCAGCTGTCGCCGCTGCTGCTGCCGAAGGCCGATGTCACGGGCACGGCGGAACCCGGTTGCGACTTGCAGCGCCGGGCATGCTCGGCCGCATTGCCGCAGGGCGGGCGCCTGGAGCTCTCCATCACGCCGCGTCCGATCCCCCTTCTTCAAGCCTTGCGCGTCGAGGTGACCGTCAGCGGAATCGAACCGAGAAAAATCGAAGTGGACTTCGCCGGGGAGAGCATGAACATGGGTTTCAACCGGAGCGTGCTCACTGCAACCGGGGCCGGACGCCATGCCGGCGAAACCTCCCTGCCGGTTTGCGTTTCCGGCCGCATGACCTGGGTGGCGACGGTCGTTGTCGAAACCGACCGGCAGCGCATCGCAGTGCCCTTCCGCTTCGATACAGGGCACTGAATACGGAGCGAGCCCTCCGAACGTGCCGCCTTCCTACTGCCTGGCCGGACGTTTCGACAGCTTGCGCTGCAAGGTGCGCCGATGCATGTTGAGCGCCCGCGCGGTGGCGGAGATGTTGCCCTTGTGCTCGCGCAAGACGCGCTGGATGTGCTCCCATTCCATACGCTCGACCGACATCGGCGAATGCGAAATGGCAGCCGGCGCGCTGACTGCGGAAGATGTTTCGGCGGGCTGGAGCGCGTGGCCGAATGCCCGCAGCAGCGTATCGACGTCCACCGGCTTGGCCAGGTACTGTACCGCCCCCAGCTTGATCGCGTCGACCGCCGTGCTGATACTGGCATAGCCGGTGAGGACAACGATCCGGCACGCGGGATCGATTTCGCGCAAGCGCGGAATCAAGGCCAGACCGGATGCCCCGGCGAGGTTCAGATCCAGCACCACCCAGGCCGGCGCGGCCGTTTCCATCAGGCTGATCGCCGCTGCCACGTCCGTTGCGGCAAGCGCCTGGTAACCACGCCGCTTCAATGCGCGCACCAGCGTCGCACTGAAGGTGTCGTCGTCCTCGATGACCAATATGCTCTCGTTCATGTCGCTCCAGTCGTGGTCCGATCTTGCGCGATCGGCAATTCGATCCTGACCCGGCCGCCCCCGCCAGTGGGATTATCCAACGCGATGCGTCCACCCAGCCTCTCGATCGCCGAATATGCCAGCAACAGGCCAATGCCGGCCCCGCCATCGCGTGCGGGCAGCGGCACGCGGCCGGCCTGATGCAGAACTTCGGCAGGGAAGCCGGGGCCGCCGTCCGCGATCAGGATCGTCAGTGTCGCCCGGTCCCAGGCGAGCCTGACTTCGATTTCAGCATCGCCGGCATCGGCCGCATTGTTGAGCAGATTGATCAGCGCCTGCTCCAGCGTCGCCTCGGTGACGATCAGCGGCACTCCGGGGCCACCCGCAATCGTCAAGCGGCTGGCCGCCTGCGGCCGCATCGCATGCCAGCGCGCGCGCAGAGCTTCCAGCCAGACGCGCGCATCGACGACTTCGACATGCTCGGGCCGCCGCGTTCCGGTTCGCTCGGCCAAGGTGCTGATAATGCCCTTGCAAAGCTCGATCTGTTCCATCACCACGGACAGATCGCGACGCGCCTCGGCATCGAGACCGACTTCCCGCTCCAGCTCGCCGACGATCACCGCAATGGTAGCCAGCGGCGTTCCCAGTTCATGCGCGGCGCCGGCCGCGAGGGCGCCCAGCGCCACCACGCGCTCGTCGCGCAGGGCCTGTTCGCGCGCCGCCGCCAGCCGCGTGTCGCGTTCACGGATCGAAGCCGTCATGCGCGCCACGAACCAGGCAATCATGGCCGCGGAAACCACAAAGGTCAGCCACATGCCGGCCAGATGCAGGCGTGTGGCGCGCTCGGCGTCGGCAACCGGCAGCGGCAAAAACTGCCACATCAGCAGCGAGTAGATGGCAACGGCGAGCAGCGCGACCGCGGCCGTGAGCCTTCCCGGCAAGGACAGCGCGGCCACGGCGACCGGCACCAAAAGGAAGGAGATCAGCGGATTGGCCGCCCCGCCGGACAGATACAACAGAATCCCGAGCGCCGCCAGATCGACGCACAGCTGACCGAACAGTTCCGCCGCGCCGACCGGCTCATCGGTTCCCGTGCGCCACTGCACATAGCCGTTGAACGCCACCATCAGCACGACTACCGCGAACATGGGCAGTTGCGGCAGGGCGATATCCAGAAGAGTCGGCGCCGACGACACGGCGATCGCGACGGCCGCCAGCAGCCACCAGCGCAGCGTCACCGTGCGCCGCAGGTTGAGCCGCAGATTGGAGCCGTCTTCCGGGGTAGTAAAATTTGCCATTGGCGGATTATCCGATACGGATCAAGGAAACGCGCATCCGGAGCCTGCGACAATACGTCGCGCCAACCGATTCATGGATAAATGCAATGAGAAAACACCTTCTGATCGCCTTGCTGGCGATATTACTCAGCAGCCTCGGATACGCCCAGAATTTTGAGAAGGGCAAGGAAATCAACGCCACCTGTGCCGGTTGCCACAGCGAAGCCGGACAGGGCGGCTCGCGCGGCGAGTACCCGCGCCTCGCGGGCCAGCAGGTCAAGTATCTCGAATCGCAACTCAAGGCATTTCGCGCCCGCACGCGGGTGAATATCCCGATGTATCCCTACACCCAGGAACGGGAACTGCCGGACGAGGACATCAAGGACGTCTCCGCCTATCTCGCCTCGATCGAGTTGCCCACCAAATGGCCGGTGTTCAAGGACACGGACGATGCGCTGACGCGCCTGACCCTGACCGAGCGAGTCATGATCATTCCACGCGTAACGGGCAACCTGGCCAACGGCGAAGCGATCTACCAGAAGAAATGCGTCACCTGCCACGGCAAGACCGGCATGGGCCGCGGCATGTTTCCGATGCTGGTCGGCCAATACACGAGCTATCTGATGCGCCAGATGGAGAAGTACGTGGCGGGCGAGCGTCCTCACGATGAAGAGGGCATCGGCGGACTGCTCAACACGCTCAAGACCCAGGACATGCAAGACATCCTCGCCTACCTGACCTCGATCCAGGAACCGCAGCAGTAGGGCCGGCTCAGCCGGCGATGCGGAGGCCGGTCTTTTTCAGGATCGCCGTGCTGTAGAGGATGTCATGCGCCCGGCAGGCATCGCCGAGCAGGGCCGCAATTTCCGCCACCCGGGCCGCCACCTCTTCCCGGTTCCGGCTATGCACCATGGCGAACAGGTTGTAGGGCCAGTCCGGCAGGCGGCGCGGACGCCGATAGCAATGGGTGACGAACTCCAGGGCGCCGACCTGCATGCCCAGTTCGTCGATGCGCGCGTCATCGACATCCCACACCGACATGCCGTTCGCCGTGTAGCCGATGGCGTAATGATTGGGCACCGCGCCGATGCGGCGGATCACGCCGACATCGAGCATGCGCTGCAAGCGCCGCATGACTTCGTCGGCAGCAATCCCAAGCTGCTCTGCGATGGCGTGGTAGGGGTGCGAGACGCGCGGCAGTCCGGCCTGAGTGGCGACTATCAGGCGCCGATCGGTGGCGTCTAGTTCGGGATCGGGGCCCGGCTTCAGCTCAGGCATGCAGCTTCATCTCCACGAAGTATTCGCGCTCTTTCGGGAAGGCGAATACCGGCAAGCCGGTGGCGGCCTCGATGGCGGCAATGGCTTCGGCAATCCCTTGCGGCGTGGCGGTAGCGAGCACGAACCACATGTTCAGTTCATGCTCGCGGCGATAGTTGTGCGCAACTTCGGGGAAGGCGTTCACCTGCGCCGCGACCCGTTCGAAACCGGCTTCCGGCACGCGCAAGGCCGCCAACACAAAGGCGCCGCCGGCGCGCTCGATCTGGAACATGGGTCCGAAGCGCGTCAATACGCGACGCTCGAGCAGCGAATCGAGGCGCTGCAGCAGTTCCGCTTCGCTCACGCCGAGGCTATCGGCGACCTGACGGTAGGGCTCGGCGATCAGGGGAAAGCCGCCCTGCAAGGCGTTGATCAGCCGCTTGTCGACCTCATCCAGCTGCGCGGCAGGCGACCTGCCGGACCTTGCGGCCTCACTCATCGATCGACTCGGCGGCTTCCGACTCCGGGACTTCGGCAAAATACCGCGCGCCGCACTGCTTGAAACGGCGCGTCGAGAACAGTGCCTGGGCCGGCAAGCCTGCGAGCCGGCTCAAGCGCTCGATCACCGGCTGGACTTCCTGACGCGAACGGCCATGCACCATGCAATACAGGTTGTACGGCCATTGCGGCAGGCTGCGCCGGCGCCGATAGCAGAGCGTGACGCCGGCTTCGGTGGCGAGCTGTCCGCCGATGCGGTCGACCTGATCGTCAGGCACGTCGAACACCACCATCGCATTGGCGTGGAAACCCAGTTCCTGGTGACGCACCACCACGCCGAAGCGCTTGATCAGGCCCTCCTCTAGCCAGCCGGCAATCCGGCGCAGCACGTCCTCCTCGCTCATGCCGACGCGTTCGCCGAGCCGCGCGAAGGGATGTTCCACCAGGTCGAGTCCGGGCTGCAGCGCCGTGATCAGCTGCCTTTCCCGGGCATCTGGCTCGTGCAGCGACGTGCCCGATATATCGGCGCGATGCTTGTGCGGCGATCTCAGATCGAAGCCGAGGTCGATGTGATATTCCTGTTCCAGCGGCAAGGAAATCACCGCACAGTCGGTCTCGCCCGCTATCTCCGCCAGCGCCGCCGCCAGTGCGCCCTGGTCTGAGGCCGTGGCGACGAACCACAGGTTGTAACGATGCTCGCGCTGGTAGTTGTGGTTCACTTCCGGCCGCGCGCTGACCTGTGCCGCGATCTGCTCGAGCCGTCCGGCGGGAGCGGCCAGTGCGGCCAGCGTCGAGGCACCGATGCGCCGCGGCGCGAACACCGCGCCGACGCGACTGATCGCGCCGCGCGCCTGCAGCCGCTTGAGGGTCGCGAGAATTGCCGTGCCGTCAGCGCCGACTCTTGCAGCGAGCGCATCGAATGGCTGTGCGGTGATCGGGAAATCGCGCTGCCAGTCGTTGAGCAAGGCGAATTCGAGCGGGCTGTAGGGCGAATCCATCATCAGAATCCGATGCGTCCCGCACGGCTGGTGAAGAAGATGCCGGACGGCGATTGAACCGGGATATCGCCCAACTGCCGGAAGGTCCTGGTGTCGTAGATGACGACCCGGTTGTCGTCGCGCGCCGACACCCACACGGCCTCCCCGCGCGGCGTGAATTCCATGTGCAGCACGGCCTTGCCCGGTTGCAGGGTCTGCACCACCTTGCCCGTCAGGGTGTCGATCACCTGCACCCAGCCGTTGTCGGGGAAGGCGAAGTTGACCCAGATCTGGCGGCCGTCGGGACTGGCCATGACGAACACCGGCTGACCCTTGACCGCCACCCGGGCCGTTTCCTTCCAGGTCGTCGCATCGGCCACCAGCACCTCGTGGCGGCCGATGGCCGGCAGCCACGCGCGGCCCGCCGCCACCGACCAGCCGCGCAGATGCGGCATCTTGAACACCGGCAGCTTTTCCTCTCCGCGGCCGTACTTTTCGAGAATCTTGCGCCCACCCTTTTCCGGCTGCCAAAGGTCGAGCAGCGCAATGCCGTCCTCGCCGAACAGACCGGCCAGGTAGTGGCGCCCGTCGGGCGTGACCAACCCGTCGTAGGGCTGCAGGCCGGCCGGAAAGCGCCGGGTGACCGGCCGCTTCGGATCGGAAAAATCGCTGACCCAGATTTCGCCGCCATCGAACAGTGCGTAGGCGAACTTGTTGCCCGGAACGTCGGCGAGGCCCACCACCTTGGAGAAGCGTCCCGGCTCGTACTCGGCGGGAACTTCAGAAAGCAGTTCGAGTGTTTCCGAATCGAAGGCCTTGATCCCGCCCGGCGTGTAATTCTGCGCGACGACAATCCGACCGTCCTGCGAGATCGAGCCGCCGATGGCATTCCCCGATTGCATGATGCGCTTGACGATGAGGCCCTGGAGCAAATCGATCTTGGTCAGCCCGCCATCGCGCCCGAAGACGAAGGCGTAGCGGGCGTCGCGCGAATAGACGACGGACGCGTGCGAAAGATCGCCGAGACCCCCGATGCGGGCGTAGGGCTGACGGCTGCTGGTATTCACCAGCGTGACATGGCCGCTGGCGCGCTCGATCACGAGACCGAGATCGCCGGTGCCGCGCAGCGACGCTCCAGCACACGCGCTGAGCAGGACGACCATCAGGCCGGCGAAAAACAGTTGCGCGATCCGCTTCATTCGGGAAACCCTGCCATCAATTTATCGACAATCCATTGTGCTTCATCTTCTGCCAGGAAACGATGCCACGGCGGCATCGGCGTGCCAGTCCGGCCGCCCATGATGGTTGCCACCAGTCCCTCGACCGGCTTGCCCGCGAGCGTCGCAGGCAACAGCGCCGGCCCCAATCCGCCTTGCAAGGTCAGTCCGTGGCAGGAACCGCAGTCCTGCCGCACGAGGTGGATCAGTTCCTTCTGACGCGCCGCCGGCGGCTCGGCCCACGCTGCCGTCGCGAGGCCGTCGAGCAGGATTGCCAGCAGTGCGGGGAGAAATGCGCTACTCGACAACGATCAGTCCCTTCATTTCCTCATGCGGGCCGCAGCGGTAGCTGTAGGTGCCGGGCTTCGTGAAAGTGCGCTGCCAATGCTCGTCGGGAAAAAGCCGCTCCGATTCGAGGCCGTTCTCGGCGGGGAAGAGCACCGAGTGGCTGGTGCGCTTCTCGCGATTGATCCACTTCACGGTATCGCCAGCCTTGATGCGAACTTCCGCCGGAGAAAAACGATAGTCCTGGATCGTCACCTCCACCGTTTGCCGGGCGACCGCATCGTCCCCGGCAAAAGCCGGGGACATAAACGAAACGAGCGCCAGCAGTGCCAGCGCTCGTTTCAATGGGTAGCTGCCGGTGAACATCTCCGGACCGCGCAGGATTTACTGCTTGGCTGCCTTTATGTCTCCATCGGCGCCGATGCCCAGCGTGTAACCCATGGAGACATGGTGGAAGCGGCCCGAAGCGTTGTCGGCGTGAATCGCGACGCCAAAAGGTACCGCCTTGCCTTCGCCCGGATTCTTGCGGGTGAAGGTGATGGTATAGCCATCTCCGCTCTTGCCGCCTTCGGCTTTGGCACCGGTCCCGCCACCGCTCATCTTCCGTTCCGTGGTCACGCTGCCATCCGCTACCTTGTTGCCCTTGCTGGCCCACTGCACCAGTTCATAGGCGCCTTCCTTCGTGTACTTGGTCTTCTTGTCGTCGGCGCCGGGCATGCTGCGGGCGTCCGTGTGACAGGTCTGCCAGCAGCCGTACTGCGCCGCCTGCGGAACCTTGGCGTCCGCGAACAGGATGGTCGCCTTGACCTCGTTGTCCTTGTCGCCCTTGTCGGCGCCGCCGCTTGGTGACTTGAAGCTGAGGCGGATGTAGAGGTTGTCCTTGTCATAAGCGGCCTGGAACCCGACCGGGAAAGTCATGGTCTTCGGTGCGCCCTTGGGCTCCAGTTCCTTGTCGGCCAGGCGCTTGAAGTTGAAATTCAGGGCGCCTTTTTCCTCGTGGCAGCCGGCGCAGGTTTCGCCCTTGCGCATGCCGGCCGATCCGCTGTGATCCGACTTCTTGGTCGCCCATTCGATCGGCGTGACGCCGGCGTGGAAAACGTGGACGTCACGCTTGGGCACTTTGCTCCAGTCGGGCGCTGCAATGGCGGCGTGGGAGCCGAGCGCGAACAGAACACCGGCAACAGCCGTGGAAACGATGGACTTATTCATTTGATGCTCCTCTCGAACAATGCGAATGGGGATTGACTCGAAACCAATTTCAGACGACGACTCACTCGTCTTCCTCTTCCTTCATGCCCTTGGGTTTCTTGTGGGCGATACCCTTGTGGCAGTCGATGCAGGTCTTCTTCTCGGCAATGCCGATCTTGTGCATCTTCGAACCGCGCAACTTCTGCTTCTCGACATCCATGGCGTCGAAGGTGTGGCAGTTGCGGCATTCGCGCGAATCGTTGGCCTTCATCCGCGCCCATTCATTCTCGGCCAGTTGCAACCGGTGCGTCTCGAACTTTTCCGGGGTATCGATGATACCGGTGATCTTGCCCCACACTTCCTTGCTCGCCTGGATTTTGCGAATCATCTTGTGCGTCCAGTCCTTCGGCACATGACAGTCGGAACAGATGGCGCGCACGCCGGTGCGGTTGGTGTAGTGGATGGTCTTCTTGTATTCCTGATAAACGTTGTCGCGCATCTCATGACAGCCGATGCAGAATTCAAGGGAATTGGTGGCTTCCATCCCGGTGTTGAAGCCGCCCCAGAAAAAGATGCCGGAGAAAAAACCGACCACCAGCAAACTGAGCAGCGAATACTTTGCGCTCGGTCGCCGGATCATCGCGAGGAATCCGGATAATTTATTGTCTGCCATGAAGCTATCCCCTAAACAATCTTTGATTCACTGAGGCCTACATGATAAAGGGGCTTGCGCCCCCTTATCCTTGCTGCCGATCAAGTTTTCGGATCAATAGATATCGTGCTGCGTGTTGTAGACGTTGAACTTGCCTGTCGGGGTGATCATCTTCGGATCGGTAATCACCTTCTTCATCGCGAGCGTCTTGTCGTCATACACGACGATCGCCGACTGGTCGGTCTTGCCGCCCCACAAGGAGATCCACACCTCGGAACCATCCGCGCTGTATTCCGGATGCACGGCGCGACGGGTTGCCTTGGTCACCGGCAGGCCGGAGTCCTTCGCCACGTTGATGATCTTCTTCGGCTTCGACAGGTCGGCCATGTCCCACACCGCCACGGATTCGGCGAGTTCCTTGTCCGGATTCTGCGGCGCGTCGGCCCAGAAATGCTTGGACTTGGGATGGGTCTTGACGAACAGGTTGCCGGGAACATGCTTCATTTCCTGGACGACCTTCCAGTTGAACTCCTTGTACTTGGCGTACTTCTTGTTCTCCGACGGCGTGCTGATCAGCGTCACCACATCGGCGCCGAGGTGGCCCGTGGCCCAGACCGGACCGAACTTCGGATGCACGAAATTGGCGCCGCGACCCGGATGCGGAATCTTCGCGGTGTCGACCAGCGCCGCCAGCTTGCCGGTCTTGAGATCCACCGCTGCGATCTTGTTCGACGCATTGGCGGCGACCAGGAAGTAGCGCTTGGACGCATCGAAGCCGCCGTCATGCAGGAACTTGGCCGAGGGAATCGTGGTGGTCTTCAGGTTCATGATGTCGCTGTAGTCCACCAGCAGGATCTGGCCGGTTTCCTTGATGTTGACCACCCACTCGGGCTTGATCTCGGAGGAGACGATCGAGGCCACGCGCGGCTCGGGGTGATACTCGCCATCGACGGTCATGCCGCGGGTCGACACCACCTTCAAGGGCTTCAGCGTGTCGCCGTCCATGATCACGTACTGGGGCGGCCAGTAGGAACCGGCAATCGCGTACTTGTCTTCAAAGCCCTTGAACTTCGAGGTGTCCACCGAGCGGGCATCGAAACCAATCTTCAGTTCCGCCACCACGGAAGGCTTCTCCATCCAGAGGTCGATCAAGGACAGGCGACCGTCGCGGCCGATGACGTACACGTAGCGACCGGATTTCGACAGGCGCGAGATATGCACCGCGTAGCCGGTCTTGACAATGCTGCGAATTTCCTTGGTATCGCCGTCGATCAGGGCCACTTCGCCGGTGTCGCGCAGCGTCACGGAGAAGAAGTTCTTCAGGTTGAACTTGTTCATCTGCTTGGTCGGACGATCCTTGACCGGCACGATGACCTTCCATGAATCCATGGTGTCCTTGAAGCTGTACTCGGGCGGCACATCCGGCGTGTTCTGGATGTACTTGGCCATCAGGGCGATCTCGTCCTTGGTCAGGATGTCGTCGAAGTTGACCATGCCGCCGTCGGTACCGTAGCCGATGATCTTTTCCAGACGCGACTGACCGAGCTTCAGCGTGCCGCCTTCGGTCTTGGCGCCATCCTTTGCCGTCCTCGCCCAGTGCGGCTCGAGGTTCTTGCCGGTGGCGCCCTTACGAAGCACACCGTGACAGCCCGCGCAACGCTCAAAGTAAATCTTTTTGGCCGTTTCCTTTTCGGCAGCGGTCAACGTCGGCGCAGCTTCTTGCGCAAAGGCACTGCCCATGGCACCGGCCATGGCGGAAGCAGCAAAAAATCCGAGTAACGTCCGTTTCATCCTTCTCTCCTTTTGAGTGGTCCCAAATAACGACGGCGATCAAGACCCTACCGGTCCGATGGTTGAAAGAGTGCGCCCGCTGATCTTCGTTCTCCTTGACACATGTCAAGTCTGGTACCAATTAGGAATATTTTCGGTCACAAGTGTTTGCCTCGAAAGGGAGAATGCGCTGCGGCATCCCGCCGCAGAATAGGCCCCGCAGTAAACAAGTGCTTTGCTATACTTCGCCCCCTGTTCGTGGTGCCCGTGCATGGTTTTCATGCCGGGTGAAACGGGAAGCCGGTGAGAGCCAAACCCTCAATTCCGGCGCTGCCCCCGCAACGGTAAGGAAGTGCGGGTTCATCAATACGCCACTGGGTCAACAGCCCGGGAAGGCGATGAACCAAGACTTCCGAGCCCGGAGACCGGCCAAGGACAAACCAGCGAATGCGTTGCGGGGTTGCGGCGTGCCGGGGGTTTGTGTCCACCCCGTCCATCACCCTCACCTCCCAAGCATTCTTTCGCCACGTACCGGCTGCGGGGACGCTCGCCGGACTTTGGGAGTTCCATATGTACAACCGTTTTGCCATCGCCGCCTGCGCGGCTGCCGTCGTTTCCAGCTTTTCCGTCCATGCACAACAAGGAAATCCCAAGCTTGACGGCAGCGCCGTCATCGTCACCGCAAGTCGTTTCCAGTCCTCAGCCATCGACCAACCGATCGCTGTCCAGATCATCACCGCCGATGAAATCCGCGACAGCTCGGCGACTACTGTTGCGGAGGTGCTCAACAAGCTCGGTGGCGTCCACACCCGCATAAGCTTCGTCGGCGTGCCCGACGCGCCGCTCGACCTGCGCGGCTTCGGCATGACCGGCAACGAAAACACCCTGGTCCTGGTGAACGGCCAGCGCATTTCGGAAAACGAACAGGCGCCGGCGCGCCTCTCCGCCATCCCGATCAATGCCATTGAACGCATCGAGATCCTGCGCGGCGCCGGTGCCGTCCTCTATGGCGGCGGCGCCACCGGGGGCACCATCAACATCATCACCCGCTCGCCGATCGACGCCCAGCCGTCAGGCAGCGTCTCGGCGACGGCGGGCAGCCACCGCCTGCGCGACCTGCGCGCCAGCGCCGAGGCGGGCAGCGGAGGATGGGGCATCAGTGTCAACGCCCAGCACTCCGAGACCGACAACTACCGCCGGAACAACCGTGCGGAGCAGGATGCCGCAAGCGGGGAGTTGCGCTTTGGCGGCCGCGACGAATTCGTCGCCCTGACCCTCGGCGGCGACAACCAGAAGGCGCGCCTGCCGGGGGCTCGCACCGAAGCCCAGATCGCCAGCGCGCCGCGCGACGCCGCCACGCCCAACGACTACATGAACACGCGCAGCCAGATCTACGCCGTGCGCGGCGAGAAGCGCGTCGGCGAGCTGACTCTGGCTTTGGACGTCGGCCATCGCGAAAAGACCGTGCGCTTCTTCAACGACTTCGGCGGCGGCGCGACCAGCCGGCAGGACACGGATGTCGAGGTCACCAGCGTCTCGCCCCGCCTGCTGTGGGCCACCCGGATAGCCGGCATGGAGAACCGGCTCACGGCCGGCGTCGACTGGAGCGACTGGTCCTACGCCAACCACACCCTGAGCGCCTTCGGCAACCGCGACGAAGCAGGCAACCAGCACAACCGTGCCGTGTATTTCCGCAACGAACTGGCCCTTGCGTCCGGCACGCGGATCACCATCGGCGCCCGACGCGAGAATGTGGATCAGGACCTGCTGGAGCGCCTGACCCCGTTCCCCCTGACATCCGTCCGTCACGAATTGTCGGCCCATGAAATCGCCCTGCAGCAGGACCTGGGCCGGGGCTTCTCGGCCTACGGACGCGTCGGCAAGAGCTTCCGGGTGGGCAACGTCGACGACAACCGCTGCTTCTTCGCGCCCTGCAGCCCCCTGCTCAAGCCGCAGCGTTCGAATGACAGCGAGCTCGGGCTGCAATGGCGCCGCAAGGGGGCGAGCTTCCGCGCCAGCCTGTTCGAGATCGAGCTCGACGACGAAATCCATTACAACGCCATCACCTTCACCAACATGAACCTCTCCCCGACGCGACGCCGCGGCCTGGAGCTGGAGGGCAAGCTGGCGCTTGGCGCGACGACGGACATTTCCGGACGCTATGCCCTGACCACCGCCCGCTTCCGTTCGGGCCTCTATGGCGGCGTCGATGTAACGGGCCGCGAAGTGCCGCTGGTGCCCAAGGAAAGGATCGGCCTCATTCTCGGCTGGCAGGCGACGGCGGCCACCCGACTCACCGCCAACCTCAATCACGTCGGCCAGCAGCGCTACGACAACGACCAGCAGAACCGCTTCCGCTCCATGCCGGCTTTCACGGTCGCCGATCTCAAGCTGAGCCACGAGATCGGCCGCCTGCGGCTGGCAGTCGGCGTCAACAACCTGTTCGACAAGGCCTACTATTCCTATGGCATCGTGAATGGCACCTTCACGTCGTTCAACGCCTATCCGGAAGACCGGCGCAACGGCTACGTCAGCGCCGAGTATCGCTGGTAATGTAGGAGTCCCATGCCCAGCCGCCGCCGCGCCCTGCTCAGCCTCGCCGTCCTGATCGGACTGGCGTTGCTGAGCCTGCTCGTTGCCCTCGCGGCGGGCAGCCTGCCGGTGTCGGCGGCCGATGTCCTCTGCGCACTGAGCGGGAACAAAGGCGGGATGGCGGTCGAGGTGATCAACGGCCTGCGCCTGCCCCGCGCCCTGGCGGCATTCGCCTGTGGCGGCCTGCTGGCGCTGGCCGGCACGCTGATGCAGGTGCTGTTGCGCAATCCGCTGGCCGATCCTTACGTGCTGGGCATCTCGGGCGGCGCCGCGGTGGGCGCGCTGTCGGCCGTGCTGGCGGGGCTCACGCTGGCCCTGATGAACCTTGCCGCCTTCGCCGGCGCGCTTGCCGCCATGCTGCTGGTATTCGGCCTGGCCCACGGCGACAGCAGCTGGACCCGCTCGCGCCTCCTGCTCACCGGCGTCATCGTCGCCGCCGGCTGTGGCGCGGTCGTCGCTCTGATTCTGTCGATTGCCCCCGAGGAAGGATTGCGCGGCATGCTGTTCTGGCTCATGGGCGATCTGGGACACGCGATCAGCCCCTGGCCGGCCCTGGCGGTGCTGGCGCTGGGCCTGGTCGTCACGCTGCCTTTCGCCCGCGAACTGAATTTGCTGTCGCGCGGCGATACGCTCGCCCAGGCGCTTGGCGTGTCGGTGACGCACGTCAAGCGTGGAATCTATGTACTGGCGTCGCTGCTCACCGCGGTAGCGGTGACGACCGCCGGCAGCATCGGCTTCATCGGCCTCGTGGTACCGCATCTGGTCCGGCTGGCGATGATCAGGCTGGGCTGGGGCAACGACCAGCGTCTGCTGCTGCCGGCATCCGTACTCTTTGGCGGCAGCCTGCTGGTGCTGGCCGACACCCTGGCGCGCACCGTGATCGCCCCGCAGCAGCTGCCCGTAGGCGTGCTGACCGCCCTGCTCGGCGTGCCGGTGTTCCTGTTCCTGCTCGGGCGCCAGCCGCACGAGCAGCGATGAGCCAACGATGAACACGCCTCTATTGGAAGCCACACGGCTAGAGGTCAACATCGGCGGCCATCGGATCTGCCGCGATCTGGATTGGCGCGTCGACGTGGGAGACTCGTGGGCCATTCTCGGGCGCAACGGCGCCGGCAAATCGACCCTGCTCGCCACGCTGGCCGGATTGAGGGCGCAGCAAGGCGGCGGCCTCAACGTCGCCGGCCTGGCTCTGCCGCACGCCGGGCTGGGCGCGGGCGCGCGGGCAATGGCCCGCGTCCGCGGCTATCTGTCGCAGCACCAGTTCGACCCCTTTGCCTCCACCGTCATGGAAACCGTGCTGGTCGGTCGCCACCCCCACCTCGGCCGCTGGGACTGGGAGTCGGCCGAAGACCGGCGCATCGCCGACGCGGCGCTGAACGAGCTTGGCCTCGACGGCTTCGCCGAGCGTGAAGTGCAGACACTGTCCGGCGGCGAACGCCAGCGTCTGGCCGTAGCCCAGTTGCTGGCCCAGCAGCCGCAATTGTTCCTGCTCGACGAGCCGCTGACCCATCTCGATCTTTCGCATCAGGTCGCGGTAATGGAGCTGTTCGGCCGTCGCGCTGCCGCCGGCGCCGCCATCGTCGCGGTGCTGCATGACCCCGGATTTGCCGCCCGCTACTGCCGCCAGGCCCTGCTGCTCTTCGGCAACGATGAATGGCTGGCCGGCCCGGCCGCCGACGTCATCACGGCGGAGAATTTGACCCGGCTCTACGGCCATCCCCTGCGCGAACTCGGCGTCGACGGCGACCGCTGGTTCGTGCCCTGCTGAGGGCCGCATTCCCGCACTGGATCGCAGGGCGGATCATCCGGCGCAAACGCCGCTCGCCGTATCGCCAGCGCCGACTTTCATAGCCAAACCGTAATCTCGGTAACAAGGGCCGCGAAAGCCCGACTGTGTGCGGAGCAATCAGCGCGCTTGACCACGGTCATCAATCGCGAAATACTCGCCCTGACGTCGCCGGACAGACGTTCATAGTCTCCATCGCCAATGGCATCGTCACATCTCCCCGGGAGGTCACATGCTCAAGCTGAACGTGAATGGCAAGCTGCATCAGGTCGATGTCGAGCCGGAGATGCCCCTGCTGTGGGTGTTGCGTGACCACCTGGGCCTGCTCGGCGCCAAATACGGCTGCGGCGTCGCCTTGTGCGGCGCCTGCACAGTGCACGTCGACGGCGCGCCGGTGCGCTCCTGTGTCGTCCCCGCCTCGGCGGCGGTGGGCAAGGCCGTGGTGACCATCGAGGGACTGGGCGGCAGTGGTCTGCATCCCTTGCAAGCGGCCTGGATCGAACACGAGGTGCCGCAGTGCGGCTACTGCCAGACCGGCATGATCATGTCGGCCGCGGCGCTGCTGACCGAAAAGCCCAGGCCCACCGATGCCGAGATCGACCGGGCGATGACCAACCTCTGCCGTTGCGGAACCTACACGCGGGTGCGCGAGGCGATCCACGCGGTCGCCGCCAAAGCGGCGAAGAAGGCCCAGGGGTGAACGCCATGAAAATCAATCGTCGCGAATTTCTCAAGGCATCCGTCGCGCTGGGCGGCGGGCTCTCGCTCGAGTTTTCCTTCCCGCTTGTCGCCAAGGCCGCGATTTCGTCGAAGGCGCCGGTTACCGAGGTCAATGCCTGGGTGGTGATCCATCCGGATGACCGGGTCGTGGTGCGCATCGCCCGCTCCGAAATGGGCCAGGGCACCTATACCGCCCTGGCGCAACTGGTGGCCGAGGAGCTCGACTGCGGGCGGCAGCCAGGGCGTGCGCAGCTCGCAGGACTATGTGCGCAAGGCCGGCGCCGCGGCACGCGTGATGCTGGTCAACGCCGCCGCCGCGCGCTGGAAAGTGCCGGCGAGCGAGTGCACGGTCGAGCGCGGCGTGATCACGCACGGGCCGAGCCGGCGCACGCTGCGCTACGGCGAAGTGGCGGCCGAGGCAGCGCGCCTCCAGCCGCCGCAGGACGTCGCCCTGCGCGATCCGAAGGACTGGAAGATCGCCGGCAAGCCGGTGCATCGCTTCGACATTCCGGACAAGGTCATGGGCAAGCCGGTGTTTGGCGTCGACGTGGTACTGCCCGGCATGCTGCATGCTTCGATAGCACAATGCCCGGTGTTCGGCGGCACGCTGAAGAGCCTCGACGCCGGCGCCGCCGAGAAAATGCGCGGCGTGAAGAAGGTGGTGCGCGAAACCGATTTCGTCGCCGTCGTCGCCGACAGCTGGTGGCGTGCCGACCAGGCGCTGCAGAAACTGAAGATCGAATGGGATGCCGGCGCCAACGGCAATGTTTCCAGCGAGAGCATCACCGCCATGCTGCGCGAAGGCCTGGCCGCGCCCAATCTGCCGCAGGCGCGGAAAGTCGGCGCCGAATATTCCTCGCCCTACCTCAACCACGCCACCATGGAGCCGCAGACCTGCACGGCGTGGCTGAAGCCCGAGGGCTTCCTCGAGGTGTGGACCTCGACGCAGAACGGCGAGGCCTCGATGGCGACCGCCGCGGAAACCGCCGGACTGCCGCTGGAGAAGGTCGAAGTGCACAAGATGATGCTCGGCGGCGGCTTCGGTCGTCGCGGCGGGCCGCAGGATTTCGTCAGGCAGGGCGTGAGGATTGCGATGGCGATGCCGGGCAAGCCGGTGAAGATGATGTGGTCGCGTGAAGAGGACATGCAGCACGGCTTCTATCGCCCGGCAAGCATCGTGCAATTGAAGGCTGGCCTCGATGCCAGGGGCAATCTCATCGCCATGCACACGCGGATCGCCTGTCCGTCGATCCTCAAGGTGCTGATGCCGCAGGCCTTGGGTAATGGGGGCATCGACTTTACGGCAGTGCGCACGCTCAGCGACATGCCCTATGCGATACCGAACCAGCAGGTCGACTACGCCATGCGCAATGGACATGTCCCCGTCGGCTTCTGGCGTGCGCCGGGGCAGCAGAACGCGTTCTACCGCGAGTGCTTCATCGACGAACTGGCCGTCGCCGCAGGCAGGGATCCGCTCGAATATCGCCTCGCGATGCTGAAGCCGAGCGACAAGAATCGCCTCGTGCTCGAAGCCGCGGCAAAGGCGGCAAGCTGGGGTGGTTCGCTCGCGCCCGGTGTTCACCGCGGTCTCGCGGTCGTCGACGGCTTCGGCAGCTTCGCCGCGATGGTGGCGGAGGTATCGGTGAGCGCAAAAGGCGAGGTCAAGGTCCAGCGCATCGTCGTCGCCATCGACTCGGGCCACGTCGTGAACCCGGACACCTGCCGCGCGCAGGCCGAGGGCAACGTGATCTATGGCCTCGGCAGCATTCTGTATCAGGAAAACAACGTGAAAAACGGGCGCATCGTGGAATCCAATTTCCACGATTTCAGGCTCCCGCAAATGGCGGAGATGCCGAAGGTCGAAACGGTGCTCGTGCCCACCGGCGGCTTTTGGGGTGGCCACGGCGAACCGGCCATCCTGCCGCTGACCCCCGCCGTCTGCAACGCGATCTTCGCTGCCACCGGCAAGCGCATCCGTTCGCTGCCGCTCAGGCACCACGACCTGCGCGGGGCGTGAAACAGCCGCAGTTCATTCCGATGCCGGCGGCCGCCGACGAGATTCCGCTGACGTCCGTCCCGTCTTTCGATAGAGTAGCGGGTTGCGACTTCCCGACGGCAGCCATCAAGTGCTGCCCCGGCTTGACCAAGAGCGATATATTCGCGGCCGGCAGAATGACCGCCTTGCCGCCCGTTACCGAACAGAAACCCAGGAAAAAGCGATGGCCACCGTACACGCACCAATGAGCGAGAAAGCCCTGCTGGCGATGCCCAGCAGCGCCTACATGAACGCGGAACAGCTCGATTTTTTCCGCGATCTCCTGCGCAGGCAGCGTCAGGATCTCATCGACAACGCCAGCATGACCATCGATCATTTGCGCGATGGCGAGGCGGAAGCCGATCCCAACGACCGCGCCACCATCGAAGAGGAGAACTCCATCGAACTGCGCATCCGCGATCGCGAGCGCAAGATGCTGCCGCGGGTCGACGCCGCCTTGCAGCGCATCGAGACCGGCCAATTCGGCTTCTGCGAGGAAACCGGCGAACCGATCGGCTTGCGGCGCCTTCTGGCGCGCCCGACCACGGTGTATTCGATCGAAGCGCAGGAGCGGCACGAATCCCGCCAGCGCATACAGGGCAAGTAATCACCCACGCCTTGCCCTGAAAGGAGATGCCATGGTCGCCGCGACCACTCCCAAACGCAAGACGCCGGTGAAGAAGCGCGCGACAGCGAAGCCGGCGCCGAAACGGGCAAGGCCGACGCAGACCGAATCCGGCCTGGTCGGCCAGATGCGCAGCATGGCCGGCAAGGTGCTCGACATGGGCGCCGCCTCCGTCGGCGCGACGGCAAGCCTGAAGACAGCGACCGACATCGCCCGGGCGCTAAGCCGCGGCAAGCCGATGGAAGCGGCTGCCGATGTGCTCAAGGCCGTGTTGCCCGGACTGTCCGAACCCGGCGTCTGGGCCAAAACCGGAGCGGCGCTGCGCCGCATGCGCAAGGCCGCCGGCCTGACCATCACCGAAGTCGGCACCGCGATCAACCTCAGGGACCCGTCGCTGATCGAAGCCTGGGAAAAGGGCCGCATCGCCGTACCGTTCGAGCTCATCCTGCGGCTGGCGGCGGTCCTCGGCCGCAACGACCCGATCGGCTTCGTCATGAAGTTCACCCGCAGTTCCAACCCTGACCTGTGGCGCAGCCTCGAAGGACTCGGCGTCGGCAAGCTCTTGATCCAGTCGGCGCGCGAACGCGAGTTCGCCAACATCTACCGCGGCGACGACGAGGCCCGCCAGCTGACCGACAAGGAGTTCGCCGCGGTGCTGAGCTTCACCCGCGCCGCCTTCGAGATGGCCATGGCATTTCGCGGACGCGAGGCGCAGCAAGCCAAAGGCCACCGGCGGACACAGCAGGAGTGAATCGCTCCCGGAGCGCTGAAGGAACATGAAGATCCTTCTGGTTGAAGACAGCCGCGCGGTCGCTGCCGTGATGGCGGCACGCCTGACGTCATTTGGTCATGAAGTAACCCTTGCCGAAAACGGCCAGGTGGCCTTCGACAAGTTTCGCCAGTCGGCCCCCGACCTGGTGTTGATGGATATCGAGATGCCGGTGATGAACGGCTTCGAGGCCACCCACCAGATTCGCGCGTTCGAGTCGACACAGAAGTGGGCATGGACGCCGATCATTTTTCTGACGGCCTCCGATTCTATGGAAAATCTGATCGCGGCGATCGAGGCCGGGGGTGACGATTTCCTGGTCAAGGGCCTGTCGGAAGAGGTTCTGCGCGCAAAAATGAAGGCCATGGCGCGCATTGCGGAAATGCGCCGCTTGCTGTCGATCGCCAACCTAAAACTTGAGCAACAGGCCAGCCGTGATGGCCTGACAGGCTTGTTCAATCGTCGCTGGATGGATATCAATGTCGACCTGGCGTGGGAACAGTGCGTGCGCAACAACGCCCCGTTCGCCCTCCTGATGCTGGATGTCGACAATTTCAAAAAATACAACGATCACTACGGGCATCAGGCCGGCGACGACTGCCTGCGCGCCATCGCCCATGCCCTTGAGTCCGTGGTCACGGAAGCCAATGCCGAGGGCCTGACCACGGATGCATTTGTCGCGCGCTATGGAGGCGAGGAATTCGCGGTCGTGATGCCCTGGGTCTCGGCAGCAGCCTGCCAGGAGATGGCCTCGCGGGTCGTCGAATCGGTGCGCATGCTGCGGCTTCAACATGCGCAAAATGCAGAGTGGGGCATCGTCACGGTATCCGTCGGCGGAGGCCGGCGCGAGGCCTTGACCGGCACCCCGGCCATGCTGTTCCGCGACGCCGACGCGGCGCTCTATCGTGCCAAGGAAAGCGGACGCAATCGTTGCGAACTGGGTTAGCTGTCAGCGTCGCAGCGCCGGGGCGGACTTGAATTGTTTTGATGTAACCTGCTAGCCGGTCCCTGAGGGAGTTTCACATGCCAAAAACCATTCTTGCCGTCGATGATTCGACCTCGATTCGACAGATGGTCGCGTTCACCCTGAAGACTTCAGGCTATGACGTCGTGGAAGCGGTCGACGGCATGGATGGGCTTAACAAGGCCAGGTCGGGAAGCTTCAGCCTGATTCTTACCGATCAGAATATGCCGCGCATGGACGGGCTGACTCTGGTCAGGAGCCTGCGTGCCTTGGCCCAGTATGCGACCACACCGATCCTGATCCTGACCACCGAGTCGTCGGACGACATGAAAGCGCGAGGCAGGGCCGCGGGAGCCACGGGCTGGCTGGTCAAGCCCTTCGATCCGCAGAAGCTGATCGAAGTGGTGAAAAAGGTCATTGGTTAAGGAATGGTGACCGGGAGGCAATATGTCGATTGACATGAGCCAGTTCTACCAGGTGTTCTTCGAGGAAGCTCAGGAACATCTGGACAGCATGGAATCCCTGCTGCTGGGGCTGGACATCGGCGCTCCCGACGCCGAGCAGCTCAACGCCATTTTTCGCGCCGCACATTCGATCAAGGGCTCGGCCGGTACCTTTGGATTCACCGATCTGGCCGAAGTCACCCATATTCTGGAGAGTCTGCTCGATCGTATCCGCAAGGGTGGCCTGGCCATCCGCGCGGACATGATCGACGCCTTTCTTGCGGCCGGCGACGTCCTGAAGGCTCTGCTTGCGGCGCATCGTGACGGTGGCGCAGCGGACCCGGCGCAGGTGGCGGCAATCTGCCAACGTCTTTCCGCCTTGACGGCCGGCGCGCCGTCATCTGTCTCCGCTGCCGCGCCTGAGCCTGCAGTCGCGGCTGCCGCGGCACAGATTCCCGTTCCGGCAGCGGTAACGGTAGCGCCAGAGGAACTGGAAGCCAGCTTCGTTCTCGACATGGATGCGGACGCTGCCGTCGGCGCGATCGACAATCTGCTCGCCGAACTGGATCGGCACTGGCCTGCAACCATGATCAAGCGCGCAAGCGCCGACGACCCGCGCTGGCGCCTGCGAATTGCCGCCGGAGCAGAACCGGAGATCGTGCGCGGCATGCTGGAATTTGTCGCCCGCAGCGACAGCATCCGGATCGGAGCGACGGACGCCAAGGCCTCGGATGCAGACGACAGCGATGGCGCCTATGGCTTGTTCGACGCCGTGCCGCCAGCGCCGACTCTTGCCGCCGCGGGCAGCGAAGCCGCCGCACCGCCGGCATTGACCAGGCCGGAAAGGCGTTCCGCGCCCAGGCCGGCCGCCGCCGCGGAAAGTTCGATCCGTGTCGATGTGGACAAGGTCGATCAGCTGGTCAACCTGATCGGCGAACTGGTCATTACCCAATCCATGCTGGCGCAGTCAGCTTCCACCCTCGATCCGGTGAAATTCGAGCGTCTGCACGCCGGGCTGGCCCAGCTGGAGCGCAACACGCGCGACATGCAGGAGGCGGTGATGTCGGTCCGCATGATGCCGATCTCGGCGGTCTTCTCCCGCTTCCCGCGCGTGGTGCGCGATCTTGCGCAGAAACTGGGCAAGCAGATCGAACTCAGGACCACGGGCGAAGACACGGAACTCGACAAGGGCCTGATCGAGCGCATCAGCGATCCGCTGACCCATCTGATCCGCAACAGCATCGATCACGGCGTCGAAATCCCGGCGGACCGCATTGCCCTCGGCAAGCCGCCGACCGGCACCATTGCGCTCAAGGCCTATCACCAGGGTGGCAGCATCGTCATCGAGGTGGGTGACGACGGCGGCGGGCTCAATCGCCACAAGATCCTCGCCAAGGCCCGCGAAAGGGGGCTGCCCGTGCATGATCAGATGAGCGACGGCGAGGTCTGGCTGCTGATCTTCGAGCCGGGATTTTCCACCGCCGAGAAGGTCACCGAAGTCTCCGGACGCGGCGTCGGCATGGATGTGGTCAAGCGCAACATCGCCGCAATGGGCGGCCGGGTGGAGATCGAGTCGATGACCGGCATCGGCACCCGGATGACCGTGCGCCTGCCGCTTACGCTGGCGATCCTCGACGGCATGTCGGTGGCGGTCGGCAAGGAAACCTACATTGTCCCGCTCGGCCATATCCTGGAGTCGCTGCAGGTCGAAACTGGAATGATAAAAAGCGTTTCGGGTGTCGAGCGCCTGATCCATGTGCGCGGCGAGTATCTTCCGGTGGTGGCCTTGTACGAACTTTTCAGGATATCGGGCAGCAAGAAGCGGCTCGATGAGGGCATCATGGTGGTGCTCGAAGCCGATGGGGCAAAGGCGGCGCTGTTCGTCGATGCGCTGCTCGGCCAGCACCCGGTGGTGATCAAGAGTCTGGAATCGAATTACCGCAAGGTTCCCGGGATATCGGCGGCGACGATCATGGGCGACGGTCACGTGGCCCTGATTCTCGATGTGGCGGCGCTGGTGCAGATGGCGAAAAGCGCCCTGCCCGAGGCCGCTTGAGATGATTTCGGCTGAATCAGACGAGAGGGGAGCGACGAGCGAATGATGGTTCAGCAAGGTGCGGCGAGGGGCCACGACGCCGGCGACGAGGGTGGCGACACCGCGGAATATCTGACCTTCACCCTGGGGCCGGAGGAGTATGCGATCGATATCCTCAAGGTGCAGGAAATTCGTGGCTACGAGCTTCCCACCACGATCGCCAATGCGCCCGTCTTTCTCAAGGGCGTGATCAACCTGCGCGGCACCATCGCGCCGATCGTCGATCTGCGCATCAAGTTCAACATTGGCGAGGCCGAATACACACCCTTCACGGTGGTGATCATTCTCAATATCGGACCGCGCGTGGTCGGCATCGTGGTCGATAGCGTGTCTGATGTCGTCATGCTGAACGCGCAACAGATCCGTCCCGCGCCCGAGTTCGCCGCGACGGTCGACACCCGATACATCAACGGGCTGTGCACCGTCGGCGAGCGCATGCTCATCGTGGTCGACATCGAGCGGCTGATGCTGTCCCCCGAGATGGCATTGGTTGACGCCGCCCATCAAGCACAATAGGCCTGCGCCGAAAGAGGAGCCAAGAATATGCGAAGCAATCTGCCCGTGACTCAAAACGAGATCGTCCTTCGGGACGATCAGATGCCCTGTACCCGAACCGATCTCAATGGCGAAATCACCTACGTGAACGGTGACTTCCTGGCCATCAGCGGCTTTGGCGAAAGCGAGTTGATGGGCCAGGCGCACAACATCACGCGCCATCCGGACATGCCGGCGGAAGCTTTCGCCGACTTGTGGCAGACGCTCAAAGCCGGGCGGCCCTGGATCGGGATGGTCAAGAACCGCTGCAAGAACGGTGACTTCTTCTGGGCCGAGACCCACGCCGCGCCTGTGCACGAAAGCGGTCGAGTGCTCGGCTACATGTCGGTGCGGCGCAAGCCGACGCCGGAATCGGTGGCTGCTGCCGAGGCCGCCTACCGCAAGTTCCGCGACGGACAGGCGGGCGGCCTGCGCATAGCCAATGGCGCAGTGGTCAGTGCCGGCCCGTTGGCGCGCCTCGACAGGGCATTGACTGATCTCTCTGTCTCGGCGAAGGTGGCGCTGGGCTGCCTCGCGGCCGTGGCGGTAGTTCTGGCCCCCGGCTTGCCGCTGTTGAATGCCAGGATTGGCGCCGAGCTCAACCGCAATGCCGAGGCCGAGCTGACGGCCAATGTCGGCTTGGTGCGCAGCATGATCGCGCTGCGCCTCGATTCGCTCAAGCGCGAGGCGCTGCACACCAATCGCGCCTTCGACTCCCTGTTCCACGACGGCATCACGCTGGAGGGCAGCGATGAGGCGCCCATCCTGCGCCATGGCAAGACCCGGATCGTCAGTGGCGATTTCGGCGATGTGGATAACTTCACGCAGCGTACCGGCGCGGTCGCGACGCTGTTCGCGGCCAAGGGTAACGACTTCGTGCGCGTCAGCACTTCCCTGAAAAAGGAAAACGGCGAGCGTGCGGTGGGCACGATGCTGGGCAAGACACACCCCGGCTACGAGAGCGTAAAGGCCGGCAAGCCTTACGTAGGACGCGCCGCGCTGTTCGGCAAGGAGTATTTCACCAGCTACACGCCGATCGCCGACAAGAACGGCAAAGTGATCGCCCTCAGCTTCATCGGCCTCGGCATCGACGCCGAGCTTGCCGATCTCAAGGCAAAGGTACGCGGCCTGAAGGTTGGTCAGTCTGGCTACTACTATGTTCTCGATGGCAATCCAGGGAAGGACTACGGCACTCTGCTGATTCATCCGGCCAAGGAAGGCAGCAACCCGATCGGATCCAGGGACGCGGACGGCCGGGAGTTCATCAAGGAGATTCTCGAGCGCAAGCAGGGCATCATTCGCTATCCATGGATGAACGCGGAACTGGGCGATAAAGTAGCACGCCAAAAAGTCGTGGTCTTCGACACGCTGCCGGACTCCAAATGGGTGGTGGCCGGCGGCTCCTACATTGACGAGTTCGAGGCTCTGTCGCGCCAGATCAGCATCTATATGATCGGCGGCGGCCTCTTCATGGTGCTGGTGCTGATGGCCATCGTTTACAGCCTGGTGCGCCGCATAGTCATCAAACCTCTGCAGAGTGATGTGCTGCCTGCCTTCCGCGCCCTGGCCGGCGGCCGCTATGACACTCCACTGGATGTCTCGGGCAACGACGAGGTGGCCCGGGTGCGCCAGGGCCTGGAAACCATGCAGACCCGCCTCGGCTCCGACGTGGCCGAGGCCGCGCGCCAGGCCGAAGAGACGCTGCGCATCAAGATCGCCCTCGACCACGTTTCAACGGGCGTGATGATCGTCAACAGGGAGCGCAGGATCATCTACGCCAATCACTCGGTAAAGCGCATCCTCAAGGGAGCGGAGGGCGATATCCGGAAGCTGTCGCCGGATTTCGACGTGGAGCGCATGGTCGGCATATGCATCGACAGCTTCCACAAGAATCCCGCCCACCAGGCCAAGTTGCTGGCCGAGTTGACCAGCTCCGCTACAGTGAATCTCGAAGTCGGCGGCCGGAATCTGCGCGTAACCGCCAATCCGGTGATCGATGAGCGCGGCGAGCGTCTCGGCTCCGTGGCCGAGTGGGTGGATCGCACGGACGAAGTGCTGGTCGAGCAGGAAGTGGCGAACGTGGTCGATGGCGCTTCGCGCGGCGACTTCCTCATGCGCCTCAGCCTCGAAGGCAAGGAGGGCTTCTTCAGACAACTGGCTGTTGGTCTCAACCAGTTGTCCGAAGTCACCCAGAAAGGCCTCTCCGACGTTGCACGGATTCTGCAGCTGGTTGCCGCGGGCGACCTGACGCAAAAGATCGAGGCCGATTACCAGGGCATATTCGGTCAGTTGAAAGACGATACCAACACTACCATCGAGCGCTTGCGCGAAGTGGTCGGGCGCATCAAGGAAGCCACCACGGCAATCGACATCGCTTCGCAGGAAATCGCCGCCGGCAACGAGGATCTGTCGAGCCGCACCGAAGAGCAGGCCAGCAGCCTCGAAGAGACGGCGAGTTCCATGGAAGAGATCAACGCCGCGGTGCGTAACAATGCCGCAAGCTCCAAGCAGGCGAACGATCTGGCGAAGAACTCGAACCAGATCGCGACGCATGGCATGCAGGTGGTCAAGCAGGTGGTGGACACCATGAGCGGCATTCAGGCCAGCTCGAAGAAGATTGCCGACATCATCGGCGTGATCGACACCATCGCCTTCCAGACCAACATCCTTGCCTTGAACGCAGCGGTGGAAGCGGCGCGGGCAGGGGAGCAGGGGCGCGGCTTTGCCGTGGTGGCGACGGAGGTGCGCAGCCTGGCGGCGCGCAGCGCAGCAGCGGCAAAGGAGATCAAGGGGCTGATCGCGGAATCGGCGGACAAGGTGGACAGTGGCGCCAGGCTGGTGCGGGAAGCAGGCGACACCATGGACGATGTGGTGACCAGTTTCGATCTGGTCGCCAGTCTGGTCACGGAGATTGCGGCGGCAAGCCGTGAGCAAAGCGGCGGCATCGAGCAGGTGACGCAAGCAGTGGCTCAGATGGATGAAGTGACGCAGCAGAACGCGGCGCTGGTGGAACAGGCGGCCGCGGCGGCCGAGAGTCTGGAAGAGCAGGCACGCGGACTGGTGCAGACGGTGAGCATGTTCAAGCTGGCCGAAGGCGGCGCGCGCATGATGCCGGCCCCGGCGCTGCGCGATGTCACGCCGCGACAGCTGGTCGGCGGCCGTGCACGAGCCAAACCGGCGACACCCAGGAAGATTGCACTACCTCCACTTGCCGACGCGGGCGAGGAGTGGGAGGAGTTCTGATGTCCCCTGAAGTGGAACAGCGCGACCGCGAATTTCACTTCACCGCGGCCGACTTCGAACGGGTACGCACACTGATCTACCAGCGTGCGGGCATTTCCCTGGCGCCGATCAAGCAGGAAATGGTCTACGGCCGGCTTATGCGGCGTGTGCGGGCCCTCGGCTACGGCAGCTTCGCGGAGTATCTGGCGCACCTGGAGGCGGGCGATGAAACGGAGTGGGAAACCTTCGTCAATTCGCTGACGACCAATCTCACTTCGTTTTTTCGCGATGCGCATCATTTCGAGATTCTGCTGGGTCGCCTGCGCGAGCTGAAGACCCGTCCGCTGCGCATCTGGTGTGCTGCTGCGGCGACCGGCGAGGAACCCTACAGCATTGCCATGACCGCCTGCGAGGCCTTCGATAGCCTGACGCCGCCGGTATCGATCGTCGCCAGCGACATTGATACCCATGTACTGGCGATCGCAGAACAGGGCGTGTATCCGATCGATCGGGTCGAAAAGCTCAGCGCAAACCGTTTGCGCCGCTTCTTCCTCAAGGGACGTGGTGCGCAGGCCGGCTATGCGCGGGTGCGGCCCGAGTTGCAGAAGCTGGTCCGCTTCACCCGCATCAACCTGCTCGATGCGCGCCTGCCCTTGCGCGGACCCTTCGATGCCATTTTTTGTCGCAATGTCATGATCTACTTCGACAAGCCGACCCAGTACGGCATCTTGAAGAAGTTCGTCCCCTTGCTGCGACCTGATGGCCTGCTGTTTTCCGGCCCCTCCGAGAACTTCCTGAATGCCGGCGACCTGTTTCGTCCAATGGGACGGACGGTGTATGAGCGGGCCGACCGCCCTGCCCCGGGGCCGATGGCCAAGGCCTGACCATGGGCGCCGGATTCGTCGAGCATCTGGCCGGCAATCGTTACTTCGACCCGATTTTCGGCACTGAGGCGGTCAAGGTGCTGCCGGGCGAATATTTCGTAACCAGCAAGGACATGCTGCTGGTGACGGTGCTCGGTTCCTGCGTTTCGGCCTGCATCCGCGACAGGGAAACAGGCATCGGCGGCATGAATCATTTCATGCTTGCCGATTGCGGCGAGCAGTCTCCCTACTCGGCTTCGGCGCGTTACGGAACCTACGCGATGGAGATCCTGATCAACCATCTGCTCAAGCTGGGTGCCCACCGTGGAAACCTGGAGGCCAAGGTGTTTGGGGGCGGCCGGGTGATGGCCAGCCTGCAAAGTTCCAGTGTCGGCGAGCGCAATTCCAGCTTCGTGCTCGATTTCCTGCAAACCGAAGGCATTTTCGTTGCCGCGCAGGATTTGCTCGACGTGCACCCGCGCAAGGTGTATTTCTTTCCGGCCACCGGTCGCGTGCTGGTCAAGACGCTGATGCGGCTGCATAACGACACCGTGCAGCGGCGCGAACGCGAGTACGCGGCGCGTCTGACCGCAAAGCCGGTTTCAGGCGATATCGAGTTGTTCTGACGGGCATGACTTTGAGAGCATCCCCCACACAGCCGGCCGGCTCAGGCGGCGCGAAGCGTGCTTCGCGAAACCCCGCCTTCGCCCCGCCAGGGGAGAGGGGAGCGTCGAGAGTTGCTGACGCAACTTGAACGTTAAGTCATGCCGATCAAGGTCCTCGTCATCGATGACTCCGCGCTGATGCGCGCGCTGCTGACCGAGATCGTCAATGGCGCGCCCGATCTCGAAGTGGTGGGCGCCGCGCCGGACCCGATCGCCGCGCGAGAGATGATCAAGGCGCTGAACCCCGACGTATTGACGCTCGACGTCGAGATGCCGCGCATGGATGGCCTCGAATTCCTCGACCGGCTGATGCGCTTGCGGCCCATGCCGGTGATCATGATTTCCGTAGTCACGCAAGCGGGCTCCGACGCTGCCCTGCGGGCCCTGGAGCTTGGTGCCGTGGATTTCGTGGCCAAGCCGCGGGCGGAGAACATCTCCATGCTGCAGGACTACGCGGAGGAAATCCGCGAAAAGATTCGCAGCGCGAGCACTGCCCGCCTGATATCGGCCGCGCGCATCGCCGTACCGCCAGCGCCGACTCTTGCGCAGCCCAAAGGCGTATTCTCGTCACGCCTGCTGGCGGAGAAGGTCATTGCCATTGGCGCCTCCACCGGCGGCACCGAGGCAATCAAGGAAGTGCTTCGTTCTCTGCCTGCCGAAATGCCGCCCATCGTCATGGTCCAGCATATGCCGGAGGCCTATACGGCTTCCTTTGCCCGGCGCCTCGACAACTTGTCCAGACTGACCGTGGTCGAAGCCCGGGGCGGCGAGCGTCTGCAAGCCGGCATGGCTTATCTGGCACCGGGCCATTCGCACATGCGGGTGAGGAAGAACGGTGGCGCTTATGTTCTGCAACTGTCCCAGGAAGAGCCGGTGAATCGGCATCGTCCCGCCGTAGATGTGCTGTTCCAGTCGGTCGCCGACCAGGTCGGGCAGCACGGCCTCGGCGTGATCCTGACCGGCATGGGCAAGGACGGTGCGCAGGGATTGCTTGCCATGCGGCAGGCGGGAGCCTGGACCATCGGCCAGGACCAGGCTTCCTGCGTGGTTTATGGGATGCCAAGAGAGGCGGCCGAAATTGGCGCGCTGGACGAAATTGCCAGCCTGGGCGAGATTTCCGGCAGGATATTGGCAAAGTTGCGCGCATTCGACAAACGCTAATGGACGTTCCCCCGGCAGCCGGGCGGCGCATTCCGGCAAAATGCGCAGGATTGGCACACGGAATGGTAGATTTGCAGTCGATGGCATGAGGGGGCGTTCCCGGTTCCGCATGTTGCGGCCTCAGACGAGCGATCAGCGCAATCTGTTTTTTGACGAGAGTGGAGGCAGTACATGGATGAAACCAGCGACAAGCGCAAGGTTCGCGTACTGATCGTGGATGACGAGCGCCATATCCGCAGCCTGATCCGTCTGATCGTTTCATCGCTCGGGGCTGAAGTCGTTGGCGAGGCCGGGGACGGCGAACAGGCGCTGGAACTGTACAAGCAGTTGTCGCCCGACATCACGATGATGGATATCAACATGCCAAAACTGGACGGCATCAGCGCCTTGAAGCAGATCGTGGCGCTGAATCCCAAAGCGCTGGTGATCATGATGACTTCGCTCAACGCCATCGACGTGGTGAAGGAATGCATCGACAACGGCGCACGCAATTACATCCTGAAGAATATGCCCGCCGATGACTTGAGCAAGATGATCGGCGAGACCTGGGGCGAGTATCTGGAAGACCTTCGGGCGGCGGAATCATGACCTGCTCCCATTCCAGCCCGCCCGGCTACGCTTTTTGTGGCACCTGCGGCGAGGTCCTGCCTCACGCGCGCTGCCGCTGCGGCTTCGTTGCCGCTGTGCATGACGCCTATTGCGGGCGCTGTGGCGCCGCGCTTGTGGTGGGGGGAGACGCAACGCTGCAGCACGCCGTCATGGATGCCGACCGGCGCTTTGACCTGGAGCACCTGGCGGAGCAGGCGGCCCAGGAAAACAAGTTCCTCGAAACGACACACAAGGCACGCGTCACCCAGGATGACATACGCAAATTGCTGGCCAAGCGCAGAAAGAAATTCTGATGATCGATCTGACGGAAGCCCTTATCGCAAGTCTCCGGGAAAAGGCTCGAATTCCCGCGCCCACCCTGGAAAGCATGCTCAAAGCCGCAAACCGGGACGCGATCGAATTCGTGCAATACATCATCACGGACGGCTACCTGGATCGCGACAGCGCCGGCGACCTGCTGGCGACGCAGGTCGGCCACACTTATGTCAACCTGAGCAAGACGCTGTTCCAGCAGGAAGCCCTTGCACTGCTGCCGGGCGATCTTGCCGAGCGTCTCCAGGCGATTCCGCTCTACCAGATGGGCGAGGCGGTCACGGTGGGCATGGTTCACCCGGACGACGCCAAGGCCGTCACTGAACTATCCAAGCTGATGATGAAGCCGGTCAGCCCGGTGTTTTGTTTCCGTGACGAGATCAGTTCCGCAATCAAGGTCAACTATCAGTCGCCCGCCAACGTGGATGCACTGGTGGCCAAGTTCGATCTGACCCCCTTCCTGCCCGGAAACTTCAGCGAGGCCAAGCTGACGCAGCTGATTGAATCCCGACCGCTGGTGGCTCTGGCCGATTCCATCATCCTGCTGGCGCTGAAGGAACGCGCTTCCGACATTCATATCGAGCCGAAGAAGAACGAGGTGGTGGTGCGCTTCCGCATCGACGGCGTGCTGGCCGACAAACTTTTCCTGCCGGTGGAAATGGCGCTGCCGCTGGCATCACGCTACAAGATCGTGGCGCAGATGGACATCACCGAGCGGCGACGTCCGCAGGATGGCCGTCTGAGTTTTCCGCTGCCGACGAAAAGCCTCGACCTGCGCGTTTCCAGCCTGCCGGTGATGTACGGGGAAAAGGTGGTGATGAGGATTCTCGGTTCGCTCTACACCAGCGCAGCCCTCAATCTCGACAAGCTGGATTTTTCGCCGGAAATACTGCGGCCCTTCAAGGCAACCCTGAGGCAGCCGCAGGGCATCCTGTTCGTCACCGGCCCCACCGGTTCCGGCAAGAGTTCCACCCTGTATGCCGCGCTCAACTACATCAACACACCCGAGATCAATATCGTCACCATCGAAGACCCCGTGGAATACGACGTGCCGAGCCTGAACCAGGTGATGGTTAACGACAAGGCCGGACGCAGCTTCGAAGCGGTGTTGCGCTCGGTGCTGCGGCAGGACCCGGATGCCATTCTGGTCGGCGAGATCCGCGACACCGAAACCGCGCGCATCGCCGCCCAGGCTGCACTGACCGGGCATCTGGTGCTGACTACGCTGCACACCAGCGACGCCATCCAGGCCACCACACGGCTGCTGGAAATGGGGGTCGAGCGTTTCATCGTCGCCCCTTCCATCATCGGCGTGCTGGGGCAGCGGCTGGTGCGGCGGCTGTGCGAATACTGCAAGACCGAGCATCAGCCCGACCCGGATATCCTGCGCCAGTTCTTCTTCTGGCGTGAAGGCGCTGCGCTGCCGGTCTTCTATCGTGGCGAAGGCTGCGAGCGCTGCGGCAAGACCGGCTATTCCGGGCGGATAGGCATTCATGAATATCTCAAGGTAACGCCGCAGATCCGCGAAGCCGTTCTTCGCGCGCGCGACTACGACGAAATCATGGCCATTGCCGTCCGTCAGGGATTCAACACCCTTCGCTACGATGGCTTCAAGAAAGCCCTGCGCGGGCTGACTTCGCTGGACGAGGTGATTAGAGCTACGGCTTCTCTGGAAGACGCGAACTAGGCATCCGCGCTTGAGGCGTTGCACCGGTCCAGCAATTGCGCTGGCCAGAATTCCCTGCATCGGCGGAATTCACTGACGACGCCACTCACCGTGTCGTCAGCGCCGACTCTTCACTGACTGGCGAACACCTCGTCCGGACGCACGAAGGCCTTGAACTCGAGCGCATTGCCGTCGGGATCGAGAAAAAACATCGTCGCTTGCTCGCCCGGCTTGCCGACGAAGCGCAGTGCCGGTTCCATGAGAAAGCTGATGCCGGCCGCGCGCAGCCGCTCGGCAAATGCCCAGAACTGCTCGATCGCCAGAATCGCACCGAAGTGCGGAATCGGCACCGCATGACCATCGACCACGCCCTCGCACGAGGCGCCGGGCGGCGTGCCCAGATGCGCGGAAAGCTGGTGGCCGAAAAGTTCGAAGTCGATCCAGTGCCCGGTGCTGCGGCCCTCCGCACAGCCCAGCCGCTGCACATAGAATTCGCGGGCGCGCTCGATGTCGGAGATTGCAAAGGCGTAGTGGAAGCGCGTCGCGGCTTGCTGCGGCTTCATTTGCCTGCCTTTCCGCGCTCGTTCCCGAGCGTCCGCTTGCCGCGCGCCGCTTCAAGATGCGCGCAGAGCTTCTCAGCGCCATCGAGGATGCGCGGCGTGTGGCGCTGAAGCAGGTCCGGCGGAACGAAGTAGAGGTTGTCCCGGGCCACCGCCGTCAACGTGTTCCAGCGCTTCCAGTCGTCCAGCCATTCGGGCCGCGATTCGCCCATGCCGCTGGCAACAATGACCTCCGGGTTGGCGGCGATCACGGCTTCGACGCTGACGGTCGGCGCCATGCCTTGCAGTTGTGCGAACACATTGCGCCCGCCGCATAGCCGTATCGCATCGCTGATGATCTGCTTGCTGTTGATCGTCATCAGGGGCTGCTTCCATATCTGGTAGAACACCGTGACGGGCGGCCGCTGACGGTAGCGGGCCGCCAGCCTGGCATGACGCTCGCGAAACGCTGTCGCCGCCGCATTGGCCGCCGCCTCGGTGCCGGCAAGCCGGCCGATGCGTTCCATTTCACCGGCGATATCTTCGATGCGGCCCGGCTCGGACAGGTGCACCTGCAGGCCCATCGCCCGCAAGCGGGCCACCGCGGCCGGCGGATTGCCGCTCTGCCAGCCCATGACCAGATCGGGCTTGAGGGCGACGACGCCTTCCAGGTCGAGATTGGCATAGTCGCCGACTTTGGGCAGGGCCCTTGCCGCCGGCGGATAGTTGCCGTAGTCCACATTGCCGACGATCCGGTCACCCGCGCCGACTGCGAACAACAACTCGGTAATGTGCGGCGACAGGCTGACGATGCGCTGCGCCGGTGCGGCGAGCCTGATGCCGACGCCGCTGGCGTCGGTGACGACGATTTCGGCGCGCGTCGGCAGGCACACCAGAACGGCAGCGACAAGCAGCAGCGACAACAGGAAGCGCATGGGATAATCGGCCAATGACAGACACCGCATTCTAACGATGGGCGGACACAATCCACCGCCCGCCCCGACCACCCTTGGCGCCATGACCCGAAAATCCCCGATCCGCCCGGCCGACATTCGCGGCGTCAGCCGCCTCGCGATCGACGCCACGATCGGCCTGACCCGGCTGGTCGAGACCATGCACCACAATATCGTGCGAACCCCGGGGATACTTGGCCGCCACACGCAGGAACCGACGCGGGGCATCACCGGGCTGGTCTATCGCACCATACAGGGCGCGACGCGCCTGGTCGGCAGCGGCATCGATGCGCTGATCGCCCAACTGACGCCACTGCTCGACCAGGAACCGGCGACCTCGTCCGGCACGCGCGAGGCTTTGCTCGCTGCGCTCAATGGCGTGATCGGCGACCACCTCGCGGCGAGCGCCAACCCCCTGTCCATTCCGATGCAGTTGCGCCGCAACGGGCAGCCGCTGGTGCTGACCCGGCAGGGTCTCGCCGCCAGCATTCCCCAGCCCGGCGGCAAGATCCTGCTGCTGCTGCACGGGCTTTGCATGAATGATCTGAAATGGCGGCGCAACGGGCACGACCACGGCGAAGCGCTGGCGGCCGCGGCCGGCTTTACTCCGCTCTACCTGCACTACAACAGCGGCCAGCATGTGTCGACCAACGGCCGCGCCTTTGCCGACATCATGGAGGCCCTGGTGCAGGCCTGGCCGGTCCCGGTGGAGAAGCTGGTGATCATCGGGCACAGCATGGGCGGCCTGGTGGCACACAGCGCCTGCTACTACGCACGGCTGGGGGGGCAGACGTGGCTGCAGCATCTGCGGCAGCTGGTTTTTCTCGGTACGCCGCACCACGGCGCACCGCTCGAGCGCGGCGGCAACTGGGTGAATGTGATCCTCGAGCTCAGTCCCTACACGGCCGCGCTGGCCCGCCTGGGAAAGATCCGCAGCGCCGGGATTACCGATCTGCGCCATGGCAGCGTCCTCGATGAGGACTGGCAACACGGCGACCGCTTTGCGCGCAGCAAGAAGAGAACTCTCGTCCCGCTGCCCGAAGGCGCGCAGTGCTATGCAATAGGCGCTTCGATCGCAAAAGCACCGGGCGACTCTGGCAAGCCGCCGCCGGGCGACGGGCTGGTGCCTGTGCGCAGCGCGCTCGGCCAGCACGCGGACCAAGGTCTTTGCCTGAATATTCCCGAGTCGCGGCAGTGGGTCGGCTACGACATGCATCACCTCGATCTGCTCGATAACCCCGAGGTGTACCAACGGCTGCAGAAGTGGCTTTGCTGAAGACTGGCGCGGCGACCCGAAGCTCGGCGTCGATTCGCATTGTGATTAGAATGTGAAAAAACAGAGGAGCAAATACCATGGAAAAGATGTGGCTCAAGCACTATCCGGCAGGCGTGCCCGCCGAAATCGATGTCGATGAGTTCCGCTCCATTGGAGACCTGTTCGCCAGGAGCGTAAAGCTGTATGGGCCGCGCAAGGCCTATATCAACATGGACAAGGCGATCACCTACGCGGAACTCGATCGGCTGTCCGCGGACTTCGGCTCATATTGCCAGTCGATGCTGAAGCTGCCCAAGGGCGCCCGCATCGCGCTGATGATGCCCAACCTGCTGCAGTACCCGGTCTGCCTGTATGGGGCGCTACGCGCCGGCTACACGGTGGTGAACTGCAACCCGCTATATACCGAGCGCGAGCTCGAGCATCAGCTCAAGGATTCCGGCGCCGAGGCGATCGTCATCGTCGAGAACTTCGCCCACGTGCTGGAAAATGTCGTTGCCCGCACGGCGATCAAGCATGTGCTGGTCACCCAGCTCGGCGACATGCTGGATTTTCCCAAGCGCATGATCGTCAATGTGGTCGTCAAGCACGTCAAGAAGATGGTGCCGGCGTGGAACATGCCGCAGGCCATCGAACTGCGCGATGCCTTGATCCAGGGCCACCGCTTCCCCCTGCAGGCGGTCGACGTCGGCCACGAGGATATCGCCTTCCTGCAATACACCGGCGGCACCACGGGCGTCTCGAAGGGCGCGATGCTGACCCACCGCAACATCATCGCCAACCTGCAGCAGGCGCACGCCTGGATCGCCCCCTTCCTGCGCGAGGAAGAGATCATCATCACCGCCCTGCCCCTGTATCACATCTTCGCGCTGACGGCGAACTGCCTGACCTTCTTCAAGATCGGCGCCACCAATGTGCTGATCACCAACCCGCGCGACATTCCCGGCTTCATCAAGGAGATCGGCAAGTACCAGTTCTCGACCATCACCGGCGTCAACACCCTGTTCAATGCCATGCTCAACAACCCGGAATTTGCCAAGCTCGACCTGAGCCGGCTCCATCTCACGCTGGGCGGCGGCATGGCGGTGCAACGCGCCGTGGCCGAGCGCTGGAAGGAGGTCACCGGAGCGACCCTGATCGAGGCCTACGGCCTGACCGAAACCTCGCCCGCGGCCACCATGAATCCGATCGACATCATCGAATACAACGGCACCATCGGCCTGCCGATATCCTCCACCGAAGTCACCATTCGCGACGACGCCGGCAAGGACCTGCCCCTGGGCCAGCCCGGCGAGCTGTGCATCCGCGGCCCGCAAGTGATGAAGGGTTACTGGAACCGACCCGAGGAAACCGACAAGGTCATCATGGCCGACGGCTTCCTGCGCACCGGTGACGTGGCCATGATGGACAGCAGCGGCTACGTCAAGATTGTCGACCGCAAGAAGGACATGATCCTGGTCTCCGGCTTCAACGTCTATCCGAACGAGATCGAGGATGTGCTGGCCATGCATCCGGGCGTGCTGGAATCCGCAGCGGTCGGGGTGCCGGATCCGAATTCCGGCGAAGCCGTCAAGATCTATGTGGTCAAGAAGGACCCGAACCTGACGGAAGCGTCGCTGCTCGAACATTGCCGCGCCAACCTCACCGGCTACAAGGTGCCGCGTCAGATCGCGTTCCGCAACGAACTGCCGAAGACCAACGTGGGCAAGATCCTGCGCCGCGAACTGCGCGACGAAAAGGCCTAGGGTTCCAGGCGATGAGCGAGATCAGAGTCTGCCGCGAGCATGGCGTAACCCTCAAGCGCGCGCGCAAGGGCGCCGAGCGCATTGCCGAGGAACTCGGCGAGGAATTCGGCCTCGACCACGAATGGGACGGCAACACCCTGCGCTTCCAGCGCATGGGCGTCACCGGGCACATCGAGGTAGGCAAGAAGGAAGTCGAGATCTACGTCAAGCTCGGCTTCCTGCTCATCGCGCTGCGCCCGCGCATCGAGCACGAAATAAACAAGTTCTTCGACGAGAACTTCGGCCCGGCCGGCTAGCCCTGAGTGCAGCAATTCCGTCGGCCCTGCCCCGCAAAAGTCGGCGCTGGCGGGACGGCAAAGCAGTTCACCGTCGCGCGCCGCTTGTCTCGCGCACTTCCGGGTGCAGCGGCGGGTTAGGCGCGGTCCGCGCCACCTCTTGCGCAGTGACCGTGTAATGCAGCGCATAGGAACCCCGCACCGTCTGCGGCGAAGCGCCGAAGCGTTGCAGCGCCTCCGGCCCGAGTTGCTCCGCAATCGCCCTGCCCAAGGCTTCTGAATCGTAGGCCGTGGCCAGCAGGATCCAGCTCATGGGCGTATCCGGGCCGCGCATCGATTGTTCCTTCGTCATTGGCGGCGGTGGAGCGGGCTGCAAAAGCTGCACGCTTGCCATCCCCCGCCGCGACGCCATTGCCGGCATGACCTCCTGCGCGAGCCAGTCCTTCAAATTCGATTCCCTGCCTTCGACCGGCGTGAACCTCACTGAAACCGCTGCGTTGCCAAGACCGAATCCCGAACTTGCGACTACAGTGCAGAAGCCCCGGACCATGCCGCGGAAGCGGCTCATCATGGATGCAGTCCAGGGCGTCGGATTGTTCAAGCGCGCCAGGTAAGCCGAGGACGTCGCGACGTCGGTGCCGGTCACCTCGTATATCACCATGTACTTCGGCGCACCTGGTTCAGCCACCCACCGTGTCGCCCGCAGGAAGCCCTGGGTCGAGAGCCTTTCGTGCAGGTGCTCGTAGGTGTGCCAGTCGTCATGGTCGGCGTTGTCGCCGGCAATGTCATAGTACAGAACCATAACCGCGTCGCCGCAGAGTGCCATGCGCTGATTCTCCTCGTGGTGTCCGGGTTTGCATTCAGGCGACGGGATCGAACGGCGGGGTTCGCCCGTGTGCGTCCAGGAAGAACCGCGAATGTCTGTGTCGGATCGAAAAATGGCCGCCATGACGACTGGCAGGAATCCGGCGCCGTGCCGCCAGCGCCGACTTTCCACTTGCCGCGAACGATACGCGGCGTCCGTCCTTTCCCGGCAGCAGCCGCTGTGAATTCAGGCAGCGCCTGAATCAGTCCTGCAGCGAACTGATCAACTCGATATAGCGCGTCATTGCGGCGTCGCTTGCGGTGCCCTTGACTGCGGCCCAGGCGTCGTACTTGGCGCGCCCCACCATGTCGGTGAAACCCGGCCGCTTGCCCTCGACGTCGCCGTCGGTAGCCTGCTTGTACAACGCATAAAGCTGCAACAGCACGTCGTTCGAGGGCCGCTCCGGCAGCTGCTTGGATGCGGCCACCGCTGCTTCGAATTTTGTCTTGAGTTCGCTCATGTCGTCTTCCGTCGCAACAATGTGGTCGCCGGGATTTGGCTTGGACTATTATATGCCGTCAACTTGGAGGAGGCGCGCAATGCCCCAACGTGAAAGGATGTCGGCGGTCGATACCGCATGGCTGCGAATGGATCGTCCGACCAATCTGATGATGATCGTCGGCGTCATGGTATTCAATGAGCGTATCGACTTCACGCGGCTGCGCAACACGGTCGAGGCGCGCATGGTCGGACGCTACCGCCGCTTCCGGCAATGCGCGGTTCAGGAGGTTACCGGCGCCTGGTGGGAGGACGATGCCGATTTCGACATCGAGGCGCACGTGAAGCGCCGCGTCCTGCCGGGCAAGGCCGGCAAGAAGGAATTGCAGGCGCTGGCCAGCGAACTGTCCGTGCAACCGCTCAATCCGGGCAAGCCGCTGTGGCGCTTCGACCTGGTCGAAAATTACAACGGCGGCTCGGCCCTGGTCTCGCGCATCCACCACAGCATCGCCGACGGCATTGCGCTGGTCGGGGTGATCCTTTCGCTCACCGACCAATCGCCGGATGCGCCCGCGCAAAGGCGCTCCACCGCGAAGCACAAGGAAGAGCACGCCGACGACATGCCTGCCGGCCTGCTCGAGACTCTGGTCGAGACGCTCACCTCGGCTGTCAGCATGGGCACTGAACTGGGCGGCAAGGCGCTGAATCTGGCGTCGGACACGGATCGCCTGTCCACCTACGGCAAGTATGGCATCGGCCTGCTGACCGAACTCGCCAAGCTGCTCGCGATGCCGGTCGATTCGCCCACCAGCTTCAAGGGCAAGACCAGCACGGTCAAGCGCGTCGCGTGGTGCGACCCGATTCCGCTGGGCGAGGTCAAGGCGCTGGGCAAGGCGCTCGGCTGTTCGGTCAATGACATCCTGCTGGCGGCGGTCGCCGGCGCGCTGCGCGCCTACTTCCAGCAAAAGGGCGAAGCGGTCGAGGGCGTCGAAGTGCGCGCCGTGATTCCGGTCAACCTGCGCTCGGCCAAGGACGAAGGCACGCTGGGCAACCGCTTCGGCCTCGGCACGCTGTCCCTGCCCGTGTACGAAGCCAACCCCTTCGCCCGCCTGTTCCTGGTGCGGGAGCGCATGAACGAACTCAAGAACTCGTACCAGCCGCCGCTGACGCTGGGCCTGCTCGCCGCGGTTGGTGTTGCCCCCAAGATGGTGCAGCAGCAGTTCCTCGACATCCTTGCCGCCAAGGCCAGCGCCGTGATGACCAACGTCCCCGGGCCGAAGCAGCCGCTGTATCTGGCCGGGGCGCGCCTCGATCAGGTGATGGTCTGGGTGCCGCAGTCGGGCGACATCGGCATTGGCGTTTCGATCCTGAGCTACAACGACAAGGTTCAGTTCGGCATGGTTACCGACCGGCACTATGTTCCCGACCCGGAGACCATCACGCCGCTGTTCGAAGCCGAATTCGAAAAGATGCTGCTCGCCTTGCTGATGATCGACTGGGAAACACCGCTCGACCCGCAGCAGATCGAAGAGCAGTTGTTCGGCAAACAAATGCCGCCGCCGCTGGATGCCTCAGGAGCCAAGCCGAAGGCCGCCACTGCACGGGCGCGCAAGTCCGCGCCGGCCAAATCCGCTGCCAGGGCGAAGCCTGTCGTCCATCCCAAGCCGGCTGCGGCGACCGAAACCCCTGCCGCAGCGCGGATTCCGAAGCGATTCCGCAACCTGGGCTAGTTATTCTTCCAGTTCCGACTTCGCCAGTTCGACGTCCAGCCGTTCCATGGCGTCGACCGGCGTTGCCGCCGCCGCCTTTTCGTAGAGCTTCACGGCTTGATCCATCTTGCTGTTGCCGAACAGCATGACCAGCGCATTGGCGTACTCGATGCAGGCGATGGCTGAATCCGGCGCGAGCTTCAGCGCCGACTCGAAGTGCTTCACGGCCACGTCCTTGCTCGCCCCGTAGGTCAGCTTGCCGATCATCGCGCCGACCTTGTCCACCACCTCGGCATGGTAGGCGCCCAGCGCGCTGTGCGCGTCGGCGTGTTTCGGATCGAGCTTCAGCGCCGTTTCCAGCGCCGTCTGGATCTTGCCGCCCAGTCCCTGCGCCAGGGCCTTGAGCACCGAGATGCCCTGGCTGTAGCGGCCCAGCGCATAGGCCTGGATGTAGTACGCGTTGGCATTCTTCGGTTGCGCCTCCTGCAATTCCTCGCAGCGGTCCGATACCTCCTGGAACAGGGTCAGCTTGCGCTTCTCGTCCGTTTCGAGATAGTTGGCATAGATCATGGTCGCCTTGTTCGCCACGTTGTAGCCATCGATGCCGGCAGCCAGCCCCGCCTCATACGCCTTGGCGAATTCGCCCTGATGGTAGAGGCGCCATGCCTCCTGAACCTCCGCATCGGCGGGGAACGGTTCGCGATCGCCGCGATGCAGGCGCTCCCAGTTCTTCTTCAGCGCGGGGCCCGCAAAAACGAACGCCTTGTCCGCGTGCGGAAATTTCTTCCAGGTCGGCTTTGCCATGATGCGTCTCCTTTTTTCTACTCAAGCTTTAGATAGTTTTTCGATACTTCCTCGAACAACTTGCGCGAGCGTCCCACCAGGTAGGGCGCGGCGAGCGCCATGACCTGAAAGGCGCCGTGCGCCAGACTCTCTCCGTCGATCTTCTTCCTCGGCTCCCTGACAAACTCGAACGACAGCCAGTAGGTCGCCACGATGGTCATGTTGACAGCCAGGGCCTGAATCTCCTCGGGTGTCGCCTTCATGTCGCCCGTCGCCACCAGACCCTGGCAGATCGCCGTCGCCGTCTGGATCTTGTGCGCCACGATGCGCTTGAAGTGGGTTTCCAGCACGCGGTTGCGCGACAGCAGTTCGTTGATGTCGCGATAGAGGAAGCGAAACTTCCAGATGCCCTCGAATATCAGGTGCAGGAACAGCCAGATATCCTCCACGTTCGGCGGGCGCCGCGCCGGCGCCGTCAGGGTTTCTTCCATCTCGCGCTCGAAGTCGGCGAACAGGGACTCGATGATTTCGTCCTTGTTGTGGAAGTGGTAGTAGAGATTGCCCGGGCTGATCCCCATCTCGTCCGAAATCAGCTGCGTCGTGACATTCGGCTCGCCGAAGTCATTGAACAGTGCCAGGGAAGTTTCCAGGATGCGCTCGCGGGTGCGGCGCTTAGGCTTTCTTTCCATCAATCACCCATCTCGACCAGTGCGGCGAGGATAGCAGAAACGCCCCACCCTCCTGTCATTCGCGCGGAATCAGGCGGCCTGATGCTTCTGCCGGTGCTGCAGGCGCCTGAGCGCCCGCGCCAGCTCGTCCAGCGTGTCGGACAGGCGCAGCGCCGTCAGCCCCATGTTGCGCGCCCGGCGGCGCTTCAGCTCGGCCATGCGGCGTGCCAGCGAGCGGTGGGGATCGGTGAGCACGGCGCGGTTGATCGACACCCCGTGCCGGGCCAGTTTCGGCGCCAGTTCATCGTAGCGGCGCAGCAGCTCTTCCCGCGTCTTGCGGTAGGCCTGTTCCGTGAGGCGCTTGCGGTCGGCATAGCTGAACATGTTGGTGAAGAACATGTCGGCATCGTCCCGGCTCGGCTCGAACAGGATCACGTCGGCATCCTTGTACTGGATGTCGTACTTCTCCAGCCCGGTCTTCATGCGCGAATGGACGATGGCGCGAAAGGTCTGTGCGAGGACGACGGGCAGGCCGCCATCGACCAGCCGGCGGCGCTTGAGGTGCTTTTCATGCGAAGCATGGCCGGCATCGAAGGGCACCAGCGGATTGATGCAGATCACCAGCCGGATGCCTTCCTTGAGGGCGACCGAGGCATGCAGCGTCTTTTTCAGCGCGCCGTCGACAAACCAGCGGCCGTCGATCTCGACCGGCGGATACAGTCCGGGCAGCGCGGCGCTGGCCCGGATTGCCGTGGCTATCGGAACGTGGTCATGCCCTTCGGAACCGAACGCGACCGAGGCTCCCGAATCGAGGTCGGTGGCGATCAGGAACAGGCGGCTTTTGAGCTGCCGAAAATCGTTGGTCAGGCCGGGCAGGGAAAACAGCCGCTGCAGAAAAACGTCCATGCCCGCGTTGTTGAAAATCCCGGTGGGAATCGCCTGCGACAGGCGCTGAAACGACGCCAGGAAACCCTGTCGCAGCGGCCTGCGCAAGTACTCGCGGAACGATTCGAACAGCAAGCCCGGAACCGAGGCCGCGCGTCCCGCATACTCGCCGAAGGCCGGCCTGAGCAGCATCTCCGGCTCGAAGGGAAGCTCGGCCGATTCACTGTCGACGAACATCCGGTACAGATAGGCCGGACTCAGGCCGTTGGCGAGACCCGCGGCGATGAAGCTGCCGGCACTGACGCCGACATAAGCATCGATCTCATTGAAGTCGAGACCCTCCAGCGCCTCCGAGAGCGCCATCAGCGTCCCGATCTCGTATATGGCGCCGAGCGGGCCGCCTCCCGCCAGCGCCAAGGCCATGCGGTGCTGCCCGGCTGCCGGTCTCATGTCAGCACACTCCACCGGCAGCCGTCAGGCCTTCATCAAGGCGTTTTGCCGCGCCTTGCACCCTGGCGTCAGGGCGCCGCCTTCGGAACGGCCTTCGCGGCTGCGCGTCGCACCGGCTTCGCCGCTGCGGCTTTCGGCTTCGCGACCGGCTTAGCGGCGGGTTTCGCCACCTTGGGCGCGCCCTTGTTCAGCTTTTCCACCTCGGCCTTCAATTCGGCAACGCGCTTCGCCAGCGCGGCGACGTCGTCCCGGGTCGGCACACCCAAGCTGTGCAGCGAGCGGGCAACGCGATTCTCGAATACCTGCTCGAGCTTGTCCCACGTCCCTGTCGCCTTGGCTGCCATTTCCGTCACCTTGTCTTCCGCAACCTTGCGGGTGCTCTTCTGGATCGACTCGCCCTGGCGGACCAGCGCATCGAACACCTTGTTGCCTTCCTGTTGCGCCTTGGCGAATGCACCCAGCCCGGCCAGCCATATCTGCTGCGCCGATTCGCGAATGGTGGCGGACAGCTGGCTATCCTTGCCGACCGACTTGAGTTTCTTTACCACGAGCTTCTTGACCATGACACCCTCCTGATTGATTGATCCTGATGCCTCGCCTGCGAGGCCTCGGCAGGCTCCATGCCTGCCACACGATGCAGACTAGCGGTTTGGATTAGAGAGGTCACCCTAATGTCCCGTGCATCCCCTCCGGCGGCCCCGGTTCTGTATCATTCCGCAAACGATGTCGCTGGACGGGGCCGAGGGAATTCATCGAACAATGACGAGGAGACAGCAATGATTTATTTTGTCACCGGGGCGACCGGGTTCATCGGCAAGCGACTGGTCGCCAGGTTGCTCGAAAAACCCGCGGCCACCGTTTACTTCCTCACCCGCGACAAGAGTCCCGAGCGACTGGAAGCGCTTTACCACTACTGGAAGGTCGACAAAAGCCGCGCCATCCCCATCGTCGGCGACCTGCTGCAGCCCTGCCTCGGCGTCGGCAAGACCGACATCAAGAAGCTGAAGGGCAAGGTCAACCATTTCTTCCACCTCGCCGCCGTGTATGACCTCGGCGCCAGTGCCGAGAAGCAGATGGCGGCCAACGTCGACGGCACCCGCAACACCGTGGAACTGGCCGAGCAGCTCGAAGCCGGCTGCTTCCACCACGTCAGCTCCATCGCCGCCGCTGGCCTGTTCGAAGGCGTCTTCCGCGAGGACATGTTCGAGGAGGCGGAAAACCTCGACCATCCCTACTTCGGCTCCAAGCACGAGTCGGAAAAAATCGTCCGCAACGAGTGCAAGCGGCCCTGGCGCGTCTATCGGCCCGGCGTGGTGGTGGGCGATTCGCGCACCGGCGAAATGGACAAGATCGACGGCCCCTACTACTTCTTCAAGCTGATCCAGAAGATGCGCAAGATCCTGCCGCCCTGGATGCCGGCGATCGGGCTGGAGGGTGGCCGCATCAACATCGTGCCGGTGGACTACGTGGTCGATGCGATGGTTTTCCTCGCCCACAAGAAGGGGCTCGACCGGCAGGCCTTCCACCTCACCGATCCGCATCCGCGCCGCGTCGGCGACGTGCTCAACATCTTCGCCCGCGCCGGCCATGCGCCGGAGATGGCGATGCGGGTGAACGCCGCCCTGTTCGGCTTCATTCCGCGCGGCGTCAAGAAGAGCCTGATGGCGCTGACGCCGGTGCGGCGCATCCAGCGCGCCGTGATGAAGGATCTCGGACTGCCCGAGGACATCCTGCAGTTCGTCAATTACCCGACGCGCTTCGACAACCGCGAGACGGAAAAAGCGCTGACCGGTTCCGGCATCAGCGTACCGAAACTGGAGGACTACGCCTGGAAGCTGTGGGACTACTGGGAGCGCCGCCTCGATCCCGACCTCTTCACCGACCGCAGCCTGAAGGGCCGCGTCGCCGGCAAGGTGGTGGTGGTCACCGGCGGGTCCTCGGGCATCGGCAAGGCGGCTGCGTTCAAGTTGGCCGAGGCCGGCGCCATCATCATCATCGTCGCCCGCGACATGGAGAAGATCAACGATACCCTGGCCGAGGCCAAGGCCCGCGGCCTCAAGATGATCGCCTACTCGACGGACGTCGGCGACGAGGCGCAGTGCGCCGAACTGATCGCCAGGCTCAACGCCGAATACGGCGGCGTCGATATCCTGGTGAACAACGCCGGGCGTTCGATCCGACGCGGCATCGAGACGTCCTACGACCGCTTCCACGACTTCGAGCGCACCATGCAGGTCAACTACTTCGGCGCCCTGCGCCTGACGCTGGGCATCCTGCCGCGCATGACCGAAAAGCACGCGGGCCATGTCATCAACATTTCCTCGATCGGCGTGCTGACCAACGCGCCGCGCTTCTCGGCCTATGTCGCCTCCAAGGCGGCGCTCGATGCCTGGACCCGCTGCGCCGCGTCCGAGTTCGTCGATCGCGGTGTCGAGTTCACCACCATCAACATGCCGCTGGTGAAGACGCCGATGATCGCACCGACCAAGATCTATGACCAGGTGCCGACCCTGAGCCCCGATGAAGCCGCCGACCTGATCGTCGAAGCCATCATCCATCGCCCGGTGCGCATCGCCACACGTCTGGGCATCTTCGGCCAGGTACTGCACGCCATGGCGCCGCGCGTCGCGCAGATCATCATGAACACCACCTACCGCATGTTCCCCGACTCCACGGCGTCGAAGACCAAGGGCGACGAAAAGCCGGCGCCGCCCTCGGCCGACCAGATCGCCTTCAGCCAGATCATGCGCGGCATCCACTTCTAGGCAAGCCGAAAGTCGGCGCTGGCGCTACGGCGATTCCAGCACCTCAAGCAGCTTGCCGAGCACCCGTGGCGAGAACGCCATCCCGATATGGCTGACGCCGCCGATGGGGATGTTGGCGGCACCCTCCAGGGTCGACCCGGTCTCCTGCGGGAAAACGTAATTGTCGTGGCAGCTGTAGATCGATGCCGACCCTGGCGGCAGCGGCACCGCCACGGTTGCCCCCAGGGCTTTCAGCCAGGGGTTGCCAATTTGCATCTGGCGGGCATTCGCGCCTATGCCCAGGCGGGCCAGCCGGGTGCCGTGATGCACCGAGCCCAGCGTGATCAGGCGCGCCACCTTCTCATTGCCATAACGACGCAGGTAGGCGCGGCAAGCCAGCCCGCCCATGCTGTGGGCCACCAGAATCACCTGCGGCGCACCTGTCGCGGCGCGAACCTCGTCGATGCGCCTGTCGATTCCTTCGGCATAGTTGTCGATCTCGGTCCACACCGGCTCCATGCTGTGCGTCGCCACGGTCCAGCCTGCCGCCTCGATCTTGCGCCGCAGCCAGAACCAGAAGCCGCGGTTGCACTGGTAACCATGGATCAGCAGCAGCGGGGTGCGCCGCGCGGCACAATGCGCCAGCCGGTCCGGCCCCATCCAGAAGGATTCGAAGGGCATGACGACGGCGAACAGCAAAATCAATGCGGCATATTCCTCCAGCACCATGCGCAGCGCACCGAAGGGGCCGATCTGCAGCTCGGGTGGCACGGTGCTGCGATCGGTCAGCATGATGCCGAAGGTCAGCAGGACGATCAGCAGGCGCACCCCGAGGAACCACGCCAGCGCAAGAGCCGCAGCCTGCGCGGGAGTCCACCCGCTGCCTGAAACCAGCATGCTGCCCAGGACCAGATAGATCAGCAGCTCGCCGAACAGAAGCCAACGCCATTGCCGTGCCGCCATCGCCGACTTCTCCTTTACGCGAGCGACGCCGCCGGCTTGCCGGTCAGCGCCTGCGCCAGCGCCGAAATGTTGCGCGCGACGATGCCATACACCGACTGCTGCGGATTGGCGCCGATGCTGGTGGGGAACAGCGAACCGTCGGCGACCGTGAGGTTGCCCAGCTGGTGATGGCGTCCGCGCGGATCGACGACCGATTTGCCCGCGTCCTTGCCCATCGCGCAGCCGCCCATGACATGGGCGCTGACGACGCGCATGGCCAGCGGCTTCATCGGCAGGCGTGCGATGCCTTCCTTCGCTGCCGCCCAGCTGTCCCATCCGGCGCATTCCTCATGCACCGCATAGACCTTCTTCGCTCCCGCCGCGAACTGGATCTCGGCCATGGTGAGCAGGGCGCGGCGCGCGCCGTCCCAGACCACATCGTCGAGCGGGTAGTCGAGCAGCGGCGTGCCGTCTTCGCGCAGCCGCACCCGGCCGCCGCGGCTGGCGGGGTTGAAGCCGTCGCGCAGCAGCGCGAGCAGCACCTGGGCATTGCGGAACTGCTTCATCAATGCCGCGTGGCCTTCGCCGAAGCCCTGCAGCGTGGTGGCGAACAGGACCGGATGCAAAGGCGGCGCTTCGAGCTTGTAGCCCAGCGGCCCGTCGATCGGCAGGTTGTCGAGGAAATGGTCCGAATAGAGGCTCTGCGGCGCGCCGGCATGACCGTCGACCGGCGTATCCATCAGCGCCGAACTGACCAGGGTCGGATGCAGGAAGGTGCGCCGGCCGAGCTGCCCGGAAGCATCGGGAGCGCCGCTGCGCAACAGCAGCGCCGGGCTGCCGATCGCCCCACCGGCCAGCACGAAATGCTTAGCCCGCAGCCGCACCCGCCGCGCCTGCGGATGGATTCCCGCCGCATCCACCGCCACGCAGTCGAGGCCCGTCACCTTGTCGCCGGCAAGGTTCAGGCGCTCGGCCCGCAGGCCGTAGTAAATCGTTGCGCCGAGTTCCAACGCCGCCGGCAGGGTCGTGATCAGCATCGACTGCTTGGCGTTGGTCGGGCAGCCGGTGCCGCAGTAACCGAGGTTCCAGCAGCCATTCACGTTGCGCCGAATGACCTGCGCTTCGATGCCGAGCTTGCTCGCGCCAGTGCGCAGGATTTCGTTGTTGGCGTTGGGCGGTACATACCAGGCGCTGATCGACAGGCGCCGCTCGACCATTTCGAACCACGGCAGCAAAGCCTCCTGCGTGTAGTCCGCCAGACCCAGCCCCTGCCAGAATTTCAGGGTGCCCGGCGGCGTGCGGAAGCTGCTGGTCCAGTTGACCGTGGTCGAGCCGCCGACGCAGCGTCCCTGCAGGATGTTGATGCCCTTGTCCGCCGTCTTGCGCGCCGCCGACTCCTGATACAAGGCCGGGTAGGCCTCGGACTCGCGCATGTGGAAGTCGGAGGTCGAGCGCAAGGGCCCCTCTTCCACCACGACTACGCGCAATCCCGATTTCGCCAGAATCTCGGCGGCGATGCCGCCCCCGGCGCCGCTGCCGACGATCACCACATCGGCCTCGTCCTCGCGATCGGTCGCCAGCCGCGCCGCGTCGACGACTTTCCAGCCTTTGGCCAGTCCCTCCGTGAACGGGTCCTTGATCATGACTGCACCAGTGAGGGAGGGCCGGAATAGCCGATTGCCATCCAGCTTGCAGGATCGGCATACCAGGCGCCGAGCACCAGATCATGCAGGGCCTGGTAGCCGCTCTTCAACAAATCGATGCCGCTTTCCTGCCAGCGCCGCAAGAACTTCTCGATGTCCGCCACGCTGGCCTGATCCCAGCTTGCGCTGACGCCGGCCACCGCGACACGGGTCGGGGCAAAAACCAGCAGCGCGAACAGTTCCGACACTTCCTTCTGCGATGCCGCACTGAGCGCACCGACGGCCAGTGCAACGCCCTTGGTGATCCGCTCCAGCGCCGCAGCGCGATCCGGCCCGGCAGCCGGGAACGAGCCCTGCAGGATCACCGGCGCGACAGCCAGCACCACGGTGCGCAGCGAGGGATCGAGCGGATTGTCCGCCACCAGCGCCTGCTTGCCCATGCGGTCGAGCTGCTTCTGAAACACCGCAGCCACGGCGAGCAGCAGCCCGCCAGCGAGCCCGGTCTTGATGAATTGACGTCTGGTCGGCATGAAATTCAACGAATCAGGAATTTCGTGAGGCGCTCGAACAGCGCGCCATAAGGCGGATTGAAAAGCGACATGCCGTTCAATCCAGATTGATAGAACACCGCCTTCTGCTTGGTGAAGGTCTTGAAGCCTTCGATGCCATGGTAATGACCCATGCCGCTGGGCCCGACGCCGCCGAAGGGCAGCTCTTCCTGCGCGATGTGCAGGATCGTGTCGTTGATCGTGACGCCGCCGGCCACGGTTTCGTTCAGCACGCGATCGCGACGCCCGGCGTCGTTCTCGAAGCAGTACAGCGCCAGCGGACGCGGATGCTGGTTGACGTAGGCAATCGCCGCGTCGAGGTCCTGGTACGGCAGCACCGGCAAGAGCGGCCCGAAGATCTCGTCCTGCATCACGCGCATGTTGTCATCGACATTCAGCAGCGCCAGCGGCGGCAGCTTGCGCCGCTCTTCATCGGGTATCGACGTCGACAGCGGCTCGACCTTCGCGCCGCGCGCCTGCGCGTCGGTGACGTAGCCCTGCAGGCGCTGGTAGTGGCGGTCATTGACGATCGAGGTGTAGTCAGGCGTGGTCGCCAGTTCCGGGAAGCACTTCGCCACCACCGCGCGCGCCGCGTCCAGAAAGGCCTGCTCGCGTCCGGCCGGCACCAGCACGTAGTCGGGCGCGATGCAGGTCTGCCCCGCGTTGAGCAGCTTGCCGACCATGATGCGCTCGGCGGCCTTTTCCATCGAATAGTCGGGCCCGATGATCGCCGGCGACTTGCCGCCGAGTTCCAGCGTGACCGGCGTCAGGTTGTCCGCCGCCATGCGCATGATGTCGTGGCCGACCTTGGTCGAGCCGGTGAACAGCAGATGGTCGAAAGGCAGGCGCGCGAAATCGGCGCCGACCGCCGCATCGCCCAGCACCACCGCGACATCGTCCGCGGCAAAGTGTTTCGCCACCAGTTCGGCCAGCAGTTCGCCCGTGCGCGGGGTGAATTCCGACATCTTGATCATGACCCGGTTGCCGGCTGCCAGTGCCGCGGCCAGCGGCGAAACGGCGAGGAACAGCGGGTAGTTCCACGGCACGATGATGCCCACCACGCCCAGCGGCTGCGGGATGATGCGCGCCCGCCCCGGGCGAAACCAGATCGACGCCGACTTGCGCTGCGGCTTCATCCATGCGCCGAAGTGCGAGCGGGTGTGGCGAATCGACTCCAGGCTGGGGAAGAGTTCCAGCAGCCGGGTTTCATGCGCCGAGCGATGGCCGAAGTCGGCCGAAATCGCCGTGACGAAGCGCTCGGCGTTGTCGTGCACCAGCGCCGCCAGCGCATCGAGGCGCGCCTGCCGGCTGGCGCGTTCCACCAGCGCGCTGCGCCGCGTCGCGGCGTGCATGCGCTCGAACACGCGCCTGAATGCCGTCGCGCCTGCGGTCTGCTCAGTTGCGTGATGTGCTGCCGGTTGAATAGCGTTCATTCCAAGGCTCCTCCTGGATGGGCACAAGGTATTTTGGCAGTTTATGCGGGGAGCGACCCGCTAATTAGGCAAGGCACTCTAACGGCCCGGCGCCGGCACGGCGGATAATCCGCCCCATGGATGATGATCTCGAGCATCTCGACAAGGAAGCCATCGGCCACGAGCTCGCCGCCTGCATCACCGAGGCGCGCGAACTGCGCGCCGCGCGGGCCAGCGATCCCGCGCCCGACGATTTCCCGCGACTCAAGGAGTGGCAGGCGGCGCGGCTCGCCCGCAGCTATACCGACCTGCTGGCCAGCAAGCGCTACAACCCGGCGGCCGAATTCTTCCTCAGCGATCTCTACGGCCCCAAGGATTTCCGCACCCGCGACGAGGAACTCGCACGCGTTGTGCCCCTCATGGTGCACGTGCTGCCGGCCAAGGCGCTGCTGACGCTGCTCGAAGCGGTGAAGATGGACACGCTCTCCGAGTCCCTCGACAGCGCCATGGTGCTGGCCCTGCGCAAGGTCGGCAAGAGCAAACGCATCGACTGGCCCGCCTACGTCGCCGCCTATCGCACCTGCGGCAGAAAGAAAGACCGCGAACTGCAGATCGCCCTGATCGACAAGATCGGCAAGACCCTGGACCGCCTGACGCGCATGCCGCTGATCCGCTACTCGCTCAAGCTCATGAACGGCCCGGCGCATCTGGCGGGGCTAGGCGCCCTGCATTCCTTCCTGCAAAGGGGATACGACGCCTTCAGCTACATGAAAGGCGCCGACGAATTCCTGGCGATCGTCATCGAGCGCGAGACCGCGCTGATGAAGGAGTTGTTCGCCAACCCGAACGCGAGATTTCCAGAGTAGCGAACGCGGCGCAACGCGTCCGCACAGCCGCCGAAAATCGGCGCTGGCGGGACGGCGATTTAGGCCGTCAAAAGACTAATCCGAAGCTGACCGACGATCCTTGATAACAGTTGCGCGCTGCTGCATTTAATTTCATCAATTCGGCCTCCGTGGCAACAGACTCGAGCTGACTCTTCTCATAGGCAATAAGAATCGCGCGTTCGAAGTCGTCAAGCGAGTCGAAGTCGTGCTGGGAACGGAGATCGTCGGACATGCTGATAATCGAACCTCGACAGTCACGCAGCCGGAGCCACTTCAACAAAAGCGCTTCTTGAGGCAGGCGGGGGAATCTGAAGTCCGCCCGCTTTCATATCCTCAAGATGGAACTGAATTGCTTCCTCGATCAGCGCAAGTACTTCTTCTTCCGTTTCACCCGCCGCGATGCAGCCCGGCAAATCCGGAACAAAAGCACCGTAGCTGGAAGGACCTTTTTCTATAACGACCATGTAGCGCATGGAATCACTCCTTTAACCCAGCCCAAATTCGGGAGTCGGCGCTGGCAAGACGGCGATTCGCGCCTTCAAAGAAACAAATCACGCTGACCCAAAATCATCTCCTCGATGAAACGTGTCAAAAAAAAGCGGCCCAGTGGGACGCTGCGGGCAACTCTCGGAATTTACCGCCATCTCACCGATTGAACGGCAAAACCACCACTTGGAAACATACTATATCTAGTACGTCGCATTGATCACCCATACTAGCTTCTCATGTAACCAATTGTTTTTACGTAGTAAAAAATTTTTGCTTTTCACGACATTTGGACGGGGTTATTCTTCTTGCGCTGTAAAAGAAAGGCCGAGGGGCTGTAACCCCTCGGCCTTCCGAAACAGCATAGGCGCCATCCGTCTCCGTTCAAGTTGGCAGATGGTATTCAGTGAAGCAAGTGGATTCTAGAATAATTTTTTTGGCCAGGATGGTCCGCAAGAAATTATTTTTAGGCCACAAGTAAGGAGAAATACCCGTGGTAACTATCAATGCAAAAGGCCAGTCTGGCCATATGTACCCGTTCCAAGTGTTTCCGTTTGAGGCGAAGTTCAATCCGGTGAGTGCGGTCTACATTTTCCTTCGGGACAATGTTGCTCTCTATATCGGGAAGGCAAAGGACTTGAGCAATCGGATGTCGAACCACCACAAAGAGGATCAAGCGAAGCGCCTCGGCGCTAACCGCATTGCGGTCCTGCAAGTGGGAACGGAAGCCGAGCGCGATCGGATCGAACGTGATCTGATCATGTCGCATCAGCCGACCTGCAACGAGCAGTTGAAGTAACCGGTAGCACCCGGTAGCACCCGGGGTCTTCGGGCCCCGGTTCTGCAAGATCCTGTCGATGACTAGAGAAGTCAGCTTCGAATTTGAATTCGGACTTGCTACGCATTCGGAATTAGACGCCTCATTCCGAACTATGACAAGCGTCACCCGCCCTTGAGTTCCAGCGGCAGCCCCGCCGCGATGAAGGTCACGCGTTGCGCGATGCGGGCGATGGACTGATTGAGGCGGCCGGCGTCGTCGACATAGAGGCGTGTCGCGGCGCCGATCGGCACGATGCCCAAGCCCACTTCGTTGCTGACCAGGATCACTCGGCCGGGAAGATGCGGCAGGCAGTCGAGCAGCGCCGAAGTCTCGAAAGCCAGCAGCGGACAATCCACATCTTCGCCGGCTTCGGCCTGGCGCGCAGCAGACCCGGCATGGAGCAGGTTGCTCAGCCACAGGGTCAGGCATTCCACCAGCAGGCAGCGGTCGGCCGCGGCATGGTCGACCAGCGCGGCAGCGAGGTGCAGCGGCTCTTCCACCAGCGCCCAGTGCTGCGCGCGGCGCGACTGATGGTGGGCGATGCGCCGCGCCATTTCGTCGTCGCCGGCCTGCGCCGTGGCGATGTAGGTGACGGCCAGCCCGGATGCCGCCGCGCGCTGTTCCGCCAGTGCGCTCTTGCCCGAACGGGCGCCGCCGAGAATGAGTTCGATCATGGGTGGATTATTGCAGAAGCGGACGCCAGGCCGCATAATCCGCGGCGATTCGGTGGAGGCCCGGCAGCAAAGAGCCTCCAGGGAACACGGTGACAGATAGGTACTATCTCATTCCGTGGCGGGCCCGCCGCTGTAACCGGGGACGACGCTTGCACGAAGCCACTGGGCCGCATTTGCCCGGGAAGGCGCAGGCGAAGGACGATCCGGAAGCCAGAAGACCGACCGATGATTTTCTTCAAGCCCGTGGCGCGGGCTTTGTGCCGCGTTTGGACTCGCGGGGCAAGGCCGCGCCGCTTGTGAAAAAGGATGAATCGGATGCATTCCCCCGCAACAATGTCCCGCGCATTTCCCGACATCTCGATCGTCGCGCTGGATCGCGCGATGACAGGCGATTTGCAGCACAAGATCGACCAGAAGACCAAACCCCGCGGCGCACTCGGCCGCCTCGAAACGCTGGCGCTGCAGCTCGGTCTGATCCAGCAGAGCCTGTCGCCGCGAATCATCAATCCGCACGTGCTGGTCTGCGCCGGCGACCACGGCGCGGCGAAGGCCGGCGTCTCGGCCTTTCCGCAGGAAGTCACCTGGCAGATGGTGGAGAACTTTCTCGCCGGCGGCGCCGCGATCAACGTGCTGGCGAAGCAGGCCGGGATGAAGCTGGTGGTGGCCGACGCCGGCGTGGCGCATGACTTCGGCGTGCGCGACGGACTGAGGAGCCTCAAAGTCGGCGCTGGCGGTACGGCGAATTATCTCGAAGGCGCGGCGATGAGCGACGCGCAATGCGCGACAGCGATGGCGAATGGCGCGACGCTGGCGCGCGAGTTCGCCGCCGCCGGCTGCAACGTGCTGGCATTTGGCGAAATGGGCATCGGCAACAGCGCAGCGGCCTCGCTGATCACCCACTGCATCACCGGCCTGCCGCTGGCCGACTGCGTCGGGCGTGGCACCGGACTCGACGATGCGGGCCTCGAGCGCAAGCGTGCGCTGCTGGCGCAGGCGCTGTCCATCTGGCCGGAACGGCCACAAATCAGTCACCTCCCCCTCGCGGAGGGGGAGGATGGGAGGGGGAGCAATAAATTCCGCCCAGCGGGCGAGGATGTGTACCGCATCCTCGCCCGCTTCGGCGGCTTCGAGATCGCCATGCTGGCGGGCGCCATGCTCGCGGCGGCGGAGGCGCGCATGACGCTGCTGATCGACGGCTTCATCGTCACCAGCGCGCTGCTGGCCGCCGCGCTGGTGTCGCCGGCGGTGCTCGATTACTGCGTCTATGCGCACTGCTCGCACGAGGCTGGCCACCACCTGCAGCTCGAATGGCTCAAGGGCGAGCCGCTGCTCGACCTCGGCCTGCGCCTGGGCGAAGGCACCGGCGCGGCGCTGGCCCTGCCCCTGCTGAATGCCGCCTGCGCCTTCATGAACGAGATGGCGAGCTTCGAGTCGGCCGGCGTCAGCGAGGAAGCCTGATGAAACGCGAGCTGGAATATTTCTTCGCTGCGCTGCGCTTCTTCACGCGGCTGCCGGTGCCGGCCTGGGTCGGGCACACGCAGGGCCAGCTCGACCACGCGGCGCGCTACTTCCCGCTGATCGGCATACTCATCGGCGGCATCGGCGCCGGCGTGACGGAACTGGCGGCGCTGGCGCTGCCGCTCGGCGTGGCAATCCTGCTCGGCATGGCTGCGACGATTCTCGCCACCGGCGCCTTTCACGAAGACGGCTTCGCCGACTCCTGCGACGGCTTCGGCGGCGGCTGGGACAAGGCGCAGGTGCTGGCGATCATGAAGGACTCGCGCATCGGCAGCTATGCGGCGCTCGGCGTCGGTCTGATCCTGCTCACCAAGTGGAACGCGCTGGTCGAACTCGATGCGGCGTTCGGCCCGCCCTTCCTCGCCATCGCGCTGATCGCCGGACACGCGGTATCGCGCCTCGCGTCGACGGCGCTGATCCACTTCCTCGACTATGTGCGCGACGACGACAGTTCGAAGTCGAAGCCGCTGGCACAGCGCATGGCCTGGCACGAACTTGCCATTGCCGTGGCGTTCGCCCTCGCGCCCTGCCTGCTGCTGCCGCCGGTCGATGCGCTGGTCGCGCTCGCCGCGGTGGCGCTGACCACGCTGCTCGCCGCGCGCTATTTCGTGCGCCGCATCGGCGGCTATACCGGCGATGCCCTCGGCGCCACGCAGCAGGTCAGCGAACTGGCTTTCTATCTAGGGTTGTTGTGCAGCTTTACCTGATCCGCCACCCGGCGCCGCAGGTGGCCGCCGGCGTGTGCTACGGCCGCACCGACCTGCCGCTGGCGGAGGACGTCGCCGCGGCGGCGGCGCGCATCGTGCCGCAACTGCCTCCGGATTTGCCGGTCTTCACCAGCCCGCTGCAACGCTGCCGGCAACTCGCCGACGCATTGCACCCCGCGCCGCGCAGCGATCCGCGCCTGCAGGAAATGAACTTCGGCATGTGGGAAATGACTCCGTGGGACCGCATACAGCGCGAGGCGCTCGATGGCTGGGCCGCCGATCCGCTGGGCTACGCCCCGCCGCAAGGCGAATCCGTCGGCCAGATGCAGGAGCGCGTGCAGAGCTTCGTCACGGAGACCCGGCGCCAGGGCCTGGAGCGTGCCGCGCTGGTGATCCACGCCGGCGTGATGAAAGTCATCGTCGGCCACGCGCAGGGGCTGCCTGCGCGGAAATGGATGGCGCTCAAATTCGACTATGAAAGCGTGGTCTGCGTGAATATCGCAAACCCGTAAACAAAAACGGGTGCCTGAAATCAGGCACCCGTTTTTGTTTGATGCTGGCGACCCCACCGGGATTCGAACCCGGGTTCATACCGTGAAAGGGTATTGTCCTAGGCATCGAACCGCGGACCTCTTGCATGCCATGCAAGCGCTCTCCCAGCTGAGCTATACCCCCACAAGAGAGCGCGCATTATAGGTAGGCAGGGCCTGCATGTAAAGCCCCTGTTTCGACTTTTTAAAGCAGTTTGCCGGGATTCATCAGGCCGCGCGGGTCGAGGGCCTGTTTGACCGCGCGCATCATGTCCATCTCGGTCGCGCTCTTGTAGCGCAGCACTTCCTCGCGCTTCAGCTGCCCCAGCCCGTGTTCGGCGGAAATCGAGCCGCCGAGTTCATGCACCAGGTCATGCACGATGCGATTCACCGCGCCGGTCTGCGCGATGAATTCGCTGTTCGACTGGGCATCGGGCCGCGACTGGTTGTAATGCAGGTTGCCGTCGCCGATGTGGCCGAAGCAGACGATGCGCACCTGCGGAAACGCCGCCTGCAGGGCGGCATCGGCGCGCGCGATGAACTCGGCGATGCGCGAGACGGGCACGGCGATGTCGTGCTTGATCGAAACGCCCTCGATCTTCTGCGCCTCGGAGACGTTTTCGCGCAGCGCCCACAGCGCGGCCGTCTGCGCCCCGCTCGCGGCCAGCACGGCATCGTCGACGATGCCGTCTTCGGCAGCCGCTTCCAGCGCCTGCTCCAGGGTGGCGGACAGATCGTCGCGCGATCCACTGAGTTCGATCAGCACCTGCCATGCGGGCTTGCCGAGCAGCGGATCGCGCGCATTCGGGATGTGTTTGAGGACAAGTTCGAGGGCCGGGCGGCCGACGATTTCGAAGGCCGTCACGTTGTCGCCGGCCGCGTCGCGCAGGCGCCCCAGCAGGCGCACGGCAGCGGCGGGATCGGGCACCGCCACCCAGGCGGTGGCGTGCGCGCGCGGCCGCGAAAACAGCTTCAGGGTGGCTGCCGTAATCAGGCCCAGGGTGCCTTCGGCGCCGATGAACAGGTGCTTCAAGTCGTAGCCGGTGTTGTCCTTGCGCAGGGATCGCAGGCCGTTCCAGATGCGGCCGTCGGCGAGCACCACTTCGAGGCCCAGCGTCAGTTCGCGGGCATTGCCGTAGCGCAGCACCTGCACGCCTCCGGCGTTGGTCGACAGATTGCCGCCGATCGTCGCGCTGCCCTCGGCCGCGAGCGACAGCGGGAACAGGCGATCCGCCTCCGCCGCGGCTTCCTGCACCGCCTGCAGCGTGCAGCCGGCCTCGACGGTCATCGAATTGTTGTCGGCATCGATGGCGCGGATGCGGTTCATGCGCCGCAGGTTGACCACCACTTCACCGCCGATCGGCGTCGCTCCGCCACACAGACCCGTATTGCCGCCCTGCGGCACCATAGCGGCGCCGCGGACGGCGCAGGCGCGCACCACGGCGGCGACTTCCTCGGTGCTGCCCGGCAGCGCCACGCATGGCGCACTGCCCGTGTAGCGGCCACGCCAGTCGGTGCAATACGAGGCGACATCCCCGGCTGCGGTCAGCACATGGCGCTCACCCAGCAGGCGGCGCAATTCGTCGATCAGCTCGTTCATGCCGACAGGGCGTGCTCGATGGACGGCAACATGCGGATCACGGCAGCGCGCCCTTCCTCGATGGCTTCGGTCCCGCGATGGTAATCCATCAGCGCCAGATGGCCGAGGCGCGGCGCCAGCAACACGTCGGCCGGCTCGCCGGCGAGGCGGCTGCGGGCGATGCGCATCTGCATGATGTGGATGCCGGTCGACATGACGCCGGCCATCGACGGCAGCAGATCGCCGTTGCTCAGACGCGGCCGGCTGAAGGTCTTGCGCATACGGCCCGTCCAGCCCGGCTCCTGCCCGTCCGCGCTTGTCTTCGCGGCCGGCTTGTGGCGCAGACTGCTGCCGACCCGATCCGAACCCAGATCCACGGCGATCACGACATCGGCGCCCATGGCCCGGCACAGCGACACCGGAACCGGGTTGACCAGGCCGCCATCGACCAGCAGGCGGTCATCGCGGACGACCGGAGTAAACAGGCCGGGCAAGGCGATCGAGGCGCGCACTGCGCTGGCCACCGAACCCTCGCGCAGCCAGATCTCGCGTCCGGTGGCGAGGTCGGTGGCGACACAGGAAAAAGGAATGGGCAGGCTCGAAAAATCCTTGTCGACGAAATGCCGCTGGAAGAATGCGACGAGCTTTTCGCCCTTGAACAGGCCACCCGAGAAACTGACATCGAGCAGGCTGAGGACCTCTTTCCACTCCAGGCCTTGGACCCAATCCTCCAGCTTGTCCAGGTCGCCGTCGGCATAGGCGGCGCCGACGAAGGCGCCGATCGAGCAGCCGGCAACGACATCCGGCACATAGCCGGCTTCCGCCAGCGCCCGGATGACGCCGATATGGGCCCAGCCGCGCGCCGAACCGCTACCGAGGGCGAGACCCAGCTTCGGCTTCATGGCTGTGTTGGACTACTCGGAGGCGGCGAGGGTCGCGTAGAGGTCGTGCACATCGCAGTCGATGACGCTGACTTCGGCAAATTCGCCGATCTCCAGATCGTGGCCGTCCGTGATGTACACCAGGCCATCGACATCCGGCGCGTCGCCTTCCGAGCGGGCGATGGCGCCTTCTTCGTCGATGTCGTCGACCAGCACCTTGATGCGGCGGCCGATCTTTCTTTCCAGCCGCTGCGTGGAAATGTCTTCCTGATGGCGCAGGAGGCGCGCCTTGCGCTCTTCACGCACTTCCTCCGGCAGGGCGCCGGGCAACTGGTTGGCCGTGGCACCTTCGACGGGCGAGTATGAGAAGGCGCCGACGCGGTCGAGTTGGGCCTCGTCGAGGAAATCGAGCAGTTCGTTGAACTCGGTCTCGGTCTCGCCGGGAAAGCCGGTGATGAAGGTGCTGCGTATCGTCAGATCGGGCACTTCGCGGCGCCAGGCGGCGATGCGGTCGAGCACCTTTTCTGCCGAGGCGGGACGCTTCATCAGTTTGAGAATGCGTGAGCTGGCATGCTGGAAGGGGGCGTCGAGGTAAGGGAGGATCTTGCCTTCGGCCATCAGCGGAATCAGGTCATCGACGCTGGGATAGGGATAGACGTAATGCAGGCGCACCCACAGGCCGAGCTTGCCCAGTTCGCTGCACAACTCGTAGAGCCGCGTCTTCACCGGCTTGCCGCCCCAGAAGCCGGTGCGGTATTTCACGTCGACGCCGTAGGCGCTGGTGTCTTGCGAGATCACCAGCAGTTCCTTGACGCCGGCCTCCGCAAGCACTTCGGCTTCGCGCAGCACCTCGCCGATCGGACGCGACACCAGGTCGCCGCGCAGCGAAGGAATGATGCAGAAGGTGCAGCGATGATTGCAGCCTTCGGATATCTTCAGGTAGGCGTAGTGATCCGGCGTCAGGCGTATGCCCTGCGGCGGCACCAGATCGACGAAGGGATCATGCAGCGGAGGCAGATGCAGATGCACGGCCGCCATGACTTCCGCCATGGCATGCGGCCCGGTGACCGCGAGTACCTTGGGGTGCACGGCGCGCACGATGTCGTTGCCCGCCGCGTCCTTCTTGGCGCCGAGGCAGCCGGTGACGATCACCTTGCCGTTTTCGGCCAAGGCCTCGCCGATGGCGTCGAGCGATTCCTCGACCGCCGCATCGATGAAGCCGCAGGTATTGACCACCACGAGATCGGCGCCGTCATAGCTGCCGGAGATTTCGTAACCCTCGGCGCGCAGCCGGGTCAGGATCTGTTCCGCGTCGGACGCCGCCTTGGGGCACCCCAGCGACACGAAGCCGACTGTCGGCGCCTTGGTCTTGCGTCGCGTTGCCAAAACTACTTCTTCTCGGTTTCTTCGGGCTTGACGTAGATGCCGGGGAATATCTTGCGCGTCTGTTCCTGCATGGTGTCCTGCATCTGCTGGAACATTTTCTGGCTCTGCTCGACGTAGGTGCCCATCATGTGCTGCATGGCCGGTCCCTGAAACTTGAGGAACTGCGCCCAGAGATCCTGGCTGTCGCCCGGGGTTTCGCCATACAGCGCCTTGGCCTGTTCCTTGAGCTTGGATTGCACCTCGGTGAAGGACTTGATGTTGTTCTCGATGTAGTTGCCCATCATGCCCTGCATCGCATTGCCGTAGAAGCGGATCATCTGCGACAGCAGCTCCGAAGAGAACATCGGCGCACCGCCGGCCTCTTCTTCGAGGATGACCTGCAACAGGATGGCCCGCGTCAGATCGTCGCCGGACTTGGCGTCGACGACCTGAAACGCCTCGTGAGCCAGGACCAGTTCCTTGATATCGGCCAGCGTGATGTAGGTGCTGGTGCGGGTGTCATACAGGCGGCGATTCGGATATTTCTTGATGAGACGGCTCTGTGCGGCCATTGTATTTTCCTCCATCGAATCATTGTACTACCACGGCAGTAGAAACGACCTCCCCGCCGCGGCGGGGGGCCAGTCTGCCTGAATCAGGCAGGTTCAGCAGTAATGCAAGCCGCCATTGATGTTCAACGTGGCGCCGGTCATGTAGCCGGCAAGGTCGGACACCAGATAGGCGCACAGGGCGCCGATTTCTTCCGGCTTGCCCAGGCGGCCCACCGGAATGGTCGCCACGATCGAATCGCGCACTTCCTGCTTGATCGCCATGACCATGTCGGTACCGATATAGCCGGGGGCGATCGCGTTGACCGTGACACCCTTCTTTGCCACTTCGGCGGCGATGGCGCGGGTGAAGCCGAGAATGCCGGCCTTCGCCGCGGAGTAGTTGGCCTGGCCGAACTGCCCCTTGATGCCATTCACCGATGACATGTTGATGACGCGGCCCCAGCCCCGATCGGCCATGCCGGTCAACACCTGATGGGTCACGTTGAACACCGAGTCGAGGTTGGTGGACAGCACCGCATCCCACTGGCCCTTGTCCATCTTCTTGAACACGGCGTCGCGCGTGATGCCGGCGTTGTTCACCAGCACGTCGATCGGGCCGACTTCAGCTTCGATCTTCCTGACCATCGCGGCACAGCCATCGTAATCGGTGACATCGGCCTCGGCGACGATGAATTCGAAACCGTCGCTCTTCATTTTGGCCAGCCACTCGTCCTTGGGCGGGAAATTGGGCAGGCAGTTCGCCACCACGGTGAATCCGCTTTGCGACAGCGCCTTGCAGATCGCTGTGCCCAGGCCTCCCATTGCGCCCGTTACCAATGCAATTCGTTTTGCCATTTCTGAAACTTCCTATAACGACTAAAAAACCTTTGCGGGCGGCAGGCGCGCTGCAAGCCGCAGCCTGGCGCCCGGCGTGGATCAGTACATGTGCTGACCACCGTTGATCGAGATGTTGGCGCCGGTAACAAAGGCCGCCTCTTCCGAGGACAGGTAGGCCACCAGGCCGGCAACTTCTTCCGGCTTGCCCAGGCGCGATTGCGGAATCTGCGGCAGGATCTTGCTTTCCAGCACTTCCTGCGGAATCGCCATGACCATCTTGGTGCCGATGTAGCCCGGGGATATGGTGTTCACCGTGACGCCCTTTTTCGCCACTTCCAGCGCCAGCGCCTTGGTGAAACCGTGCATGCCGGCCTTGGCCGCCGAATAGTTGGTCTGGCCGAAAGCGCCCTTCTGTCCATTGACCGAGGAGATGTTGATGACCCGACCCCAGCCGCGTTCCATCATGCCGTCCATCACCTGCTTGGTCATGTTGAAGCAGGAATCGAGATTGGTGTGAATCACCGCATCCCAGTCGGCCTTGGTCATTTTCTTGAATGTCATGTCGCGCGTGATGCCGGCGTTATTCACCAGCACTTCCACCGCGCCGACATCCTTGGTCACCTGCGCGACGCAGGCCTTGGCCGAATCGAAGTCACCGACGTCACAGGGATAGGCCTTGAAGCCGTAGCCCATGTCGTTCATGGTGCGCAGCCATTCGTGTGCCTTGGTGTTGCTGGGGCTGTAGGTGGTCACCACCTTGTAGCCGAGCGCCGCCAGCTTGATGCAGATCGCCTCGCCGAGGCCGCCCATTCCGCCAGTTACCAGTGCCACTCGCAGCATTTTGCTTCTCCTCTCGTTGTTGTTGCTGGGGCGTTATCTTCATCGCTACGCCGGTCGCCGCGCCCCTCGCAAACACCCGGCTTGTTCATTATGCCTTTTCCTTGACATAGCGCCCGGGAGCGGGCTCGCCTGGCGGATAGGCCTTGCTTCCCAGCTTTCCGCGCGCCGGAACTTCCTTGCCGCCATGGCCCTTGAGCCACTCCGCCCACACCGGCCACCAGCTGCCTTTGACTTCCGTCGCGGCATCGAACCACTCATCGGCATTGGCGGTCTTGCTGTCGCTCAGCCAGTGACTGCGCTTGTTCTTCGCCGGCGGATTGATGACGCCGGCAATGTGCCCCGAGGCGCCGAGGACGAAAGTCGTTTCGCCGCCGAGCAGGCTGCGCGTCTGATAGGAGGTCTTCCACGGCACGATGTGGTCTTCGCGGCTCGCATAGAGGAATGCGGGCACGTCGACCCGGCCGAGATCGGCCTTGACGCCGCACATTTCCAGCTTGCCGGGAACCCGCAGGCTGTTTTCGAGATACAGGTTGCGCAGATACCAGGCGAGGAAGGGGCCGGGCAGATTGGTCGCGTCGGCATTCCAGTAGAGCAGGTCGAAGGCCGGCGGCTTGGTGCCCTTGAGGTAGTTGCCCACCACGTATTGCCAGATCAGGTCGTTGGCGCGCAGCGCCGAAAACACCGAGGCCAACTCGCTGCCGCGCAGCAGGCCGCCCTTGCCGATGCTGGCCTCGCGCGCCTGAACCGCCGTCTCGTCGATGAAGTAGCCGATCTCGCCGGTTTCGGAGAAATCCAGCAGCGTGGTCAGCAGCGTGAGCGAGGCCACCGGATTTTCGCCGCGAATGCGCGCGACGGAAAGCGCGGCGCCGAGTATCGTGCCGCCGACGCAGAAGCCCAGGGCGTTGATCTGCTTGACCTTGCAGATGTCCTGCACCGCCTTGATTGCGGTCAGCGCGCCCTTCTCGATGTAATCGTCCCAGGTCAGATGCCCGAGGTCGGCCTGCACGTTGCGCCAGGAAACCAGGAACACCGTGTTGCCCTGCTCCACCGCATAGCGCACCAGCGAATTTTCCGGTTGCAAATCGAGGATGTAGTACTTGTTGATGCAGGGCGGCACCATCAGGAAGGGCCGCTCCGCGACCTTGTCGGTGGTCGGCGAATACTGGATGAGCTGCATCAGTTCGTTTTCGAACACCACCGCCCCGGGCGTGACGGCCAGGTTGCGGCCGACCTCGAAGGCGCTGTCGTCGGTCATCGAAATGCGGCCCTTCTCCAAATCGCCGAGCAGATTCTGTATGCCCTGCTGGATGCTGCTGCCGTTGGTTTCGAGCGCCTTCTTGACGAACTCGGGATTGGTCGCGAGGTAGTTGGACGGCGCCATCGCGTCGACCATTTGCCGCGTCAGGAAACGCATGCGGTTCTTCGCCTGGCCGTCGGTCACGGGCGCCGCCTCGGCCATGCGCTTCATGTACTCGGCATTGATCAGATAGGCCTGGCGCAGATAGTCATACACCGGGCTCTCGGCCCATGCCGGATGGTCGAAGCGCTTGTCGCCTGGGGGCGGCACGGCCACCAGCGGCGCCGGCTGGTCGGGAGCCTTGCCCAGCATGCCTTGCCAGAGCTGGGCGTGGCGCTCCATCCATTCCTGCTGCAGTTTCTTGAGTTCTGCCGACTCGGCGTTCCACGCCGCGGGATTCACCCCGGCCGGTGCGACCGCCGCCTGCTGCTGGGCGAGAAACTCGCTGAAGCCTTTGGCCATGGCACTTCCCGCCTGAAACATGGCTTGCACTGGATCATTCTGCTCGGGGGGGGATAACATCGACGGCTCCTGAAAACGGGTTCGATTTTGCACTGCACAATAAACGGTGTCAAGCCGGACTCGGCCGATCCTTGCCCGTAAAATTGGCCCATGTATGTAATCGCAATCGGATGGCTTTACGTCACCGTCCTGATGGCGGCCACGGAGGGGAATCTTACCGCCGGCGTGCTGACCTTTGTCCTCTATGGAGCGGCGCCACTGGCCTTGCTGCTGTGGCTGTTCGGCACGCCGCAGCGACGAAGGCAGCGCCTAGCCCGCGAAGCGGTCGACGATGTGGTGGGTGAGAACGATGGTGCCGATGCCGGCCGCGATCAGTAGCACCTGCTGCAGCGTGGCGCGCAGCTCGGTGCGCTTGTGCAGGCCCGGGATCAGATCGGCCACGGCGACATAGATCATGCTCGCCGCCGCCAGCGCCAGCAGCACCGGCACGGCGCTTTGCACCTGGCCCAGCGCCACATAGGCCAGCAGCGCGCCCACCATGGTCGCCAGGCTGGAGAGCAGGTTGAAGGCCAGCGCGCGCCCTTTGGAGTAGCCCGAATGCAGCAGGATCACGAAGTCGCCGACCTCCTGCGGAATCTCGTGCGCAATCATCGCCAGCGCGGTGACGATGCCGAGGCGCACGTCCTCCATGAAGGCCGCCGCGATCAGCACGCCATCGACAAAGTTGTGGAAGGTATCGCCTACCAGGATCATCAGGCCGCTGCGGCCGTGGTCGTGCTCATGGCCGTGGGTGTGCACCAGCGGCTCATGCCCTTCGCAGGCCTCGACGTGGCAATGTCGCCACAGCACCAGTTTTTCCATGACGAAGAAGGCCAGGATGCCGGCGAGCACCGTTGCCGTCGTGGTCGAAGCATCGCCGCTGGCAGTGATCGCATGCGGCAGCACTTCGAGAAATGAGGCCCCCAGCAGCGCGCCGATGGCATAGCTGATGAGCAGCGACACCCATTGCAACCGCGCCCTGAACGCAAATGCAGCGGCGGCGGCAACGCTCAGCGCGCCGCCGACCAATGACATGACAATGATCCAGGAAAGAACGGACATGGGCCTGAAATTATAGGCGCTATTCCAGCCAGACCAGGCTGGCCATGCGCCCGGTGACGCCGTCGCGGCGATAGGAAAAAAAGTTATCCGCATCGCGCATGGTGCAGAAGTTATGCGAAGCGGCATCCCCGGGGACGGCGCTGGTGGCACGACCGCTTTGCGTGACGGGGACACCCCTTCGGGGGCCGTCAATGCCCAGCGCCTGGAGTCGCTGCCGCGCCAGTTGATGGATGTCGCACAGCCATTTGCCGGCGGCGGCGGCAACGAAGGCATCGGCCGCCTGCGCGTCGTGGCCGACGAAAATCTCGCGCACCTCGCTGCCGACTTCGAAGGCTTGCGGCCCGATGGCGGGGCCGAGCCAGGCCATCAGACGATCACCCGGCTCGCCCATCGCGGCCACCGTTGTCTCGATCACGCCCGCAGCCAGCCCACGCCAGCCCGCGTGGGCAATGCCGACCACGCTCGCCCTGTCATCGCAGAGCAGCACCGGCAGGCAGTCGGCCGTGAGCACGGCGCAGACCACGCCGCGCTGCCGCGTGAAGCTGGCATCGGCCTCGGCGCCGGGCGCTGCCGTTGCTGCATCGACGCAGCGCGTGCCGTGCACCTGGGTCAGCCACAGCGGCTCGGCGGGCAGCTCGCGGCGCAGCAGGGCGCGATTCGCCGCCACCGCGCGGGGATCATCGCCGACATGGTCGCCGAGATTGAAGCTGTTCCACGGCGCATGGCTGGCGCCGCCCTGCCGCGTCGTCGCCAGTGCGCGCACGCCGGGTGGCGCGGGCCAGTCGGGCACGATGAAACTACTCATGCCGCAGCTCTTCCAGCAGCTGCGCGAAATCGGCGGGCAGCGGCGATTCCCAGGCCATTTCAGCGCCCGTCGCCGGATGCACCAATGCCAGCCGCCAGGCATGCAGCGCCTGACGCGGAAAGGCATCGAGCCGCGCATCGCCGCTCTTCGCCTTGCCATACGCCGGATCGCCGGCCAGCGGATGCTTGATCGACGCGAGATGGACGCGAATCTGATGGGTGCGCCCGGTTTCCAGCCGGCATTCGAGCAGGGTCGCCTTGGCGAAGCGCTCGAGCACCGCGTAATGCGTGCGCGCTTCCTTGCCGCCGGCCCGCATGATGGCCATCTTGGTACGCTGCACGGCATGGCGCCCGAGCGGCGCATCGACGGTGCCGTCGCGCTCCACCGTGCCCAGCGCCAGGGCGAGGTAATGCCGCTTCACGGAACGCGCCTGCATCTGGCGCACCAGGTCGGTCTGCGCCGTCAGCGTCTTCGCCACCACCAGCAGGCCGCTGGTGTCCTTGTCGAGCCGGTGCACGATGCCGGCGCGGGGGATGCCGGCCAATTGCGGCTCATGGTGCAGCAGCGCATTCATCAGCGTGCCCGAGGCATTGCCGTTGCCCGGATGCACCACCAGCCCCGCCGGCTTGTCGATCACGATCAGCTGTTCGTCCTCGAACACCACGTTGAGCGCAATGTCCTCGGCCGCATCGGCAAGAGTCGGCGCTGACGCGCCTTGCATACCTGGAATTCCGCTTCGCGGGCAGGTAACGGCAGCGCCCGGGTCGAAATCGATGCGTTCGCCGCCATACACCTTGCGCTTGGGCTCCGCCTGGCCGCCGTCGAGGCGAATCAGCCCGGCCTTGAGCCAGGCCTGCAGACGGCTGCGCGAGTGCTCGGGAAACAGCTTCGCCAATGCGGCGTCGAGGCGCCAGCCGGCGCACTCCGCGGGGATTTCGACGCTCGGGGTCGGGCTGGGGCTTCGGCTATAATCGGCCGCATCTTGATGCGAGGTTTTCACCATGCGTAGTTTAGCGGCATTCCTGCGGGCGCTCGCCCCAATCGTGGTCATCGGCGCCGTTCTCGGCACGGGTCTGCTCGGCGGTTGCGGTCTGCTGCCCGACGTGATCGACGAAACCGCCGGCTGGTCCGCCAGCAAGCTGTACAGCGAAGCCAAGGACGCCATGAACGACGGCGCCTACGACAAGGCGGTCAAGTATTTCGAGAAGCTCGAAGCGCGCTTCCCTTACGGCCGTTACGCGCAGCAGGCGCAGCTCGAAGTCGCCTACGCCTATTTCCGCCAGCAGGAACCAGCGTCCACCATTGCCGCCTGCGATCGCTTCATCCGCCTGCATCCGAACCATCCCAACGTCGACTACGCCTATTACCTGAAGGGCCTGGCCAATTTCAACGAAGACCTCGGCCTGCTCGGCTACGTCAGCCTGCAGGATCTCACCGAGCGTGACCCCAAGGCCGCCCGCGAGTCCTTCGATGCCTTCAAGGCACTGGTGAACAAGTATCCCGAGAGCCGCTACACGCCGGACGCCACGGCGCGCATGAAATACCTGGTCAATGCACTGGCCTCGCATGAAGTGCATGTCGCCCGCTACTACATGAAGCGGGAAGCCTACGTCGCTGCGCTTAACCGCGCGCAGACCGCGATCAAGACCTACCCGGACGCGCCGGCCAATGAAGAAGCCCTGTTCATCATGGTCAAGGCCTACGATCTGCTCGGCATGAACGACCTGCGCGACGATGCCGAGCGCGTGATGCGCAAGAATTTCCCCCAGAGCGAATACTACGCACGCGGCCTCAACCGCGCGGAGCCGTGGTGGAAGCTCTGGTAGGTCGCTGAACGCCCGCCTGGCCGCTGCAAGCAGGCCGGGCACGCAACAACCCATGGAGATTCCCATGCCTGTCGACATCCAGTCGTCTTCCCTTTGCATCGGCATCGTCGGCACCGGCGCCATGGGCCGCGGCATTGCCCAGATCGCGGCGCAGGCCGGCATTCGGGTGCTGCTGTTCGACGCCCTGCACGGCGCCGCGGCGAACGCGCGCGAAACCGTGGTCGGCACGCTGGGCAAGCTGGCCGAGAAGGGCAAGATATCCGCCGAGGCGCTCGCCGCGGCAACGGCCAAGCTGGAAGTCGTGCCCCGCCTCGATGAACTGGCTTCGGCACAAGTCATCATCGAGGCCATCGTCGAAAACCTCGACGTCAAGAAGCAGCTGTTCCAGCAACTGGAAGACATTATCGGTGCCGATTGCATCCTCGCCACCAATACCTCGTCGCTCTCGGTGACCTCGCTAGCCGCGGCCTGCAAGCGGCCGGAGCGCGTCGGCGGCTTCCACTTCTTCAATCCCGTGCCGCTGATGAAAATCGTCGAGGTGATCGACGGCCTGCTCACCGCGCCGTGGGTCTGCGAGGCACTGCTGGCGCTCGGCCGGCGCATGGGCCACACGGCAGTCGCCGCCCGCGACACGCCGGGCTTCATCGTCAATCATGCCGGCCGCGGTTTCGCCACCGAAGCGCTGCGCATCCTCGGCGAAGGCGTGACGGATTTCTGGGAGATCGACCGCATCATGCGCGAGGTCGCGGGCTTCCGCATGGGCCCTTTCGAACTGCTGGATCTCACCGGGCTCGACGTTTCGCAGCCGGTGATGGAATCCATCTACCACCAGTATTACCAGGAGCCGCGCTACCGGCCCTCGGCACTCGCGGCGCAACGCCTCGCCGGCGGCCTGCTGGGACGCAAGACCGGCCGCGGCTTCTACACCTACGCCAACGGGACGCCCGAGGCGATGCCCGTAGCCATTGTGCCGACCGCCAAGCCGGCCAGCGTCTGGGTCAGCCAGACCCACCCGGCATGGGGCGAAACCGTGCGCGAGATCGCGGCCGCAGCCGGCATCGCGGTCGAAACCGACTACGAGCCCAGCGAAGATGCCCTGTGCATCATCACCCCGCTGGGCATGGACGCCACCACGGCCTGCGTAACCAAGGGCCTCGATCCCGGGCGCACCGTCGCCATCGACTGCCTGTTCGGCATCACGGCAGGCAAGAGTCCGCGCCGCACGCTGATGACGACGCCGCTGACCACGCCCGCGATGCGCGACGCCGCCCATGCCCTGTTCGCCGCCGACGGCACGCCCGTCACGGTGATTCATGACAGCGCCGGCTTCGTCGCCCAGCGCATCGTCGCCTGCATCGTGAACATCGGTTGCGACATCGCCCAGCAGCGCGTCGCCAAACCGGCCGACATCGACCGCGCCGTCACGCTCGGCCTCGCCTACCCCAAGGGCCCGCTGGCCTTCGGCGATGCGCTGGGCGCCAGGAACGTGCTGACCATCCTCGAAGCCATGCAGGATTTCTACGGCGATCCGCGCTACCGTCCCAGCCCGTGGCTCAAGCGCCGCGCCCTGCTCGGCGTCTCGCTGCTGACCGACGAAGCGTAGCCGCGCACCGGATTCCAACCGACAACCTCAAGGGGACCTGCCATGACCACGCCCTCTGAACTCGCCGCCTTCCGCCTGCGTTACCCGCTACGCGTGCGCTGGGCCGAAGTCGATCCGCAGAACATCGTCTTCAACGGCCACTACCTGACCTACTTCGACGTCGGCGTCACCGAGTACTGGCGCGCCATCGGCCTGCCCTACCCGGAAGGCATCGCCGGCACTGGCGGCGACCTGTTCGCGGTGCGCAGCGTGATCAACTACCACGGCTCGGCGCGCTTCGACGAAATCATCGACGTCTGCGTGCGCGCCGCCAAGCTCGGCAATTCGAGCATGACGTTTGAAATGGGCATCTTCCGCGACGGCGAGCGCCTGATCAGCGGCGAGATCGTCTACGTCAACGCCGACCCGGAAAGCAAGACCTCGCGCCCCTTGCCGGACAAGCTGCGCACGGCGATCGAAGCCTACGAAGCGGGCAACGCCGTCGCCTGAGCTGCACCGCGCCCGGAAAGTCGGCGCTGGCGGTACGGCGGCAACGTCTGTTTCGTGCCCTTATGCAGTCGATCGCGTTGCTCTGAAACGGACAGCCACCAACTTCGACCATCAGGCAGCAGCAGCAATAGCCAATGTCCTTGCTTCTTCATGTCCAGCGCACGCAATGCGGTTGCTGGCGGATCCTCATTGCGGATGAGGCGCTACCCTTTTTGCCGAAATCAAGAACTCAAGGAACAGACACGCAAAAAGGATATCCACTATTCCTGTCAGCAATACCATCAGATTTGCTTCATTCCGAACAAAGGCAGTTCCACAGGCAATAAAGAACAATGTCTTGCCTATGATGCCCAGCACAACGATTCCATGATTTTTCGTGATGTCACGACTGACGATAATGTATCCAATACCGAACGTGACAATGAACGAGTACATGGCGTGATAGGGAAACAACACCGCAGGAGCCGACATGCCGGCGTGCGCGAATGCCAGGTCGGGTACGAGCATCGCTCCCAGCCACGCCGGGATCGCGCCTCCGACATTCCAAATGCCGCCGAACAGAAATAGGGTCTTGTAGTAGGTAGCTTTGTCCATGGCTCGCCTGTCGAGTTCAATCACTATCGTCGTAACAATCAAAACAACAGACTACGCTCAAGCGCGGATTCCCTCAACATGCCGCATTTCATCGCCGTCCCGCCAGCGCCGACTTCTGTGACGGCGCTGCAGACTCACTTGCCGCGCTGCCGCCTTGCCTCGAACAAACAAATGCCGGCCGACACCGACACGTTGAGGCTTTCCACGCTGCCATGCATGGGAATGCGCGCCAGTTCGTCGCAGGTCTCGCGCGTCAGGCGGCGCATGCCGGCGCCCTCGGCGCCGAGCACCCAGGCGCAGGGGCCTTTCTGGTCGATCGCATAGAGTTCCTTTTCGGCCTCGCCGGCGGCGCCGATGATCCAGATGCCGCGCTCCTGCATTTCGCGCAGACTGCGCGCGAGATTGGTCACCACGATGTAGGGCACGGTATCGGCGGCGCCGCTGGCGACCTTGATCACGGTCGCGTTGAGGCCGCAGGCCTTGTCCTTCGGCGCAATCACCGCATGCGCGCCGGCGGCGTCGGCCACGCGCAGGCAGGCGCCGAGATTGTGCGGGTCGGTGACGCCGTCGAGCACCAGCAGCAGCGCAGGTTCGGTGAGGCCGTCGAGCACGTCGTCCAGCGTCACGTGTTTGGCTTGGGCGGCGACCTTCGCCACCACGCCCTGATGCTGCGTGCCGCCGGCCAGGCCGTCGAGCCGTTTCGCATCGGACAGGATCACGCGCACGCCATGGGCTTCGGCCAGCTTCAGCAGCTCGCGCATGCGGCCGTCCTGGCGCCCCTCGGCGACGGTGATTTCCTTGACGTCGTCGGCGGCGTGGCGCAGCTTGGCGGTGATGGCATGAAAGCCATGTATCAGTCGGGTGTCAGTCATGCTCTGCTCCACCAAGAATTCGGACTTCGCGTTGCGGGAAGGGGATCGCGATGCCGGCCTGCTTGAATTCGCGCCAGATCGCCAGATTGATGTCGGAGCGCAGTTGGCCCACGCCCAGCTCGGGATCGCCCACCCAGAAGCCGAGTTCGAGGTTGATGCCCGAGTCGGCGAAGGCCTTGAGCAATACCGCCGGCGCCGGGTCGGCCAGCACGCGCGGCTGAGCCTTGGCCGCCGCGGCCATGATGCTCATGGCGCGTTCCAGGTCACTGTCGTAGCTGACCTGAACCGGCTGCGCGATGCGCACCTGCGGGCTGCTGTAGGACTGGTTCTGCACCACCGAGCCGACCAGCAGTTCGTTGGGCACCAGCGCTTCGACGCCGTCGAGGTTTTTTAGCACGGTGTAGCGCGTGGTGATGCGCGTCACTTCGCCGCGGTCGGCGCCGACCGTGATGATGTTGCCGATGCGGATCGAATCGTCGAGCAGGATGATGAAGCCGGAGACATAGTTGCTGGCAATTTTCTGCAGGCCGAAACCGAGGCCGACGCCGAGCGCGCCGCCGAATACCGAGAGCGTGGTGAGATCGATGCCGACCATGGGCAAGCCGATCAGCACCGCCAGCAGAATCAGTAGCGCCTTGGACAGCCGGACCAGGACCACGCGCAGATTGTTGTCGAGCCCTTCTGCCGCATGCAGTCGCGCCTCGATCGCGCTGGCAAGCCAGAGCGCCAGAAAAACGGCGATCAATACCGCGCCGAGGCCCTGCAGCATATTCCACAGCGTGAGCTTCTGCTTGCCGGCACTGAACTTCACCGATTCCAGTACGTCGATCACCTCGGGCAGCAGGCCAGTGATGTGCAAGGCGACGATGGCCCAGACCAGCCCGGCAAAGACGCGCTCGAACTGGACCAGCCAGGCGGACTCGACGAAGCTCAGGCGCAACACGTAAAACACCACGCGGATCACCGCCAGCGAGGACAGCAGCGGCAAGGCCAACGAGAGGAATGTCACATGAATCCACTGCTGCGCTACGGGTCGCGCAATCAGCACCAGAATCAGCGCCAGCAGCGGGAAGGCGAGGCGTTTCAGGCCGCCGCGACCCAGCTCCCAGGCGCGCCCGTCGCCGGCCTGGCGGCTGGGCACCAGGCGCTCGCCCAGCTTGGCCAGCAACAGGCAGGCCGCCAGCGCAAGCAGCTGCCAGACCAGATCCGGTTCGCGCAGATCGACAAGGACTTCCCGCCACAGGCTGGCCAGCTCTTTTTCCATCATCTCATTGTGCTCCGCTCATCTTTTCCGCCTCGCCCCGATGCCGCTGCCAGTTTTCCAGATAGCGCCGCACCAGCGCCGGATTGCCGCGCAGGATCAGCAGGTTTTCCGCATTGCGCGCCTGCGCCGACCATGAGAAATTGTAGCTGCCGGTGATGACGAAAGCGTCGGCCTGGCCGACGTCGACCAGGAGCACCTTGTTGTGTGCGGCAGCGTAGCGCGTTTCGATCCAGACCGGGATGCCGCCGCCGGCCAGCATGGGCAGCAGCGACTTGTCGCTCTTTTCCAGCATCTCGCGGTCGGCGAGGATCTCGACCGCGACGCCGCGCGCCTGGGCATCCTGCAGCGCCCTGGCGATCGAGCGGCTGGTGAGCAGGTAGGCCTGCACATGAATGCTCTTTTTCGCTTCGCCCAACGCGCGCACGATGGCGCCCTCGGCATCGTCCCAGGGCGTGAACAGCACTTCGACCGTGCCCGTCGCCGGCAGCGGCGTGGCGCTGGCGCTGAAAGACAGTGCCAGCGCAATTAACAACGACCATCCCCCCAGCCCCCGTCCCACGGCTGGCTTTGCACAGCCAGCCGGCTCCGGCAGCACGGAGCAGTGCTCCGCGAAACCCTGCCTCCGCCCCGAGGAAGGGGGTGACTGAGGTTCGCGGCCTGCGGCCGCCCCATGTTTCACAATCACTTGGCGCGTTCCAGCACGGCCGCGTAGAAGGCATCGGTGCCGTGTTTCTGCGGCGTCAGGCGCATGTCCTCGCCGCAGTCGATGACGATGCCTTGCGCGGCCAGCACTTCCTGCGCCGAGAGGCGATGGAACTCGGCATGCGTGGCGAGGAAGGCGTCCACGATGGCTTCGTTCTCTTCCGCAAGAATGCTGCAGGTCGCGTACACCAGCCTGCCGCCGGGCCGCAGCAGCTTCGCCGCAGCGGCGAGAATGGCGGCCTGCTTGACGGTCAGCTCGTCCACGCTCTGCGGCGACTGCCGCCACTTGAGGTCGGGGTTGCGGCGCAAGGTGCCCAAGCCCGAACACGGCGCATCGACCAGCACGCGATCGGCCTTGCCCTGCAGCCGCTTCACCCGCGTGTCGTTCTCGCCGGAGAGGCAGGCCGGATGCACGTTCGACAGCCCGGCACGGGCGGCGCGCGGCTTCAGCTTGGCCAGCCGCTTGTCCGATACGTCGAAAGCATACAGGCGCCCGGTGGAGCGCATCAGCGCACCGAGGATCAGCGTCTTGCCGCCGGCGCCGGCGCAGAAATCCACCACCATCTCGCTGCGCTTCGGTGCCAGCAGAAAGCCGAGCAGCTGCGAGCCCTCGTCCTGAACTTCGATGCTGCCGTCGAGAAAGGCCGGATGCTTCTGCAGATAGGGCTTGGTCTTCAGGCGCAGACCCAGCGGCGAATACGGGCAGGGCGTGGCGACGATGCCGTCGGCGGCGAGAAGCTTCATCACGCCCTCGCGCTCTGCCTTCAGCGTATTCACGCGCAGATCGAGCGGCGCCGGCGTGTTGAGCGCGCGCGCCAGCGCCAGCAGTTCCTCGGGCGACATACGCGGAATTGGTACGGCCCCCGGCGCGGAAGAATCGTCCGCGCCGCCCCCCGTGGGGGCCAAGTCAATCTTGGGGCGGCCCATCGATTGACTTGTGAGGCGCTCGACCAGCCAGTCGGGGAAATCCAGTTGCTCGGCCAGCGTCAGTTCCGGTTCCGGCTGGCGCCGGATGTCCGCCAGCCACTCGGCCTCGCCGGGCAGCAGCGCGCCTTCGAGCTGGCGCTGCGACATGCCGCGCACGCGCGACAGCGAGAGCAGGACCAGTTCGCGCGGCGAGATGCGGCGCGGCCCGGAGGGCTTCGGACCACGCTTCGGCGTCGAGCCCGGCGCGAGGAAGGCCGCTTCCAAGTTTGGCCCGCAGGCGGCCAGGCGTTCCAGCAGGCGCTTGCGACGCAGCACGGCATAGGCCGTTTCGGCGATGAAGGCGCGATCCTTCGCGCCGCTCTTGCGCGCGCGGAAAAAAGCCGACAAGGCCGCATCGGCTGGCAGCGCAAAGCTCAGCAACTGCGCGGTGGCCGCCACCGCCGCGTTGAGCAGGTCGGCGGCGAGGCCCTCGGCCGCCGCAGGCTGCTCCGCGCCATGTCCGGCGCTTCCCCGCGATGATTCACGGCGCGGACCGGCCGCGCCCCGTGCCGTGCCGCGCGGCTTGCCGTGCTTCCTGTCGTCGCTCATGCCGCGCCTCGCATTGCTGAAATGGGCTTGGAGGGAATGTTCATTATTGCTCCTGTATCTCGATGTCCTGCGCGACCTGGTCGAAGATCTCGCCCTTGCGGTCGGTGTAGCGAATTTTCAAAGGCAGCGCGCGCATGTCCGCGTCTTTGCCAACAGCCAGCCACAGTTCGATGGTGTCATTGCCGCTCTTGATTCTCAAGCGCGATGCCCGACGCTCGCCCGCCGGCAGCACGACCATTTCTTCGCCGATGACTTCGGCGCGATAGGTTTCCAGCTTGCGCCCGGTGGCGATGGGCATCTCCAGCGTGCCACCCTTCGCCACCAACAGCACCAGTTGGTAGTACATCGAGAGCATGTCCTGCGTTCCGGCGGCAATGCCGTCCTCGCGTCCGGCATAGGCGACGACGCTGCGCGCCCAGTCGAAACTCGCGGTGTCGAGCCCGCCGACACGTTCATGGCGAAACTCGCGCGGCTTGAGGCCCGCCGCCGTCACCTCGCCCCGGCTGCTCTGCAGCACGCGCGCAGGCTTGAAGAGGGCGACCAGCCCGGTCGTCTCGGCGACGCTTTGCAGCGTGTAGGTGAAGCCGTCCTGCTGCCAGGTATGCGTCGTCTGACCGATCACGAAGCCTTCTTCGCCGCGCGTGATGGCGTAGCGCACGCGCCCCTTCGCCGGCAGCGCGATGCGGGCGGGGACCGGTGCCGGCTCGAAAGTCGGCGCTGGCGAGACGGCGGCCGGCGGCTCGACGGGCAGCGCCGCAGGCGCTGCACTTGATTCACTGGGCGCGAAAGGGATCGCAGGCACTGAACTTGCCGCTGTCGCCATGCGCTGCGGCCGTGGCTTGTCGGCGTGCGGCTTGGGCACCGACTTGGCTACCGGCGCGGGTTCGGCGCGCGGCGCGGGTTTGGTCAACACGGCGTCGATGGTCTGCGGCGCATCGGCGTCGTGGTCGCCGGGCAGAGTCCAGCCGGGCCCCAGCAGTGCTGCCGCATGAATCACGGCCGAGGCGACCAGTGCCAGAACGATGGGCATCTCAAGCGGACATCTCAGCCGCGCATCTGATCGGTCTGCGGCGCATGCAGCGCCCCGCTCACCGCTATCTCGCCTGTCAGATGCGCGCGGCCGGCAACCAGATGCAGGCGGCCTTCGAGAAACCAGCGCGCGACTCGCGGGTAGAGGAGATGCTCCTCGGCCAGCACGCGCCGGCCCAGGCTCGCCACGTCGTCGTCCGCCTGCACCGGCACCGCGGCCTGCGCGATGATCGGCCCGCCATCGAGCGCCGGCGTAACGAAGTGCACGCTGCAGCCATGCAGCCTGACTCCGGCGGCCAGCGCCTGGGCGTGGGTCTTTATGCCGGGAAACAGCGGCAGCAGTGAGGGGTGGATATTCAGCAGGCGGCCTTCGAAGCGGCGCACGAAATCGTCGCCGAGGATGCGCATGAAACCGGCGAGCAGCACAAGGGCGGGTGCGTGCCTCTCGATCTCGGCCGCCAGCGCGGCATCGAATTCCGACCGCGCAGCAAAGCCGCGATGATCGATCGCTACGGTGGCGATGCCGCGACTCGCAGCGGAGGCGAGGCCGGCCGCATCCGGGCGATTGCTGATCACCGCCGCGCAGACGCCGGGCAGCCCGGCATCGAGCAGCGACTCCATGTTGCTGCCGCGCCCGGAAATGAGAATGACGTAGCGCTTCATCGCAGCGTCGCCACTGGAAGAAACACCGCCGTGGCCAGGCTTTGCGCGACCCGGGCAATGGTGCGGTGGCCCTTGTCGGCGATCAGGGCGGAGAGCAGGTCGAGATTGCCGATCATCTTGCCGAATTCGCGCTCGAAGCTGAGGTTCGCCGGCTGCGCGGCCTGCCCCGTCTCGTTGGAGAGCAGCAGCGGCTGGCCTGCGGCGTCGCGCGCGTTGGCAAGCTTCCACGCCGCGATTTCAAGATTGCGCGCGCTGTTGTACAACTTCTGCGGATCAAGTTCGTCGAGCATGAAAAATTCCGTCTTTCCGTCGAATGCGGCATTCAGCATGGCGCCCATGCCGGCAATGAACACGGCCACCCGGTCGCCGGCAAAATCCTCGCGCAGGGCCAGCAGCATCGCGTCGGTGTCGCGCCGGCCGGCGCTTTCCGGCAGGCGCCAGCCCAGGCGCGGATCGAGCAAACGGTCCAGCGCCGCTTCGATGCTGGCGTGGCCGCCCTTCTTCCATTCGCGCGGATTGCGCCGGTAAAGCTTTTCGGCCAGCACCCGCACGCTGGCGAATATTTCGCGGCGGTGCAGATCGGCGACGCGATCGACGTCGCTCTTGCCGATCTGCTTCGGATCGAAGCTGGCGACCGAATCACCCACCGCCTTTGCGCTGGCACCCGGCGGGCGGCTCCAGTCGCGCGCACAACCGGCCAGCAGCAGCGAGGCGACGACTGCCGCTGCGCGACGCATGTTCAGGAGGCCTTCGGCGACAGGTGATGCCGCAGCCACGCCAGGGCAAGCGGAACGAGCGACAGGCCGATGGTGCCGAAGATGATCAACGACAGATTCGACTTGACCCAGGGAATGTTGCCGAACCAGTAGCCGGCGAGGCACAGCGAAAATACCCAGAGGACGGCACCGGCGAGGTCGAACAGAAAGTAGCGCGGATAACTCATGTTGCCGACGCCGGCGACGAAGGGCGCGAAGGTGCGCACGAACGGCATGAAGCGCGCCACCAGCATGGTCTTGCCGCCGTGCTTCTCGTAATAGGCGTGCGTCATGTCGAAGGCCTTGCGATTGAAATAGCGGGACTTGTCGCCCCAGGCCAGGATGCGCTGGCCGGCCCAGCGGCCGATCCAGTAGTTGGTGTTATCGCCGAGGATGGCCGCGGCCAGCAGTACCGCGATCACGATGTCGATGTCGAAGGCGCCGCCACTGGTCGCGGCCAGCGCGCCGGCGACGAAGAGCAGCGAGTCGCCGGGCAGGAAGGGCGTCACCACAAGGCCCGTCTCGCAAAACACGATGGCAAAAAGAATGACGTAAATCCAGGTGCCGTACTGCGCCAGGAGCACGGCCAGATACTTGTCTACGTGCAGGACAATGTCGATGAATTGGGCGAGAAGTTCCACTTTGGCGCTGTTTCGAGGGAAAGGGACAATTTTACCGGAAGCTATAATCCGCCCCATGGGAATCATCAAGCCGCTGCCGAACCTCCTGATCAGCCAGATTGCCGCCGGCGAGGTGGTCGAACGTCCGGCGTCGGTGCTCAAGGAACTGCTCGAAAACAGCCTCGATTCCGGCGCGACAAGGATCGACGTGCAGCTCGAAGAAGGCGGCGTGCGCCTGATCCGCGTGGTCGACGACGGCAGCGGCATCGCTGCCGACGACCTTGCGCTGGCGCTGGCGCGCCACGCAACGAGCAAGATAGCCAGCCTCGACGACCTCGAACGCGTCGCCAGTTACGGCTTTCGCGGCGAGGCGCTGGCCTCCATCGCCTCCGTGGCGCGCGTCACCATCACCAGCCGTGCGCCAAATTCGGCGCACGCCTGGCGCATTCAGAACCACCCCCCCGCCCCCCTTCCCGAGGAAGGGGGTGACAACGTTTCCGCCGCGCAACGCGCGTCGAACTATCCGGTGGAACCGGCGGCGCTGGCCGCGGGCACGGTAATCGAAGTCGCCGACCTGTATTTCAACACTCCGGCACGGCGCAAGTTCCTCAAGACCGAGGCCACCGAATTCGCGCATTGCGACGAGGTTCTGCGCCGCATGGCCCTGGCACGACCCGATGTCGCCTTCACGCTGAGCCACAACGGCAGCGCCAAACGCCGTCTCGCCAGCGCCGTCCCGCAAGGGGATACCGCTGCGCATAACTTTTCCCGGCGCGCGAGGGAAATCCTCGGCGAGGAGTTCTTCCCGCATGCCCGCCCGCTGGATGCAACGGCCGGGCCGCTGCGGCTCTGGGGCCTCGCCGCGCTGCCGGCCTATTCGCGCTCGGGACGCGACGAGCAATACTTCTTCGTCAATGGCCGCTTCGTCCGCGACAAGCTGCTGACCCACGCCGCGCGCCAGGCCTGGGCCGACATCCTGCACGGCCAGCGCCACCCGGCTTATGTGCTGTTCCTCGAACTCGACCCGGCCGGCGTCGATGTGAACGTGCATCCGGCCAAGACCGAGGTGCGCTTTCGCGATGCTCGCGGCATCCACCAGTTCATTTTCCACGCCCTGCAGCGCACGCTGGCCGCGCCCTTGTCCAGCGCCGAAGCTCCGGAACGGACCGCGCCGACCTATGTGCCGTCCGCCTTCTCCTACGCGCGCCAATCCGGCCTGGGCGTGGGCGAGCCGGCGGCCCGGCCCTACCTCGAATTCGCGCGCGCGGCCTTCGCCGACGCCGAAATCGCCGTGTCGCCAGCGCCGACTCTTGGTGGGCAACAGGAGGATGGCGCCCCGCTGCTCGGCTACGCCATCGCGCAACTGCACGGCGTTTACATCCTCGCGCAGAATGCCAACGGTCTGGCGCTGGTGGACATGCACGCGGCGCACGAGCGCATCCTCTACGAGAAGCTGAAGCAGAGCCTCGATGCCGGGCCGCCGGCGACACAAGCGCTGCTGGTGCCGCTGCTGCTATCCGCCAGCGAAGCCGAAATGGCGACGGCCGGCGAACAGCACGAAGCGCTCGGCCAGCTCGGCTTTGCCGTCACGGCCGCCGGCCCGCGGCAACTCGCGGTGCGCAGCCTGCCGGCGCTGCTGGCGGGAGGCAACCCGGTCGATCTGGTGCGCTCGCTGCTGAAAGACCTGGCCGAGCATCCGGCCAGCCGCGTGGTCGAAACGCAACGCAACGAACTGCTGGCCACCATGGCCTGCCACGGCGCGGTGCGCGCCCACCGCCTGCTGAGCCTGCCGGAGATGAACGCTTTGCTGCGCCAGATGGAAGAAACCGAGCGCGCCGACCAGTGCAACCACGGCCGGCCGACCTGGGTTCAGCTCTCGATGGCGGAACTCGACAAGTTGTTCATGCGCGGTCGCTAAGTTGGCCCCATTGTCGAGCCCGAAGGGCGCAGCCGATCAGTCACCCCCGCCCCCGGGGCGGGGGCCGGGGGGTGGGGGGCCTTCTCGGGCCGAAGAGGAGGATGGCTGGCAACCGCCAGCCATCCTCCTGATCGGCCCCACCGCCAGCGGCAAGACCGCGCTGGCCTTCGATCTGGCGACGCGCTTTCCCTGCGACATCGTCAGCGTCGATTCGGCGCAGGTGTTTCGCGACATGAACATCGGCACCGCCAAGCCCGATGCCGCGACGCTGGCGCGCTTCCCGCACCGGCTGATCGACCTGATCACGCCCGAGGAGCGCTACTCGGCGGCGCAGTTTCGCAGCGATGCCCTGCGCGAAATGGCCGCCATCACCGCGACCGGGCGGATTCCGCTGCTGGTCGGCGGCACCATGCTCTACGTCAAGGCCTTGCGCGAAGGGCTGGCCGACCTGCCGCAGGCCGATGCCGCCCTGCGCGCCACGATCGACGCCGAAGCCGCCGAGCGCGGCTGGCCGGCCCTGCATGCGGAACTGGCGCGGCTCGATCCCGAGACCGCCGCCCGGCTGAAGCCCAACGATGCCCAGCGCATCCAGCGCGCCGTCGAGGTGCTGCGCCTCACCGGCCGCACGCTGGGCAGCTACTTCGCCGAACAGAAGGACAGCGCCCCGCCCTTCAACTGCCTGACGCTGGCGCTGGTGCCGGGAGATCGCAGCGAACTGCACCGGCGCATCGCGCAGCGCTTCGACGACATGCTGGCCGCCGGCCTGGTCGATGAAGTGAAGATGCTGCGCCGGAAATACCGGCTCGACGCCGGTCTGCCGTCGATGCGCTGCGTCGGCTACCGGCAGGTGTGGGAAATGCTGGAAGGGGAATTGCCGGCGGCCGAATTGCGCGATCGCGGCGTGTTCGCCACGCGCCAGTTCGCCAAGCGCCAGCTAACCTGGCTGAAGAGCATGGATGAGCTGCTGGTCGTTGATCCGCTGCAATCAGACTCGACGGAGGCCGTGCTGGCCGCCGTCAGCGCCCACCTGTAAAAGTCGGCGCTGGCCATACGCCAAACTGCTCGGCGTCAGATGACTACGGTCTGCGCCTGTCCCTCGCCGCGCGCTTCGATGCGGCCGATGTGATAGACCTTCTCGCCTGCCGCCGCAAGCAGTTGCATCGCCGCGCCGGCGTCGGCCTCGGCGACGATCACGATCATGCCGATGCCGCAGTTGAAGACGCGATGCATTTCGGCGTCGGCCACCTGGCCTTCCTTTTGCAGCCACTGGAACAAGGGCGGCAGCGGCCAGTTCTTGCTGTCGATGATCGCCGTCAGGTGCTTGCCCAGCACTCGCGGAATGTTCTCGGTCAGACCGCCGCCCGTGATGTGCGCCATGCCTTTCACCGGCAGCGCCTGGATCAGCGCCAGCAGCGGTTTGACATAGATGCGGGTCGGCGCCATCACCGCATCGGCCAACGGCACGCCGCCGATGTCCATTTTCGGATCAGGCTGCGCGCGCTCGATGATCTTGCGGATCAGCGAATAGCCGTTGGAGTGCGCGCCGGAGGATGCCAGGCCGAGCACCACGTCGCCCGGGCGGATCCATTTGCCGTCGATGATCTCGGCCTTTTCCACCGCGCCGACGGCGAAGCCGGCGAGGTCGTATTCGCCGTCCGGGTACATGCTGGGCATTTCCGCCGTCTCGCCGCCGATCAGCGAGCAGCCGGCGAGTTCGCAACCGCGGGCGATGCCTTCGACCACCGTCGCCGCCGTTTCGACGTCGAGCCGGCCGCAGGCGAAGTAGTCGAGGAAGAACAGCGGCTCGGCGCCCTGCACCAGGATGTCATTGACGCTCATGGCGACCAGATCCTGGCCGACGGTGTCGTGGCGGTTCCACTGAAATGCGAGTTTGAGCTTGGTGCCGACGCCGTCCGTACCGGAGACCAGCACCGGTTCGCGAAACTTCTTCGAGATCTGGAACAGCGCGCCGAAACCGCCGATGCCGGCCAGCACTTCCGGCCGCATGGTGCGTTTCGCCGCAGGCTTGATGCGTTCGACCAGCGCATCGCCGGCATCGATATCGACTCCGGCATCTCGGTAAGTGAGCGGGGACGGGATAGGAGTGGAGGCAGTCAAGATGAAGTCCTTGAAGACGCAGGCGGAATGAAGGTCAGAATCGCGGTTTTGCCGTCGGATCGGTGATAATTCGCGCTGCCGACCACGGCGAATCTGCGAATTTTACCGGAAATGACCTTGCCTCCCGAAGCCCTGAATAGCGATCGCTTGCAAACCGCCCTGTGGATCGCGGCCGGGCTGGCAATTGCCGCCCTGTTCTATGCGCTGTCGCCAATTCTCACGCCGTTTCTGCTGGCGGCCATCCTCGCCTATATCTGCAATCCGGTGACCGACCGCATCACGGGCTGGGGCGTGCCGCGCATGCTGGCGGTGGTCGTCGTCATGCTGGCGCTGGGCGCGCTGGTGGCCGGCCTGATCCTGATTGTCTTTCCCCTGCTGTACGAAGAAGCCGTCGTCATCGCGGCGCGACTGCCGGAAGCGCTGGCGCTGGCCAACGAGAAGCTGGCGCCCTGGCTGCGGCAGAACTTCGGCATCAAGCTGCGCTTCGATACCGCTACGCTGCAGAAGCTCGCCGCCGGCAACTGGGATACCGTGCAGATCATTCTCGAACGCATCTACAGTTCGCTGAAAATAGGCGGCGTGGCGCTGGTCGGCCTCGCCGTGAACCTGATGCTGGCGCCGGTGGTGATGTTCTATCTGCTGCTCGACTGGAACGGCATGATGCGTCGCCTGGGCAACGTCATCCCGCGCCCCTGGCATGCCAAGCTGATCACCGTAGCCAAGGACATCGACGTCGTGCTGTCGCAATACCTGCGCGGCCAGATCCTGGTCATGGCGATCCTCGCCGTCTACTACTGCGTCGCGCTGTGGCTGGCCGGCATTCCCTCGGCGTTCTCGATCGGCGTCGTCACCGGCCTGCTGATCTTCATCCCCTACCTCGGTTATGCCACCGGCCTGATCCTGGCATTGCTGGTCGCCGCGCTGCAGTTCGCCGGCTGGGAACCGATCATCGCCGTGCTGATCGTGTATGGCATCGGGCAATTGCTCGAGAGTTTCCTGCTGACCCCGTTTCTCGTCGGCGAACGCATCGGCCTGCACCCGCTGGCGGTGATCTTCGCCCTGATGGCCTTCGGCCAGCTCTTCGGCTTCTTCGGCATCCTCGCCGCGCTGCCGGCTTCGGCCATGCTCCTGGTCGGCCTGCGCGAAGTGCGCACGCTGTATCTCGCCAGCCGCTTCTATCAGGGCCAATAGATGCTTACGCCGCAGCAACAGATGCTGCTTGATCTCAAACCCGAGCAGCCGCCCACGCTGGAGAATTTCGTCATCGGCGCCAATGCCGAACTGGTGGCGCGCCTGCGCATCCTGGGCGAAACCAGCAGTTTCGAAGCGATCTACATCTGGGGGCCGCAAGGCGGTGGCAAGAGCCACCTGCTGGCGGCGACCGCCGAGGCCGCGCGCGGAAAGCGGCCCACGGTATTCCTGAACGGCGCCGAAGCCGGCGCGGAATTGCCGCTTGCCACCGGCACCCTGCTGGTGATCGATGACGTGCAGGGGCTCGGGCCCGAGGCGCAGATCGCCCTGTTTCGTGCCTTCAATGCCGCACGTTTTCTCGGCCTCGCCCTGCTGCTCGCCGGCGACGAACCGCCGCTGCGGCTGGCGCTGCGCGAGGACCTGCGCACCCGCATCGGCCAGACCCTGATCTACGAAATCCAGTCGCTGTCGGACGACGAAAAAGCCGCCGCGCTGCAGCGCCATGCCATCGAGCGCGGCATGCTGATGGACCCCGGCGTGGTGCACTACCTGCTGCGCCACGGCCGCCGCGACCTACCCTCGCTGATGGCCATGCTCAACAGCCTTGACCGCGCCTCCCTCGAACAGAAACGCCCGCCCACCCTGCCCCTGCTGCGCGAACTGATGCAGACCTCACTCGACCTGGAAAAAGAATGAACCTCGCACTATTCGACCTCGACAACACGCTCCTGTCCGGTGATTCGGATTTCGAGTGGGCCCAATTCCTGATCGGCAAGGGCGTGCTCGACCGCGAAGTGCATGAAGCGCGGAACATCGAATTCTTCGAGCAATACAAGGCCGGCACACTGGACATCCATGCCTTTCTCGATTTCCAGCTCGCCCCGCTGTCGCGCCACTCGCGCGCCGAACTCGACGCCTGGCACCGCGAATTCCTCGCCACGCGCATCCGGCCGCTGATCACTGTCGCCTCCCGCGAACTGGTGGCGAAGCACGCCGCCAAGGGCGACCTGCTGGCCATCGTCACGGCCACCAACAGCTTCGTCACCGGGCCGATCGCGCAGGAGTTCAGGATCCCGCACTTGATCGCCACGATTCCGGCGCAGGAAAACGGCCGCTTCACCGGCCAGCCGCGCGGCACGCCATCGTTCCGCGAAGGCAAAATCGTGCGCGTCGACGCCTGGCTCGAATCGCTCGGCCTGTGGCTCGGCAGCTTCGAGCAGAGCTGGTTCTACAGCGATTCGCTCAACGACCTGCCGCTGCTGGTGAAAGTCACCCATCCCGTGGCGGTCGATGCCGACCCGACGCTGACGCAAGTCGCCGTCCAGCGCGGCTGGCCGCAGATCAGCCTGCGCGGCTAGCGGGTGCCCGCGGGGCGCTGCCAGCCTGGTCGCGCTTTTGCCAACAGCAAAGGTCGATTCGGGTATACTCCGCCCCCTGCAAACAGCCGTGAACCCCAAGTTCATCGCCGTTTTCGGAGACGTGGCCGAGTGGTCGAAGGCACGCCCCTGCTAAGGGCGCATCTGGGCAAAACCTGGATCCAGGGTTCGAATCCCTGCGTCTCCGCCAGTTACAACATCTAAGCCCATGATTCTGTGGGCTTTTTTGTTTTTATAGCATTATAAACTATCAATTTGACTATCAATACATGGATCGGTTGCCAAGTCGCCGCCGCCTCACCAGCGCCGACTTTCGAGCTACTGATGTCGCCCAACCCTGGATTGTCGGCGCGCGCTTAAAACTGACCAGCGTCCCCTGCTTGGCGTGATCCGCTCGACGGCACACCGCCGCACTATGCCGCAGCCCGCCAGATCGGAAATGGTAAAGTTATATTTCACGATTAATTTGTCTCCCAATGAGAGACAAACTTGCCGCTATGTATCGTTAGTATTATATTTAACGCGCAGTACGTTTCTTTTAGGGACGCCAATTGAGCACAAAATATCACTTGCAAACGAAGACACTAGGCCCGCGGGCAGCGCAGCTTTTCACTGAGCTCAATGAGCTGCGCCGGTCTACGTTCACCTTGGCGGATGTGGGCTCGATCACCGGCCTGTCGGCCGCAGCGGCCCGCAATCTCGTGCACAAGGCCCAGCAGCGAGGCTTGGTCACGCGACTGAAGCCCGGTCTGTACAACCTCGTGCCCTTCGAGCTCGGCAGGGCCACTGAGCATATCGACAGCCCATACCTGATCGCCCGAGAGCTCGCTGGTGCGGCGCCCTACTTCCTGTCGCACGGCACAGCACTTGAACTGCACCGCATGGTAACGCAGCCGAACTTCACCGTGTATGTGTCATGCACGCGGCGCGTACGTCCGCAGACGGTGGGCGGCTATGACTTTCGGTTTGTACACATTAAGGCGGAGCAAGAATTCGGGGCCATGAAGCACTGGATCGACAAGGAGCGCTTCGTGATGATCAGCGACATGGAACGCACCATCATCGATGGTCTCCGACACCCAGCATTTGCCGGTGGCATTACCGAAGTCGCCAAGGGCTTGTGGATGAAGCGGGACGTATTGAAAGTTGAACGGCTAGTGGACTACGCACGACGCCTCAGCATCGGTGCCGTCGTGCGCCGCCTCGGCTACCTGCTGGAACACTATGGGCTGGCAGATACTTCGATGCTGGAACCATTGCGCGGAATGCTGACGGCAACTTACCAGCGCCTTGATCCGCTGCTCCCCGCCGAGGGGGCATTCCTCTCACGCTGGCGGCTCCAGCTCAATGTGACTCCCGAAGAACTCGATGCCGTGAGGTTTGGCTGATGATTCCCCAACGCAACATTTCCCTGATCTCGAACACGCTGGTGGCCTCGTCGTCGGGGCGGGGCACATACACCGCGCTCAGCTCTCCGGCGCGATGCAGCCGTGCCAGCATCTCGGCATCGCGCCGATCAGTTTTGACCCGATCTCCGCTGCGCTTGGGGATCATCGAGGGCGCCACGACGACACACGCCAGCCCCTTGGCGGCCAAGTGCCGGTAGATCACGTAGCCACAGGGGCCCGCCTCGTAGACGAAGTGCAACGTCTTCCCCGTGGCCTGCAATTTCCTCACCGCCTGGTCCAGCGCCGCCAGATCCCCGCCGATGCTGCCGTAATGCCGTACCTCCTGCCGACCCGCCTCTTCGGCCAGCGCTATGTCAATCGATTCCTTGTGAACGTCCATTCCGACGTAAAGATTGCTAGACTTTGTCATGGCCTGCCTCCTGTATTTAACGTTTGTGCCTCCGTGCCAACCGTGTGGCTCTGTGTGCGTCTCGCACTCAATCCACGTTACTACGGAGGTGGGCCTCCCTGCGTTAAACCATTATGTCTAGGGGAGCCGAGCCAAGCTGGGCTAATGCCTGTGTGGGCGACAATGGCAGTCCTCAAGTCATTGACTATGCAAACGGCTTTGCCGCTGCCGCTAACGTGCTAGTTGACCAAGTCATACTGGTGCGTGGCGTTAAGCTACCCGTCGACGAGTTTATCTACCCAGTCTGTTTCAATATGCGGCATGCCGTTGAGCTGCACCTCAAGGCGACGATTGACAAGCTGGGTGTTATTGATTTTCTTAAAGGCAAGTCTGATCTACCCGAGATCAAACTTGCTTCTACACATGACTTGGGGATCGTCTGGGGTTACATCACTGAAAACGCCCCGCGGATCGACAAGAGATACAAACCGCGCCTCAAAGCGCTGGCCGAATATGTGACCGACATAGCTGCGATTGATTCGACTGGGCAAGTATTCCGCTATCCATTCGATACGGAGAATAAAAAGCACCTGGTAAATGTAGCCATTATCAACATGATCGTCCTGAAGAAACGATTCAACAAGTTAGAGGGCTTGCTGTCCGATCTGAACTATCTAAACGAAGAGTTGATGGCCGAGTACCCTTGTACCGGCTGTCCGGCATCCTGGGACGCAGCGGTCTGGTCATTCCCCCTTCAACGCTGGGGCAGTGGGCTGGAGAAACTGGTGTGGTGCTGCAACCTGTGGTGGATGCACTCAAGGACGCCGTATTGACCCGGCGTGTGCTGCATGCCGACGAAACGCCGGTGGCGATGCTTGATCCGGGGGCGGGGAAGACCAAACGGGCGTACATATGGAGTTACTGCACGACGGTCTATGACGCCATCCAAGGGGTGGTCTATGACTTCGCCGAGAGCCGGGCCGGTCAGCATGCCAGGGATTTCCTCGGCGACTGGAAGGGCGTCCTCGTCTGTGACAACTACTCGGGCTATAAGCAGCTCTTGACCCAAGGGGTTGTCGACGCCGGATGCATGGCGCATTCGAGGCGGAAATTCTTCGATCTGTACGTCAATAACAAGAGCCAGATCGCCGCCGCGGCGCTGCCGTTCTACAGCCACTTGTACCAGATCGAAAAACGGGCGATGGATCTGACGGCCGATGAGCGACGGCAAGTACGGCAAAGCGAAAGCCGGCCAATTGCCGAGGCGCTCCTGGCCTGGATGGTGGCGCAGCGCAAACTGGTCCATGAGGGGTCCGCTATTGCCAAGGCCATCGACTACAGCGTGAACCGCTGGGAGACGCTGACGCGCTTTCTCGGCGACGGGAATATCCCCATAGATAACAACTGGAACGAAAACCGAATACGCCCCATTGCACAAGGAAGATCGGCCTGGCTCTTCGCCGGCAGCTTGCGTGCGGGCAAGCGTGGTGCCGCCATCATGAGCTTGATTCAATCCGCCAAGCTCAATGGACACGATCCGTACGTCTATCTCAAGGATGTTCTGACCCGTCTACCCACTCAGCCGGCGAGCCTGATCGAGGAACTGCTGCCGCATCTCTGGCAGAACTCAGCCACCCGCTGAATTCCAACTCCATTTCAACCAGCGGGGTCAACCTGACTTTGCCGGTTGCATACGGCCATGACAAGAATTCGGTCGGAAAGATAGACCGCTTCGTCAATATCGTGGGTCACTGTCAATAATGTGGTTCCGCTGCTCTCTGCCAACGTAAGCAAAAGATCCTGAAGTTTCATTCGGGTAAAGGCATCCACTGCACTGAAGGGCTCGTCCAGCAACAATAGTCTCGGCTGTCGGAATAATCCGCGAGCAATGGTAAATCGTCGTTACGCTTAGTGGCGACGCCTGTCAGCAACTAGACTCAATACAACTCGTGAACCTCGCTGGCGAGCCTCTACAATCGGGAATCCATCGAAGGTGATGAAATCAGTACGTCATCTCTTCGTTTCTATACGCGCGCTGCAGGAAGATTCGTGTCAACGTCGCCGCCGCTACCGACGCGGGCACGTGCCAGCCATCATTCTTGTGCTTATCGGCGTAATCGGTTATTCCGCGAATTATCATCCATGGAACGCGGCAGTGCTCACACGCAGAGGCAAACCCGCTACCTTCCATTTCTACTGCATATACCTCGTCATTGTCACGCGCAATTCTCGGCAGCTTGCCATTCGCAAGTACTTTCTCGCCTACAACAATATCAGCCCGATGAAGACTAGGCTTCGCCGTCCAAGCATCTTCGTTGATTGCTTTGCCTGGAGCCGGCGTCCGGTATGTTTGGAGAACGCTGTGGTAACTATCTTGCCACTGTTCGCCTGGATCAAGATTGAGGATGTACTGCTTAATTTCGTCCGGTGGTCTGTAGTCCTGGGGTCGTTGAACTACGTACTCACTTAGGCCGAAGTATCGAAGTTTGGATTTGCCCCCTTCGATATCATGCACCTGGAGTGACGCCACGACGTCCCCGAGGCGCACCTTCTCCCGCCTGCCACCGGCAATTCCCACCAAAATACAAGCGCCAAGGTTGAAGTTCTCAAAAATATCTCTACATGCGTTAATGCACGGCCCATTTCTCGGCTGGCCGATCATGGTTACGTAGACACTCAGATCGCTTTGGTGTCGCCTAGTTACTTTTTGAGCGTAAAAGTCACGGCCGCGAATAGTCTGGCTCGGACGATCCTGCGGATCAATTCCAAAAGCGCGTAGGACAGCATCATATTCCTTCGGTATGACGGTAACAATGCAAACGTCTGCGTGCACTCGATGGGTGTGAGGTAACGGTGCCGGATTTTCACCGACTTGGGATCTGCCTTTCGTGGCAGCGTCCGACCGAATTGCGATGCGATTGCGTACAACGTCCGGTAGCCTTGGATGATGTGTCTTGTCCCAAAGATTGCGTTGAATATCGACGTGCAGTGTTGCCGACTTCGAGGCCAAATCGGCGCAAAGATACCGTCTCAGAGCCTCTCGCTGGTCGGGTTTCCACCCCAAACCATTTAACCGCTCGAACGTGCTTGCCAATACGTCGCAAGCGTCCTGTAGGGGCTCCTGCATCTCGACTCCTGCTGGAATGATGGCAAACATGCTACTGAGCTAGATCAGGGTCGAGATCATAGAGAGACAAGTGAGGGTAGGCTGGCCTCCGATCCGACGCCGACTGGAAATCGACAAAACAGAAATAGCACCACACCTCTAGAGCAAATGCGCGAGCAATTCTCTCCAGTTTCGAACGCGTTCCCCCTGACCTATTAAATTCATCCATCAAGACTATTCGTATCCCACCACGCCGCTCCAACGAGGCCAATTCAGTGACCCACCGAGCATTATTACGCTCGTGGTCGGCAACAACCGATGCACGCCATTTCACCAATTCCCCGTTGTGCTCAGGCAACCGAGAGCGAAGCAATTCTTGCGGAACTTCGATGGTCGTATACGAGTACAGGCTTGACAATGATGCCGCCAGTGCTCGTGCGCCATCTTCACCAGGATGCAAAATGATTGGATCAGCGGGAAGCTGACCAAGAGCTCGAAGCATTGTATTGATCTTGAACGCTAAGTAAGGACTGTTGTTCTTGAGGACTGAGAGTAGATCGGGCACCTGGCCAATCGAAGGTCTAGTATCGGGAACGTCAGCCTCCGGCTTAGTCCCCGCTTCCAGAAACATCGTCCAAAGATTGTAGGAAGTTAGCTTGAGGTACCGACCATCACTATCAGGCTTTGTCGCATCGAGGTCCATTCGACATGCAGGGCAGTTCCCCGAGGTCATTGGCGAACGATTGGCCCGAAGCAAGTAAGAAATCTCGTATCGAGTGCCCGTTATATCGATATGCACTGCGCCCGAGTCGCCAAATGCCTGGTCAGTTGTGATTACGGACAGAATGCTGATCCGAGCAGTGGGACTGCGGCTCAGGATAGCCGCCATCAGCCTCTTGACCGTTCGCAGGGTATCGATTAACGGAACGACCAATACGCAGTTGCTCGGTACCGATAATGGTGCGTTGGGCGTCTTGTCAAGGGCATCAACGTCAATTGCTTCAACGCGAGCCGTCTGACATACGGCCATAACCGCATCATAGAGCCAGCGGGACTCTGGGCAGTGATAGAGGATGGTGGGCAATCCGTCCTCATCCTTTGCACCTGCAACATATTGCCCAATCAGTTCAATTAGTTCCTTTTGACAGAACCGCCCATCGAAGAAGAATGGCAGGCAGTGGTCGTGAGTTCCGTCGGACCTCGTCCTCTTGAAATGCCCTGGCTGCCGAATCATCTTCTGGGCAAGCCGCGCTTTCGTGTCTTGGCGTATCTTCTTGAGGGCTTCTGAATAGTCGTCCCGGCGAACTGATTGGAGAGCGATCCATCCACCACTGACGGCCCCATCGTCAGCAATTAGGCCTATCCGTCCATCATCTAGATACGGCTTAAGGGCTCGCATCGCGATATCAGTCTCAATCAATATGATCGGCATAAGCAACACGACCGGGATTGCGCATCCTGGCTGGCAATACACTTCTTTACCGAGAAAATCCAACAGGCCGCCAAGAATATGGTGATCCGGCAAGAGTCGATACGGTGGATTGGTTAGGTCAACAATTAGGCAGTCGACTTTCGAACTCGATCTAACGAAGCCCAGACTTAACGCTTCGCTGACTTCATTACTCCGCGAACATCGCTGATGATCGAGCGGCGTAGTAAGCGTAGGGAACTGGACGACTGGTTGCGCTTCCGAGGCGGGAAACAATAGCGCCGCAACACGGCCGTAGAACTCCTTCTCGCCCAATGTCAAGAACTCTGCCGTGACACGGTAGAGGCGTATCGGAAGTACGGATATCGTCGGCACTAGTGAGCACCCAACGGCAGTCGAACAGTGACCATATTTCCTAGAAATGAAGGAATGGCGACCGGAAAGCGTTGGATCTTGACGGAATACTTCATTGGCTTAGGGGTATCATCTGCGCGCTTACCCCTGACACGCTTGGCTTTAACATTCATGAAGAAGCGATCAGTTCTAAACGCCACGCTTCCGCCAAACATATCAATAGCGGTGCTGATCAAAACAAACAGGCCCATCCCCGGCTCACCTAAACTCGCATCAGTCCCAGCTGATTCTCCCAAGAGCGAGTGATGCCCCACGCCGTCTATATTGCAGGTAGTTCCAGGATATAGGGTAGCAAGCAACAGTCGATCTTCATCTTGTGAGGACTCGGGCGTGTCGCAGGAGTTAACCACCTCAGGTGGACTCCTGTTACCTTCTTCGTCAACTCTCGTCAGTTCGAAATCTGTGTCGAAGTGCTTCGGATACGGGCGCCTGATATTCTTCTTTGAATCAATAGCATTTGCCATCGTCTGGAGCATGCTCTTTCCGTCGTCCCAAAAGACTATCGTGAAGAACTGCTTGGCCTTGTTCTGCGTGTCAAGGTGCGAACTCGTCTGAACTACTCGAGCGCCTGGATGGCGAACGGCGTTGGTTATTGCTTCGTAGAAAACACGACTTGCCAGATAAACATCAGACGCTCCCGCTTCACCATTTCTTGCGGACGACTGCCTTGGCGCTCGCAAGTTCCGGTTCAATACTGCGCGCACCGCATCAACGTCCCATGCCTCATAGGCGTCAATAACGAGCCGTTTTGCTTCACGATATTTCTCGATATCCCATGTTGCAAATTCAAAGAATCGGTGAGCATCTCTCGTGAACGTCACCGGCCCTGATGGGAGATCGTAGGTCTCCTCTGTCTTTGCATACGGGCTGGGTTCCAAGTCGCCGCCATTCCCTTGAAAGTACTGATGGTCACTTTCAACAACGAAGTCCTCAAACTTGATTTTCGCCGCAAGACGTATTGCGGCCGGGTAGTTCCATCGGCGTAGCATCGAACGAGCAGGAAAACCATCTGACCCTGTAGGTAACTTCAATCGAGTCTCAAGATGAGCCTTCTTCCGCCGGCAAACAAGCGCAATCACGTATTGCAGACTGGCGATCTCTATATAGGTGCTTTCAGAGAAATCCAGCACAAGACTAGATGACTCGCCACAGGACTCCGAGAGCGTCTTGTTGACGCTAGTCTCGACTTCCAATACGGTGGCAACACCAGGCATCACCGCAATATCGGGTGTGCTTTGCCCACTGTGTTCTTGCTCATTTGCCGTCAACTCATCTGGCGCCTGCATTGCGACCTCGACAATTTCTTGGATGTAGCCAGTCCGCTGAGAACCAGTAGAGCTAGGGCCCACTTCACGTACCGTGGATTTCGCACCTCAGTCCGCTTCGCGTAGCCGACTATAAGTTACTGAAACCGCTGATTTTCGCATATTTATTCCAAATTGTGGGGAATACGCCTGACATACAGATCGGAATGCAGCACGCAGAGAGCAGGAACAATAATTCAAGACTGCAAAATGAGGCAGCTATTGTCATTCCTGCGGTAATCTCTGCGACACCCCATAGCGGCTAGAGCGATCGGCTACATGTCTCCAGTGACCAGAGCTCCAGCATTTCGTCGCCCAACCGAGTATTCCCAACAAGAACGCACTCCGTTGCGAAACCAGCAATTCATGCGAAAATGCCAAACAGATCTACTGGGTGATCACTATCAACGTCATTGACCGTACAGTCAGGTGTACGTGATTGGAAATCCCCTTGCCTGCAACCTCAAACGATCACACGTCAATTTTTGCTCTCATGCCATTTACGCCAAAATTGGATCATCGCAATGGGTCTCCAACGAAGTCGCAGTGGAGCATTCCTGTTGCTGATGAAGTCGGGTGTTATACAACCGCAACAGCATAGTTCTCATTGACCTTACGACTCAATGCACCGGCTACAGTCGATGCAGGATGAGTTGATGCAAGAGGGCTGACTCACTGTAGCGAACTCTCATCAACTACGATCTGCCAGCTTATGCTGGCGCACCCACCAATCAAATTGGATGGCAATCACTACCGGCCGCTTATGGTCGGGAGGGTGAGGTCGCCAGCGGCCGCTTTGGAGCATTCAAGTTCGCAGGACCTGGGTTTGGCTGAGCGGCCGCTATGTAGAAAACTGGCTGACCGGAATGGGCACCGAGCACTCAGTGACGACCGTCCGCTTCCAGGAAGCGAAATTCCACCGGCCGCTTTCCGGCAATGAATCTTGGAAGCCGACAGTCGCATCGGTACCCTTTGGAGCCAGTCGATGTGTAGGAAAGCGGACCGTGATCGGCAGAAGGTCCAAGTCGGCCAAATAGTGGAGCGATGGTGGACCCGCACTTACTTGGCAAAACATGTCTGTAACCGGCACTGTAGTTCAGCCAATACATCAAATTGTCCAACGCAGAGATTCCCCTTGATCGATCTCATCAAGTCGGTGCCATTCTTACAGCCAGCCTTTGGGGCAAGTAAGGCGAGCAGTTCTTTTCCAGGCAAATACCTCAAAGCCATGAGAACATCCTTGCTATCGATAGCCCGCTCAATGTTAGCAAGCTCCGTACAAAGGCGTTCTTCGAACACGGCTTCACTCATAGCGTCGACGGCCTTGCTAACCTCTTCCACGGACTTTCTTCGAATATGGTCCATGGCTTCCTCGCGCGATGTAACCGCAGAAAGCACGGACTTTTCAAGAGACACACGCACTGTGAACGTAGAACTGGAGAAGCATCGTCTCAAGGCGATCTGAAGCTTTTCCGTTGACAATTTCTCAAAGATTATTCTTTCGACTTCCGCTTCCGTGAGCGGTACCTCCTGAGATCCAATACACTTTGCTGCCGCCGCAATTACAGCCGGCACGCAGATAAAAGATTCAGCTTCATGAAGGGGGAGTGGAACCAAATATTGCCCACTCATTCCACTTAACTGCTCGTCTGACCGAAAATCGGCATCTACAATCCCTGACATCCTAATATCTGTCGAAATCTGCCCCCAGAGGCCAGTCTTCCTGATGACTTGAGTAACGTCATGGCAATTGCCGCATGCAAATACTTCTACTTTACTGTCATTAAGCAGCCACCTGAAGAAAATTGAGTCAAACGACTTTTCATGCCCCTCCGTTACAACGACTATTGCTGAATTAAGAATACCCGGAACCCCCCCTAGGAATCGTTCGAGGTCATTTCGTGGCATTTCCGAAAGGTTGGAAATCTTTCGAATCCGCGAGGCATTGGGAGATATTACGTAGAGCGCCTCAACGTTTGACCGCAACGCAAACTGAATGCTGTGCGTAGCATAGACAAAATGCTTGTCTTGATACTCGGATTCAAGAAGCGTCCAAAGTCGCTCCGCGAGTTCTGGGTGTAGATTGAGCTCCGGCTCATCCACAACGACGACACTGTATTCATCCTCTAACTGAAGCATATCTGCCATCAAGGAGAACACCTGCTTTTCCCCATCTGACAAGCCAGACGGTCCATAGGGAGTCGCTGCGTATTCGTTTGTGACCGTGATGCTCCCATTTAGCTTGTTGTATGAAAGCCGAATGTGGGGAAATATCTCGGTGTATTGGTCGAAGAGCCTATCAAGTGGGGGCTGATCCCGTTTGGGTGGCTCGCCCATTCTGCCGGTCGAATCCCACCGGACGACCGTGTCGGAGTGGGTATCCTTCAATTCCTGCTCTTTGCGAATCAGAACCATGACGGCATCGAAGATTCGGTCAACTAGCTTAGCTTTGCGCTTACTCCGGTAATTCGTCAGAGCCCGATCTAAGTATTGATACTCATTGAAATTCTGGCGAGTTAGCTGCACCGTGTCAGCTATCTGAATTGTTCTTCCGCCTTCGACATAAACGCTTGGTAGCGCATCCTTCACTGCCCGAAGAAGAGTTGACTTTCCTGAACCATTGGCACCAAGTATCACTGTGATTCTGGAGAAGTCAAACTCATAATTTCCGTGTGTGCTGGCTACGTACTTCACCAAGCTTCTCCTCGTATAGTGCCTCTTATCGGCTATGTCTTGAAGCTTCACTTGCAGTTTCAATTCGCCGTCATTGACCGTCACCACGCAACCCTGTGGGTGCCGCGCGCAGTCTTTGGCCTGGTTTCAGAAGTCTCACGGTGCGACGCCTGGATGGAGCAAATGCCGGAAGTATAAGGTCTTGCGAAAGACGGCGTCCTATTTGACGGGCGCCGGAGCCTCCAGGATGCCCTCACGCTCCAGGACGCGGCGAAGTTCCTCGAAAATCGTGCCGATGTTGCCCTTCGGGAACCTAATCTGCCCCAGGCCGTTGATATTCGAGAATTCCGTACATCCCTCCTCAAGAAGGATGATCGCCCGTTCAAAGCCAAGTCGTCCCTGAAACAATCCCGCCTCATGAACAACGTTTTCTCGTGCGCGAAGAGCGCCATCCGATTGTTCGTCCTCGCCGGTCATGACCAGGAACGCGATGGCCGCGTTATCCATCATCTCGGCCAAGCGGGCAATGTTGGTCACCCCCGCGACTGGCACCCGATTGAATTCGTCCCAGGGCAGGCGAAGGCGATCCTGAACAAAGTCCTTCAGGTTCTTCCACAAGGGCGACTGTCCATGGCCGATGAAGATGCGACTGCCGATTCGTGCGGCGCTATGCTCACGCTTGGCTTCATAGCTCAGATGATCTGCGGCTTGGGCGGCCAGCTTTCCAAGCTCTTTGCACGCGAGATAGGGTAACTCAGCCACGCCGACTTTGGCCGCAACTGAGGCGTGCGGAGGGGGTCGGCGGCCTGCGTTCAAGGCGGCCATATCGCGTGTCATCACTTGCCCTCTTGGCGCCCATTGGTTCAGCAGGTCTTCCTCATCCAACAGCTTAATGCGGCCAGCCTTGTCCACCAAATCTTTGATGAAGTTGTCGTCCTTTCTAGTTGCCGCTGCCCGCGTCAGCCTGGATATAACTACTGGCTGGGTTTGCTCGAAGACCTCAACCGTCGGTTTCGCCGATGCCAGGATGCCAACTAGATCGGGGTCACCGGCTTCCTTCATGATCGCGGCGACAACCACCCCCTCGTCATATTCGCGCCAGCCTGACTTTCCGTGCATCAGCCCCCACTCCTGGCTGAAGTGATCGCCAGGTACGGGTGGCGCAAAATCGGTGTAATACACATTCGCGTGATAGCCCAGCCACGAACCGCTCGACGCCATTTTGAAGCGATCTATGACCGATCTGACGCGGTCCAGTAGGCCGATAAATTCGGGGTCGGCCAGTCGGCTACTTGCCGCCGATAGCTTTTCAGCGGCGCTCAGAAGATCATCAACGTCAGTCATGGTTGGTCGCTCCCGATAATTGATATCGCCGAGGGCATCGGTTAGCGATTTTCAAGTTCGCACCCGTGTTGTTGCGCAGGCCCCATGCGTATTCATCTTTTCTAGGACTTTGCTTCGCGTAGCCACATGCCAAAGACCACGTCATGCGCCTACCACGATATCACGAGATCAAGAACCGCTCCTCACGTGGCTGGGCGTTGCGAATTGCCTCAACTTCCTTTGTGGTAGCCGACCGCCGTATGTGAAACGGCGTGCTCGGTCAACACGAGGAATCTGGCCGGAATGAAATGCAACAGCGACCGGCCGCTCCTGGCCGGCAGGGTGAGCTCACCAACGACCGCTTCGTAGAATTTCATTGCGCAAATACGGGGTTTGGCTGGGCGGCCGCTTTGGAGAAAGCTGACGGACCGTTTTGGGCACCGAGCACTCACTGATCCCTACAAGTTCGCCGCCGAACTACTGCCACTGAATTTCGATGCCGGGTAGCTGCCAGTGGTTATTGAGTCTTGCCGGCCAAATGCAGCCAGTCGCTGGCGATCCTCATAACAGTCATTCAGCATGGAGTAGTATGCGTGCTGGAATTTTCTCCATGCAGGGTTTGAGGAAGAATTCAGTGGACCCAATAACCAGCCAGCTTGCTGAACCCATTGATCAAAACATAATTTGTTTGACGTGTGTTCCAGGTTATGCAGCAAGCCGTCTGCGAAACCCTGCAAATTTGCTGCCCATTTCACCTTGGGCATCACAGGAGATAGCCGCATGGTGATCGAGTACCTTACAGCAATCCTTGCATTCATTACCGCCATCTACGCCTACTTAACTCTCAGGATGGCGAAAGCAAGTGAGGCATCTGTGGAAGCGATGCGCGACCAATCTGAAGCAATGTTGCGTCCATACATTACGGTGGCACCATTCATTCGTCCTCACACCACGCTTCTCTATCTCCGTGTGAGCAACATAGGGAAAGTGGCGGCACAAAATCTTCACCTCTCGCTCGATCGCGATTTCTTTCCGTTCGGCGAAGTAAATCGTCCTGAGAGGAATCTCAGAACCATCAGTGCCTTTTCCACGCCAATCGATAGTTTCGCGCCGGGAATGGAACTAATCTTTGCGCTTGCTCAGGGCTTTGTAATCTTCGGTGAAGGCACGCAGCCCGGTGCTTGCCCTACGCAGTTCAGCGTTACTGCCACTTATGAGTTTCTGGGGAAGTCGGTCACTGAAGTGAACCGAATCGACCTGCGGCCATACATCGGTAGCGAAGGGGAACGAGACCCCGTTGTAGAAGAACTTGAGCGAATCAGAGGCGTCATGGAGAAAGCCAAGTGATGCCCAACCCGGCAGTCGAGCAGACCTGCGCGAAAAACCGCGCAGGTCCGCTCACTTCTATTCGTTGGGGGTCTCACTAATGCACCAGCGGCTGCTCGACATCGGCTTCCGGAAAGTTGGCGAATGGAAGCTCTCCGCCAGCGGCATAACGTGTACTCTGGATGCCGAGGCGGAATCACGAAACATTCTTTACGCCTTCGAGTCAGAGCGCGAAATTCTGTACATCGGCAAGACTGTACAGCCGCTGAAAGCCCGAATGTACGGCTATCAAAACCCCGGCCCGACGCAGTCCACCAATATCAGAAACAACGCGAACCTCAAAGAATGCCTTGGTGCTGGAGGTACAGTTTCTATCCTTGTCCTTCCAGACCACGGCTTACTCAAGTACGGTGGCTTTCATCTCAATCTGGCGGCCGCCCTTGAAGACGATATCGTTTCCCAGCTAAAGCCGAAATGGAACAAGACTGGCATCTGACCCCCAACCCATCCATCAACACGGACGCTGCGCGATGAAGCCGCGCAGCGCCGGTGACCTCCACCTTATCGGCAGTACGCCAAGGAGCAGACAGCGGCGCAGCGGTCGTCCTACGAGGCCGCAGAGGCTACGGCGAAGGCTGGGAAGGTCGGGCTATGGCAGGATGCTGACCCGGTGCCGCCGTGGGAGTGGCGCAGGGCAAAGCGCGAGAACTGAGACATGTACGCCATCCGCCGTCATCGAGCCGCCAAGAACGCATGGTGCTGGCGCGTGCGGTTCAGCCGGCGCGGTGTCATGTACGCCAAGACCTTCTACGACTTGGCGTGCGGGGGTGCAAAGGAGGCCAAGGCGCAGGCCGTAGCATGGCGTGACGAGCGACTGGCGAATATTCCGGCACTCACCTTGGTGGCGTTCCACGCGCAACGACGGTCAAACAACCTGAGCGGTGTGCCGGGAGTGCATTTTCTCAAGTCAGCCGCTCAACCCTTGGGCTTCTGGCAGGCGAAGATCAAGGTCAGTGGCGGCAAAAGCACCACCAGGTCGTTTTCGGTTCGCCAGTATGGTAACCGGGAAGCCTACCACCTTGCGGTGGCTGCTCGATCTGAATTGCTGGCAAACGTCGAGAACCGTCTCTTTCTGCACCACGCCGTGGCGAAGCGGCTTTCAAAGAAACGATGAATGGGGCTGGCGCGGATGCCGCTATGGATGTGGTGGTACGCGCACTGCACTTGGTGGAACGACAACAGTGGTCAACTCGCGTTCGCAAATTTGGAAAACCTAGCGAAGTTGCACGTTCCAGTCCAAGACTTACATGGTCTGGACGTGCACCACGTGACCGTGCCGCATCTTCAGTCGCAGTTTGCCTATTTTGAGCACGCTGACGACCTACTCATCGGTGTAATCCAAGAAGGAAACCGCCGTGCGAGAAAACCCGCATATCAAGGCATTAGTATTCCTGCGGCCTTTGCGCCACCAGCTATTCTCCTTTGAATATGGCTCACAAGACTTCTAACCCTGCTTCGAGGCGACTTGCGCGAAATGCCGCGCAGTGCCGGTCAGGGAATGGGTTTCACCTTTGAACCCCCTCTAAAAAAAGATCTTGCGCTTGGGGGTCTGTGGATTTGTGGTCAGAGGGCGGCGCGGTGGGTAACGGTTTTGTCGTTATCCACGGCAAGACCGCCCGGTACGCCCGCAGGCGAGCTGTCCACAAATCCATGGACCGTCCGCTTGCCGTATTGCTTTGTCACTCGTTCTGGTCGCTTGCAGGGTCACTCCCAATTGGTTCGAGGACATTCGTACGCTGAGCAATCGCGCTGCCAGGAGTTTCGGGGCCAGCTTTGAAGGCAACTGACTTCCAACTATTTCAAAGCTTCCGCCAGGTCCTTGTCCGTCACCTTCCCCGACTGATGCAGCCATAACAGGATCGCCAATGGCTTCGGAATATTCCGACCGGATTCGTAGCGCGACCCACCCGACTGCGTTACGCCATAACCCTTCCAGAAATCCTTCTGATTGAGATTCGCCTTCTTGCGGGTAGTAGCGATGTCAGAAAAATCGAGCTTCTTCTTGCGGGCCATGGTGACCTCCTTCGATTGGGGATGATGAAGGCGATATGCTAGCGCAATGCAGCCGCGTGCGGCGCCGGTCAAAGATGTTTCTTGTAACAGGCCCACTGCAGTCGCGCCAGTATGCCGACAAACAACGCGACCGGCACCCCTACCAGACGTGGATCGATCGATACCGGCTGGATCAGAACCAGCACCCCGCTCATCACCAGGAGCATGACCTGCAAATGCTTGGCCCGATGATAAAGACTCGCCGACTCCCTCCCGCCGCAGGCCCGACGTATCGCACGCTGCGTTAGCCCATCAGCCGCAGCAACCAGATACACCAGCATGAGCAGTGGCGCCATCATGGCCAGCGGAACAAGCCGGACGCCGAGCAACTGCGTGCCGATCATCGCCACTTCGATGGCATCTATGTTCGCGAGGTAGCTATTGCGCACGATGGTGTCAGGAATGGAAAGCGCCGCCCCCTCCGCAAACCGCAACCCCATGTCGTGAATCCCCGTCACCCCAAACACCAGCCCATACAGAAAGTTCGCCGTTCCAGTCACGACGGTCGGCACCTCGCCCTGCCACTCGGCGAGTTCGAGCGTGCGGGCAAGGTCGGCAGCCAGGATGCCTTTCAATCGGCCGACACCCTCCGGCCAGACCTTGAACACGAAGGTCCAGTCAACTATCCAGGTCGCAACGAGGATTCCAACCAAGGTCAGCATCAGCAAGAAGCCGATCTTCATCGGTGCCAGCAGCGCCCCGGCAACTACGCCCTCATGAAACGATGCATTCCTGGAAGCCAAACTCTTCTCCTCTAAGGCGCCGGGTTCGACCGGCCTTCCATTCGGCCTCGGACCTCGCTGCCGATCGCTTCAAGGCTGACAGGCATCAGCGGGTCGTGGCTGGCGTCCGGCAACGGCATCCGGATCTTGTGCAACTGCCCGCCATGAATCAGCGCAAAGGCCTGTCCCTTGGGTAACTGCACCAGATCGCTCGGCGCCAGCATCGGAGCACTCTCCGTGGTAATGCGGTCTTCGTTACGACTGGCGAAGTCCGCAAAATCTCCCGGATCATTGGTATCGGAGACCGAGGACGAAACGATAGTGGAGACAATGCGCACCTCCGGCAATTGGCTGGTCAATAGTTCCGCCGTCGCGACCTCCTTGACCCGCAACATGATCAGCGTATTGAAGTTCCCGGCAATCTGGCCCGCCTTGGCCAGTGATCCGATGCGCGCCTCGACGTCCGACCATGTCTGGGTATAGGCCGTCACCTGGAAACCCGCGCCGCCGGCCTTGTTGAGCAGCGGGATGAACTCGTCACCGATCAGTTCATTGAACTCGTCGGCATGGATCGCAATGCGACGCGCTGGCGTTTCGCCAGGAAGCCCCCTCCCCGTGCCGAACTTGTAGATGCTCCCGGCGACACTCGTAAGATCCGCGAACATCGAATTACCCACCGCGGCGGCCACCTCGTAGTCCGACAGGGAATCCAGCCCGATATAGACAATGCCGCCCAGGTTGATCACCGAAGCCCAGTCGAACACGGGACGCCAGTCGCTGGCATCGTCCAGATCCGGCGACAGCAGCGCTGCCGTACGCCCCGTGGTGAGTTTTTCCATCAGGGGCAGGAGGGACGCCACCAGCTTGTCGAAGTAGCTCTTCTCGTAGTTGAGCGTCGAAGCCAGCGCGTTGGCGATGGGGTCGTAAAGCTTCTTGCGCCGCGCGTATTCGACCAGGGTCACTGCACGAAATCCGCGGGACTGGAGCCCCTTGTCGAGGCTCTTCTTGTCGATCGCCATCGATTCCACTTCCTCACGCCATCCTGCGGCACCCGACTCACCGTCCAGCCAGTGCTCGAAGTAGTCAATCAGGAGCGGCTCGACGTTCGAGGCATAGCGATTGATCTGCTCGTAATCGGGCTTGCGGCCAAGCGCGACCAGTGCGCGGGCCATGACGTTCACGAAGCGCCAGACGAACTCCTTGAATGCCGCCGACTGACCTTCGGACGGAAGCTGCCCGGCGATACGCGTCGCCACCTCGGTGATGCGCGAGAAGCTCCCCACCGGGTTGTAGCGAGCCGAGACCTCCGGATGCCCCAGGTGGAACATGAAGAACTCGTTGTGCCGTCCTGCGCGCTTCGCCTCGGCATAGACGCGCCGCAGCAGATCGATGTCGCCCTTGGGATCGAACACGATGACCACCTCGCCGCGCCGGATGTCCTGCGTCAGGAGCACTTCCGCGAGCCGGGTCTTGCCGACTCGGGTGGTGCCCAGGACCAGGGTGTGGCCGACTCGGTCGCTGATGTCCATCCAGATGTCGGACTCTGCGGGTTCGACCCCGTGAATGGCTGGATCGCCACCGACGGCGGAGTGTTCCGGCGGCAGGTCACGCAGGAATTCTGTGGTCCTGCCAATCAGTCCGGGCTTCAGCAGGTCCTGCTTTTCTGGAAGACGGGCTTCGTGCAGGCGCTGCGTGTGGCGCTGATCCCAGTGGAAACCCCGGCCCAGAAACAAGCGGTCGGCCGACCACGGGATATCTTCGGACGCCACCACGTAGCGGCGCTGGCGCCGCAGGTTGGCGCGGTACCGCAGGATTCTGAGCCCTGCAAAGCAACGCCAGGTGGCGTGACAAATCAGGACGCCAGCTAACCCCAAAGCCAGCTCTCGCGTCAGCAGGAAGGCCGATGGCTTCGTCATCACGCCAGCGGCGGCGAGTGCGGAAACGGCCGCCGCACGCAATTCGTAGGCGGGCCGCAGCAGGGATTCGAGCGGATAGGCCATGGGCTTACGCTTCTCCTTCCTTTGCGGGCAGGTGGACCAGCGCCGGATTGATGGCAGGCACCGGGTGGATGAAGCGTTCCGGGTTCGGGATCACGACGCCCGAGAGTTGTGACACGGCGCGCTCGCCGCGCACCACCTGGTAGCTCAACATATTGACGCCCTTCCCGGCCCGCCGATGCCAGCCTGCGCGCAGGAACTGGCGCTGGATCGATTTGCCGATATCCGGGTCGCCGGCAGCGGGGGCCGGACCGTTACTGTCGTCGCCGAAACGCGTGGCGAACTCGCGGAAGATGCGGGGCGATACCAGAAGCATGCCCTCGGGGACGAAATGCACGAGCGCTCCGGCCACGTTGACCGGAAGCGTGCCATCGGCGAGTCCTTGCTGCAGCCAGGCCATGAAGCGATGCGCCCCATCGGGTGCTTGCGGCCCTGCTGAATCCGATGTCATGGATTTCCGCGACGGTAGCGAGGCAGATTTCGGCTGATCGTCGTCCACCCCTTCGAGGTACTCCGTTTCCTCGACCGGAAGTGCCGGCTGGTCCATTGCCACTGTCGTAGTCGAAGTGGTTGCGGGGTCCTCGACGTCGCCTTCGGCTTTCACGCCCAGCGGACTCGGGGCCGGCACAGCCTCCTGCACTTGGGGATCACCTCGACCGCGCGGACGAAGATCGCGGCTCGGCGATTGACCGGCGGCGCGCAATACCAGCTCACTGATCGCTCCAGTCGGCGCCGAGTCGTCTCCCGAGAGGAATGTAACAAGCTCGCGCATTAACGCGGGGTCCGCCGCCAGCCATTCGAGAACCAGGGGCGGTACGAAGCGATTCAGTAATTGCTCCGCAAGCCCCTCGTGCCTAGTGTCGTGCAGCAAGGCGGCGACAAACACGGCGTAGGTCCAGCGATGCGCCTGCGCACCGATCACCTCCGGTGCCGCTCCTCGCGGCAGGATCTGGCCACGCCGGAAATCGAGCGCGCGACTGCCGACCTGCAGGGCGTGCGTGAAGCGAGCGCCGCTATGCGCCTGCGGCCGCGATTCCGTCGCCGGCAGCCCGTGCAAGTACGCCGCATAGCCCTCGATGACCGGGCGCACCACCGGCTCGAACACCTCGCTGGGGAAACCCATCTTGATCCGAATCAGGTCGACCAGGGCCTCGTCCTGCAAGCACTGAGGCGTGTTCGCCGGCAGTGGCCTGCGCAACAACGTCCCGGCGACCGCAAGTCCGCTTCCCGGCTCCGCTCTGCGCTCGCACCGGATCATCCACTTGATCATCATCGACCGAGTATTGCCGGTCCGTTTCGGGACATCTGCGGCAATTGAGGCCTCGATGAGGCCCCCAAAACCCCTTGACGCGCGCCAGCAATTCGTTCCACCCACGCAAACACGTGGTTCGCCACCGTGTTTCGTGAACCGCCACCCGATGTCAAGCGGATTGGAGGCCTCATCGAGGCCCCGATTCAGGCTCAGTTGCCCGTCCTCGCTGCTTACGATGCGCTCCACCTTTTGCGCAGCGGAATCCCCGCCAGGCGCGCAGACATCAGACCAGGAGAACAGCATGCAAAGACCATGGAGGCGAGCCTTAGCGGTGCGACTGAGCATCCATCTCGCCTTTGGTGCCGCCCTCCCCGCGCAGGCCTGCTGGGACGATGCCGCACAGCGCTACCAGGTCAGCAGCGCCCTGCTCTACGCCATCGCCCGCACCGAATCCGGCCTCAATCCGCAGGCCGTTGGCCGCAACGGCAATGGCTCGCGCGACATCGGGCTGATGCAGATCAATTCCGCCTGGCTGCCGACGCTGGCCACCCATGGCATCGGCGAGCGCGAGCTGTTCGAGCCCTGCACCAACATCCATGTCGGTGCCTGGATTCTTGCCGGCAACGTCTCCCGCCTCGGCTACACCTGGGATGCCGTCGGCGCCTACAACACCACCCGCCCTGCCTTGAGGCGCGCCTATATCGACAAGGTGCGCCGCCACCTGCCTGCCGCTATCCCCGCCCCTGCACCCCCGGCGCGAAGAATGACTTTCGCATCGCTGCGCTAGCCGGCCCTGCCTCGATCACGAATGAGTTTCTGCCCCATGAAGTCCCGCCGTTTCACCCTCAACCACCCTCAACCCAAGCACTGGAGATCCAAGCAATGAGCAAGACCCGCAGCAGCACTGCTTTAAACACCACCCTCGTCCTCGTCCTGACTCTCGCCGCCGGCTCCGCCCTGGCCGGCACCACCGGTACCGAGTTCCAGACGATGTACACGACGCTGCTCAACTGGGCGACCGGCTACCTCGGCAAGTCCATCGCAATCGCCGCCTTCATCCTCGGCGCCGGTATCGGCATCGCCCGCTCCTCGCCGATCCCGGCGCTGGCCGGTGTGGTCTTCGCGCTGTTCATGGTCTATGTGCCGACCATCATCGACAGCATCATGACCGCGGTCGTCTGAGCCATCACCGATGACCGACGCATCGCTTGAGATCCCGCGCCGCCTGAACGATCCGCCACGCATGTTCTGGTGGGATCTCGACGTGTCGCTCCTGGTGCTCGCCGCAGGCCTGGCCGGAATGATCTCGGGGTTCTTCATCACGGGTTGTGCGCTGGGGCTGCTGCTTGCCTCGGCGTATGGCCGCGCGAAGACCGGCAAACATCCGGCCTTCGCGTTGCACCTGCTCTACTGGCATGTGCCGGCTGCCATCACGGGACTCCAGCGAACGCCACCCTCGCACATGCGGGAGATGGTGGGATGAAGCTCGCCTGGATGGCCGAGGACATCGCCAGCGCCCGCCGGGCCACGAGCTTTCTGGTCGCCTTGCTGGTCGGATCGATGCTCGTGAACCTCATTCTCGCGCTCTTCGCCGTCCGGCTCTCCGGTCACGAACGCATCGTCATCGTCCCGCCCAACATTCACAAGACCTTCTGGGTGGAGTCCGACCGGGTAAGTAGCGAGTACCTCGAACAGATGGGCTACTTCCTCATGCAGCTCACGCTCAACGTCACACCTCAGAGCGTCGATCACCAGGCGAAGCTGCTGTTGCAGTACGCCGCGCCAGCGTCGTTTGGCGAGCTACGTACCGCGCTGCTCGCCGCCGCCGAACGTCTGAAGCGCGACGGCGCGTCGACTGTCTTCAGTGCGCAAGACCTGGTCGTCGACGAACGCAGGCTCCGGGTAGGTGTGCGCGGCCAGCTCACCACCTTCATCAGCGACCGCCGCGTCTCGGAAGTCTCGAAGGCTTACGCCATCGAACTCCAGTACGCGGGTGGCCGCATGTTCCTCAAGGCCTTTCGTGAAACCAATCCCAATGACCCTCTCGAACTCCAGTCCAAGCCTGTTACTGCTGCCGTTGCTGCTGGCACTCAGTAGCCCCGCCTCCGCGCTCCAGATTCTGGACGCGAAGGACGGGGAGACCGTGCTCGGCAAGATATCGCAGAAGGAAGTCACGCGCATCAGCGTCGAGCGCGGACGCATCCGCAAGGTCACCGGCAACACCGGCGAGTTCGTGCTGGAGAAGGACGAGGATAAGGGTCAGATATTTATCCGGCCCGTGTCGCCCGACAGCACCAAGCCGATCAACCTGTTCATCACCTCCGAGCGCAGCACGATTGGCCTGGTGCTGCAGCCGGTCGATACCCCGAGCGATACCCTCGTCATTCGCGAGGGACGCGATCCACTCACCTCCACTTCCCGCATGGAGAAGAGCGGTCGCCATGTACGCACGATCAAGAACCTGCTGCTGGCGATGGCCGGCGACGCGCTGCCCGACGACATGGAAGTGCGCGAACCGGCCCAGGAGATTGCCCTTTGGCCCGGCGTGCGCCTGAGCTTGCAGCGCGTGTGGCTGGGCACCGGGATCGTCGGCGAGAAGTACCAGCTCGCCAATATCGGGACGAGTGAGCTGAACCTCGCCGAGGGCGAGCTTTACAAGCCCGGCGTCATGGCGGTGAGTCTGGAACACGGCCGCTTGCGCCCCGGCGAATCGACCAACCTCTTCGTGATCCGGGAGCGGCGAACCCATGACTGATTCCTCGCCCATCAATCCGGCCGCCGTGAAACGGCGCCAGTACCTGCTGCTGGCCGGTATCGCGGCCTTCATCGTCGGCGCCACACTTCTCTCGGTATCCCTGACCGGCTCGCGGGAAACCGGCGAGCGCGCGGTCAAACCGAAGTCCACCCAGATCCTCGCCCCCGGTGGTCAGGTAGATCCCAAAGACGCCTGGCGGGGTCAGGCCGACGCCCAGTTGAAGGGCATCGAACAGAAGTCGCACGAGCTGTCGCAACGCAATACCGAACTGGAAGGCCAGAACAAGCAGATGCTGGAACGCTTGAAGAAGCTGGAGCAGACCGGGCTCACACCCATGCCTCCGCCGCCGGTGGCCGCTCCCGCCACCCGGCCCAACTTCGGGCCGGATCGACCGGGCAGTGATCAAGCCCTCGGCGGTCCGCAGCGGCTGCCCCCACCGCCTCTGCCGCGACCGGGATCGATGTCGCCCCCTGGGTCTCCCTTTGGGTCTCCCGCCGTTCCGCCAGCGCCGACTATGGGCAGCGGATCGCTCGCGTCTTCCGGCATCGTCAGCGTCGCCCTGGCCGATGGGTCCGCAATGAAAGCCGCCAAGACGCCGATGGACGCCACCAAGGCGAATCCTCCGGCGCGTGACGCCCGCCGCTACATCCCGAGCGGCGCCTTCACCCGCGCGATCCTGCTGGGTGGTCTCGATGCCCCCACCGGCGGACAGTCACAACGCAATCCGCAGCCCGTGCTGCTGCGCCTAGTCGACAACGCCGTGCTGCCCAACCATTTCCGCTCGCGTATCAAGGAATGCTTCGTGGTCGGCGCCGGCTATGGCGACGTCAGTTCGGAGCGCGCCTACATCCGTACCGAATCACTGTCCTGCGTGACGCGCGACGGCACCGCGATCGATGTCCCGATCAAGGGCTACGTCGCCGGCGAGGACGGCAAGGCCGGCATGCGCGGACGCCTGGTATCGAAGCAGGGCCAGTTGCTGGCGAACGCGCTGCTCGCTGGTGTGGCCAGCGGCATCGGTCAGGCCTTCCAGCAAAGCTCGACCACGATGTCCGTCTCGCCGCTCGGTGCGACCAGCACCGTGGAGCCCGGCAAGCAATTCGAGGCCGGCTTCGGCACCGGCGTCGGCAAGGCACTCGACCGGCTCGCCCAGTACTACATCAGCCTCGCCGAGAAGGTCTTTCCGGTGATCGAAATCGACGCTGGACGCACGGTCGATGTGGTGATCACGCAGGGCATCTCCCTGCAGGGCCCGCTCGATGCCGCATCCCGGGATGACGAGGAATTTCCGCAACTCGCCGACCGCACCCGAAACCCAAGGAGAAATGACGATGACGATCAGTAAGCTTCGCAATGCGCTGTGCCTTTGCCTTCTCGGCGCAAGTTGCACCCTACCGCTGCCTGCCACGGCGCAGACCGCCGCAGCACCGACGGCCAATTCGATTGCCGAGCGGCTGCAGAGCCTCTATCCCGCCACGCGCTTCGGCGCGGTCAATACGACACCCTGGCCCGGCGTGTTCGAGGTGGTCATGGGCGCAAACCTCGCCTACGTCGATGAGAGCGGCCAGTACTTCCTGTTCGGCCATCTCTTCGACATGAAAGCCCAGCGCGACCTCACGGCGGAACGCAAGGATGCGCAAACGCGCGTCGACTTCGCGGCCCTGCCGCTGGCCGATGCGGTGAAGGACGTGCGCGGCAATGGCGCACGCACGCTGGCGATTTTTAGCGACCCGGATTGTCCTTACTGCCTGAAGCTGGAAACCGAGATAAAGAGCCTCACCGACGTCACGATCTACACCTTCCTGATGCCGATCGCCTCGCTCCATCCCGGGGCGCGCAGCAAGGCGATTGCCGTCTGGTGTTCCAGGGATCAGGTAGGGGCCTGGCGCGCGTTGATGTTGCGTGATGAAACAAGCCCGGCCAGGGAGTGTCCGCACCCCGTTGATCGCAACATCGCCCTCGGCGAACGCCTCGGCATTTCCGGCACACCGACTCTCGTCGCCGGCGACGGCCGCATCCTTCCTGGTGCCGCCAGCCGTGCGCAGATCGAGGCGTGGCTCGCCCGCGCCACGGCGAGCGCCGAAGGCCCCGCCTCAACCACGAGCACCGCGCGATGAAGCGAGCCGCCCTGGCGCCGCTGCTGCTGATGGCCCTGACGCTTGCCGGCTGCGCATCGACCCTGTCCGGCGTCGGCGGCGCGGACGGCTACGCCTGCAAGGCCCCTGAAGGCGCGATGTGCACCTCCGTCTCCGGTATCTATGCGAATTCGGCTCAGGGCATGCCCAAGCTGGCGAAGCCGTCCGCGCAGAAGCCGCCGCCGGATGAACCTGTCGCCTACGGCGCGACGCCCATGGCACCCGGCAGGACCCCCGCCGCGTCGAGTTCGCTGCGATCGAACCCGCGACTCCTGCGGCTGTGGATCGCCCCCTGGGAAGACGCGGACGGCGATCTGCACGAACAGGCACTGGTGCATGTCGTCGTCGATACCGGACGCTGGCTCATCGAGCACGTGCGGCCGGCGACGGGCTCCCGCGTGGACGGCGTGGCACCGCCGGTGTCGCTCACTCAAGAGCCTTCGCCGACGAAAGCACCCGGCGAAGCACCGCAAGCCCCGACTCGCTACCCGCTGCCACCGGCGAACCAGTCATCCAGCGCCGAGCCCGTCTCCACGGAGCACTGAATCATGTTTCGCACCCTGATCGCCGACCTCGAAGCCATGCTCGCTACTGCCAAGGCAGCGGACCTCCTGCCCCGCTCTCAGGGCGTGTCAGCCCTTGCCGGCAACGATGCGGCGGCCTTTTCGGAGTGGTTGCCGTATCGCGCCTGGCTCGAAGACCGCCAGGTCTTCGTCAATCGCGATTCGCTCGGCTTCTGCCTGGAAGTGCGGCCCCAGTCCGGCGCCGACGAGGAGATGACGCGCGTGCTGACCGCGCTCTATGCCGCCTCGCCGCCGGGCACCGGCATCCAGTTCCATCTCTTCGCCAGCCCCGACATCCGTGCCCCGCTCGCGCGCTACGCCGGGCTGCGCCGGCCGGATGATGACGTTCCGGAGTTTGCCCACCTGGGCCGCGCCGGGCGGCACAGCAACATCCACCGCACCATGGCGCGGCGCCGGGTCGAGTATTACCTCGCCGGCAGTCGATCTTCGCTCTTACCCGCGCAGAATTATCTGTTCCGGGATTTCAGGCTGGTGGTCAGTGTATCGATTGCGGGCAATCCCGAGGATCTCACGCACCTCGACGACCTGCTGCTGGTCAGGGACAGCGTGCGGGCGACCTTGCATGCGGCGGGCTTTCCGTCGAAAGCATGGACGGCGACCGATCTGATCAACTGGGTATCGGCGCTGATCGATCCGCATCGGCAGACCGGCGATTGTCTTGCGCTTCCCTATGACGATGGGCGCGAGCTGCGCGACCAGGTCATCGACCGCGCGACCCGACTGCGGATCCGGCAGACCGGTGTCGAGCTCTTCAACCCCGCCGACCCGCGCCCCCGCGAGCTGCGGCTCCTTTCCGTGCGCTCCCTGCCGCCGCGCTTCGCCTTGTGGAACATGGGCAGCCTGATCGGCGACCTGTATCAGAGCACCCTGCAGTACCCCTGCCCCTTCATGCTGACCCTCGGCGTGCAGGTGCTCGACCCCGAGGCCACGCGCAACTGGGCCTACCTCAAGGCCGCCCGCGCCACCACCAACGCCACGAGTTACATGGCCCGCTTTCTCCCCGACCTGCAGGAACGCAAGGCCGACTGGGACATCGTCCTCAAGGCGATGGACGATGGCCAGCAACTGGTCGATCTCTACCACCAGGTCGCCCTGTTCGCCCCGGCCGACGAAGTCACCCGCGCCGAGCAGGCCGCGCGCGCCATCTTCCGCGCCCGCGGCTTCGAGCTCACCAGCGACACCCTGATGATGACGCAGGCGCTGATCGGCTCACTGCCCATGACGTTCTCAGTGCCCTTCCACAAGGATCTGAAGCGCATGAAGCGGGTCACCACCAAGACTTCCTCCAACGCCGTGCACCTCGCCCCCCTGATCGCCGAATGGCAGGGCACCGGAACGCCGGTATTGCTGTTTGGCGGCCGGCGAGGCCAGGTGATGCAGCTCGACGTCTATGACAACCCCGCCGGCAACTACAACGTCGCCATCGCCGGTACCTCGGGCTCGGGCAAGTCGCTGCTGCTGAACGAGATCGCCGCCGCCTATCTGGGTACCGGGGCCCGGGTCTGGATCATCGACGTCGGCCGCTCCTACGAGAAGGCCTGCCGCAACTTCGGCGGCAGTTTCATCGAGTTCACCGAGAACGCCGCGCTGTCGCTGAATCCCTTCACCCTGGTAGCGGACATCGACGAGGACATGGAACTCCTGCAGCCGCTGCTGGCCCAGATGGTTTCGCCGCGCGAGCCGCTGGACGGTTTCCAGTACTCCACGCTCGGTGCGGCGATCAAGAAGGTCTGGAAGGCCAAGGGCAACACCATGCGGGTGTCCGACGTGCACGACCTGCTCGCCACCGGCCGACTGGACGAAGACAGCCGCGACGAGGATCGCCGGCTGAAGGATCTGGCGGCGATGCTGCATCCGTACACACGCGAAGGCGTCTACGGCAAGTACTTCGAGTCGGACGCGACGATCGATTTCAGTTCCGACTTCATCGTCCTCGAACTCGAAGAGCTGAAGGCGAAGAAGGACCTGCAAACGGTGGTGCTGTTGATCATGATGTACCGCATCACGCGCGAGATGTACTTCAGCCGCGAGCGCAAGAAGATCGTCATCATCGACGAGGCCTGGGATCTGCTCTCGGGCGGCGCCACGGCGGAGTTCATCGAGGCGGGTTACCGCCGGGCAAGGAAGTACAAGGGTTCCTTCATGTCGGCCACCCAAGGCGTGGACGACTACTACCGCAATCCGGCAGCCAAGGCCGCGCTGGACAATTCCGACTGGATGTTCCTGCTGCGACAGAAGCCGGAATCGATCGAGATGATGGACAAGCTCGGCCAACTCACGATGGACGACGCGATGAAGCGTCTCCTGCAATCACTGCGCACCGAACACGGTGCGTATTCGGAGATTTACATCCACTCTCCCGTCGGCAACGGCATCGGCCGGTTGATCGTCGATCCGCACAGCCTGCTGCTCTTCAGCAGCCGCGCCGAGGATTTCAACGCCATCAACGACAAGCGCGCCACCGGCCTCAGCGTCTCCCAGGCGATCGATGCTGTGTTGAAGGACCGGGGCCTGTCGTGAACCTCAAGGCCTCCGCCCTCCTGATTGTCGCCAATGTGCTGCTGAGCGCCCTCATCGTCCTCGCCTATGCACTGTGGTTCGCACCTGCCGCCGCACCCCGCCTCGCCGTCCTCGATGTCGGTGAGCTGTATCGCCTGAAGGAAACCCAGGTGGCCAAGGTGCTGGTGAAGCTCGATGCCACCCACGAAGACCGCGCCCTGGCACTCCAGCGTGCGAGCGCCTTCGGCCTGGAAATGACCAATCTGATCCAGTCGCTGCCGGAAGAGTGCCACTGCCTGATCCTCGCCCGCGGCGCCGTCGTCGGCCCGGCCCCGCTGCTGCCTGATCTGACGCCGGAAGTGCGTCGGCGCCTCGGTCTGTAAGCCGCACGATGCGCACCCTGTTTTGCAAACCGACCGTGTTCGAGCGCTTCGATCGCGAATCCTTCCGGCGCCGCTTGAGCGACCATGTCCGCCGCTGGGGCATCGCCTACCTGTTGCTGATCGTCGCAGCGGCGCTGTTCCAGGCGCACTATGCCTTCGGCCTCAACGCCTCGCCCAGCCTGCCGCAGAGATTCTTCCTGATCCACAAGGGTGAGCTGCCCCTGCGCGGACAGTATGTGGCCTTTCGCTGGCCTGGCGGCGGCCCCTATCCGGCGGGTGTCACCTTCGTCAAGATCATCGCCGGTATGGCGGGCGACGCCGTCACGCGCGCGGATCGGGAGTTCTTCGTGAACGGCATGCCGGTCGGACAGGCGAAGACCACGAGCCGCATGGGCCTGCCGCTCGAACCCGGTCCCACCGGGATCCTGCCCGCCGGCCGTTACTACGTGCGGGCGCCGCACCCGGACAGTCTCGATTCGCGCTACCGGCTGACGGGTTGGATCTCGGACGCACAGATCATCGGACGGGCCTATGCGCTGTTCTGAATACTTGTGTCAGCCCCGCCGCCACCCTGGTCGCATGGCACTCGTCGCCGTCGCGATGCTGCTGTCGCTCGCCGTTCGTGCGCATGACCTCGGGGTCATCGGTCCGGTGTATCCGATCGCCGAGCCCAGCCTCCTGGAAGTGATCCTCGCCAGGCTGCGCGACGCAGAAGCCAGCGGCGTGCTCTCCCGACTTCAACGGGACGCGCAAGCCCGAGCGAAGAACCAGATCGAGCAGCCCGCTGCCATCGTCAAGCTGACGAAGACCACCAAGGCGCGCAGCTTCTTCTACGACCCAAGCATCGTCGTCCCCTACGCCATTCTCGATGCCGATGGCAAGCTGCTGGTCACGCCCGGCACGACGGTCAACCCGCTCGATACGGTGTCGCTCTCGCAAGCGCTGCTCTTCATCGATGCGCGCGACACCGCGCAGGTCAAACGCGCCAGCGGAATTCTCGACCAGCGCGGCGGCAAAGTGAAGGTGATCCTGACCGGCGGCTCCTACCTGGATCTGATGCGCCGCTGGAAGCGGCCGGTGTTCTTCGACCAGCAGGGAACACTTACCGACAAACTCGGCATCCGCCACGTGCCGGCACTCGTCACCCAGGACGGCAAGCGACTGAGGATCGAGGAGATTCCGGGATGAGATCCTGTAAGCGTCTCGTCGCGGTTCTCCTGCTCGCTGCCGGCCTTGCCCTGGCAGGACCGGCTGCGGCAGGACCGACCTGCCAGGGTCGTTTCATGAACCCCATTACCGACATCTGCTGGAGCTGTGTTTTTCCGCTCACGATCGGCTCGGCGTCCCTCTTGTCAGACGGGCAAAATGACATCGACAATCCGTCCACGCCGATCTGCTATTGCAATAATCCACCGCGTGTCGGCGTGACGATCGGCTTCTGGGAGCCGGTGCGCCTGGTCGATGTGACGCGCACACCGTTCTGCATGGTCGCTCTCGGCGGCATCGCCATCGATCCGGGCATCGAGGTGCCGCGCGGCGCTCAGGTGGGCCATGACAGCCAGACGCGCAACAGCTTCTACCACGCGCACTGGTACACCAATCCGATCCTTTACTGGCTCGAAGCGCTGCTGGATTTCCCGTGTCTGGAGCAGGGTGCGCTTGATCTGGTCTACCTCACCGAAGTCGATCCGCTGTGGGCCGACGACGAACTGACTGCGATCCTCAACCCGGAAGCCGTGCTCTTCGCCAACGCGCCAGCCAAAGCCGCCTGCGCCGCCGACTGCGTCGCGTCCAGCGCCGGACTCGGCATCGCGAGCCTGTTCTGGTGTGCCGGTTGTCAGGGCTCGATCTACCCGATGTCGGGCCATGTCGCCGCCCATATCGGTGGCGTGCAGGCATCCGCGCTGCTCACCCAGCGCATGACCGCCAAGATGCACCGCCAGCTCGCCACCTTCGACGGTGCCGGCCCGGCTGGCCTGTGCGGCTACTACATGCAGCCGATCATGGACAAGACCCACTACAAGCTGCAAATGGTCTACCCCGTCCCCAATACCCAGAAGGATGGCGGTCAGTGCTGCCAGCCCTACGGGCGCACGACGATGATCTGGGGCGCCGGCAAGTCATTCCCGGTGACGGGAGAGGATTTCTCGTATCAGATTTTCCGCAAAAGGAACTGCTGTGCCGGCGCGTATTGATCGCATTCCCCTCTTGGCGCTGGCCTGCCTCCTGCCCTGTCTCTTGCCCTGCCTTGCCGCGGCTCAGGTCCAGCCATGGCCGAGCACGCAGGATATCGACCGCGCACTGAAGGCGAACCCCTTCCCCGACGCGGACCGGATCGGCTCGCAGGCGATTCCCCAGCCGCCGCGTATGGAGCCGCAGCGCGGCGCGATCGACATCGAAGCGCTGGCAAGAGGCAAGGTTCATCTGCCAAACGCCGGGGCTGCTTCCGGCGCGGCACCGACACCGCTCAGAATCTTCATCACACTGGACATGCCGCAGGCAAGCCTGCAACTGCTCACCGACCAGGCCGCCCGGGCGGGCGCCGTACTGGTGCTGCGCGGCCTCAAGTCACAGTCGATGCGACAGACCGTTGCCGTGGTGCAAGAACTGATCGGCAAGCGCCGCGTCGCCTGGATCATCGATCCCGAAGCCTTCACGCGCTTCGCCGTGCGCCAGGCGCCGACTTTCGTGCTCACGCTCAATGATGCTGCCAATGACATGCAGGGCAATTGCCGCGCCGGATGCGCAACGCCTGCCAGCTTCGTCAGTGTGGCCGGCGATGTCAGCCTGGACTACGCGCTGGAAACCATCCAGCGCCGCCAGCCGGAAGCGGCACCGCGTGCCGAGCCTCTCCTCAAACGCTTGCGGGCATCGCCAGCCTCATGATCGCCCGTCGCTTCCTTCTCTGCCTCATCACCGCGCTCGCCATGCACACTTGGCCCGCTCACGCCGACGCGTTGTCCGATGCCTTCAACCAGGGCACCACACTCGGCCGCAGCGGCAACGCCGCCGCGCGCGGCCAGATCAGCGGGACTACCGCGCAAGCGACGGTGCCGAACTACACCACTGCCCCGCCCGAGGCCTCCTACTTTGGCAGCCCCGGCCTGGGCACACTCTCCTCGACCCATGTCAGTGCCTGCACGGGCGCCAGCGGGCAAACAGCGAACTTTGCCCAGCAGGGCTGCAATGCGGTGGATTTCTCGCAGACCAATCCGTCGCGGCGGCCGACCTACAGCATCGGTCCCAATGACCCGCTGCTCACTCGCGCCAAAACCATCACCGCCGACCCGCAAGCCATCGCCGGGAATCTCGCCGGCACCTACAGCGGCTGCAGCGTGCAGACCGTGACCCGCCCGGACATTTTCGAGACGGCGATCTGCCACCAGTACCCGGCCATGGAGCAGGCAAGCTGCCAGAAGCTGCTCACGGTGCAGGTGGCCTGGAGCAACAGTTGCACGCCGGGCACCTGGTTCGGCAACTTCTGGGTGAACACCTGGGGCAACGGCGAAGTCGGTCGCCGCTATGCCGGCATTGTGATCAATGCGCAGTGCCAGACGAGCGGCACGGTGCGCATGGCCTTTTACGCGATCTGCACTGAATCACCCTGTTCCGGCTCCGCGGACATTCAGGTCGATCCGACGAGCGGCGCCACGTCGCCCCAGACCTTCACCAATTTCATTGGTCGTTCCTGGTACGCATCGGACCTGTTCAACCGTGTGGACTACAACGGCGGCGGCTGTACGGCCGACCAATGCAGCTTTGCCTTCTGCACCCGCTACGAGTCGGAGTACAGCTCCTGCGATGAGTACATGTCGTGCACGACATATCCCATCAACGAGACACGGGCGTGCGGCACCTTCACCTTCGAGCGCCCGCGCAGCGTCGCCACGGTGACGGATGCCTGGGACAACCAGTGCGCATCGTTTGAAGCGAGGTTGCCATGAGCGCCTGGCTATCGACTGCCCGGCGTTTCATCCTGCTGCTCCCCCTGATGGCCGCTTTCAGCGCGCATGCCGGGGCCGGTCCCTGTGTTCGCACCCAGGCCGATGTGTGCATCGATGGGCCCAGCACCCGGAATATCAGCGGGCTCGACGTGTATCGCGACTGCTGGCGCTATGAAGCGGCGTTTACCTGCCAGTCGGCGAACTCCGTGGATGACTGTCAGCCGCTACGCGACCGCGGTTGCAGCCAGATCGGATCGCGCTGTGTCGACACTAACCCGCAGGGCGCCTGCATGCTCTTTGAGCAGACCTGGCAATGCCGGGCGGCGAGCGGATCGAGCTCGACCATCACGAATTGTGGCGGCCAGCAGTTCTGCCTCGACGGTCATTGCTTCGACACGGGTAACGCACCGGACGCCGATTTCGCCAAGGCGGTCACCGCACTCGAAGTGCAGCGGGAAGCCGGCAAGTACCTGGATCCGACGACCCTGGTGGTGTTCCAGGGCTACGACAACCGCTGCCGCAAAAAGCTCTTCGGCCTGGTCAACTGCTGCAAGGGCGCCGGGTCGAACGGCTCGCTCTTCAGCAACCTGAACCTGATCCTAGGCGCCGGCGGACAGGCGATGGGAGCGCTGGGGTCGAGCTACACCTACGACGCGCTGTTCACCTCCGATGCGCCGGACCTGGCCATCGCCGGCTTCGAGGCGCTGTTCGGAGTCGGGGGCGGCTCCTCGGCGCTGGCCGGCCTCATGGCCGGCGATGTCTCGGTGGCCTCCTTCGTTGGGACCCTGGTACCCGGCCCCTGGACTATCGCCATGCTGGCGATCCAGCTCTCGGGCATCCTCTCCTGCGAGCAGGCCGAACAGATCCTCGCCATGAAGCGCGACAACCGGCTCTGTCACGGCGTGGGCAGCTATTGCTCGTCACGCCTGCCGATCATCCGTCTCTGCATCGAGACCACCGAGTCCTACTGCTGTTTCAACTCGCGCCTGGCCCGCATCCTCAACGAGCAGGGACGCGCCCAGTTGGGCCGCGGCTGGGGCGGAGCCAAGAGCCCCGACTGCAGCGGCTTCACCGTCGCACAACTGCAGGCGCTCGACTTCTCCCGGATGAACCTGGCGGAGTTCTACGCCGAGATCGCGCCGACCTTGCCCGACGTCGGCACCCTGCGCTCCCGCGCGCAGCAAAAAATCAACGGCTACTTCGGCCCATGAACTACTTGAAGCTCTTCGTGGTCGGCACCCTCGCGTCCTGCGTCCTCGCGCAGAACGCATCGGCAAATCCGGCCGCCCGCATCCAGGTTTCCGACATCAAGCCGCTCCTGATCCGGGCCATCGATCAGGGTTCCGCACACGGCGTGCTGACGGGCGAAGCCGCCACCTATGTCCGGCAGAAGTTCGAGTCGAGCGCCCCGATCGAGATCGACGTGCGCACGCTGTACGCCCTGCCCCAGGCGGGTTGCAGCCGACTCGAAGTGACGACACGGCAGAAGGACGTCCTGGAGAAGGCGAAGCGCGGTGACAAGGAACTCGTCTACCAGGTGAGCTACTGCCGTGACGGACGTTTTCCGGAGAAGCGGTAGAGCGTGATGCGAATGCTTTTAGCCCTCGCTGCGCTGTCGCTCACGACGCTGCCGGTCGCTGCTCGTGCTGCCGACGAGCGCGCACCCTCCATCAGCATCATCGGCGCTCAGACCGATGTGGAATCGAACGCGACCTACTGGCTGCGCAAGCGCGAGGGATGGTTCTGGTACCGCGACCCGCCCCAGCTCCTGCCTCCGCCGAAGGAATCACCCCCCTCGCCCATCCGCCCGCCAGAGCTTATCCGGTTCGAGGCGATGCAAAAGCGCCTCGACGACCTGAAGCGCGTCGCCGTGATGAATCCGAGCGATGCGAACCTGCTCGCCTACATGCGCTATCAGCGATTCGTCATGAACAAGTCGGAGCTGTTCGCGCAGAACTGGCAGCGCTTGGTCTGGACCGTGCCCGACCTCGACTACGGCCTGACCGGCCGGCCGACCAACTCGATGGCCGTCGCCGACTTCGACGAGCAGCAGCGGGACCGTCAGGCACAGACCATTCGGAATCTCGCCGCAACGCAGGGACTGCTGTTCATCTTCCGCAGCGACTGCCCCTATTGCCACCGCCTCGCACCCATCCTCAAGCGCTTCGAGCAGGAGTTCGGCATGACGGTCTTCGCCGTGAGCCTCGACGGCCGCGGCCTGCCCGACTATCCGAATCCTCAACCGGACAACGGTATCGCCGCGCGTCTGAACAGCACGATCGTGCCGGCGCTCTATCTCACGGCCCCGTCCACGCGGCAGATCCGCCCCGTCGGCTTCGGCCTGATGGCGATGACGGAGCTGGTCGAGCGCATCGCGGCCCTTGCGCAGGATCCGCGCGAGAACCCGCTGTAGGAAACCAAGGAAGACCAATGACCACCCGACCGAAACGCTTCATGGCCTGCCTGCTCGCGGCAACTCTGGCGACGGCCCCCACCGCCAGCCAGTCCGCCAATCTCAATGCCGAGATGCAGGCGATGTTCAACGATCTGGGGGCGCTGGGCAATGTCACCTCGCCCGGCGCTTTTCGTGGCCAGGCGATGAACCTCTACACGGGTGGCGGCCTCATGATGCGCGCGCCGGGACGCAACTACCCGCTCGTCAATGCCCAGTTGCCGAGCCTGCGGGCGGGCTGTGGCGGCATCGATCTCTTCGGTGGGGCCTTCTCCTTCATCAACAAGCAGCAGTTCGTCGCCCTCCTGCAGAACATCGGCTCGAACGCCATCGGCTACGCCTTCAAGCTCGCCCTGCAGTCGATCTCGCCCGATATCGACAAGCTGCTGACCGAGCTGCAGGACCAGATCAACAAGATCAACGCCATGAACATCAACTCCTGCGAGGCCGCCCAATCCTTGGTCAACGGCCTCGTCGGCGAATACGACAATTCGGTGCAGAGTGGCTGCGCCAACATCTCCCAGTACCTGGGCAGCGTCACCGACCGGGTCGATGCACGGCTCACCTGTGCCACCAACGCCCCGTCGGTAGTCAAGAACGCCGCCAATTCCGGCGATCCGAACGTGCGGAACGCCACCTTCGTCAAGGGCAATGTGATCTGGCTGGCGCTGAACCAGGTGGGCGGCACCATCAGCCAGCAGGAGAAGGAACTCATCATGAGCGTGATCGGCAGCGTCATTCTCTACCCGCCGGCAGACGACGGCAGCGGCGCGATGCCGCGCTACATCGAGCCGAGCATCGTCGGCCTGCGTGATCTGTTGCTCGGCAGCGGTGCCTCCGCCACGGAAGGCAATGTCGATATCGAGGTCTACGTCTGCGACGAAGCAGCCGAGTGCCTCAACCCCGTGCGCACCACCGTCTCCGCCAAACCCTTCACGCGCCTGGTGTCCGAGCGGCTGCGCCGCCTGTCCGACAACATCGCCACGCGCACGCCGCAAACGCCTGCCGACATCGGCTTCATCAACAACACCACGGAACCGGTCTACAAGATGCTGGCGGTTGCCAACGCCGTGCCCGGCTCCAACACCGCCGAGACCCTGATCGAGACCTACAAGGACGTGATCGCCCTCGACTATGCCGAGACCTTCCTCAGTCGGGCGATCCGCCAGGCATTGAGCGCGCTCTCGCAGACCCTGAAGCGCACCGGGGTCGAGCAGCAGTACGTGGAGACCTTGCGCCAGAACGCCCAGGAAGCCCACCGGCAACTGCTCGCCGAAAAACAGACCGCGTATGCCAAGGTGCGCTCGGTCTCGTCGATGACGCAGGACCTGCAGACCCTGGAACGGCAACTCTGGAGTTCGATGCCGTCGACGGTGAAAGCGATGCTCGACTTCAGCGCCAATTCGGGCGCGCGCGGTTCCTAGCCGACCACAGTGCGGGCTGTGCCGCCCGGTTCAACCACCCATGTTTGAAATCTACGCCTACGGCAACGTCGATACCTTGACCGGGGTGTTCAACGCCATCGCCGCCATCATGGGTGGCGACGACTACTTCGGGCTGGTCAAGACCGTCGCGGTGACCGGGGTGCTGGTCGCGGCCTTCGCGGGACTGTTCACGCCGGGTCGGTTTCACGGCTGGAGCTGGCTGATCGGCTTCATGCTGCTCTACTACGGCCTGTTCCTGCCCAGGGCCGATGTCGTGATCGTGGACAAGCTGGGCAGCCAGTCGCCGGTGGTGGTTGGCAATGTCCCGATCGGTGTGGCCTTCTTCGGCCACTACACGAGCAAGGTGGGCGACGTCATGACGCGGTTTTTCGAGACCGCGTTCCAGGTGATCCCGGCGCCGAATGCACAACTCCCCAGCGAGCTGGCCTATCAGAAGAACGGGGTGCTGTTCGGCAACCGGCTGATCCAGGCCTCGCGCCGGGCCAACGTCGCCGACCCGCAGTTGCGCACCGACCTGATCGCCTACGTCTACAACTGCACCCTCTACGACCTGCAGGATGGCACCATCGACCCGGCGGCCTTCTCCCAGAGCACTGACATCTGGGCGCTGATGGGAACACCCAATCCGGGAAGGTTTTCCACTTATGGCAACCCGGTGCAGGTCGATACCTGCCCCAACGTCTACACCTACGTCGCCAGCCGCCTGCCGGCCGAAGTCGCGCGTGCCCGCGCGATGCTCGCGTTCCAGTTGAATCCGTCGCTCGACCCGACCGCCGCGCAAGGCGTGATTGACAGCCAGATCGAGCAGGCCTACTACAAGACCAAGATCGCGACCGCCGCCCAGGGCGCTGCCGATCTCCTGCGTCAGAACATCATGATCAACCTGATGCAGGATACGAGCAGCATCGTCGGGCAGAAGATCAACGACCCCGCGTCCATCATGATCGCCACCGCCCGGGCGAACGCCACGGCCTCGATCAATTCGTCCTTCCTGACGATGGGCAAGGTCGCCGAGCAAGCCCTGCCGCTGGTGCGTAACGTGATCGAGGCGATCATCTATGCGGTTTTTCCGTTCGTCTTTCTGCTGTTCCTGTTGGCGCAGGGCCGGGGCCTCGGGCTCGCGCTCAAGAGCTTTGTCCTGAGTCTGGTCTGGATCCAGCTCTGGCCGCCTCTGTATGCGATTCTCAACTACGTGGCCACGCTGGCCAGCGCCAAGAACTTGGAAGCCGCGGCGCGCATGGGCGCGACGAGCCAGGGCCTGGCCCTCGAAACCGCATCGAGCATCTACCACGGCGCCATCTCCGACCAGGCCGTGGCCGGCTATATGGTGATCTCGATCCCGATCATCGCCACCGCCATCATCAAGGGGGGCGAAGTCGCCTTCCAGGCGGTCACCGGTGTCGGGCCGATGCAGTCCGCCGTGTCGGGAGAATCGAGTGCGACGAGCAAGGGTAACGTCACCCAGGATTCCGTCTCCACCGATCAGCAGCAACTCGCGCCGAACAGGACCTCCGCCTTCATGTCCACGACAAGCAACGCCCACGGCAGCACGATTCAGAGCAGCGGGCCGGATGCCGGCGTCTTCCGCTACCAGGCCACCCTGAGCCGCTTGGCCACGACCTTCACCTTCAGCGAGCGCCAGGCAACCTCCCTTTCAGAAAACGCCCGCGAATCGGAAACTCTTGCCAGGACCGAACGCGATTCGATGCAGCGCAGCCAGTCCGCCGCCCTCACCAATGCACTCGGCATCCAGGAGAGTTTCGACCGCTCACAACAACGTTCAGGCGCAAGCACCACGTCCGATGGTGGCTCCACCTCGACGCAGCTCCAGAAACTGAACTCGGTCGCGCGCGAGGTCAACCGGCGGCTGGGATTGGGTGAAGACTCGATTGTGGGCAAGAGCGTCGTCGCATCCGCTTCAGCCGGTGCCAAGATTCCGCTCACTGAAATTGGCGGTCAAATGACGCGAGAGGGTCGACACATGGACCAAGAGCGTCTTCAGAGCACCTACGACTACGCACGCAAAGCCGTCGAGACATCGCAGTTGTCGGAAGCCACCGCGCTGGTCAAGGAGTTCCGCTCGTCGGATGCCTACCAGTGGGCGCGCGGCAGCCGAACCACCGGCACCTCGGGCTTCGACTCCTCGTATCGCGAGGCGGTCGATCATCAATCGGCGAGCGAGAACGCCTATGGCCGATCCAGGGAACTCACCCGGGCTGCGCAGTTCATGAGCGAGTGGAGCAGTGGCGCCCAGACTGATTTCACCAACTATGCGGCGCGACGGCTGTCCGAACGCGGATTGCTTCGCGAAGACGATCCGATCAAGCTGCAGCGCGCCGTCACCGAGATCGCCTTCGGCTACGCGAAAGGCGGTGACGTCGGTAGTCAGTTCGTCCCCGGCAATAGTCCGTTGGCGCCGAGTCGGCCTTTGCCGCAACTCCTCGGCTGGGCCTCTTCGACACTACGCGATGATTTCAACCAAAACGATGCCCCCAAGAACGTCGATGCGGTGCGAAGTCAGGCGGCGGAGAGTGCCGACGCCATTCGCGATGCCCAATCCCGCCAGCATGTAACACCAGGACAAGGTGTTGGCAATGACCTCGCGGCACGAATTCGGGCGAAGGAAAGCGGTGCCGCCACGACCATCGATACGCGCAGAAGGGAAGTCTCCCAGGAGCAAGGCGCCCTGAGCAGGGACTACAACGCGAAGGTGCAAGTCGGCAAGGTAAGTCCGAATCACACTGGAAACAATGCAGTGTGGGACACTGTTGGCGCACAGACTGACAACCGCGCCACGCTGGGTACGCCACCGGGAAGACCAGGCATCGGCGAGTGGCACCTCGACAAAGACGACGTCCCGGCTACCGGCCCGAAAACTGGATCACGGGATGCAGCGGTATCTCCTGATAAGCCCGAGCGATCTACAAAACCCTGAGACGCTGGTCGTCCGGCCGACCAACAGAGCATCAACCGGAAAGCAGATGGAACAGTCGAACTTCAGTCGTCGGCCGCACCAATCTCCAAGCTGCCGAGACCATTTCCAGTGATGTAGCCGGGCGCGCGATCGCAGTATCGACTTGCCGGGTTCTTCGTCACCATTGGATCGCCATGCAACCAGCCCTTGAAGTCCGGGTCAGCTCCGCAATCCGTTTCCGCGCTCCCACCATCTGGCAATAACGGTGTCGACAAAGCGGCGCGAATCGTGATGACCAGATTCGACAACCAGTCGGTCAAGTATTCACGGAGAGATTTTTGATCGATGCTCACAACACACTCACAATAGAATCGATTCCGTGATGATAGCAAAGCAGAAGAACCTTTAGTTGAACGCCTTCGTCCGTGTCATTTGCAACCGCGTGGTCAATCTCCTGTGCGCGCACTGGCCAAGAGATTGGGGTAGCACCTAATGCTGAAGTTAGCGCAGATATCGTTCACGGACTAATGGCAATCGAAAAGCTTCTACACGGCATCCCGGACCACAAGTGCTCTGCCGTCCTGGATGAGATCTTTTCTCGCATTCAAGAAGTGAAACGAGTAGCTGAGCTAGAAATTCTTGTTGGGAAGTTGGAGCGAGAA
>VBWA01000065.1 GCA_006218025.1 Rhodocyclaceae bacterium | reverse complement strand
CGTCGTTGCCTGTGCCGCCGGTCAGCGTGTCGTTGCCCGCGCCGCCGGTCAGGGTGTCCGCACCGGCGCTGCCGGTCAAGCTGTCGTCCCCGCTGCTGCCAGTGAGCTGGATCGTTCCGCCGTTGGTCGCTGCGCTGACGCTGAGGGTGCCGCTGCCGCTAATAACGGCCGTGGCGCCTGCGCTTACCGTCAAGGTGTCGCTGCCGTTGCTGTAGTCGGCAACCGTATCCGAACCGGAATCGACCACGAAGGCATCGTTGCCGCCGCCGCCCGTCAGTGTATCGTTGCCGCCGCCGCCCGTCAGCGCATCGTTGCCGAGACCGCCACTGAGCGTGTCGCCGACTGCGCCGCCGGTGAGTTCATCGTTGCCGGCACCTCCGGTGACAGCGAAGGCGCCATTGGTCTCGGGCATGCCCACCCAAGTCAGGTCGCCGGACAACGCAGAGCCATCGACGGTCAGCGTCGCGCCACTCGCCACCAGAGTATCCAGTGCCGTGATGCTGGCGCTCGCGCCGGTCAGCACAACCGTCTCGACGTTGGTCACACCGTCGAGGTCATTCGTGCTGCCGTTGCCATCGGTCAGGCTAACCGTATCATTGCCCAATCCACCGTCAAACACGTAGCTGGCGCCCGCCGCACTGGTGAAGGTCAGCGTGTCGTTGCCCGCCGTGCCGATGACGATAGCAGTCGCGCCGGAAGCCACCGTCAGCGTATCGGTACCATCGAGATAGTCGGTGACCGTGTCGGTGCCCGCACCGACCACGAAGGCGTCGCTGTCGGCACCACCGGTCAGCACATCGTTACCGAGACCGCCATTCAGCGTGTCGTTGCCCGCGCCGCCATTCAGCGTGTCGTTGCCCGCGCCGCCATTCAGCGTGTCGTTGCCGTCGCCGCCGACCAGCGTGTCATTGCCGGCGCCACCGGTCAGCATGTCGTTGCCCAGACCTCCCGTTACCACAAAGCTGCCGTTGGTCTCGGCCGCGCCCGTCCAAGTCAGGTCGCCACTCAAGGCTGAGCCGTTCACCGTGAGCGTTGCTGCGCTCGCCACCAAGGTATCCAGCGTCACGATGTTGGCGCTCGTGCCCGCCAGCAAGACGGTCTCGACATTGGTCACGCCGTTCAGATCGGTTGTGGCGGCATTGCCGTCGGTCAGGACGACCGTGTCGTTACCCACTCCACCATCGATGATGTAGTTCGCACCTGCCGCACTGGTGAAGCTGGTCGTGTCGTGGCCCGTGCTTCCCAGCACCTGAATCCCGCCGAGGTTCACCGCATTCGTCAGGATCAGCGTGTCGTCGTTAGAACTCCCGGTGAAGAGCGCCCAAGCACCCGGTGCAACGGACAGCGTATCGGCGCCGTCCACGTAGCCGAGCACCGAATCGGAGCCCGAAGTGATGACGAGGGCATCATTGCCTGCACCGCCGACCAGCGTATCGTTGCCGAGGCCGCCAATCAGCGTGTCGTTGCCGAGGCCGCCCGTCAGTAGGTCGCTGCCGGCACCGCCCGTCAGCACGTTGTCGTTGGTGTCACCGGTCAGGAAGTCTCCACCCGCGCCGCCGGTCAGGTTCTCGATGTTCTTCAGCTTGTCGAGCGCACCGCCAGAAGTGGTGACAAAGCCATTGAGGTCCGGCGTGCCGCCAAGGTTTGCCGTGACGCCAGCGGTCATATCGCTGAAGTCGGCCGTATCCACATCGGCGCCACCGTCCAGCGTGTCACTGCCGGCGCCGCCCTTCAATGTGTCGTTGCCCGCACCACCGTTCAGCGTGTCGTTGCCGGCATTGCCGATCAGTACGTTGTCGTTGATGTCACCGGTCAGGACGTCATTGCCGGCGCCGCCCGTCAGGTTCTCGATGCCGCTCAGGATGTCGGTCGATCCGCCCGACGCCGTTCCGCCACCTGCAACAAGAGTAACCGCTACCGCTGTGGTGGCATCGCTGAAATCGGCCGTGTCGTTGCCGACTCCACCGTTCAGCGTATCCGTGCCGGCTCCGCCTTTCAGCACGTTGTTGCCGGCATTGCCGGTGATGATGTTGTTCGAAAGGTTGCCGGTGCCGTTGATGTCGCCAGTGCCGTCCAGGACGAGGTTCTCAATGTTTGCCGAGAGCGTATAGGCCGTCGCCGTGGAATGCACCGTATCGGTACCAGCGCCGCTGACTGACAGCTCGGTGACGATGTCGCCAGCCACGTCAACGTAATAGGTATCGTTATCCGCACCCCCAATGAGGGTATCCACGCCTCCCCGGCCATCGAGACTGTCGTTGCCGGCGCCACCGGTCAGCGTGTCGTTGCCGCTGCCGCCGATCAAGGTGTCGTCGCCGTCACCGGCATTGACTTTCACCGCCCCGGTCGCACCGCTCAAGTCGTAGGTGTCATTGCTTACACCAGCACTGGCGAAGAGCGCCGTGGCCCCGGCGGACACGATCAGCGTGTCAACTCCCTGCACAAAGCCGATAATCGTATCCGTACCGGCATCGACGATGAAGGTGTCAGCACCACCGGTACCGCCGTTTAGCGTGTCGTTGCCGGCACCGCCCCTCAGCACGTTGTCGCCGATGTCGCCGGTCAGCACGTCCGCACCGCTGCCACCGGTCAGGTTCTCGATGCCGCTCAGAATGTCGGTCGCGCCGCCGGTCGCCGTGCCGCCGCCACCCGACAGAGTTATCGTCACCCCGGCCGTCGCGTCGCTGAAGTCGGCCGTGTCGTTGTCGGCTCCACCAATCAG
>VBWA01000011.1 GCA_006218025.1 Rhodocyclaceae bacterium | reverse complement strand
TGACCCCCGACTTTCCCACCGCGCCGCCCGCCTACGGTCTGGAGGGACCTTCGGCAGGCCGCACCGTGGAAAAGTCTCAGCCCGCCTCACACACAGAATTTCTGACACTCCCCCGAACTGAGACCTTCAGTTTCACTACAAACCGTGCTCTGACAGCAAAAGTCGGCGCTGGTGCTACGGCGCCGCGCGATACTCGTTGACCAGAATGCCGACGCCCTCGATCACCACCTCGACCGTGCTACCCGGCTTCATCGGCATCGCGCCCAGCGAGGTACCGCAGAGGATCACGTCGCCGGGCAGGAGCGTCATATCCTGCGAGATCAGCGAGACCAGTTGCGCCGGGGCGAAGATCATGTCGGCGAAGGCATAGCGCTGCCGCTCGCGACCGTTGAGCAGGGTCGCCAGTTCACCGCCGGCCGGGTCGAAGTCGGTCTCGATCACCGGGCCGAATACGCCGAAGGTGTCGAAGCTCTTGGCTCGTGTCCATTGCGTGAAGCTCTCGTCGCGCTTGAGCAGCTCCGGCGCCGTGACGTCGTTGGCGCAGCTGTAGCCGAAGATGTGGGCCGGCGCGTCCGCGACGCTGACGCCGCTCGCGGCCTTGCCGATCACCACCGCCAGTTCGCCTTCGTAGATCACCCGACCGTCATGGCTCCGCGGCGCGATGATCGGCTGGCGGTGGGCGCAGTAGCTGTTGGCGCCCTTGATGAAGTACAGCGGCTCCGGCGGAATCGCATTGCCGTTCTTTTCCGCGGCGGCGCGAAAGTTGTTCCACAGACCGATCATCTTGCCCGGAACACAAGGTGTCAGCCATTCGATATCCGCCGTGGCGACGTGTTCTCCTGTCGGGCTGCAAACGCCGAACATGTCGCCCGAATAGATGGCAATGGCATTGCCGTCAAGCGTGCCGAAACCGGACTTGCCCCTGCTGGTAAAGCGCAACCACTTCATTCCTGCTCTCCCTCAAGACCGGTCTGCCGATCATCGTCAATTTGGCGAATCCGGTGAATTATCGCCGATGAGAAATCCAAAATCCAACGCGGCTCGCTTAAACTCGGGCTGAAAGGGAAAAATCCAAAATGCGTTACTGGCTGATGAAGACATACATTAACCAGTAAATCCCTGTAATCCGTTGCTAACAGGCAATCTATAGGATATGGCCTTGACGTGAGATTTCACGTGTTAGCTATTTGGGTGGGAATCTGGGTGGGGAAAGCCCTACGTCTGCCTCCCTGAAATCAGTTCGCTCAACTATCCAACTAAAGCTTGGAGAACAAGTCTTGCAATTCGTCTTGATGTAGGAGCAAGACGCCAGTGGATTCGGCAAGCTCAATTGCTGACTTGGTATACGTGGAATTCGTTACCACCGCCGCTTTATCTGCGCGGTAATGCGCCTTTGCTGCATAAGCCTCCTGTACCGCAGCGTTCCCTACTGGCTGAGAGTATTGCTTGCACTGTACCACTACGGTAAGACCGCTCTTCTTTGCAATAATATCCGCCCCCTGATCTCCTGATGCCTTGGTGGTAGAGACCCTCCACCCTGCCTTCTCCAAGATACTGGCACAGTGATGCTCGAACTCGATTGGGTCTATTGTTGATTGGGAGCGGGACTTACCACTGCTGCCTGACCTAACTTTTGCATCCAAGCAGCTCTCAATCAATTTATCAGCGCCCTCGACCCCAATTATGTCGACCTCACTGTTTGCCGCAGGTCGCAGGATGGTGGAAATGAAAATGCGCTTTTCGCGAATCCATTTTGAATCATCTAGGATTCCGTATCCCTTGTCAGTAACTAGCCTTCGCCGCTTTCTTAATAATTCTTCAGCATGCTTCCAGATAACGCTTCTCAACTTGGTCATTGCCTTTTTTGGTTTCTGTTGCTCTGTCAAAGCAATGTCGTAGGCTTTCCGAATTTTTCGATCAGTCAAGGTGTGGTAGGCCCGCTCAATTTGATCGAATCGTTGCCTATTTGCGGGGCATTCTCCGTGGATATCTGGTCTAAAGGGTTCGGCCAACTCAAGGCACCGCCTTATGATTTGGTCTTCAGGGGCGGCTACCTCTAGGCCCAGCAACTCGTAATAGTTTTCTTTATCCCAGAACGGGGAAGGCTTCGGACTAGAGATGCGCTGTAGGAAGGTAAAGGAAGCATAGATAGGAGCGACCACAATTAAGACGTAGAAGGCAGCGCGGAGCGCCTCCCACAATCCCTTTCCCACTTCAGTCGAAGTAAAGAAAGTGAAGCCAAGGAACAGTAGAAAGAATGCACCTAAGATCGGATGCATGTAGATGCGCACCTTCCGCTACCTCATGACAAAGGAAAACCAATACTAAGCATTCCTTAGTAGCCCGGTCAAGGGAATACTAAGAATCTCTTAACCACGGAGTTTCATAGGGTTAAGGGATGCCGAATACCGGGTTGCCTATTGTGTCAAGGCGTTTGCGGGAGGCCAGAGAGCGTACAGGGCTTTCGCAAAAAGCTTTGGGCATCAGTGCCGGTATAGATGAGTTTTCCGCCAGTCCGCGAGTCAATCAGTATGAGCGTGGCAAGCATGTGCCCGATCTGCTGACGCTGAAAAATCTAGCCGCCGTACTGATGGTGCCAGTACCTTACTTCTACGCAGAAGACGAATTATTGGCGGAGTTGATGTTGCTGTTGCATTCCCTCCCCCGTCAGCAATGGCACGAGGTCAAGAAGTACCTTGCGCGGAAGTCGAGAGCTGCGCAAAAAAATTTGTAGGGCTGAATTGGAAGCGGTGTGCGTACAGAAAACTGGCTGCGCCGGAACAACAAAATCGGCACCAATTTGCACGGCCGATTTTTATGCGAAAAAAGTCAGTCGATTCTCGTTAATTCGCGCAAAAGTGCCCAAAGCAGTCTTGTTTCGGTTTAATGTATTTTCCTATCGTGGCAGTGCGTTCCGGATTGCGCTCGGGAAACCTCCCCAAATCGAGGTTCTACGTAACCAGAACGCGGGTACGGGAAACGTTTGATATGCCAGTGCTAATCGATCACGGGTAGCTGTGTCGGACACTTCCTGCAATACCGAGTCCGCCCCGGCTAGCCTACACCCGTCGAAAAGCATCCGTAGGCGTTCAGGGCTGATTCGCGCCTGAGCCGGACTGAACTGCTTAACTTCAAAATTATGAAATGGGTTTTCCATCCGCCCGACAACATCAGCGAGCGTGTAGCGGGTCAGCCTTCGGTAACGGTATTCAAATCGAATCCATGGCGCATATCGACGGTTGGGCTGGGGTAGCAGCTTCCGAGTATCGATCAACTGTTGCAGCTTGTCATAAACGCAAAGCTGGTTGGTACCCGTGAAGGGGAAATAGTAGGACTCCGCATCCCCACCTTGTGCACCCCTGATAATCGATGATTTACCGCCCCGCCTATCGACGATCAGCAATTCCTTGAGGGGTACCCTGCGCACGTCAAATGCAACGTCCAGACGGGTCAATCTGGCGTTCAGAATGTCTTCGAGATAACCAGCCCCCAGAATGTCCCTCAAGTAGTCGCCAAGCATTGCGCGCCCGGCCTCCCCAAAATTGTTGGGTGAATACTCCAGCTTGAGAAAGTTATTTCTAGGGTTTCTGGGTTGAAGTAGCAGAGCCGCTACATAGCCTTCCGGTGTAGTGAATTTGAATTTCCCTTCATAGCTGCGATTTCGCATGCTTGCCAGAGAAATGAAATCCATCCATCGTTCGGCAGACTCATTGACTGCCTGCCGCACTTCTTCCCGTCTCTGAGCTTCTATGGGAATGGTAATCGCCAGCTTGTCTATGAATAGAGTCGGGTACCTTGGCATAGGAAATATGATCGAACCTTGTTCACCATATGCTATGTCAAAACTATGTATGTCTTACGCGCTTATTAGAAGCGCCACAACCCCGATTTTGAAATCAATTGCAAATACGAATCAGTAAGAATCGGCGGCCGCGATATGCGATGCCTTCCGATTGATGACATCAGATGCAGCTTGTTGCCGATGACGCGGATACCCTAGGGATCAATACTCTGCGGCGAACATGGACCGCCGCACTCGCGGTTTTCCTGCTTTGCTGAATACGCGACGAAATCCATTCGTCAATTTCTGTCTCTATCCAGCCCACAGAATTGGCCCCCAATCTGATTTGTTGCGGAAACGCACCGTCGTCAATGCGCTGGTAGATAGTGCTTCTTGATAGCCCGGTGCGCTTGATGACCTGAGCAAGCCGCAAGATTGCAGCGGGGTGGGGTGCGGAAATAATCATAATTTGTACCTCCTGAAATGGCTCCGGAACGTACCGGATGTCATGAGGATGGGCCAATCACTTGGTTGCAATCTAGTTGCCATTGTGGCTTTGCCGAAACCCGCATGAATGCTGGGTTCTCATATCAAATCGCAACCGGTTGAACTCAACCGCAACCGGCTATTTCTTTTTGGTGAGAGCGTGCTGTTCCAAGTATGGGTATACAAGCCTCTCGGCTATGTATTGCCGCGTGAGCCCGCCGAATTCCTTTGCCAACTGCGAAAAGATGCCATAGTTGGAAGCGTGATACTTCGGCGTCTTCTTGAGTTCGAGGAACCGTTGAATGACTTTCAGATTGCGCGCAGCCGTCGTTTCACCGGGAAGCAGGCGAATGTTCTCCGGTCGAGTGCTCCCATGCGTTACGCCGTCGCGCTCTATCCGCATCTGCCGAAAGGCCATTCCGATGCGCTTGCTGCGGATTCTTGCCGGCACGTCCTCCTCGGCTGTGCGCGGTGGAGACTTCATCAAGGCATCTTTCATGGTCACGCTGCCGGTCGTTGAAGCTGAATGACGTTTGTTTGCGCTGCAAGCGTTTCTATTCTGTCGGCCCACTTCTCAAGGGCTTCCTTGCGCTGCTCCAAGTATTCCGCATGATTGTAATGAGCCAAGACACCGGGCAACACATGATTTGCGATCTTGTGGCCCATGAATGGTTCGATGCCTAAATCAGGAAGTCGGGTAATCAGCGTCCTGCGCAAGTCATGAACATGGCATTTCGTGACGTTAGGCAACGCTCCCCGCGAAAACATTTTTCCAAGTGCGGCAGCGATGCTGCGGCCAAAAATGGGTTGCCCTTCCTTGATTGGCGATGCGAAAACGAAAGCCGTTTTTCCCGTTAGCGTTTTCAACTCAGTAAGAATCTTGACCGACTGCGGGGCTAGGTGCACAAGGTGGGCACGTTCCTTCTTTGTTCGGTTTGCCGGGATTTTCCATATTCCGGCATCTAGATCGAACTCACTCCATTCAGCATCGGTTACTTCGCGCTCACGTTGCCCGGTTAGGGTGACCAGCTTCAAGGCAGCGATAGTGACAGGATCAGACTTGCAGCGCTGAGAGTCGTTCAGCGCCCGCCAAAGTTCAACAACTTCATCGATTCTTAACACAGTGCTCCGCTTTACTGGCTTCGCGTCAAAGTCTCGACGGGTAAGGCGTTCGATGCAGGATGTAGATACCCATTCCCGCGCTTCGGCAAAGCGCCAGACTCGCTTGGCTTGAATCAGTACCTCCCCGGCCAGTTGCTTCGCGGGAACCCGTTTGCCATCGCTATCTATCCTTCGCCCCTCCGCGATGGTCTCAAGCGCTGCAATGACATCCTGTCGTTTCAGTGTGGAAATTTTCCTGTCGCCCAAAATGCCCGCCAGCAAATCCAAGCGATAACGAATTGCCGGGGCGCTTTTCTTGCCCCCCATATGTTTGCTCATGAATTGATTGACAGCATCGCTCACAGTAGGTTGAGCGGCCTCAGCGGCTTTCGCGGCAGCTACTTCAGCCACGTCCCCCGCCTCTTTCGCAAGTTGTGCCTCCCATTCGACATAGGCATCATGCCCTGCGCGGCGGGCGGCTTTCCAGTTACCGGCGATAGAGCGGGCTTGGGCGATGGATAGACGCCCATGGCGCAACCATTCAGAGATACTTTCTCCGGGCGCACCGTTAGAATCGAAACTCCCAATCGTCGGCTTCCGGCGTTTGCCCCTAAATTCATAATCGAGAATCCACGTCTTTGTCCCATGCGGACGCACACGCAAATACAACCCATCACCATCCGGCAGCAATCGGTCACGTCCCGTTTTGGGTTTGGCCTTGTCGCAGCTAATTGGGGACAGCTTGCCCATACAGCCTCCTTTGGGTGTGAATATGGGTGGGGATTGGTTACGGATTCTATCGGAAGGGGTAGGACAGGGCAAGACAATAACTCAATAGAAAACAATGCACTGACTGCTACTCACGGACGCAGACGGAAGGGGCTAAATTAGATATGCGTTACTGGCTGATGAAGACCGAACCTACGGTGGTGGGCATTGACGACGTGCTGGCCATGCCGAAGCAGACCGTGGACTGGTGGGGCGTGCGCAACTACCAGGCGCGCAACTTCATGCGCGACCAGATGAAGGTCGGCGACGGCGTGCTCTTCTATCATTCGTCCTGCCCCGAGCCCGGCATCGCGGGACTGGCCGAGGTGTCGCAGCTCGCCTACCCGGACCGCACCCAGTTCGATCCCGAAAGCCATTACTTCGACCCGAAGTCCACACCCGAGAATCCGCGCTGGGTCAATGTCGATGTGCGCATCGTGAAAAAGACGCGGCTGGTCGGCCTCGACGAACTGCGCGCACACCCCGAACTGGCCAACATGCGCGTCCTGCAACGCGGCAACCGGCTGTCGATCACCCCGGTCGACCCGGCGGATTGGAAATTCATCGTGAGCAAGCTGATGAAGGGGCGGGCATGACCGTCTGGTGGCTCGCCTATCCGCTGCTCGGCGTGTTCGCCGGTTTCGTCGCCGGCCTGTTCGGCGTCGGCGGCGGACTGACCATCGTGCCGCTGCTGTTCATGTTGTTCACGGCGCAGGATTTCCCGGTCGAGCACAGCATGCATCTGGCGCTCGGCACCTCGATGGCGACCATCATGCTGACGTCGATTTCCAGCATGCGCGCGCATCACAGCCACGGCGCCGTGCGTTGGGATATCGTGAAAAGCTTCGCGCCGGGATTGATGATCGGCACGCTGGGAGGCTCCTTCATCGCCACCTGGGTGCCGACCCGGCCCCTGGCAATCGTGTTCACCGCGATCGTGTATTACGCCTCGCTGCAGATGATGCTCGACTTCAAGCCCAAGCCGCACAGCCAGTTGCCGGGAACCCTCGGCATGGTCATCGCCGGCACGCTGTTCGGCATGGTGTCGAGCCTGGTCGCGGCCGGTGGCGGCTTCCTGACGATTCCCTTCATGGTGTTCTGCAACGTGGTGATTCACCAGGCGGTCGGCACATCCTCGGCGCTGGGCTTTCCCATCGCCGTGGCCGGCACCATCGGCTACATCCTCAGCGGCCTGAAAACGCCGGGCCTGCCGGAATTCTCGCTGGGCTACATCTATCTGCCCGCCTTCATCGGCGTCGTCGCCATCAGCTTTCTGTTGGCGCCGGTCGGCGCCCGGCTCGCCCACACGCTACCGGTCAAACATCTAAAGGGCGCCTTCGGCGGATTCCTCGCGCTGCTGGCGACGAAGATGCTGCACGGCTTGCTGACCGGCTGAATCCGCTCGAATCTTTCAGGGACTTTGCCCGCAACCGTCGCCCGGCGGGCCGACACAAAATCGGCTCCGCCGGCACTTGATGGCTACGGCCGAACCACGGTCCAGCCATTCTTGGTTTTCTCGATGATTTCAATGATGCCGGCCTTCACGTAGCCGATCTTCGGATGCATGTCCGCCTTGGTCAGTTTTTGACCCTTCATCGTGTTCTCGCACATGGAGACACTTGCTCCGCTAGCCAGCGTATCGTCGATGCGGTTCGCCAGCGGCGAATCGAACTTGAGCATCCCCGAGCCATTGCCGAAGACCACCAGCTCGATATCGACCTTGTCCTTGCCGTATTCGTTCTGGACGTTCTTGATGACGTTCAGCGCCTGGTTCCAGCTCTTCGTATCGCCGTCGCTGACCTGGATTACAACGCTTGGCCTGGATGGCTCGGCAATCGCTGCCGGGGCTCCGGCCGCAAGCATCGATGCTGCAAGTGCAAGCTGCACGAAAGTTTTGCGAATCATGATGGCTCCTCTGTGGTTGGATAAGGAATTACTGGCCGCTTCTGACTTCAGCGCTCTACTATTTGGCGGCCATCACCACAAGACGGAAGCGGACCCGGGTTTATTCCCTCCAGCCGATGATGAGTTGAGGGAATAAATCCGACGTATGCTGCGTCTTACCGTGACAGGAGGAAAAAACCGATGAAGTGGCTGCAGTCGCGGGAACAACGCGAACTGGTGGAACAGATCAAGGCAAGCCGCGTGCGGCTGTATCGCTTGGCCTTCGCCTGGTGCCACGACGCGGTTCTCGCCGACGATCTGGCCCAGGAGGCCCTGACGCGCGGACTGTCCAGGCTTGAACAGCTGCGCGAGTCCGCACGCCTCATGAGCTGGTTGTTCGCGATTCTCAACCGCTGCTGGATCGACCACCTGCGCACCAGGCGCGAGGATCTCGATGACGAGGTTCTCGCCGAACTGCCGTCGGATCTTCCGGGACCGGATAGCCATGCGGAGCGCCAGCAAACCGTGAACCGGGTGCGGGCCGCGGTTGCGGTGCTGCCGCTGGGGCAGCGCCAGGTCGTCACCCTGGTCGATCTGGAAGATTTTTCTTACGCGGAGGTCGCCGAAATTCTGGCGATACCGATAGGCACGGTCATGAGCCGGCTGTGCCGCGCACGCGGATCACTGCGGGGGCTTCTTCTGGAGGCGCCGGCGGCGCAGCAACGCCTGAGGAGCGTGAAATGAACGATGCAACGAATTTCTCCGACGAGCGCCTGAATGCCTTCGTCGACAACCAGCTCGGCGCGCAGGAATGCGACGAGATTCTCGCGGCCATGGCCACCGACGTCGAGCTCGGCCAGCGTCTTTGCGCGCTGCGCTCCACCAAGGAGCTGGTACGCCACGCCTACGGCAATGTGCCGGACGCACGCCGCACGCGAAACCTTCACCTGCCTGTCTGGGGTGGTGCGCTTGCAGCGAGCATCGTCCTGATCATCGGCGTACTGGTCGGCTGGCTCGGACACCATGCAGCGAGCAAGGTCGAAACGCCCGGATCAACCGCCGCCTGGGCTGGCGGTCTCTTCGCCGCGGAACCAGCCCGCATCCTGATCCATCTGGACAGTTCCCAAGCGGAGCAAATGGACGCAGCGCTTGACCTTGCGGAAGCCTATGTTGCCAAGGCGGGCAGCGCCCAGGTCGAAATTATCGCCAACCACCGCGGCCTCGATCTTCTGCGAGCACGCACGACGCCTTACGCTGCGCGCATTGCAGAACTCAAGGCGCAGCATCAGCGGGTCGGTTTCGTCGCCTGCGGACAAACCATGGCGCGCTTGCAGCGCGTTGGCGAGGACGTCGCGCTGGTACCCGAAGCTGCAGTAACCAGAACTGCCATCGAGCATGTCGCCGAGCGCGTGCAGCAGGGCTGGACGTACCTGAAGATCTGAATGGCCGAAGCCGCGGCCGGTCAGCCCGGACGCACCGTGCTGGCGTCCTGCCCGAACAGTACGCGCTTGGCATCCTCATTCACCACCGGCGCCGGATTGATCTGCTTCGCCAGTGCGTAGGCGCGCTGCGTAGCCGGGCGTTCGCGGATCTCGGAGAACCAGCGCTTCAGGTTGGGAAAATCGTCGAGGTTCTGGCGCTGCCGTTCATAGGGCACGATCCACGGATAACAGGCCATGTCCGCGATCGAATAGTCGCCGGCGATGAACTCGCGGTCGGCCAGATGCTTGTTCAACACCGCATACAGCCGCGCCGTCTCTTTGACGTAGCGTTCGATGGCGTAGGGAATCGGCTCGGGCGCATACTGAGTGAAGTGGTGGTTCTGCCCCGCCATCGGCCCGAGGCCGCCCATCTGCCAGAACAGCCACTGGATGGTTTCATTGCGCCCACGCAGGTCCGGTGCGATGAAGCGACCCGTCTTGTCCGCGAGGTAAAGCAAAATGGCGCCCGATTCGAACAAGGAGATCGGCGGACCGCCATCGGCAGGCTGGTGATCGACGATGGCCGGGATCCTGTTGTTCGGCGCGATCTTCAGGAAGTCCGGCGCGAACTGGTCGCCCTTTCCGATGTTGATCGGCACGATCCGGTAGGGCAGGCCGGCCTCTTCGAGAAACATCGTGATCTTGTGGCCGTTCGGGGTGGTCCAGTAATAGAGATCGATCATGCTATCTGCTCCATGCGTTGCACGATGCGGCGCGTGGCTTCGCGCGCCCAGAGGGTGTAGATCGGCGGCCCCGGATGAAAGCCGTCACCGGCCATGGCCGAGGCATCCATCATCTCATGGCCGAGGGCGAGGAACTCGCAGCCGGGGCGGCTCGCCGCCACGTTCGCCAGCTCCCGGTTGAAATCGCGCGCGCGGCTGCCGACATACCAGCGCAATGGCTGCGGCAGTGCGGGAAAGCGGTGCATCGGCGGCAGGCCGGAAAGCAGCAGATGACGCGCGCCGAAGCGCGCTTGCAGCACGGCGATCAATTCCCGCTGCGCGCGGCGCCATGCCGCCAGCGATACGCGCCCCGTGACATCGTTCACGCCCAGCGAGGTGACGACCACGTCGAACGCCTCCGCCGGCACTCTTTGCAGATGGTCCAGCATGTCGGTGGTGGTGGCGCCGGTGAAGGCCAGCAGCTTCCAGCGCAGCCGGAAAGTCGGCGCCAGCGACACGGCGAGCTGCCCGGAAAGAGCCTCGTCCTGCGTCCGCGCGCCGACACCGGCAGCGGCCGAATCGCCGAGAATCAGCAGTCGCAGCGGCAAGCCGCTGCCGGTTTCCCCCTCGCGCGGCCCATCGGCTTCGGGCAGCACGGGCACCGTGCGCCGCACGCGACGGCCCTGCGCCAGCAACACCGGGCCGAGGGCGACCGTGGCAACGACGTGGCGCAGGCTCAAGGCTGGTTGTGCGTACCGGAACGCACCGCCAGGAAGACTTCACGCAGAAACAGGCCGAGCGCCGCGATCATCGCCACCATTGCGGCGATGAACAGGGCCGCCACGCTGCGCGCAAGATCAACGCCGAGCAGCGCGCCGAGGAAGGCGCCGGCCACGACCAGGCAAACCAGCAGCGCCGAGAGTACGGCGCAGAAGATCGCGTAATACACCAGCCGGCTGCGCCGCACCAGCATGCGGATCTCCAGCTTCGCGCCGCCGGCCTCATCGGGCTCTCGCGTGTGCAGGCGCTCCTGCACCACGCGCCGGCGATCGACGATGCGGCCCAGCCGCGTATTCAGGGCGTTGATCAGCGTGGCGATCGCCGTCAGCAGAAAGACCGGCGCGACCGCGAGCTGTATGACATGGCTGATGTCGGTGAGATGGGATTCCATGGCATCAGAGGCGCGCGGCTTCGGAAAAGTGACTATCAGACCAGATATCCGTCCTTTGGGAAAGCGCCAAGCGGGACTATCGTTGTTCGCGCGCCTTTTCCTCGCTCCGTGATCGTCTGGCGGGGACTTGAACTCGTTGCTGGCGCTACAGCCGCCATGATATCTTCAGCGATTGCCAACGACCGCACTCCGAGAGGAAGGGCTCAGACCGCCGGTGTGGATCGTTGGACCGCGTTCGTATGGCTGACGGATGGCCTGTAAGACAACTCACAGTTGTACCGGAGCAAACAGCGAACCGGAGTTTCGCCCATGCTGAAAACCGGCTTCACCTATAATCCCGCAACACCAACCAGACAGCCAATTCAAAACCCATGCGCCAGCTCATAGGGCGGTTCCGTCCTTTCTTTGTTTATGCCGGCCTCTTCAGTCTGTGCGTCAATCTGCTGCTGCTGGTGCCTTCTCTCTATATGCTGCAGGTTTTCGACCGCGTGCTTGCGAGCCGCAGCAACGAGACCTTGGTGATGCTGACTCTGGCCGCGGCCGTGGCGCTCATCATCATGGGCTTGCTCGACCTCCTGCGCGCCCGGTTGCTGGCCACGGCCGGCATAACACTTGACGCCATGCTCGGCCCTCAAGTGCTTGACGGGTTGCTGGCAAACGCGGCCAAGCTCGGCGGCACGGAATACGTGCACGGACTACGCGACGTGAGCGTGCTGCGCGGTTTCCTCACCGGCAGCGGCATCTTTGCCCTCTTCGACGCTCCCTGGCTGCCTTGCTACATCATCCTCATTTTCGTGTTCCATCCGCTTCTCGGCAGCGTCGCACTGGTCGGTGCCGGGCTGCTTATTCTTTTGGCATTTTTCAACGAGAAGCTGACGCGGGAGCCGCTTGAGCGCTTGCAGTCAGGCTCGCGCCGCGCCGCGCGTTTCGTCGATACCAGCCTGCGCAACGCCGAGGTGGTCAGCGCGCTGGGCATGCTGCCGGCCGTGACGCGGCGCTGGGCCGGGCTCAACACCGAGGTGCAGAAGCTTCAGATCGACACTACTCATCTCGCCGGCGTCATGAGTGGCGCAACCAAATTCATGCGGCAATTCATCCAGATCGCCATGCTTTGCGCCGGCGCCTACCTGGTGATCGACCAGCACGTCACTGGCGGCGTGATGATGGCGGCGACGATTATCCTCGGCCGCGCGCTGGCTCCGGTCGAGATGCTCATCGGCGGCTGGAGAACGCTGGTCGACGCCCGCAGCGCCTATGCCCGGCTGGATAAATTGCTCGAGTCGCAGGCGGCCAGGCAGGATGTGACCGAGTTGCCGCCACCCGAAGGTCGCTTGTCCGTGGAACGTGTGGTGTTCGCAGCGAAAGGCTCCGACAAGGCGATCATCAAAGGAGCCTCGTTCGAGTTGCCGGCCGGAGATTCGATGGGGCTGATCGGTCCCAGCGCGTCCGGCAAGTCCACACTGGCGCGACTGATCATAGGGGTGTGGAAACCGCTATCCGGCGTGGTGCGGATCGACGGGGCGGACGTTGCCAGTTGGCCGCGCGAACGCATCGGCCAGCATGTCGGCTACCTGCCGCAGGACGTGGAGCTGTTTTCAGGTTCGGTGGCGGAGAATATCGCCAGGCTCGGCGACGGATCTTCGGCAGCCGTCATTGCGGCGGCGCAGCGCGCCAACGCTCATGAAATGGTTCTGCGCCTGCCGCAAGGCTATGACACGCAGATCGGCGAGGGCGGCGCCTCCCTCTCTGGCGGCCAGCGTCAGCGCATCGGCTTGGCAAGAGCCTTGTACGGCGATCCGCGCCTGGTGGTCCTCGACGAGCCAAATGCCAACCTGGATGCCGAAGGCGAGACGGCGCTGATGCAGGCGATGGCCGAACTGAAGCAGGCCGGCGTGACCTTGATCCTGATTACCCATCGGCCGTCGATCCTGTCGGGAGTCGACAAGCTGCTGGTGCTGCGCGAAGGCATGGTCGAAGCCTACGGACCGCGCGCCGAGGTGATGGCGCGGGTGACGCCACGCGGGATGCCGCCGGCACCCGGTGCGATCAAGGCCGTCGATGGCGGAGCGGGAGCCTGACATGCTGTCGAAATTGAAGGATATGTTTCTTCCGGCGATTGACGTCGAATCCGCCGAGGATGCCAGCCGCATTGTTCGAGCCGGCTTGCTGGTGATTTTTGTTGCTTTCGTCTGCTTTGGCGGCTGGATGGCGCTGGCGCCGCTTTCGGGGGCGGTGATCGCCCAGGGCGAAGTCAAGGTTGACATGAACCGCAAGACGGTTCAGCACCAGGAAGGCGGCATCGTCAAGGAAATTCGTGTCCGGGATGGCGACAAGGTTGCCCCGGGGCAGGTACTGATTGTGCTCGACGACGTGCGCGTGGATGCCAGCTTCGATCTGCTCAGGACACAGCACGATTCCGAGCGGGCGCGCAACGCCCGGCTCGCAGCGGAGCGGGACAGGTTGACGTCGCTGGTCTTTCCGCAGGACATGATCCGTCGCGCGGCGCGGGAGCCAAAGGTCGCGGAAGTCTTTCGTCGCGAAGAAAACCTGTTTCACGCGCGCCGGGAGACGCTGCGCGAACAGCGTAGGCTGATTGGCATGCAGATTGAACAGGCAAGGGAAGAGGCTGATGCCTTGAGGGCCCAGGTGGCGGCCGAAGATCGAGCGCTGGTCCTGCAAAAGAGCGAAGTCGAAGCAAACCGGAAATTGATGGACAGGGGATTTGTGGGAGAAGTGCGCGTCAATACCGTGCAGCGTGCCGCGGAAGAGTATGACGCGCGGCGCAACGAGCACAAGGCCGAGTTGGCCAAGACCCTGCAAAAGACGACGGAGCTCTCGCTGCGTCTGAATACCCTTGAAAACCAGTTCGTGCAGGCTGCCGCGGACGAACTGAAAGACAGCACCAACAAGTTGTTCGACCTGGATGAGCGCCTGCGGCCGTCAAGGGATGCCGCCTTGCGGCAGAACATCGTGGCGCCGATCGCCGGCGAAGTGGTGGACCTCAAGGTGACGTCCGTAGGCTCCGTCATTGGTCCGCGCGATGCCTTGCTCGACATCGTGCCGATCGACAGCAAACTGATTGTCGAAGGCCGGATTCGTACCGAGGACGTAAACAATGTTCACGTCGGCGGGGACGCGAACGTACGTCTTTCCGCATTCAAGGCGCGCACGACGCCTATCGTTGATGGCAAGGTGATTTACGTGTCGGCGGACAGTCTGATCGACCGGGCGACCAATACGCGCTTCTACACGGTTCGCATTGATGTCCCGCTGCAGGCCTTGAAAGAGGCTGGAGATCTCAAGCTGCAGGCCGGCATGCCGGTTGAACTGTTCATCAAGACGGCCGAGCGCACCGCACTGCAATACATGCTCGACCCGGTTACGGCGTTTATCCAGAAATCCTTCCGCGAACCCTAAGGCCATGGAACAGTCCAGGCGCACGACCCGCGGTATCCTCGACCCTACTTATCTCGGCCGGGCCAAATGCCCGTTGTCATCTCTGAAGCATCGAGGGGCTCTGTCCCCGGTCTCCCCTGACGCGTAGCGGCAGGAGTTTGTCGGGTCAGTGCTGCGAGTTCCTGATCCGGTCGGTCGTCATGGTGCCCTGAGGGGGGGAGATGAGACGGATGGGACTGCCAAAGGATTTCGGACAATTCATTGAAGGCGGAGATTACCTCGTCGATAGGGATATCCAGCACGTCGAGAGAAGGCTTCTGCAGCAAGCGGTAGGGGACGCCCCAAGGCCGCCAGCGGGCGGCACCCGAATTGCCGAACAGGCAGACGATGGGCAAGCCCAAGCCTGCACCGAGGTGCATGGCGCCGCCATCGGCGCAAATCAGGGCATCGCATTCGGCCAGGGCGGCAATCAGTTCCGGCAGGGTTTGCGTCGGCCGCGCAATCACCGTAGCGTGAGCGCCGACTTTCTTGAGTAGGTCTTGCGCTTTCGCATCGTCGCCCGGATGCAGCGGATTGTCTTCCGCACCGGGCGACCAGAGCAGCATGAATCGAACCGGACCTTGCGCGGCAATTGCCTTGATAGTGTCAGCGAAGTGTTCTGCCGGCCATCGTTGCGAAGCTTTGCGGGCGCTGATGTGGATGCCGATTGTGAGAGTCGGCGCTGGTGGGACGGCAACTGGCGCGAAGACGCGGCAGGCCGGCGGCGGACCGTCGATGCCGTAGATCGCCGCGACGCGAAACACGTCCTCGACTTCGTGGCGGCCGGCGTTGTCGAGCGGCAGCGCGACGTCGAGCCCCTTGAACTCTCCGAAGCCGATGATCCGCTTCGGCCGCAGCCACCGTGCGAGCGCAACGACCCGCGGCTGCGGCGAGGTGGTGGCGATGATCACGTCGTCGAGCTGCATCCGGCGCAGTCGCTGCATCAGCAGCAGGCGCCGCCAGAGGATGCCCGGCAACGACTCGCCCTGACCCCGGTGCTTGGCCTTGGTGTAGACCAGGACTTCGTCAAGGTCCGGATTGCCATCCAGCACCGGCGCGTTGTAGCTATTGACCAGCGCACCGAGCCATGCTTCCGGAAAGCGCCGGCGCAAGGCGGCGATCAAGGGCGTGGTACAGACCAGGTCGCCGATGTTGTCACGGCGAATGATCAGAATCTTGGGGGCGGAATGAATGCTCAAGGTAGACTTGTAGGTTATGGCTACTTACGCAATCGGCGACCTGCAGGGCTGCTACGACCCGCTGTGCAGGCTTCTCGACTATATCAGTTTCGATCCGGCGATTGACCGCGTCTGGTTCGTCGGCGACCTGGTCAATCGCGGACCGGCTTCACTCGAAGTGCTGCGCTTCGTCAAGGCGCTTGGCGCCGCGGCGACGACGGTACTCGGAAATCACGATCTGCACCTGGTGATGCAGGCCGAAGGCTACGGCAAGGCCAACAAGGAAGACACGCTCCAAGAAATCCTTGCCGCCGCCGATCGGGACGAGTTGCTCGCCTGGCTGCGGGCGCAGCCGCTGTTTCACGTCGAAGGCGACTGGGCGATGGTGCACGCCGGCCTGCTGCCGACCTGGACGGTCGCACAGGCACAGGCACTGTCCGACGAAGCCTCGGCCGCGCTGATGACAGCCGACTACCGCGAGTTCCTCGCCAACATGTGGGGCTCGGAGCCGGCCGCGTGGAGCGACGATCTGACTGGCTGGGACCGGCTGCGTGTCGTGGTGAATGCGATGACGCGCATGCGCTACGTGACGGCGGCTGGTGCCATGGAGTTTCGCGCCGCAGGGGCCAAGTCTCCGCCGGACAAGGGGCCGTCCGGATGCGTGCCGTGGTTTGCCGCGCCCGGGCGCGCGAGTGCGGACCACTCGATTGTCTGCGGCCACTGGTCGGCCCTCGGGTTTCGCGACGAGGCCAATATCCTGGCGCTGGATACCGGTTGCCTGTGGGGTGGTTGCCTCACGGCGGTGCGGCTGGAAGACCGCCGCGTATTCCGCCAACCCTGCCCGCAACAGGCCAAGCCCTCAGGCTGGGATTGAAGACGGCGCTTGTCAGCCGGCAATCGCCTGACAAGGCCCTTGCTTCAATGTGATACCCGCGTCGCCCCGCTTCCGGACAATACCCGCACGCGCTCTCCGGCACGGAAAGCTTCATCCGCTTCCTGGGTCACGGCGATGATCTGGCCGCTGTCGAGCTTGATGGTGATTTCCAGGCCTTCCTTCTTGCTGGTTTTTTCCTCGATGGCTTGCCCCGCGACGCCGCCAAGAACGGCGCCGAGCACCGATCCGACCGTGGAGCCCCGGCCCTGTCCGACATTGCTACCCGCGATACCGCCGACCACACCGCCCGCGACAGCACCGACACCGGATTGCGTGCCTTCGATGGTCACCGTGCGTACCGACTCGATGACTCCCATGCGAACATGCATTTCACCGCGGGTTTGCGAGCGGGAGTAGGCGGAACCGGACTGGCTGCCGGCGCAGCCGCTCAGCACAATGGTGGCAGCAGCGGCACATGCGAGAACAAGCAAACGAGAAGACATCATCACTTCCTTTACCAGAGGTTGTCGCCAAACGTCGCCTTGTAGCGCACCGCAATCTCGTCGCGCGTCAGCTTGTGATTCTGCCCCCCCCGGTGGGCGATCTTGATCGAACCCATCAGCGACGCCAGGCGCCCGGTTTTCTCCCACTCCCAGCCCTTGCCGATGCCATACAGCAGGCCGGCGCGGTAGGCGTCGCCGCATCCGGTCGGATCGATCAGCGCTTCGGGCTCCGCCACGGGAATCTCGATACGCCGGCCATTGCTGTAGATGTGCGATCCATTGCCGCCCAAGGTCACGATCAGCGCTTCGACTGCGCCGGCCAACTGCTCCAGTGTGCGCCCGGTTCGCTCCGTCAAGAGCTTCGCTTCGTAGTCGTTGACCGTACAGTAGTCGGCAAGTTTCAGGAAATTCATTAGCTCTTCACCATCGAACATCGGCAGGCCCTGGCCCGGATCGAAAATGAAGGGAATGTGGGCGGCGCGGAACTCGCGGGCATGTTGCAGCATGCCGTCGCGGCCATCCGGCGAGATGATGCCGAGGCTCACGTCGCGCGCATCGTTTACCTGGTTTCGATGCGACTGGGTCATTGCCCCAGGATGGAAAGCGGTGATCTGGTTGTCGTCGAGGTCGGTGGTAATGAAGGCCTGCGCGGTGAACGTGTCGGGTACATGCGTGACATGGGTGGCGTCCAGTCCGAGCTGCTTGAGGCGGTGCATGTAGGGAATGCTGTCATCGCCGATGGTCGCCATGATCAGCGGCTCGCCCCCCAGCAGCTGGAGGTTGTAGGCGATGTTGCCGGCGCAGCCGCCGAATTCCCGCCGCATGTCGGGCACCAGAAAGGCGACGTTGAGGATGTGGATCTGCTCGGGCAGGATGTGATTCTTGAAGCGATCGCCGAATACCATGATCGTGTCGTAGGCCATCGATCCGCAAATAAGTGTCTTCATGCAAGCTTTCTAGAAAAATCAGGGATAAAAAAGATAGAGCCGGTAACCGCTGGCCGCCAATTCGCCGGAGTCGATGCCGACCATGACCGGGATGTCGGCGCCGGGTTGCATGCCTTGGGGGATCAATGTGTTCGGCGGCAGGTAGTCTGGCGGCGCCAGCACCTTGCGCGCGACGGCCTTGTCCTCGGTGTCGGTCAGTGTGAGTTCGAGATGGGGGAAAGTCTGGGGGAAAGGGGCACGGTTTTTCAGCGTCGCCGTCAACGTCAATCGGCTCTTGCGTTCGCTGTCGGGATGCAGATCGGAAGCCTCGATGCCCACCAGGCCGACCTTGGTCGGCAGGCCGACTTCGCAGCCGGCGGTGTCGCACAGGGCGACCAGGGCCGGTTTGACTTGCGGCCACAGGACCACCAGTTCGGCGCGGAAGGCGATCACAGCCTGCAGGCCGATGGCCGTGAGCGCTACAAGGCTGCCAATCACCCAGGGCCAGCGGCGCGGTGGCGGGGGCGGTTCGGGGAAGGTTTCGCTCCAGTCGCTTGGGAAAGAGTCCGCATCGGCCACTGAGCCGGCTTCTGGGGTTTCGGGCTCGGCCACTTCGGGTTCGGCTGCTTCGGGCTCGGCCACTTCGATTTCGGCGACTTCGATTTCGGCTGCTTCGATTTCGGCGACTTCGGCGTGTTCGCCAATCGATGCTTCCAGGGCTTCAGGGTTCAGTGCCAAGATTTCTTCCGGCACTTCCTCCGCCAATTCAGGAGTCGGCGCTGGGGATACGGTGGTTTCATCGATCCCGGCGTCAGGAAACCCGGCAGCCTCCACGTCGAAGTCGGAGATGGGTGTCGCAAGGCTCTGTTGCGTCGATTCGGGTAGCGGTGGCGCGGCCACCAAGACGGGTTCCTCGATCAGGCTGTCGAGGGCATTGAAGACGTGCTGGCATGCGCCACAGCGCACGCTGCCGGAGCGTGCCTTGAGCTGCGCCGGCGTGATGCGAAAGTGGGTTGCGCAGGCGGGGCAGCGGGTCAGCATTGCTGCCCCCATTGTTGACCCTCGAGGCGCACCCATCCATCCCGTTCAGCGCCCACCCGCAGGGCGATCAAGGGTGCGTAAGCGGCGATGACCAGTTCTGCCTGGGCGGCAAGCACGCCGGACAGCGCAATGCGCCCCCCCGGAGCGAGGCGGCCGACCAGCAGCGGCGCCAGCACGCAGAGCGGGTTGGTGAGGATGTTGGCGACCACGATGTCGAAGCGCTCTTCCAGCGCTTCCCGCGAGTGGCGCAGCTCAAGCGTCACGGCGTTGTTGGCGGCGTTGTCGCGTGCTGCGGTCAGGGCATTGTCATCGATGTCGACACCCAGCACCGACGCGGCACCGAGCTTGGCCGCCGCGATGCCGAGGATGCCCGAGCCGCAGCCGTAGTCGAGCAATGTCTCTCCGCCATGCAGGGTTTCGGTCAGCCATTGCAGGCAGAGAAAGGTCGTCGGATGCGATCCGGTGCCGAAGGCAAGGCCGGGATCGAGTATTAGATTGATGGCGCCGGGATCGGGCGCCGCGTGCCACGAAGGGACGATCCACAGGCGGTCGTTGACCCGGATCGGATCGAATTGCGATTGGGTGAGCCGTACCCAGTCCTGCTCGGCGACCTCTTCCAGTTCGATCCCGGGCAGGTCGTCGATGCCGGCTGCAACGGTAGCGGCCGCGATGCGTCCGATCAGGTCATCGCTCGGGTCGAACAGCGCCACCACGCGGCTTTCGCTCCACAACGGTGTGGCGTGGCCATCTGGCGATCCATCCGGCTCGCCGAATTGCGGTGTCTCCAGATCGGTTCCGGCCAGCGCATCCTCGACGCTGACGGAAATCGCGCCGGCCGCCATCAAGGCGTCGGAGAGGGCATCCGCATGCGCGGCGTCGGTCTCCAGAGCGACGCTGACCCACATGGCGCCTACTTGCCCTTCGTTGCTTCGCTCTTGGCGGCGAGCTTTTCTTCGAGGTAGTGGATGCTGGCGCCGCCCTTCATGAAGCGCTCGTCCAGCATCAGGTCCTGATGCAGCGGGATGTTGGTCTTGATGCCATCCACCATCATTTCCGAAAGCGCGATGCGCATGCGCCGAATCGCCTGTTCGCGCGTGTCGCCGTATGCGATCACCTTGCCGATCATCGAATCGTAGTGGGGCGGTACGGTGTAGCCGGAATAGACGTGGGAGTCGACGCGGATGCCCGGGCCGCCGGGCGGATGCCAGTTGGTGATCTTGCCCGGCGAAGGCGTGAACTTGAAGGGGTCTTCGGCATTGATGCGGCACTCGATGGCATGGCCGCGAATTTCGACATCGCGCTGCTTGAACCAGAGCTTTTCTCCGGCCGCGATGCGGATCTGCGCCTGCACGATGTCGATACCCGTGACCAGTTCGGTTACCGGGTGCTCGACTTGAACGCGGGTGTTCATCTCGATGAAATAGAACTCGCCGTTCTCGTAGAGAAACTCGAAGGTCCCGGCGCCGCGGTAGTTGATGCGGCGACAGGCCTCGGCGCAGCGATCGCCGACGCGCCCGATGACGCGGCGATTGATGTCGGGCGCCGGGGCTTCCTCGATCACCTTCTGGTGCCGGCGCTGCATCGAGCAGTCGCGCTCGCCCAGGTAGACCGAACTGCGATGGGCGTCGGAGAGCACCTGGATTTCCACATGGCGCGGATTTTCGAGGAACTTCTCCATGTATACGGTGGAGTTGTTGAAGGCGGCGCCGGCCTCGCTGCGGGTCATGTTGACCGCGTTGAGCAACGCGGCTTCGGTATGCACCACGCGCATGCCGCGTCCACCACCACCGCCGGCGGCCTTGATGATCACCGGGTAGCCGACGGCACGGCCGATCTTGACGATTTCCTTCGGGTCCTCGGGCAGGGCACCTTCGGAACCGGGTACGCAGGGCACCCCGGCTTCGCGCATGGCGTTCTTGGCGCTGACCTTGTCGCCCATCAGGCGGATGGTTTCGGGACGCGGGCCGATGAAGGCAAAGCCGGATTTCTCGACGCGCTCGGCGAAATCGGCGTTTTCCGACAGAAATCCGTAGCCGGGGTGGATCGCCTCGGCATCGGTGACCTCGGCGGCGGAAATGATCGCGGGAATGTTGAGGTAGCTGTGCGAGGACGAAGCCGGGCCGATGCAGACCGATTCATCGGCGAGCTTGACGTATTTCGCCTCGGTGTCGGCCTCGGAATGGACGGCGACCGTTCGCACGCCGAGTTCGCGGCAGGCGCGCAGGATTCGCAGCGCGATTTCGCCGCGGTTGGCGATCAATACCTTACCAAACATAGATTTCTCCCGCGGCGAAACCGCCCTTGCGGCCTTCGGCCGCTACGCGATTTAGCTGCGCTGCTGTGCCGCCTCGCGGCGGCTGGTCGCCGCGGTTGGCGATAAGGACCTTGCCGAACATGATCAGCCGATCACGAACATCGGCTGACCAAATTCCACCGCTTGGCCATTTTCAACCTGGATGGCCTTGATCACGCCGGAAACGTCGGCTTCGATCTCGTTCATCAGCTTCATCGCCTCGATAACGCACAGCGTGTCGCCCTCCTTTACGGTTTGGCCGATCTCGACGAAGGGGGCGGCGTCCGGAGCGCCCGCCCGGTAGAAGGTTCCCACCATCGGCGCTTTCATGACATGGCCCTCCGGTTGGGCGGGGGCAGCTTCCGCAGCAGGAGTCGGCGCTGGCGCGACGGCGGCCGGGGCCGTCGACGTGACGGGCATGCTGACCATAGCCGTGGCGGGTGCCGCGGTGAAATGTTTGGCGATGCGAATCTTTTCTTCGCCCTCGCTGATCTCAAGCTCCGAAATGCCGGAGTTCTGCACGAGATCAATCAGGGTCTTGAGCTTTCTCAGGTCCATGGGGACTCCTCAATCTGGGATTTGCGGCCGCAGCCGCCAAACTTTCTGGTTGGTTCAGAGGGCGCGCAAGCGCGCCAGCGCGGCTTCCAGCGCCAGCTCGTAGCCTTGTGCGCCAAGACCGGAGATAACGCCGACGGCGATATCCGAAAAATACGAGTGCTGGCGGAATGGCTCCCGCCCATGCACATTCGACAAATGCACTTCAATGAACGGGATAGCCACCGCCGCCAGCGCGTCGCGCAAGGCAACGCTGGTATGGGTATAGGCCGCCGGGTTGATGATGATGAAACGGACGCCCTGCTCGCGGGCGGACTGCACCCGGTCGATCAGTTCGCCCTCGTGGTTGCTTTGAAAGCTCTCGAGGCGGATCCCGAAAGCGCGGGCGCGAGCTTCCATGGCCGTGTGAATGGCGGCCAGCGTCGTGCGTCCGTAAATCTCCGGTTCGCGTGTCCCGAGCAGGTTCAGATTGGGCCCGTGGAGTACCAGAACAGCGTCATTCGAGTCCTTGCTGTCCGTTCCGTTATTGCGTTTTTGCTTCGTCATGACCGCAAGTTTGCCGCAAATACCCGCACTTTGTCCAGTTATGGTGACGTCAGCTCGATCAGCTGGCGCTCCAGTTCAGCCTCGGCCACGCGCCCCAGCTTGGTCGAGAAGAGCCTGCCCTGCCTGTCGAAGACCGCAGTGAAGGGCAGCGCCTGCCGGGTATTTCCCAGCTTGGCACTGTTTTCCATGACAGCTATGTCGCCAATCAGCAGAGGGTAGACGACAGGCGTTTTTTCCTGAAATTCGACGATCTTGGCTGCAGTATCGATACTGATGCCTACAAATTGAACGCCCTTGTCGCGATACTGGTCCTGCAGGCGGGAAAAGCCCGGCATCTCCTCGCGACAAGGATGGCACCAGGTAGCCCAATAGTTGACTATCAGCACCTTGCCGCGCCATTGGCCGAGACTCTGCGGTTGGCCTTTCAGATCGGTGAGGACGAGATCGAAGATCGGTATTGCGGGGGCGACCGGGGGCGGCGCTTCCACGGATTTCCCGAATACGCCAAGTCGATAGCCGATGGCTGCGGCAAGCAGGGCAGTGCTTGCAAGCGCCAGCCAGATCAGCGAGGAGCGCTTCATTTCGGCCCCTCCCGCAACAACTCCAGCACCGCGTCGGCTCGAACTCGCTGACGACCGCGTCCGCCATGCGGATTTTTGGGCTGTTGCCGTTCCGCAGCCGGAGGGAATACCGAGAGCAGTACCGGCAGATCATTCCATTCGAGGCGCAGTTGGGCATCGAGGCCAATCCGCCGGTTATCCATCGTATCGTAGGAGATGCCGTGAGATAGGAGCGCAATCTCGACATCTTTGCTGCTATCGGCGTAAAGGTCGATCTCTACGGCAGAGTAGCGGCCGGCGGTGCCGTCCAGCGCGCCTCCTGTCAGGTAAGGATTGAATTCGGCCAGCAACTGCATGACCTCGAGCGCCGTGCTGCGCAAATCATGGACGCGTTCGCGCTGCTCGTCTTCCTGGTAGAGCGACTGCCAGGCGCGCAGCTCGGTCTCGATCTCATCGTTGGTCGGCAGCGCCTCCGCTTCAGTGGCGCCCAGACTGCGGGCTGCCTTGCGCTTGGCGGTGCCGTAGTCGCCGATGCCTTCTTCGGCCATCAGGCGCGCTGCCGCACAGGCGATGGCGCGTCGCAGGTGGCTGGCGGCGGAGGGGGCAGGCTTGCGGCGTGGCATGGCGGGTTTCGGTGAAGGCAGTGAGCGGTTATGTCCGCTGCCTTCGAGGCGGCGGACGGTATCCCCTGGCGGGATAGAATCCGCTTCATTATTTCACTATTCAAGGCAAAGAGCGCGACATGCATATTCACATCCTCGGCATCTGCGGCACTTTCATGGGCGGTATCGCGCTGCTGGCGCGTGCGGCTGGGCATCGCGTCACCGGATGCGACGCCAATGTCTATCCGCCGATGAGTACGCAACTCGGCGAGCAGGGCATCGATCTGGTGGAAGGGTTCGGTGCTGATCAATTGGCACTCCGGCCGGATCTGTTCGTGATCGGCAACGCGATTTCGCGCGGCAATCCGCTGCTCGAATCCATTCTTGAACGCAATCTGCCCTATGTCTCCGGCCCGCAATGGCTGGCCGAGGACATTCTGCGCGGCCGCTGGGTGTTGGGCGTGGCGGGCACGCATGGCAAGACGACCGCGACATCGCTGCTGGCGTGGATTCTCGAGGAGGCCGGGTTGAATCCCTCTTTCTTGGTCGGCGGCGTGCCGCAAGGCTTTGGCGTTTCGGCCCGATTGACGGGTAATTGCGCCGATTCGCCCTTCTTCGTCATCGAGGCCGACGAATACGACACGGCGTTCTGCGACAAGCGTTCCAAGTTCGTGCACTACCAGCCACGGACGACGATCCTGAATAACCTTGAGTTCGATCATGCAGACATCTTCCATGATCTTACTGCTATCGAGACTCAATTTCATCATTTGGTCAGAACTTTGCCGCCGAATGGCCTGATTGTCGCCAACGCGCAGGAGGCTTCGCTGAAGCGCGTGCTTGCTCGTGGCTGCTGGACTCCGATCGAATGGTTCAATGGGGCCGAGGGCTGGCAGGCGGGGGACCCGGATGCTGCGGGCGGCTTCGAAGTGAGCCTGGCCGGCAAACCACAGGGCCGGGTCGATCGATTCGATCTGGCCGGTGCCCACAACAGGGATAACGCCGTAGCTGCACTGGCCGCGGCGCGACATGCGGGGGTCCCTGTGGCCGTTGGTCTCAAGGCTCTGGCAAGCTTCAGCGGCATCAAGCGCCGGCTCGAAGTGCGCGGTACGGTGCGCGGCGTGACCGTGATCGACGATTTCGCCCATCATCCGACGGCGATTCGCGTCACTCTCGCCGGTCTGCGTCAGCGTGTCGGGCGGGCCAGAATCCTTGCCGTCCTCGAGCCGCGCTCGAACACCATGAAGTTGGGCGCAATGAAGGCGCAGTTGCCGGAAAGCCTGGCCGACGCCGATGCGACCTATTGCTATGCCGGCAATCTGGGTTGGGACACCGCCGCAGCACTGGCGCCGCTGGGCAACAAGGCGCGCAGCTTCGACGATCTGGAGATGCTGGTAATAGCCTTGGCGGCCGATGCGCGGGAGGGTGATCAGGTGCTGATCATGAGCAACGGCGGGTTTGGCGGCGTGCATGACAAGCTGCTCGCGGCCCTCGCCTTGTAGCAGGCTGTCATGCGGTTCGTTGCGTTGTCCGGCCGAAGGATTCGCCCGCCGGGGTGGGGCCTTTTGGCGTATGCGCGCAACGCATATCTTTTATATCAATAATTTCTAGGTTCAATTGATTTAGATCAATTGGAGTGTGTTAACCTTTGCCCCGCTAAGAAAATGCAACGGGGTCCCACGGACTCTTTTTGGTAAGTTTTCGAACACGTCAGCTTATCGCGCCAACGCTGTGCCGCGTGGCTCGAAACTGACGCGGAGGGGGGAAGATGGCACGAAACTTAAACAAGAACCACGACGTGAGTCGTTTGCGGCGTCGGTCCGCGGGACTCCTGATGGCGGGTCTGCTGGGCATGTTCGCCGGCGTTGCAAACGCCGCCTGGGAAATCAGTCTGCAGGAACCTGTGACGGCCTTGGCGCGACGCGTCTATGACCTGCACACCCTGTTGACGTGGGTCATCGGCGTAATCTTCGTTGGCGTCTTCGCCGTCGTTGCCTATTCCCTGGTGTTTCATCGCAAGTCCAAGGGTCACAAGGCAGCCGACTTTCACGACAACACGACAGTGGAAATAGCCTGGACCATTGTGCCGACGCTGATTCTGATCGCCATTGCCTTTCCGGCGACGACGACACTGGTGCAGATGCGGGATACCTCGCAACCCGACCTGACGATCAAGGCCACCGGCTATCAGTGGAAGTGGGGTTACGAATACGTCACGGGAGATGCCGCCGGCGTCAAATACATGAGCGTGCTGTCCACACCACGCGACCAGATCGAAAACAAGGCGCCAAAGGGCGAGCACTACTTGCTGGAGGTCGATCGCCCCATGGTGGTGCCGGTTGGCAAGAAGGTACGCATGCTTCTTACGGCCTCCGACGTGATTCACACTTGGTCTGTCCCGGCGTTTGCGGTCAAGGCTGACGCAGTCCCCGGGTTCTTGCGCGATACCTGGTTCCGCGCCGAAAAGGAGGGCACTTACCGCGGCCAGTGTTCCGAACTCTGCGGCAAGGACCACGGCTTCATGCCGGTGGTGGTGGAGGTTGTGTCCGCCGAAAAGTACGCGGCTTGGGTTGCCGACCAGAAGAAGGCAATGGCAGCAGTGTCGGACGATCCGGCCAAGGTCTGGAAGCTGGATGAACTGGTTGCCCGAGGCGAAAAGGTCTACACCGCCAACTGTGCAGCGTGTCACCAGCCGGCCGGGCAGGGATTGCCGCCCGCGTTCCCCGCTCTGGACGGTTCCAAGATCGTCAAGGGGCCGAAAGCAGCCCATATCGACATGGTCGTCAAGGGTAAGCCAGGCACCGCAATGGCAGCTTTCGGTGCGCAGTTGAGCGACACGGATATCGCGGCCGTCGTAGCCTACGAGCGGAACGCATGGACCAACAAACTCGGCGAGCTAATTCAGCCCGCCGAAGTCAAGGCACTTCGCGGCAAGTGATCGCGCCACCGGCCTTCAGGAGAAACAGATAATGCAAGCTAGCCAACACGCCGGACATGCCGGCCACCACGAAGACGACAGCCATGGGCACGGTCCGACCGGGTTGATGCGCTGGATAACCACGACCAACCACAAGGACATCGGTACGATGTACTTGTGGTTCAGCTTTGCCATGTTTCTCGTCGGCGGGGCGATGTCGCTGATTATCCGCGCCGAACTGCTGTCCCCCGGGTTGCAGTACGTGTCCCCCGAGTTCTACAACCAAATGCTGACGCTGCACGCGCTGATCATGGTGTTCGGCGCGATCATGCCGGCCTTCGTCGGTTTCGCCAACTGGATGATTCCGATGATGATCGGGGCTCCCGATATGGCATTCGCGCGGATGAACAACTGGAGCTTCTGGCTCCTGCCGCCGGCCGCCATACTTCTGACTGCTTCACTCTTCGTGCCCGGAGGCGCGGCCGGCACCGGCTGGACCCTGTACCCGCCGCTGTCGATTCAAATGGGCATGGGCATGGACATGGCCATCTTTGCCGTACACATTCTCGGCATGTCCTCGATCATGGGATCGATCAATATCATCACCACCGTTCTCAACATGCGCACTCCCGGCATGACCTTGATGAAAATGCCGCTGTTCTGCTGGACCTGGCTGGTTACTGCCTTCCTGCTGATCGCCTCGATGCCGATTCTGGCCGGCGCGGTGACGATGCTGCTGACAGACCGTCATTTCGGGACCAGTTTCTTCAACGCGGCGGGCGGTGGCGATCCGGTGCTGTTCCAGCACATCTTCTGGTTCTTTGGCCACCCCGAGGTGTATATCATCGCCTTGCCGGCCTTCGGCGTCGTCTCCCACGTGATCCCGGCGTTTTCGCGCAAGCACCTGTTCGGCTATACCTCGATGGTGTATGCGATTGCCGCGATCGGCCTGATCTCCTTTTTTGTCTGGGCCCACCACATGTATGTGACGGGCATCCCGCTCACCGGTCAGCTCTATTTCATGTATGCGACGATGCTGATCGCGATACCGACAGGGGTCAAGGTTTTCAATTGGGTCACTACCATGTGGCGCGGCTCGCTGAGCTTTGAAACGCCGATGCTGTTTGCGCTCGGCTTCCTCGTTCTGTTCACCATCGGCGGGCTTACCGGGCTGGTGCTGGCCATGACGGCGGTGGACATCCAGTTGCAGGATACCTATTACGTCGTTGCGCACTTCCATTACGTCATGGTGGCGGGAGCGCTCTTTTCCGCCTACGCCGGCCTCTACTACTGGCTGCCGAAGTGGACCGGGCACATGTACCACGAAGGCCTCGGCAAGCTGCACTTCTGGCTGTCGATGATCTTCTTCAACATCGCCTTCTTCCCGCAGCACTTCCTCGGCCTTGCTGGCATGCCGCGACGGATTCCCGACTATGCGCAGCAGTTCGCCGACTTCAACATGATTTCCACCTGGGGTTCCTTCGGCTTCGGCTTCAGCCAGTTGCTGGTCCTGGTGGTAGTTTTCAAGGCGATGAAGGGCGGCGTCAAGGCGGAAGCCAGGCCGTGGGATGGCGCGAGAGGGCTGGAATGGACCGTGCCCTCTCCGGCACCTCACCATACCTTCGAAGATCCCCCTCCGTTTGATCCAGCAGAGGCCCACGGATGAGCAGCGACACGTCGCGCGCCCAGGGCAACCGTCGCATAGCGATCGGCCTTGCGCTGTTTGCCGCTGCGGTGTTTCTGAGCGTCATCATCCGGCAATGGCTGGCCCAACCGTGAATCCTGACCTTGGCCCGATCGGTGCTGCAGTCGCCCACTCGCTGCCGCGGGGGGCGAGCAACCGCCGGATCGTGGCGGGCCTGCTGGCCGTCATGATCGGCAGTTTGCTGTTCGTGGCGGCCCAGCCGCGTCTGTACAAGGCTTTTTGCGAATGGACGGGCCTGTACGACATCGACCGCGCCGAGCAGATCGCCGCATCGTCGATACCCAGCCGTCCGGTAACGCTCGAGTTCGATGCCAACAGCCACGACAACGGCCTGCGTTTCCGCCCCGAAATTACCAGCCTCGCGGCCCGCACAGGCGAGATTGTGCACGTGACCTATCGGGTCGAGAATACGCGCGACACCACCGTGATCGGCCAAGCGGTGCCGAGCTACGGTCCGCAACATGCGGGCGGCTATGTCAAGAAGCTCGATTGCTTTTGCTTCAAACAGCAGACCTTTGCTCCGCACGAAGTGCGCGAGATGCCGGTCGTCTTCGTGCTCGACAAGCAACTGCCTGACGACGTCAACACAGTTACGCTGTCCTACACGTTTTTCGAGGTGCCGGCGGGCAGCGTGACCTCGCCGGCAAAGCCCGCGGAAAACCGGACGTGATCGATGTCGACACCAAAATCACCGCCGCCGGCAGGCAGATTCTTGCGCACCATCCGTACGGTGGCATGGGGCCTCCTCGGGGTGCGCGGCCACAAACTGCACGAGCAGGACGCGCCATCCCTGTCGCCGTTGCAGATATTGATCACGGCGCTGGTCTTCATGTTCGTATTCGTGCTTACCCTGGTAACAGTGGCCATCAACATCAGTCGCCAGTGATTCGGCGCATGAACAAGACAGCAGAGCAATAACGACAATATGATTTCAAGGAGGTCAACATGAGTCACCCTGCATCCGCAAACCGCTATTTCGTTCCCGATCCTTCGCACTGGCCGCTGGTCGGCTCGCTGGCCTTGCTCCTGCTGGCAAGCGGCGCCGTGCTGACGATGAATTCGATTGCCAACGGCGGCTTTGTGCTGATGGGCGGGTTTGCAGTTCTGGCAGTCATGCTGTTCGGCTGGTTCGCCCGCGTGATCGGCGAGTCGGAGAGCGGAAGTTACAACGTGCAGGTAGATCGCTCCTTCCGTTGGGCAATGGCCTGGTTCATTTTTTCGGAAGTCATGTTCTTCGCCGCATTTTTCGGCGCTCTGTTCTATGTCCGTGTCCTGTCGGTTCCGGACCTTGCAAGTGCCGACCAGGCCGGACTTTGGGAGGGCTTCAAGGGTCAGTGGCCGACTGCAGGACCTGCGGCCAAGGACGTCTTCACGCCGATGCATGCCTGGGGCATTCCCGCAATCAACACCCTCTTGCTTTTGAGCTCGGGTGTTACGGTGACGTGGGCGCACTGGGGTTTGATCGCGAACAAGCGCCAGCAACTGATCACCGGCCTGGCCTTGACGATTCTGCTCGGCCTCGTGTTCATCAGTCTTCAGGCCTACGAATACGCCGAAGCCTACAGTCATCTGGGTCTGAAGATGACCACCGGCGTCTATGGTTCGACCTTCTATATGTTGACCGGTTTTCACGGTTTCCACGTGACGCTCGGTGCGACGATGTTGATCGTGATCCTGGTGCGGACATTGAAAGGGCATTTCACCGCCGAGCGCCACTTTGCCTTTGAGGCGGTAGCCTGGTACTGGCACTTTGTCGATGTCGTCTGGCTTGGCCTTTTCGTCGTCGTCTATTGGCTGTAAGGCGCGAGGCGCTGCGCACTTGGCGTGCGCTGCGCACGCCAGTGGGATCAGAGCCGTTCGCCGATCCAGCCGAGTCGGTACGCGGCCATCAAGAGCAGAAACAGGACAAGCGAAAGACCCACGCGCAGGGATAATGCCTTGACCGCCCGGGTCTTGCCCTGGCCTTGATCGCGATAGACGAACACCAGCGCGCTGCCGAGGCTGGCGATGATGGCGATCAGCATCAGTATAACTATGATGCGCATGGCGTTCCCTTCTTAAAATGTGCAGTCTATCGGACTCGCGCTTCGCACACGACCCCAACCCGGACACACCGTTCTGCAAATGTCGATTTTTTCTCTCAAGCGCGGGTACCTGCGCTTGCTCCTGGTCATCCTGCTGATTCTGACTTGCCTCGGTATGGCGCGCCTGCAACTCTGGCGTGCAGAAACCCGTGGCGAACGGTTCGAACGCGAGCAGGCCGCTCTCGTCTCGACCCCGATCAGTTTGTCGGCACGGCAGCGCGAGCGGGAGAAACTGCTTGATCGGACGGCGACGGCGCGCGGCCGCTGGCTGGCCGCGAAGACGCTCTTTCTGGACAACAAGATCCATGGCAGCCGCGCTGGTTATCACGTCCTCACGCCCCTGCAGTTGTCAGGCAGTGAAGTTGTCGTACTGGTCAATCGCGGCTGGGTTCCAGCGCCGCGGCTGCGTTCCGAGCTTCCGCCGGTTACCTCGCCGAGCGGCGAGATCGAAATCGTCGGCGTGACGCGCAGCTTCGAAACCCGGACCTTTGAGTTGCAGAAAACCCCGCCGCAGGGGGCTGTCTGGCAGCATGTGCGTGAAGCCGACTATCGCGAACTCAGTGGTCTTGACGCGTTGCCAGTGATTCTGCTGCAAACCGGTGCAGAGAGTGATGGCCTGATCCGTGACTGGGGTTCTCCTGAGAATCCAGCGACCAGGCACTACGGATATGCAGCGATGTGGCTGGCGTTCGCCCTTATGGCTGCGGCCTACGGGCTCTTTGCATGGCGGAAGAAATGAAAGCAGAGACACAGGCGAACAAGGAAGTCGAAGCAAGTCCCCCGTCATCAGCGGCAGCAACGCCTGGGGATCGGCGCCATGGCAGATTGATACTGCTGGCAATTGTTGCGATAGGCGTATTGCCTCTTCTGGCGGCCTTGTATTTTCGCTATGTCTCTCCACCAGAGGTCAAGGCGACCGTGGGCCAGCCGCTCGATCCGATCCCGCTGCCATTCGAGTTCCTGCAGCGCTCGGATGGCGCAGCGCTGGAGCATCCTGCAGTCAGCGGCAAGTGGCTGCTGATTTTTGTGGCGCCTGGCGGGTGCGATGAGCGGTGCCAGCACACGCTATACCTGACCCGGCAGGCGCGCACTGCGCAGGGCCGCAACGTGGCGCGCCTCGACCGCCTCTGGTTGATCACCGATGCAGGCACGCCGGCGCCGGCGCTGATGGCTGCGCATCCGGACCTGGTCATGATCAGGGCGACGGATGCCATGGCGCTGGAGGCTCTTGGCGGCAAAGACAGCCGCAAAATCAACCTTGTGGATAGACGGGGCTTGCTGGTCTTCCGCTACTCCGACGACCCCGAGCCGAAGGCCTTCATTCGCGAACTCGGAAAGCTCATCAAGTTTTGAAGTCGTGAGCTATTTTTCGTCGTTTTCATCGCTGCAGCAGGCGCCGCAACGGGCTGCCAAGAGCAGCTTCTTGCTCGCCATTGGCGCCGTCAGCGCCGCCGTTCGGCTAACACCCTCGTGATAAACTCAAACCCATGTTCCGGGTCCAATTATTGATACCTCAAGCGTGAAATCTACTGCCCTTAAACTGCAAACTGGCTCCCAGCGCCTGCTGCATTATTTTCAGCTGGCGAAGCCGCGTGTGGTCTCGCTGATCGTGTTTTGCGCGGTGATCGGCATGTTCCTCGCCGTTCCCGGCATGGTGCCGTGGCGCATCTTGCTCGCCGGTACCGCGGGTATTGCCTTGGTGGCGGGCGCTGCGGCGGCGGCGAATTGCCTGATCGAACAGAAGATCGATGCGCTGATGGCACGCACCCGCGGCCGGCCCCTGCCGCAAGGCGAGGTCAATTCGCTTGAGACTCTGATCTTCTCGGGGCTGATCGGGGGCCTTGGCCTTTTCCTGCTCTACGTATTCGTGAATCCCTACACCATGTGGCTGACATTCGCCACTTTTGTCGGTTACGCGGTGATCTACACCGTCTTCCTCAAGCCCAATACTTCCCAGAACATTGTCATTGGCGGTGCGTCGGGTGCCATGCCACCGGTGCTGGGATGGGCGGCGGTGACTGGCGATGCGCCGGGTGAGGCCTGGCTGCTGTTTCTCATCATCTTCGTGTGGACGCCGCCGCACTTCTGGTCGCTGGCGCTGTACCGCACCAAGGAGTATGCCGCGGCTGGGCTGCCGATGCTGCCGGTGACCCATGGTGCCGAATACACCCGACGCCACGTGTTTCTCTACACCATTGGCTTGACGCTGGTGACCCTGGTGCCCTATGTAATCGGTATGTCCGGCTGGTTCTATCTGACGTCGGCTGTACTGCTCGACACCATCTTTCTCGGCTATGCTTGGCTGATCTGGCGCGACTACTCGGATGCCGTGGCGCGGATCACCTTCCGCTGGTCGATTTTTTATCTCGCGCTGCTGTTCGCCGCCCTGCTGGTCGATCACTATCTGACTGCTTGATGCCGGTTCTGCTGGTGCTCGGAGCCTGCAGCCCGCCGGGGATTCCCCTTCGCGGATTGGCGCCATAAAAGCAACGGGCAGCCTCGAGAACGAGGCTGCCCGTTTTCGGCCCTGCAGAATTTCCTCAGGCCGCGAGCTTGCCCTTCATTTTCTGCATGGCCTTGACTTCAATCTGGCGAATGCGCTCCGCCGAGACACCGTATTCGGCAGCCAGTTCATGCAGCGTCGCGGCCTCTTCGCCATCTGCCACCAGCCAGCGCCTCTGGACAATCGCGCGACTCCGGTCGTCGAGGCTTGCCAGCGCCGAACTCAGGCCTTCATCCTGCAAGCGATCGTACTCCTTGCGCTCGAGTATTGCTGAGGGTTCGATGCTGTGATCCGCCGCAAGGTAGGCGATCGGTGCATAACTGTCCTCATCATCGTCCGATATGGGCTCGAGCGAGACATCGGCACCGGTCAGGCGCGTCTCCATTTCGATGACTTCTTCGGGCTTGACGCCGAGTCGCTTCGCCACTGCGGTCACTTCCTCGGCGCCCAAGGTATTGAAACCCTGTCGCGAGTTCGCATCCTGCGCCAGCGACGCTTTGATGCTGCGCAGGTTGAAGAACAGTTTGCGCTGGGCTTTGGTCGTGGCGATTTTGACCAAACGCCAGTTCTTCAGAATGTATTCATGGATCTCCGCCTTGATCCAGTGCATGGCAAAAGAAACCAGCCGTACGCCACGATCCGGATCGAAGCGCTTCACCGCTTTCATCAGGCCAATATTCCCTTCCTGAATCAGATCGGCGTGCGGTAAGCCATATCCCAGATAACCGCGCGCGATGGCGATCACCAAGCGCAAGTGCGACGTCACCAACTGGCGCGCTGCGTCAACATCGCCACCATCGCGCAACCGGCGCGCCAAGGCCTGCTCTTCAGCCTCGCTCAACATCGGTACCCGGTTCGCGGCCGATATGAACGCCTCGATGCTGCCGCTGCCGGCGAGCATCGGGAAATGATCAAGAGACACGGTTCGACTCATTGCACGACCTCCTTAAACGCAATATTAGCACTCTCGAACTAAGAGTGCTAAGGCCTCCAGAAGTTCCTGACGAATTTAGTAGGGAATTATCCGCGATCCGAAGGCGAAGCCCAAATGCAACCTCGCGCCGGCTCCCTCGACCTTAGCGGCAACGGACCCAGCCGACGGCCGGTTTTCAGTCGAGACGCCGCCGATAGACACCCCCACAGCTGGCTGTGAGGATGATGCTCAGGCTTTGGGCGGGCTCCCGGGAGGCCTCTTCGACTTCTTGAAAAAGCGCTTCGCGGGCTTGGCTCCGGGTGTCGCATCCTGCCGGCGTGCCTGCTCCGGCCGTCTCCCTTGACCTTGCCCCTGACCTTGCCCTGCGCCCTGACGTCGCCCGGGTTGTTCCGCCTGTCCGCCCTGAGCAACACGATTGCCAGGCGCCAGACAAATCTCGAGTTCGATGATTTCGTCCCATATGGCGTCGGTGCGCTGGTGGTCCGGTATCGCCAGAAGCTCACGCAAGCGGCGACGCGGGTCCGGAGGAGGTGGTTCGTTGCGTACGGGATCTGCCGCGGGCGGATCGTTCGGTACGGATTCGACGGGAGGCTGTTCGATCGGTTGTTCTTCACTCATAAACGCATTATCTCCCGAATAGCCCGTTCCAATCCAGTGGACACCGCCGGGCCACGCGCAATGTGGGTTTTTAGTTACGGCCGCTGCACTCCACTTTTTTCTCAGCCCTGCCTCAAATGTTGGCGCATGGAGATCATCGCTCCCAGCCAGCCGAGGCCGGCGGCAAAGCCTAACAGCAGGGCCGAGTCCCTGGCGTCAAGAGTCTGGAGCACGAGAGTCAGGTCATACAGTCGCACCAACTCGCTCAAGGGCGTGCGCAGCCAAAGCGCCGCGCCACCGACCAGCAACCATGCCACGATACCGCCCCCGAGCCCCAGCAGCAAGCCGTAGTAGAGGAATGGCCGCTGAATGAAGCCATCCGTGGCGCCAAGCAGCTGACTCACCTCGATTTCCGCCCGATGCGTGAGCATCTGCATGCGGATGATGCTGAAGCTGATGGCGATCAGTCCGGCACCGAGCAGCGCGCCCAGCAGCATGACGGCCGTGCGACCGAGTTTCAGCAGGGCGTCAAGGCGACGCACCCAGGAGGAATCGAGCTGCACATGCTCGACCTTGGGCCACTGGCGGAACTCGACAGCGAGCTTTTCCATCGCCTCGGGGCGGTCATCTTTGGCGGTGACGACGAAGGCATCAGGGAAGGGGTTTGCCGGCAGAGCTTCGATCACGTCGCGCAGACCCGGATTGGCTTTCATTCGCGCCAGGGTATCCTCGCGCGGCAGAAACTGCACCTGTTTCACGCCGCTGTACCTCGTCAGGCGCGATTCGATCTCGGTTGCCGCTCGCCGTTCGGCGTTGGCCGCCATGAAGATCGAAATCTGGGGTACGGCGGACGTCGTCCCCGCCAGATGCAGCGCGTTGGCGAGCAACATCTGGCCCCCTGCCGGCAGGGCCAAGGCGACGCCAATGGCCAGCAGGGAAAGCAGGCTGTTGAGCGGCGCCGCCGTGAGCCTGCGCAGCGCCAGCCGGGCCGCTTCCTGGTGGTGGGCGAGCCAGACCTTCATGGCACCAGCTTCCCGTGATCAAGCTGCAGGCGCCGCGCACCGGGAAACAGGTCGCCGGCATAGGTCGCGATCAACACCGTGACGCCTACATCGTGGAACTCGTGAAAGATGCGCGCCACGTCCGCCGCGGTTTCGCTGTCCAGATGGGCGGTGGGTTCGTCGGCCAGCAGCATGCTCGGCCGGTTCACCACGGCGCGGGCGATCGCCAGACGCTGCTGTTCGCCGCCCGAGAGCATGACCGGCAGCGCCTTTTCGCGGTTGGCAAGACCGACCTTTTCCAGCGCCGCACGAACGCGCTGTGCAGCCTCCCTGGGCGGAAAGCCGGCGATCGACAAGGGCAGCATGACGTTCTCGAACGCGTTGCGATCGAAGAGCAGCTTCTGGTCCTGGAACACCATGCCGATGCGCCGCCGCAGATACGGCAGGGCCGAACGCGAGAGTCCGCCGACGTTCTGGCCGCCGACCAGAACCGCGCCGCCGGTGGACTTCTCAATTGCCGCAATGAGCTTCAGCAGGGTCGATTTTCCCGCCCCCGAGTGGCCGCCGATAACCACCATCTCGCGTTCCGCCACGTCGAAGCTGAGGTCGGAAAGCGCATCAACACCCGGCGGATAGCGCTTGGAAACGCGATCGAAACGGATCACCAGGAGGGTCCCAGCAGCGCCTCGACAAATTCGTCCGCGCGAAAGGTCTGCAGGTCATCGATGCCTTCACCGACGCCGATGAAGCGCACCGGCTTCGGACACTGGCGGGCGATCGCGGCCAGCACGCCGCCCTTGGCGGTACCGTCGAGCTTGGTGATGACCAGGCCGGTCACGCCGATCGCCTTGTCGAAGGCCTTGACCTGCTGCACGGCGTTCTGGCCGATGTTGGCATCGAGCACCAGCAGCACTTCGTGGGGCCCCGTGTCATGGGCCTTCTGGATCACGCGGCGTATCTTGGCGATTTCTTCCATCAGATGCAGTTGCGTCGGCAGGCGGCCGGCGGTGTCGGCAAGCACCACGTCGATATTGCGCGCACGGGCAGCGTTGATCGCGTCGAACACCACCGCCGCCGGATCGCCCGATTCCTGCGCGATGACGGTAACGCCGTTTCTTTCGCCCCATGCCGTCAGCTGCTCTCGAGCCGCGGCGCGGAAGGTGTCGCCGGCAGCGAGCAGCACGCTCTTGCCCTGGCTCTGGAAATGCTTCGCCAGCTTGCCGATCGAGGTGGTCTTGCCGGCGCCATTGACGCCCGCGATCATGATCACGAAGGGCTGATGGCCGCTGGCGTCCAGCGGCTGTTCCAGGGGTGCGAGCAGGGTTTGCAGGCCCTTTGCCAGGGCCGAGCGCAGTTGGGCAGGGGTTTCCAGCTTGTCTTTCTTGACGGTGGCCTTGAGTTCGTCGAGCAGCCAGTGCGTCGCCTCGACGCCACAATCCGCCATCAGCAGTGTGGTTTCCAGGTCCTCGAGCAGTTCATCGTCGATCTTCGCCCGGCTGAAAAGCTCGGTCAGCGGCGTGTTGAGGGTGGCGCGGGTGCGGGACAGGCCGGCCTTGAGGCGTTCGCCCCACGAAGCGCGTGGCGCCGGTGTCGCCGGGCTAGTCGTGGCCGGGGCGGCGGGATCGTCCTTCGTTTTCAGGAAACCAAACATGCGGAATGCGGTCGGAGGCTGGAGCCGCGCTAAGATGCGCGGTCCAAAGATTCTAACAGACGCACTTTGGCCCCAAACCGTACCAGCACTCGATCTCGACATGAAACCATTGCTTGCCACCTTCGCTCTGCTGGCTTTCGCCGTATCGCCAGCGCCGACTTTTGCGAACCCATTTGAAACGAAGCTCGCCAACGGCTTGCGCGTCATCGTCAAGGAAGACCCGCGCGCGCCGACTGCCGTGCATATGGTCTGGTACCGGGCCGGCAGCATGGACGAAAAGGACGGCACTTCGGGCGTTGCCCATGTGCTGGAGCACCTGATGTTCAAGGGCACCAGGAATCTGCGCTCGGGCGAGTTCAACAAGCGCGTCGCCGAAGCCGGCGGGCGCGACAATGCCTTCACCAGCCGCGACTACACGGCCTACTTCCAGATCGTGCCCAAGGCTGCGCTGCCGGAAATGATGAAGCTCGAATCCGATCGCATGGCGAACCTGAAGCTGGACGCCAAGGAGTTTGCCGCCGAGATCAAGGTAGTGATGGAAGAGCGGCGGCTGCGCACCGACGACAATCCGCACTCGCTGGTATACGAAGCGCTGAATTCGACGGTATTCCGGGCGCATCCCTATCGGCGTCCGATCATCGGCTGGATGGATGATCTCGAGCACATGACCTGGCAGGACGCACGCGACTGGTACAAGCAGTGGTACACGCCTAACAATGCCTACGTGGTGGTGGTGGGCGACGTCGATCACCGCGAGGTGTTCCGTCTGGCGCAGAAGTACTACGGCCCGCTCAAGGCGCATGCCCTGCCGGAACGCAAGCCGCAGAACGAGCCCGAGCAGGTAGGCATTCGCCGCGTGAGCGTCAAGGCGCCGGCGAAGCTGCCCTACCTCGCCATGGCGTGGAAGGCGTCCAAGCTGCGCGACGTGCAGAATGATCGCGACCCGTATGCACTGGAGGTGCTGGCGGCGGTGCTCGACGGTCACGATGCCTCGCGCTTTTCGAAAAATCTGGTGCGCGGAGCGAAGGTCGCCCAGTCGGCAGGCGCCGGCTACGACGGCACGTTGCGCGGCGAGGCCACTTTCGTTCTCGACGGACAGCCGGCCGAAGGCAAGACCATCGCCGATCTGGAAGCGGCGCTGCGCGGCGAGATAAAGCGCATCCAGGACGAAGGCGTCTCCGCCGAGGAACTTGCCCGCGTCAAGATTCAGTCCATCGCCGCACAAATCTACAAGCGCGACTCGCTGATGGCGCAGGCCATGGAAATCGGTGGCATCGAGGCGGCCGGGCAGTCGTGGCGCGACATCGATACCCTGCTGGAAAAGCTTAAGTCCGTTACTGCGGACGAGGTGCAAGGCGTGGCGAAGAAATACTTCACCGACGACAGCCTGAGCATTGCCGTGCTCGATCCGCAGCCCGTCGAACAGAGCAAACCGAAGAAACCCTCCGGGGCAGTGAGGCACTGATGAAGCAAAGCAAATTGAACGCCCCCCACCCCCATCCCCGCCCCGGGGCGGGGCTACTGGTCGGCTCGCTTCGCTCGATTATTGTGGGACGCTCGCGAGCTCGTTTCGCGTTGATCTGTCTGCTGTCGTTGCTGACTTCGACCCTCGCCCTGGCCGGGGTGAAGATCGAGCACTGGGTCGCTCCCTCCGGCGCCAAGGTGTATTTCGTCGAGACGCGCGTGCTGCCCATTCTCGATGTCCAGCTCGATTTTGCTGCCGGCGGCGTGTTTGTCCCGGCGGGAAAATCAGGCCTTGCCGGCTTGACCCAAGGCCTGCTGGAAGCCGGCGCCGCCGATCTGGATGAAGAGCATATCGCCGGGCGTCTGGTCGACATCGGTGCGCGGCTGGGTGGCGGGGCCGACAGCGACCGGGCCAGCGTCAGTCTGCGCACCCTCTCGGCCAAGCCTGAGCGTGGGGCGGCGCTCGATCTGTTGCGCGCCGTGCTGTCAGCGCCGACTTTTCCGCAGTCGGTGCTGGAGCGCGAAAAGGGACGCAACATCGCCAGCATTCGCGAGGCGGAAACGCGGCCTGATGCCATCGCCGCCAAGCGTTTCGCCGCGGCGATCTATCCGGGCCACCCTTATGGCGTCAGTCCTACCGTGGACAGCGTTGCGGCCATCAGTCGCGAGGATCTCGTGGAGTTCCACCGTCGGCACTTCGGAGCCAGGGGTGCCATCGTCTCGATCATCGGTGATGTATCGCGGGCCGAGGCCGAGGCCATCGCCCAGCGTCTGACCGAAGCGTTGCCGGCGGGTGGCGCGGAGCTCGTGCCGCCGCCGGTGACCAAGCCGCAGCGCGGCACGGTCAAGATCGCCCATCCGGCGGCGCAGAGTCATGTGCACATCGGTCTGCCGGCGATCCGGCGCAGCGACACCGACTATTTCCCGCTGCTGGTGGGCAACTACACGCTCGGCGGAGGCGGTTTCGTTTCGCGCCTGATGAAGGAGGTCCGCGAGAAACGCGGTTATGCCTACAGCGTGTATTCCTACGTCGCCCCGCGCAAGCTCGAAGGCCCGTTCGAGATCGGCCTGCAAACGAAGCGCGAACAGGTCGCCGATGCGATCAAGGTGGTGGATGAGGTGCTGACCGGCTACATGGCGCAAGGTCCGACCGCAAAGGAGCTGGCGGCGGCGAAGAAGAATCTGGTCGATGGCTTCGCGCTGCGCATGGACAGCAACGCCAAGCTGCTCGGCTATCTTTCCGCGATCGGTTTCTACGGCCTGCCGCTGACCTACCTCGATGACTTTCCTGCGAAGGTGAAGGCTGTCACCGTCGAGCAGATCAAAGCCGCCTTTGCCCGGCATGTAAAGGCTGAAAACCTGGTCACGGTAATCGTCGCGGCCGACTGATCCTTGAGCCGCATTCGCATCACTGGCGGTGAATGGCGCAGCCGTCTGGTCCAGGTGCCCGACGCGCCCGGCTTGCGGCCGACGCCGGATCGTGTGCGAGAGACTCTGTTCAGCTGGCTGGGGCAGGACCTGCGCGGCCTGGTCTGCCTCGACCTTTTCGCCGGCAGCGGGGTTCTCGGTTTCGAGGCAGCTTCGCGCGGTGCGGATTACGTTGCATTGGTGGAGCGTTCGCGTCCGGCATTCGCTGCGCTGAAGAAACATGCCGATGGCTTCGAGTGTTCGCGGTTGGAACTATTTTGCTGCGATGCGCTAAAATTCGCCCCCCCGTCCAGTCGGCGCTTCGATCTGGTGTTTCTCGATCCGCCATACGGGCAGGGGTGGCTGGCGCGTGTCGAGCCGCGGCTGGATGAACTGGCCGCGCTGGACGCGCGGCTGTACGCAGAGGCCGAGATGCCCCTGGAGCGGCTGGGCCGCTGGTCGGTGGTGAAGCAGGGGCGGGCCGGCCAGGTTTTCTTTCACCTGCTGGAGCAGGCATGAGCAAAAGAATCGCCGTTTATCCGGGGACCTTCGATCCTCTTACCAGCGGTCACGAGGATATCGTGCGACGCGCGTCGACCCTGTTCGAGCGGGTCATCATCGGCGTCGCCGAGAGCCGTGCCAAGCGGCCCCTGTTCTCGCTGACGGAGCGCGTCGACATTGCCCGCGAGGTGCTGACAGGCTATTCCAACGTGGAGATCCACGGCTTTGACTGCCTGCTCAAGGATTTCATGCACCAGCACGGCGCCAGCGTGATCATGCGCGGCTTGCGCGCCGTGTCCGACTTCGAATATGAATTCCAGATGGCGGGCATGAACCGCAATCTCTACCCCGAGGTCGAAACCGTATTTCTGACACCGTCGGATCAATACATGTTCGTTTCCGCAACGATCGTGCGGGAAATTGCCTCGCTAGGCGGCGATGTCTCCAAGTTTGTTCCGCCGCAAGTCCAGAGACGACTTGCCGCGAAGATTCAGCCACAGAAATGACCGATTAGAGAAAACCAAAGGAAAAATCATGGCCCTGATGATCACCGATGAATGCATCAACTGCGACGTGTGCGAGCCCGAGTGCCCGAACAATGCGATCTCGCAGGGTGACGAGATTTACATCATCGATCCCGCCAAATGCACCGAATGCGTCGGCCACTTCGACACGCCGCAGTGTCGCGAAGTCTGCCCGGTCGACTGCATTCCGGACGACCCGAACTACGTGGAATCGAAAGATCAACTGATGGCGAAGTTTCTTGCACTGACCGCAGCGAAGTAGACGCCGGCCAGCGAGCCGCCGGCGCTGCCTAGCGCTGGCAGCCTGCGCAGAAGAACGTCGCGCGCTGTCCCTGTCGCAGTTCCCTGACGGGGCGGCCGCAGACCAGGCAGGGCTCGCCGCCGCGGCCATAGACAAAATACTGCTGCTGGAAATAGCCCGAGCTGCCGTCGGACCGGATGAAGTCGCGCAGGCTGCTGCCGCCGGCGTCGATCGCGGCAGCCAGGGTTGCCTTGATCACCGGCACCAGGCGCTCCAGGCGCTTCAGGGATATCCGGCCGGCTGCCGCACGCGGATCGATTCCAGCGCGGAACAGGCTTTCCGATGCATAGATGTTGCCGATGCCGACGATGCGATGGCTGTCCATCAAGGTCGGCTTGATTCCCGCCGAGAGGCCGGCCAGCTCATTCTTTAGCCATGCGGCACTGAACGTTTCCGTCAGCGGTTCGATGCCGAGCGCCGCCAGCAGCGGATGCTCGAGCGGGTCGCCCGGCAGCCACAGAATGGCGCCGAAGCGACGCGGATCCCGCAGCCGCAATGCCACTGATCGTCTTTTGACGGCGAATACGAGATCGAAATGATCATGCTTTTCGGCGGGGACGTCGGCGGGCACCAGGCGCAGGCTGCCCGACATGCCGAGGTGGATCAGCAGATGACCGTGGCCGAAATCCAGCAACAGGTATTTGCCGCGACGCGTGACCGCCGTCAGACGGGATCCGGCGAGCGTCCGCTCGAGATTCTTCGGCAGGGGATAGCGCAGCGCCGGCGTCCGTGCGACCACGCCCGAGACGCGGCTCCCGGTCAGCACCGGTGCGATGCCGCGGCGCGTGACCTCGACCTCGGGCAGTTCAGGCATGCCGGGACTCGTACGAAACAGCGGGCGAAACTGCTAACATCGCCGCATTGTATTTGACAGTCGCGTTTGACTGCACTGTTCCGCTCAGGTACTACGCCGATGAACCGCTTTTCCCCTGCCTTTGCGCTTTTCCTCACGCTGGCCGGTGCCTGCGCATCGGCGCAGGTACCGGCACCGGCAGCGTCACCCTCTCCCGCCCCGGTACCGGCACTTGTGACGGCAGAGGATCGCTTGCCGAAACAGGAGCTGACCGGGCAGATTCTGTACCAGTTCCTGCTTGCCGAACTCGCCGCCCAGCGCGGGCAGTTCGCGCTTTCGGCGGGCGCCTATCTGGATCTGGCAAAGAGCACGCGCGATCCGCGCATCGTGCGGCGGGCCGCGGAGATTGCCTTTCACGCACGCCAGTACGATGCTGCGCTGGAGGCCGCCCGGCTGTGGCTCGCCATCGAGCCCGAGTCCCAGCAGGCAAGGCAGATGCAGGCGACGCTGCTGCTCGCCAGCGGCCGCATCGAGGAGCTGGCCGGCAGCCTCGCCCGCGATCTGGAAGCGGAGGGCCCCCGTGCCGGCGACGCCCTGCTCCGCGTCGCGCGCGCCTTCGCCCGCTATCCGGACAAGGCTGCGGTACAGCGTCTGTTCGACCAGGTGACCCAGCCTTATCTCGGCCTTGCGGAGGCCCGTTTGGTGCGCGCCCAGGCGGCGGTTGGTATTGGAGATGGCGACCGCGCACGCAGCGAGATCGATCTGGCACTGGAACTGCGCCCGACCTGGGAAATGGCCGCCTTGTTCAAGGCGGAGCTCTTGCCCAAGGGCGCTGCGCAGATTGATTTTCTGAAAAGTTACCTGGACGTCAACCCGCAAGCGCAGGAGGTGCGCCTGGCCTATGCCCGGGCGCTGGTGAGTGAAAAGCGCTACGAAGCGTCGCGCAGCGAGTTTCGTCGCCTGCTGTCGACCCACCCCGACAATCCGGACATGCTCTACGCCGTCGGGATACTTTCGCTGCAGGTCAACGATGTGGCCGAGGCCGAGCAGCAGCTCAGGCGTTTCGTCGAAATCGGGCGCGGCGACCTCGATCCGGCGCGCTTCTATCTGGGGCAGATCGCCGACCAGACCGGGCGTCCAGAGGACGCCTTGCGCTGGTACGACCAGGTCGCCGCCGGCGAACACGCCCTGCCGGCAATGGTGCGGGCCGCCCAGGTCCTGCTGCGCCAGAATAAGCTTGACGAGGCGCGCGAGCGGCTCGCGGCTGCACGCGCCAATGCGCCGGGCGAAAGCCGCTTGGTGGTGGCCGAAGCCCAGCTGCTGCGTGATGCCGGGCGTCACGCCGAGGCCTATGTCTTCCTCGCCAGGATGCTGGAAGTGCAGCCCGACCAGCCCGAGATCCTCTACGAAACCGCGCTGACGGCGGAGAAGCTCGGCTACATTGACGTGCTGGAGCGCCACCTGCGGCGCCTGATGGTCCTCAAGCCGGATTCGGCGCAGGCCTACAACGCACTCGGCTACTCGCTGGCTGACCGCAACCTGCGCCTCGACGAAGCAGCGCAATTGATCGACAAGGCCTTGTCGCTGGCGCCGGACGATCCCTTCATCCTCGACAGCAAGGGCTGGGTGCTGTTCCGCCAGGGCAAGACCACAGAGGGCCTTGCGGCCCTGCAGAAGGCCTATGCACAGAAACCGGATGCCGAGATTGCTGCCCACATCGGCGAGGTGCTGTGGACCCTTGGCCGGCGAGACGAGGCACAGGCCGTGTGGCGCGAGGCAAGCAAGGCCCATCCGACCAACGAAGCGCTGACCGCGACCATCAAGCGATTCCTTCCTTGAGAGCCTGGCTGTTTTGCATGATCGCCATGCTGCTGGGGGCCTGCGCCGAGATGCCCGAGGGTTCCGATGCGGCGCAGACGCTCGGTCCGTCGCTGCAGCGCTTTTCCGCCGAGGGGAGGATTTCGCTGCGGCAGGGCGATCGCCGTGATCATTTGCGCTTTCGCTGGGAACACGGCCCGGAAAACGATGTCGTGCTGCTCATGTCGCCGCTGGGACAGGGCCTCGCCGAGTTGGCGCGCGATGCCGACGGCGCGCGGCTGACGCAGCCGAATCAGGCGGTCATCACTGCCGACAGCCTGCCGCAACTGGCGCAGCGCCTCTTCGGCGCACCGCTGCCGCTGGAAGCCATGGCTGACTGGCTGCGCGGCGCCCGCCCGGCCCTGAGCGGCGAGGTGGACGGCTGGCGCGTGGTGATCAGCGAAACCTCGGCGTATCGCCAGCGCCGACTTTTGCGGGTGATCGAAGCGCGCCGCGAGGATGTCGAATTCAAGCTCGTCGTCGATGACTGGGATGTGCCCGAATGAACGACTGGCAGCGCGATTGGCCGGCTCCGGCCAAGATCAATCTGTTCTTGCACGTCGTCGGACGCCGCGCCGACGGCTACCATTTGCTGCAAACCGTGTTCCGCTTCCTCGACTTCGGCGATACGCTGCGCTGCGAGCCGCGCAGCGATGGCCGCATTGTGCTGGCAACGCCGCTGCCTGGCGTGGCCCCGGAGACCGACCTCACCATCCGCGCGGCGCAAGCGCTGCGCGCCGCGACGGGTGCCACGGCCGGGGTCACCCTGCATCTCGTCAAGCGCCTGCCCATGGGCGGCGGGCTGGGCGGCGGCAGCTCGGATGCGGCAACGACGCTGATGGCACTGAATCGTCTGTGGCGCACCGGCCTCGATTCACCGGCCTTGCAGCGGATCGGGCTGGCCTTGGGCGCCGATGTGCCGATCTTCGTTCATGGCCGCGCCGCCTTTGCCGAAGGAGTGGGCGAGCGTTTTGCCGACGTCGCGCTGCCTCCCGCCTGGTATCTGGTGCTGATGCCTGCCGTCGCGGTACCTACGCTCGAAATCTTTCGTTCCGCGCGACTGCGCCGCGATACGCCAGCCATTGCCGCCGCCGATTGGCGCCCGGGCTTCGGCCACAACGATCTCGAGGCCGTGGCCTGCGAACTGTATCCCGAGGTCAGGCGCCATCTGGACTGGCTGCGGCATTACGGCGATGCGCGGATGAGCGGTTCGGGTGCCTGCTGTTTCGTCGAATTTGGCCTGGAGTCGGCGGCGCGGGCCGCTTTGGCCGCCCTGCCCGCCGACATGCAGGGCTTTGTCGCCGCCGGAATGGACCTCCATCCGCTCGCCTCGATTTGACAGCGAGGGCGAAAACCCCGAAAATGCGCGTCCTTTCGACCTCCGCTCTCAAGGCGGAAAGCCGATTTTGGGGAGTCGCCAAGTTGGTTAAGGCACTGGATTTTGATTCCAGCATGCGAAGGTTCGAATCCTTCCTCCCCAGCCAACCTATTCACAGAAATGGCGCAGGCAGCAAGGGTTTCGACGCATTCGCCTGCCCGCTTCAACTGAGCTGACCGACATGGCCTACGACAGCCTGATGGTGTTTACCGGGAATGCCAACCGCAAGTTGGCGGCCGATGTCGTCAAACGCCTGCACATATCGCTCGGTCGCGCCGATGTCGGGCGTTTTTCCGACGGCGAGGTCAGCTGCGAAATCCTCGAGCATGTGCGCGGCCACGATGTTTTCGTATTGCAGTCGACCTGCTTTCCGACCAACGACAATCTGATGGAACTGATGGTGATGGTGGATGCCCTGAAGCGGGCCTCCGCCGGGCGCATCACCGCGGCCATCCCTTACTTTGGCTACGCCCGCCAGGACCGGCGGACGCGCTCGGCGCGCGTCGCGATCACCGCCAAGGTGGTGGCCAACATGCTGCAGACCGCCGGCGTGCAGCGCGTGCTGACGGTCGATCTGCATGCCGACCAGATCCAGGGCTTCTTCGATATTCCGGTCGACAACGTGTATGCGGCGCCGATCCTGCTCGGCGACATCTGGAAGCAGCGGCACGAGGACCTGCTGGTGGTCTCGCCCGACGTCGGCGGCGTGGTGCGTGCCCGCGCGCTGGCCAAGCGCCTGGAATCGGATCTGGCGATCATCGACAAGCGGCGGCCGAAGGCCAATGTCTCGGAAGTCATGAACATCATCGGTGAAGTCGACGGCCGCACCTGCGTCATCATGGACGACATGGTGGACACCGCCGGCACGCTGTGCAAGGCCGCGCAGGCGCTCAAGGAACATGGCGCCAAGCGCGTGCTCGCCTACTGTACCCACCCGGTGCTGTCGGGCAGTGCCGTATCGCGAATCATGGATTCCGAGCTCGACGAACTGGTGGTGACCGACACCATTCCGTTGTCGGACGAAGCCCGCGCCTGCACGCGCATCCGGCAGATATCGATTGCCGAGCTGATGGCCGAGACCATGCTGCGCATCAGCAACGAGTCTTCCGTCTCCTCGCTGTTCATGGACTGATTTTTCACCCCCTTGCCTGGTCGCGGGCGAGGGATATTTCAAGCAGCACCTACTGGAGTAAATCATGCAACTCGAATTCAATGCAAACAAGCGCGATGGACAGGGCACCGGAGCGAGCCGCCGCCTGCGTCGCACCGGCCGGGTCCCCGGCATTCTGTATGGCGGCACCGCTCAGCCGCAGCAAATCGACATCGACCACAACGAGCTGTTTCAGCTGCTGCGCAAGGAGGCCTTCTATTCCTCCGTGCTCAACATCAACCTCGACGGCAAGAAGGAAATGTGCCTGCTGCGCGATGTGCAGCGCCATCCCTACCGGCCCGTGATCCTGCACGCCGATTTCCAGCGCGTCGATGCCTCCCACAAACTGCACCAGAAGGTGCCGCTGCACTTCATCAATGCCGATGTCTCGCCGGGCGTCAAGCTCTCCGGCGGCATGGTGCAGCACGTCATGTCCGATCTCGATGTGCGTTGTCTGGCGAAGGATCTGCCGGCCTTCATCGAAGTCGATCTGAAGGATATGACCACCGGCCATTCCCTGCACGTTTCCGAACTCACACTGCCGGCCGGCGTCGAAGCCGTGGTGCACAAGGGTGAAGATCCCGTGGTGGCGACCGTTATCGTGCGCGGCGGCAAGGCCGAAGAGGAAGTCGCCGTGGTCGAGGCGGCACCCGTGGTTGCTGCGGCACCCGCCGAGAAGAAGGCCGAGAAGAAGTCAGAGAAGACCGACAAGAGATAATCTCTTGCAGGCTTCGCTGCGTCTGATCGTCGGCCTCGGCAACCCCGGGGCCGAATACGCTGAAACCCGGCACAACGCCGGGTTTTGGCTTTGTGAGCGTCTGGCACGGGAGCTCGGCGTCAATCCGGGTCGCGAGTCGCGCTTTCATGGCCTGGCCGGGCAAGCGCGCGCCGAGAGCCTGTGGTTCCTCCTGCCGCAGACCTTCATGAATCGCTGCGGCCAGTCGGTGCGCGCGCTGACCCAGTTCTACCGCATCGAGCCGGCCGAAATGCTGGTCATGCATGACGAACTGGACCTGCCCCCGGGGCAGATGCGGCTCAAGTTCGGCGGCGGCCTCGGCGGCCATAACGGGCTGAAGGACATCACGGCGCATCTGGGCACCCAGGACTACTGGCGGCTGCGCATCGGCATCGGCCATCCCGGCGACAGAAACGAGGTCGTCGACTACGTGCTGAAGCCGCCGCGCAAGGAAGAGCGCAGCGAGATCGACGCCGCGCTGGATCGCGCACTGCTGGCATGGCCTACATTGGCGCGCGGCGACTTTGCCGCTGCCACGCAAAAAATCAACAGCAAGCCGACACCGGCAACGAAAGAACAACCATGAGTCTCCAATGCGGCATCGTCGGACTGCCCAATGTCGGCAAGTCCACCCTTTTCAACGCGCTGACCAAGTCGGGCATCGCGGCGGAGAATTATCCCTTCTGCACCATCGAGCCGAACGTCGGTATCGTCGAAGTCCCCGACCCCCGCCTGGCCGCGCTGTCGGCCATCGTCAAGCCGCAGAGGATTCAGCCGGCCATCGTCGAATTCGTCGATATTGCCGGCCTGGTGGCCGGCGCCAGCAAGGGCGAGGGGCTGGGCAACCAGTTCCTCGCCAACATCCGCGAAACCGACGCGGTGGTGCATGTGGTGCGCTGTTTCAGCGATGACAACGTGGTACATGTGGCCGGCAAGATCGATCCGCTGAATGACATCGAGGTGATCGACACCGAACTCGCGCTGGCCGACATGGCGACGGCCGAAAAGGCGCTGAACCGCTACAGGAAGCCTGCCAGTGCTGGCGACAAGGAGGCGAAGATCCTCTGCGCCGTGCTCGAAAAATGCATCGCGCAGCTGGACCAGGCCAAGGCGGTGCGGGCGCTCGATCTGTCGAAGGAGGAATGGGCCGGCATCAAGCCCTTCTGCCTGATCACCGCCAAGCCGGTGCTCTACGTCGCCAACGTCAAGGAAGGCGGCTTCGAGAACAATCCCTACCTGGATGCCGTAACGGCCCACGCCGCTGCCGAAAAGGCCGAAGTCGTCGCCGTCTGCGCAGCGATCGAAGCCGAGATCGCCGATCTCCATGACGACGAGAAGCAGATGTTCCTGACGGACCTGGGGCTGGAAGAGCCGGGCCTGAACCGGTTGATCCGCGCCGCCTACAAGCTGCTCGGCCTGCAGACCTATTTCACTGCCGGCGTCAAGGAAGTGCGCGCCTGGACCATCCATGTCGGCGACACCGCGCCCAAGGCGGCCGGTGTGATCCATACCGATTTCGAGAAGGGCTTCATTCGCGCCCAGACCATCGCCTTCGACGACTTCATCGCCTACAAGGGTGAAGCGGGGGCCAAGGAAGCCGGCAGGATGCGGGCAGAAGGCAAGGATTACGTCGTCAAGGATGGCGACGTGCTGAATTTCCTGTTCAACGTGTAGTCGGTCAATAGTTATGTCTCCGGCTGAGCCGGAGACGGTATCCCTTGCGGACGGCCATGGCGGACTGAAATCCGCCCCACATCAGCTAGTCGCGTTTATGCGCACGCCGTTCGTTGGCGACGCGCAGCGTGACGTCGGAGATCATCCAGACGCTGCGCGTAATCCCCTCCTGCATCTTGCGGCCCGAAAGTTCCGCCCAGAACTGGGTGCCGTCGGCGCGACGCAGGCGATACATGCCTTGCGCCGGTTGGCCACGGTCGAAGGCGTCCTTGCTGTCGGCGAGAAACTGATCTGCCTCCGCGGTACTGACAAAATGGTTGTAGAGGTGCGAACTCGTCAGATCCTGGATGCGGCGTCCCAGCATCTCGCCCAGTCGCGCGTTGCACTTGACCACTTGCTTGTGGTCGATGACCGCGATTCCCATTGGTGAGGAATCGAAGATCGCCTGTTGTTCGGCGAGCAGGGACTCGGCTTCCGTGCTGCGCTTGAGGTTGGCGGTAGTGGACTGGTAGAGCCTGCGCTGGACGATGATGAACACGGCAATGCAGCAGGCGGCAGCGATGACCGGCCACTGCGCGTCGCGGCCAAGGCTGGAAGTGTAGTGGGCAATGGCCGGCAGCAGGGTGGGAGTGATGAAAAGCCAGAACGTGATGTGGCTCAGGGCGAGAAAGACGGTGCCGGTAAAGGCCGTGATGACCACCATCAGCGCAACGAACATCTGGGCATCCGGGTGCGCCGGCGGGGCATAGAGGGGCCCGAACAGCGCTCCCCAGCCGATGCCCGTGAGCAAGGCGCCGGCGGCGAACAGCCATTCCCAGCGACGAACGTTTTCCGCCTGCCGGTCCAGGTTGCCGAACATGTGCCAGATCCACACGCGCACGGCCAGCACGGAAAGCATGAAGGCCGTCCATGCCTTGAGGATCGCCAGGTCCACGGTGTCGAACAGCACCAGGAAGCACAGAAAAACGCTGATCAGCGCCACGACGATGCTCGATGGCAGGCTATCGAAAAGCATCTCGACGCGGCGAATGTCCGCGTCGTCGCTTGTTTCCCGGGAAGGCATGGCTTTCATCGCTGGGCTGTGATGACGAGCTTCATGATAACCCGTTATTGCATTGGCTTAACCGGCCCCGCCCTGTCCCGCGATGTCGGCGCGTACCGTGTCCATGTCGAGCGCCATGGCCTGTTGAATCAATTGGTCAAAAGCACTCGCAGGCAGCGAGCCGGCCTCCGAATAAATTATGATCTGGTCGCGAAAGACCATCAGGGTCGGGATCGAGCGGATGTTGAAGGCAGCGGCGATGTCCTGCTGCTCCTCCGTATTCACCTTGGCGAAGATGATGCCGGGTTGCTTTTCAGATGCGGCCTCGAAGGTCGGCGCAAAGGCGCGGCAGGGCGCGCACCAGGGCGCCCAGAAATCCACGATCACATTGGCGTTTTCGTTGATGGTCTGTTGAAAGTTGTCGGCATTGAGTTCCAGAATGGCCATGTCTGCTTCCTTGATTGAAATGAACCGAATCCTACCGTTTCGCCGCAAGGCGTGCTATCACTCTGTCCGATGACGACTCCAGCATTGTCCTATCGCGGACGCTTTGCGCCATCGCCCACGGGCCCGCTGCACTTTGGTTCCCTGGTGGCAGCGGTTGGCTCGTTTCTGGAGGCGAGGACCCGGTATGGCGAGTGGCACCTGCGCATGGAAGATGTCGACGCCCCGCGCTGCATTGCGGCCGCGGCGGGCGAAATCCTGCGTGCACTTGAGGCCTTCGGCTTTGCCTGGGACGGCGAGATAGTCTGGCAAAGCCGCCGCGGCGAAGCCTATGCAGCGGCGCTGGAGAGGCTCAAGGCGGCGGGCCGGGTGTTTCCCTGCGCCTGCACGCGCCGCGAGCTCGCCGATTCGGCCATTGCGCCCGACGGCGCGGCGATTTATCCGGGCACGTGCCGCGCCGGGCTCGCTCCAGGACGCACCGCACGCGCCTGGCGACTGAGGGTGCGCGATGCCAGGGTGAGCTTCGACGATGCGATCCAGGGACGCATCGTCAGCGATCTGGCCCGCGACGCGGGCGACTTCATCCTTCTGCGCGCCGACGGCCTGTTTGCCTACCAGCTGGCGGTGGTGGTCGACGATGCCGAGGCCGGAATCACCCATGTCGTGCGCGGCGCCGATCTGCTGGCCTCGACATCGCGCCAGATCTTTCTGCAGCAGTGTCTTGGCGTGCCCACGCCGGACTATGCGCACTTGCCGGTGGCGGTCAATGCCGAGCGCGAGAAGCTGTCGAAGCAGACCCTCGCAGCGCCCGTGGACATCTCACGACCCGGCCCCGCCCTGTATGCCGCGCTGGAGTTTCTCGGCCAGCGGCCGCCGCCGGAGTTGTTGGGCGCGGCTGTGAGTGAACTCTGGATCTGGGCGCAAGCGCACTGGCGACTCGATCGAGTGCCGTGCGGGCCTGCATTGCCGACGCCTCAGGGGCCGGCCGAACCGTGATGCGAGTCATCCCCGCCGATGGCTGAGTACAGGGTCGGGCAGGGCGGCAACGGGCTGGTGGAATCGGTGACAGGAAGCGCAGGGACTGGCGATCTTGCCGCCTGCCGGGCGTTCGCCGGAATGGCATTGGCGGCACATTTCGATATCCGGGATCGCAATGTCGGCGCTACGATCCGAGTGACTCACGGCGTGACAGTCCGCACACTTGCCGACGCGGTGCTTTTCATGGCTGAATCGCGCCGCCGGCAGCCAGTGTTCAGTAACGGTCACCCGCTGGATGGTCCAAGGCACGGCGCTGGTTTCGTCGGCCGCTTTGGTCTCATGACACAAGCCGCAGCCCATCTCGCCGGCCAGCGCCGCCACCGCCTTGCGCGCCCTTGCGGCAGCGGTGTCGAGCGCCTGTTGCAGCGGGATACCGCCAGCCGCTGCGCGGCCGCCGCGCAGCGCGGCTTCGGCCAGGATCTTCTTCAGGTGGAAATTCTCGAGGGCATCCATCACCGCGCGTTCCGAGCCATGGGGCAAACGGTGCCCGTCCAGCGGCGGATTGAAGTCGAATGCTTCCTTGTGGCACTCGAAGCAGTGGCCCTTCATCGTCACCGGCCTGAAGCGCAAATCCCCACTGTCCACTTGGTGACAATCGCCGCAATCCATGGTGCGGAATAGTCGCGGGTCGCTGGGCAGGCGCAGTTTTCCCTGATGCGCCCGATGCGAAAACCTGAGCCCGGAGTTCTCCGTCGGCGCTGTTTTGGCGGACTGGGAATTTCGTCGCGGGCGATCCTGCCCAGCACCGGACTTGAGCGTCAGACGGAAGGGCGGATGATCGCTGTCGAAGCCATCGACGTTCGCCAACACGGATGTCGCATCGCGTTCCCTGACCGCTTCGTGACACGAAATGCATAGCGGCCGGTCGCCTCGCACCAGTCCGCTCGCGCCCTTGTGATCGCGATGGCATTCGGCGCAGCGCCGGACCACGGCGGCCGACGCGGACGAGTGCGCAGCCGTGCCGCGATGACAGCTTTCGCACGCATGGTCGGGGACCGGTTCAAAAGGTCGCCGATGGCATGTGTCGCATTGTCCGGCAAAGGTCTGGTGTCCCGCCATCAGCGGCCCCGGATTCCATGTCTGCCGGGGTGTCAGCGGCATGCTCGCCAACGCCTCGCGCAACGCCGGGCTGGTCGCCTGCAGGATGGGCAGCAGCAGGAAGAACAGGCCGATCAGGGCTGCCAGCCAGACCGCGGGCCGGCGTTTGGACAGTCCGGCGGCGGCCAGACTGGCGGGCGCCCGCGCCAGGATGGCCTCGTCCGGCGGACGCGGATGGACGAGTTCGACCGAGATGACGAGTTCGCCATCGTCGCTGGAGGCCTCAACAATCAGTCGGTATGGGCCTATCGGCACGCGGGTCCCCGGTCGCAGTTCGGCGACCTGATGGAAGCCACCGTCGACCTCGATGCTCGTCCCTTCTCCCGCAATGTAGAACTTCCCGTCCTCGGCGCCCCTGATCACCGCGTGGCGCAGCTTGACGCGATGATCCGGCAGATGGAGCGCGCACTCCGCGCCGCGACCGATGCGCAGCGTATCGCCGGCGATGCGGCGTTCGGAGCGGATCGGGTGGCCGTGCCGGTTGCGCGCGATCTGGACGAGGAGGCAGCGAATCATTGGCGGCTCAACGATAGAACAGCGTGGCCGCGATATGCGCCACCAGCGCGGCGACGCTGGCGACGGCCAGCGGGGCATGGAGATACAACCAGAATCCGAGGCGGGCGCGGAATGCAACATCCCTGCGCGCTCGGATCAGCAGCGATTCCTTGCGCAACATGATCGAGTACAACTCGCGCTGGTGCGCCGACTGAGCCGCGTCCAGAGGGTCGCCGGCTTCATGCAGTCGGCGTACCGCTGCCCGTGTCGGACAGTCTGGCTGGCGTCCGCTCATTTGCCGGAAGACCTTGCCGCCAACGACCGTCTGCGTTACCGCTCGCATCACGACGGCACCCAGCTCGTCGGGAAGATACAGCGCGTGCGCGCGCGCACGCTCGTCGAGTTCGGCGATCTTCAGCAGCAAGTCCGCGAAGCCCTCCTCACCCAGGTTGTCGGTCATCTGGCGCGGAACGCGCAGATAGGCAAAGACGCCGTACACCCCGCTGGCCAGCATCGCCAGCAGCAGCAGGTAGGCCAGCGTGTGGACGTTCCAGCCAAGGTGGAAGCCGCTATGCAGGGTCGCCAGCACCACCAGCGCCGCGCCGAAATGGACATGCGCCGAAACCGAGTCTTGCAGATTGCCGCTGCCGCCGTGGTGACGCCGGCGAACGCCCAGCCACAGCTGGCGAAGCACCAGCAGCGCGGCAACGATGCCCAGCGCATAACCCAGCCAGGTGCCGCCGTAGGAGGGAACAGGCGGGCGGTCAAGCGCGTAGGCCAGCGTGGCGACGGCCACCAGCAGGCCCGCCGCCTTGAGGTGGCGATGGCGATTGAATCCGAGCAGGGTGGGACGCTGCATGAGGATATCCCCTATCCGGCCAGGGACGGCCGCGCGCCGTCGTCGACCTTGCGTCTGGCGTATTCCAGAAAGGCCTCCGGGCTGACGCGCAGGGCGGCGCCGGTGGGACAGGCGCGCACGCAGGCGGGTCCCGCCGCGAGCTGCTTGCACATGTCGCACTTGACCGCCTTGGGCGGCATGCAGCCGCCATCGGGCGGGGTCCCGCTTGCGGTGCCGCTGCCGAACAGCGTTCGCCACAGACTGGGGGGCCGGTAGCCGAGGTTGACGGCCGCGATCCGTATGACCCCATAGGGACAATTCGTCATGCAATTGCCGCAACCCATGCAACTGTCGTCGATGAATACTTCGCCTCCGACCGAGCGGTGAATGGCGTCAGGCGGACAGTCCTTCATGCAGTGCGGATGTTCGCAGTGGCGGCAGGAGGCGGGGATGTGGATGTTGGCCAGGGTCGGCCCCGCCTCGCGATTCAGGCGCGACGACCCTTGATGGGTTTCGGCGCACGCGGTCTCGCAGTTGTCGCAGCGGATGCACAGCGACAGGTCGATCAGCAACACGTCGGTGGCTTCGCCGATGCCCTGCTGCATCAGGAAGGCGACCAGGTTCTCCGGCTGGCCGCGCGCCGCGTCCGTCTCCGTTGCCAGTCGATGTTCCTCTTCGCCGGCTTGCATGTAGTCGAAATAGCGCTCGTCCATCTGCCGGCGCATGTCGGGATGCCGGCTCGCGAGCCATACCACATGCGCCGCATCGAGCACGATGACTTCGCTGCCGCCGACCGCGCGGACCGTGGCGTAGCGTGGCTTGCCGGATACCAGGGCCATTTCGCCGACATAGCTGCCCGCTGCGGCATAGAACAGCACGACTTCGCGGCCACCGATCATGCGCGAAACCGTCACCGAACCACGCCGGATCAAATACAGGCCGTCGGCCTCGTCCCCTTCGCGGAACAGCACCGCTCCTGCTTCATAGCGCTCGATGCGGGCACTGCGCGCCAGATGGTCAAGTTCGTGTTCCTCCAGGAAAAGCCCGATGTAGCGGTGTATCGCCCGCCGGATGGCAACCTGGTCGATGCGGCGACGGACCGACTCGACCGACAGTAGTTTGAGCATGGTGCGTCGCGGCGTTTCGATCAGCGTGCAGTTTTCGCCCGCGGTGATCGTCGCCGAGCGGCGGCGCCCCGAGATCAGCCCCATTTCGCCGAAAAAGTCTCCCGCGATGAGCTGAATGTCTGTTTCCCAGTCCGGGACATGAGCGCTAACATCGCCTTCGACAATGGAATAAAACGAGGTGCTGTAATCGTTGCGCTGGAAAACGACCTCCCCCGCACGCGGCGCGCGGACCGTGCTCGCCAGCAGGACGCCGCGCAACTGGGCGGCGGACAGCCCGGCGAACAAGGGCAGCGCGCGCTGTATTTCAAGCAGGCTCGCGGCGACCGATGACGCATGACGGAATCCGGCGAGCTTTGCCTTGAGCATGGGCTCGTCCACCGGTTCCACCGGACTGCCCAGTATCCGGTCGATCGCGTCCTGCCCCTGGTTCATCGCCTGCTTGATCAGGGGACAGCCGGCCAGCGCGCCGACGACGAACAGGCCCGGTACGCTGGATTCTCCCTCGGCGCCGAGTCGCGGCAGCGCATCGAGGTCGGCGTTGGGGAAGGCGATGCCGAAGCTCTCCATGAGTTGGCGCGGCGGGTCGGCGCCGAGGCGCGCGATGACGCGATGACAGCGAATCCTCTCCACACCCTGCGGCGTGTTGGCGATCACTCTGAGGGGAAACCCGTCCGCTTCACCCGCCTCGATGGCTTCGACAACCGTGCCATGCCGGCACTCAAGCTCGCCCTTTTCAAGGGCCGCCATTGCCGCATTGAAGTTGCCTTCCGCGCACTCGACGATGGCCTCGCCGCGGTTGATGAGAATGACCTCGTTGTGCCGCGTCAAAGCCATGGCGTTCTCGATCCCCGCGTCGCCGGCACCGATGACGACGATGGTTTCGTCCTGGTACTCATCCGGATCGTCGAGCTGGTACTGCACCCCCGGCAGACTCTCCCCGGCCATGCCGAGCCGGCGGATGTTGCCCTGCAAGCCGATGGCAAGAACGACAAAGGCTGCGGTCAGGGTTTCGCCCGAGGCCAGCGCAATGCGAAAGGCTCCGCGTGTGCCGTCGATGGCCGTCACGCGCGCGTCGACGCGCAACTTGACGCCGCACCGGCGCAGTTCATCATCCCAGGTATCGAGAACGGTTTCGCGCGGTCCGGCGGCGAAGCTCAAGGGGCTTCTGAGCGGCAGTGCGGCGGGTTCCGCCATGACGTGCTTGGCCCTTGGATAGCGGCGCAGGGTATTGGCGATATGTGGCGCGGCTTCCAGCAGGACGTGGGACACGCCAAGGGCGGCCGCGCGCGCTGCCGCCGAAAGCCCTCCGGGGCCGGCGCCGATGATCGCAATCGTGACGGGCTCGCTCATGTCGTCATGCATCCGGAATGCAGCCCGATGCTGCATTCGATCGTTGCCGCGAATGGCGCGGCGGCAGGCAACCGCCAGCGCCGAAAAGTCGGCGCTGGCGGGACGGCGCTACTTGTTCAGCTTCACCTCTAGTTCGGTCACCTCGCCGCGGCGCACGGCGACTTTTTCCGCTGCCGGCTTGTGGCCGTCGAGCCTGAACCCGAACCGGGCGACGCCAATCGGCAACTCGATCTTGATCGGCGCAACGCCGTAGTAGACGTCGCCGACATACACCTTGGCGCGCGCGGGCGTGCTGTAGACCGAGACGTAGCCCACAGCGGAACCCGCGGCCGGCGGTGTCGGATGCGGAGTGGCGAGGGGAGCCGCCATCGGGGCCGGAACCCGAACTCCCGCCACCGGCTCGTCGCGCGACGCCGGGGCATGCAGCGTCGTGACGCCGGGAACGGTCGAGATGTTCTTCGATTGGCCTGCCGCAATGGTGCGCGGATAGGACTTGGCGATACTGTCACGGACGGCAGCCGAAAGCTTGCCGGCAAAGGCGGCAACACCCTCGCCCAGATACTCGGTGATGGTGGCACGGCTGTTGCCGGTTACTCCGGCGTAGCGATCGTCCGTCTCGCCGATCACGCCTGACCAGATCACGTCACCGCTCTTGCCTTCGCGCACAGTGGCTTCAACTGCGATGACGCGTTCGTCGCGCCCGCCAATGTTCAGGGAAAAGGCCTTGATCACTCCGTTCAAACGGAAATCGGCCGGCTCGCCGACGCCGACCAGGCGAAAGCCGTCGGCCGCCAACTGACCTCGCGCCGCCGTGGACAAGGTGCTTGTCACATCCTGGTCCAGCGCCATTTCGCTGCCATGCATATTGGTTACCGTGGCCTTGATGTCGCCTATCTTGCGACCGCGCGGTCCCGGCCGCGCATCGGTGAACTCGGCCACCGCCAGACTGAGAGTCTGACCGTTGCGCAGCAGCGGTATCGTTCCCGGCGTCGGCGCCGGCTCGACCCGCAGCACCGATGGCCCGGCGACCAGGTCGAGCGGATTGGGGATAGACGGCATGCGCGAGCATCCCGCCGTCAGCAACAGCAAACCGGTCAGGGCCGGCAGGGTCATTCTCAGCATCGTCATTTTCCAGGGTAGCTCCAGCAGATTCCTATTTCACCAGTCCGACCAGATAGTCCACGCCTGCCTTGAGTTCCTCGTCGGTCAACTCCTCCCTGCCGGCGCGCGGGTCCATCGCCCCCTTGCCCTCCAGCACCGCCTGGTAGAGCGCCGGCAAGCCCTGCGTCAGGCGTGGCGCCCAGTGCTCCTTGTTACCGGTCTTGGGCGCGTCGTCTACGCCTGTGCGGTGGCACTTGTAGCAGACGGCGTCATGGACCGCCTTGCCATCGGCCGCCACTGCGGGGGAGGCGAGCAAGCCCACGATCAGGGCACAGTTCAACCGTTTCACTGGCCTTTCCTTTCAGCAAGAGATTGACGGTAATCGGGCATTCGCGACAGGTAGTCGGCCATCGCTTCGATGTCGCGATGGCTGTAGTGCCTTATCGCCTTGACCATGTCGGGATGGGAGTTGCCGCGGACGCCGCGCTGGATGTAATCCATTTCCCGCTTCAGGTAACCGTAGTGCTGCGCGGCGATCGCCGGATAGGCCTTCTCGGCCTTGCCCTCGCCGTTGATGCCATGGCATTTCATGCATTTCCCCTGCTCATAGAGCTTCTTGCCCCTGGCCACGAAATCGCCCTCGCCCTTGCCGTTTTCGCGGGTCGTCTCTGCGGATTCCAGAAACACGGCAATATCGGCAATTTCCTGGGGCGATATCGCGTGCTCGGCGGAGAACGGCTCCATCTTGGGGTTGATGCGAACGCCGCCGCGCACCTCGGTCACCTGCTTGATGACCACGCTGGCGTGCTGGCCGGTCAGCCGAGGGTAGGTGCCGTCGGTCACGCCGGCGGCATCCGCCTTGTGACAGCCGCGACAGCCGCGAAATGCCTCCTTGCCGCGCGCCAAATCGCCGCTGCGCCTGAGCACCTCGACCTGTTCGGGCAGCAGCTTGCCCCAGACGTAGTCCTTGCTGCCATAGCCCTTGGGGCTCTTGACGGCATCGGCCATGTCCGCCGATGCTGCCTGCCACGGCAGCAACGCCAGGGTCACGAACAGGGCGACGGTATTCTTCATTCTTGTGCTCCCTTCAATGTCACCACGTACTCCGCCACCGCACGGATTTCCTTTTCGTTCATGCGCTTGGCCACCGCGCGCATCACCGCCTTGACGTCATTGGCACGCTCGCCATTCTTGAAGCCCAGCAGCTGCTGGACGACGTAAGCGGAATGCTGCCCGGCGATGCGGGGATACTTGTCGGTGCCGCTGCCATCGTCATTGTGGCAGCCCGAACAGGCCGGCACGGCGCTGCCGACAATGCCCTCGTCGTAGATCTCCCTGCCCTGCGCCGCCAGTTTGGCGTCGCTCTTGCCGCCCGGATTTGGTTTTTGCCTGCTGAAGAATTCCGCCAGGGCTGCGAACTCCTTTTCGTCGACCATCGGAATGATTCCGCTCATGACCGCGCTCTTGCGGTTGCCGCTCTTGAAGTCATGCAGCTGGCGAACGATGTAGTCGGGGTCCAGACCGGACAGGTTCGGGTTCTCCGGGATCAGGCTGTTGCCATCCGGACTGTGGCAGGCGGCGCAAAGTTGAAGCCGCTCCTGCAGCGGCACGGCTTGCGCCAGGGCACAGGCCGGACACAACAGCAGGCCGGAAATCAGAGCTGCAAGAGCTATCTGCCCGCTGCGGCGCATACGGTGGAGTATCAGGCGCATTCCGCGTTTCTCCTCATGTTCTGGTGGCGGCGCAAGCTGTTCCCGCGCGCGGGTCCGCTTTCACTGCGACTTCCCGGCAGCGCATCGCGCGTCATCGGGAAAAACGGGGAAAGCCTCGCGGCCTTCCCCTGAATCGCCCTGCTCGCTCTAGAAGCCCGCGGACAGCATCAAAATGGTGCGGGCACCGCCGGGAGTCAGCGATCCGGTATAGCGACCGACCACGCCGTTCTTGCTGCGCGTGCTGTGCTCCAGCTGCAAACCGATATTCTGGGAATAGGCGTAGCGGATACCGAACGTCGTGGCGTTGTCGGTGGAGTTCAACGCGGCGCCGGTGTTCGCATTGCGTTGAGCCAAGGTGAGCGTCAGCTTGTTCGGAATCACCCCCAGTTCGCCGGTAAGGGTGGTCGCCTTCGACGTGTTGGGGTTGGCGTTGAAGAGGTTGGCGGCCGTTCCGGCAGGGAGTCCAAGCGGGGTTCCCGGCGCCGAGGCGTTGGCGAAATACACGCCCAGCGGCATGTTTCCGAGAGTTCCCTGGACTTGCGCATCGATTGAAAACGCCTTGGTCTGGACCGAGGTCGTGACAACGGCGCCGCCTTGGTTGGACGTTCCGCTCCATGACTGGAATCCCACGCCGAGTTCCCAGTCGCCGACCGTCGGAGTGAAAGCCGCGCGCAGATAGTTGGACGTGGGACTGCGACTGACGTTGCCGTTGGCGGAGGCGCCATGGTTCGGCGACCACTTGGAGAAGTTCGCGAAGAACAGCGGATTCGCGGCGACGAGTGCGACACCCATGGCGGGGCCGTCGGTCAAGATGTATTGCTGGGCGGAACTCTCGGTCCGCGACTCCATCACCTTGTTGTTGCGGACCGCGCCGGTTGCGAGCAGTTCGAAGCCGTAGGCGGCACCCAGGGTATCGGTGGTATAGGGGATTACGCCGAGCCTGGTACCGCCCGCCTTGAACATGAAGGGCATCTTGAAGCCGGCGACTGTGGCGGCGGCCGCGTTGGCGAGCTGCATTTCCAGCAGGTAACCGACACCCTCCGCAACGCGCCCGCCGGAGAGCAGGGCCAGTTCGTCGGGGACATTCCACTCGCCGCTGGCTCGCGTCGGCTGTCCCGCGATATCGGTACCGTTGTCTTTGATGTAGCGCACTTTGGTGAACACGCTGAGATTCAGCACTTCGGGCAAGGACATGTCCTTGCCCTTGATGGTGCCCTGCTTGCCCATGTCGGTATAGCCGCTGGCCTTGAAATCCTGGCCGTAGGCGTTGAGCGTGGGATAGTGCTGGAAGTGGCAGGTGTTGCATGCCTTGCCGGTCTGTCGTGCGAACGACGGCATCGCGGACGCTTGCGGGACAAGTGCCAATGCCATCAGCAAACCTGCGAGAAGGAGCAGTGCCTTTTTCATCGAGAGAACTCGTATTTTCATCGCAAACCTCTTTTTTAGAATTGGAATTGCCAGAAATTGGCTGTCATGAGGCGCCGGCTGATTGCAACTGTGGAGCGACGATAGCAACGCAGTCTGAGCGGCGCCTTAAGGAATATGTCTATTACTTAAGGCATGTTAAGAATGACCAGAAGGCCGCTGCCGCCTGTGGCGGTGCGGTTTCGCGGGCACCAAGACCCAATGCGTTCATTCATTGGTGACGCGCGCGCTTTTCCTATGAGACAGGCCGGATGGCCTGGAGTATCCTTTACGTCGATAAGGGCAACCGCGAGCGAGGAAAGATGAAACTGCTGCTTGTCGAGGATGACCCGCTACTCGGCGATGGCTTGCGCGCCGCGCTCTGCAAGGCGGGCTTTGCCGTCACCTGGGTGAGGGATGGCAAGACCGCGCTCGGCGCACTGGAGACGGGGGAATTCGTCGCCATGGTGCTGGACATCGGCCTGCCCGTCATGAACGGCACGGAGGTGCTGCGCGAGCTGCGCGCCGGCGGCAACACCCTGCCCGTCCTGATCCTCACCGCGCGCGACACGACGCGCGACAAGGTACTCAGCCTGGATCGCGGCGCCGACGATTACCTGGCCAAGACCGCCGACATGGAAGAACTGGTGGCGCGCCTGCGTGCCCTCGTCCGCCGTTCCGGTCGGGGCGGCGGCGGGACGCTCAGCGTGGGCGACCTGACGCTGGATCTGGTGGCCCATACCGTCTCCCGGAAGGGTCCCACGATCCCGGTTTCCGGCCGCGAATTCGCCGTATTGCGGGCGCTCATGGAAAGCGCCGGCCGCATCCTGACACGCAGCCAACTGGAGACATCGATCTACGGCTGGAACCGCAACGTGGACAGCAATGCCGTCGAGGTGCATATCCACAACCTGCGCCTCAAACTTGGTGCCGAGAGCATCAAGACCGTGCGCGGCGTTGGTTACACCATCGCCAGATCCGCCTCGTGATCGTCCGCCACCGCCTGTCCCTGAGCCAGCGGCTGCTGGTCGGACTGCTCATCGTCAGCTTTGCCTACTGGGCCGTGATCGCCTGGATGACCATCCGCGACAGCGTCGATGACGTCTACGAACTCTTCGACGCCCATCTCGCCCAGACCGGGCTGGCGCTGCTGCGCGTCACCGATCCGGACGACGACGACCCGCTGGTGATCCCGAACCGCAGCGAGGCGCCCGCGCTCAAGGAGATATTCACGCAATGGCCGGATCTGCCCGAGCGCCTGGCCAGCGCCAGATCGGCGTTGGGAATCGCGGGCGATGCCGCCACCGCCCCGATGGTTCCGGGCAAGGGATCGAGGCATTCCCTGCATGTGGAATACGAAAAGCGGCTGCGCTACCAGATATGGAACAGGGATGGGCTCTTGCTGTTGCGCTCCGCCAACGCGCCGGCCGAAGTGATGACCGCCCACGACGGGTTTTCCGAGTCCACCGACGACGCGGGCCAGCAATGGCGCCACTACGGCGTCTGGGACAGGCATCATGACTTTCGCATCCTGGTGTCGGAAGCCCACGACCTGCGCAATCAACTGGTGCGCAGCATCGCCCTGCACCTGGTCAGCCCGCTGGCACTGGGACTGCCGGTGCTGATTTTTCTGCTCTGGTATTCGATCAGCCGGGGCCTCGACCCGCTCGGTGCGCTCACCCGCGAAATCGAGAAGAAGAAGGCCGAAAACCTCGAACCCCTCGATGCCGACAGTGCGCCGGGGGAAGTGCGGCCGATGGTTCTGGCGTTGAACAAGCTGTTGCGGCGCATGACGCAGAGCCTGGAGAGCGAACGACTATTCACCGCCAACGCCGCGCACGAGTTGCGCACCCCGCTGGCGGCGATCCAGGCCCAGTTGCACGCGGCGCGGGGTGCCGACGGCGACGCCGAACGGCTGCGCGCCATGGATCAGTTGCAGCGCGGAGTCGAACGCGGCATCCGCCTGGTCGGCCAGTTGTTGACCTTGGCCCGCCTCGATCCGGAACAGGCACTGCCGGACGTGCAGCCGGTGAACCCGGGCGATGTCGCCGAAGCGGTATGCGCGGAATTGGCACCCTTGGCGCTGCGGCGCGACCAGGTACTGGAACTCCAGGTTGAGCCGGACTTGCCGTCGCTGTCGGGGAATGCCGACATGCTGTCGATGCTGCTATGCAACCTGGTGGACAACGCCATCCGCTACACGCAGACGGGCGGACACATCGATGTCGCAATCCGCCGCGATGAGGCGGGCGTGCTGATGCGGGTCAGCGACAATGGTCCTGGCATTCCCGAAGCGCAACGCAAGGCGGTGTTCGAGCGCTTCTACCGCATCGCCGGCCAGGATCAACCGGGCACCGGCCTTGGCCTCGCGATCTGCCGGCGCATAGTCGAATTGCACAACGCGCGCATTGTGCTCACTGACGGACCGGGCACCCGAGGGCTGACAGCCAGCGTGCTGTTCGCGGCGGTGTAGCATGCGCGGAGTCGGGCTGTGCTTTTCTTGATGCGACCACTGGGGATGCTCCATGATTGTTGACGATGTCGCCGGCCTGCGCCGGGTGTTGCAGGGCAACCGCGTGATTGCCGTGGTCGGCCTTTCGCCGACCTGGAACCGGCCGAGTTACTTCGCCGCGAAATACATGCTGGAACATGGCTACACGATCATTCCGGTGAATCCCGTGGCGACCGAAATCCTCGGGCAGAAATGCTATCCGGATCTCGCCGCGATTCCCGTGAAGGTCGACCTGGTCGACGTATTCCGCAAGCCCGAGGACGTGATGCCGATTGCCGACGAGGCGATTCGCCTCGGCGCGAAGTGCCTCTGGCTGCAACTGGGCGTGATCAACCGGGAGGCGGCCGAGAAGGCTTCTGCCGCCGGGCTCGATGTGGTGATGGACCGCTGCGTGAAGATCGAATACGCGCGGTTGTTCGGCGGCCTTAATTATGCGGGCGTGAACACGCAGGTGATCTCGGCCAAGCGGCCGCCCTGTCCGCCGCTGATGGGCTAGCGGGAGGCTGTTCCCGTCAACGCCCCCTGGCGTCGCTCCAGAGGACTTTGTGCAACTGCAGCTGAAAGCGCACCGGCAGGCGGTCGTCCATGATCCATTGCGCAAGCTGCGCCGGATCGAGTTGCCCCTGCACGGGTGAGAACAGCACCGGGCAGCGCTCGAAAAGTCGGCGCTGGCGACACGCCGATACGGCCCAGTCGTAGTCCCCGCGCGAGGCGAGAACGAACTTCAACTCGTCGCCGGCCGTCAGCAGGTCGAGATTTTCCCAGCGGTTTTTCGCCTGTTCTCCCGAGCCGGGCGCCTTGAGGTCGATGATGCGCGCCACGCGCGGATCGACGCCGCCGATGTCGAGTGCGCCGCTGGTTTCAATCGATACCGAATGGCCGGCGTCGCACAGGGCGGCCAGCAGCGTCAGGCAGTGTTTTTGTGCCAGCGGTTCGCCGCCGGTGACGCAGACCGTCGCGCAGTCGAACCTGGCGACGCGCTGCAGGATGTCCTTGATCGCCAGGGTTTCGCCGCCGCTGAAAGCGTATTCGGTATCGCACCAGACGCAGCGCAAGGGGCAGCCGGTGAGCCGCACAAACACCGTCGGCAGCCCGACGCGGCTCGATTCGCCCTGGATGGAGTGAAAGATTTCGGTGATGCGCAGCGTTGCGGGCACTGCTACTTCTTCTTCAGCCTGAGCTTTGCCCTCTTGCCAGCGTCGCTGTTGGGATAGCGTTCGGCCAACTGCTCGAGGGTGGCCCTGACGCCCTTCCAGTCCTTGCCCGCTTCGAGGCTTGCAATGCGGCTTTCCAGCGCGGCCGGTGCGCGATCATCGGTGGGCCAGCCGGCGGCAAACTTGCCGAAGAGTTCGGCGGCGGCGGCGTGGTCTTTCGCCTGGGCTTGGGCGTAAGCGCCCCAGTAGTGGGCCGAGGCCGCCAGGCTGCCGTTTGGGTAGGTCTTGATGAAGGCAACAAAGGAGGCCGCGGCTTCCTTGAACTTGGCGGCCTTGAGGGCGGCCAGCGCAATTTCGTAGTCACGGGTTTCCTGCGCGGGGTCGGCTTTCGCCGGCTCGGCCTTGGCGTCGGCGGGCGGCTTTTCGAGTTTCCGCAGCCGATTGTCGAGGTCGACGTAAAAATCCTGTTGGCGTTTCTGCGCCGCCTCGAGTCCGTAGGTCAGAACTTCAATCTGGCCACGCAATTTGGCGATATCGGACTTGATGGCCTCGATCTGGTTGGCGAAGTCGATCTGGTTGCGGCTGACGGTGTCGGTGCGTTTGGCAAGATCGGCCACTTCCGTTCGCAGTTGCTCGCGCAACTGTTCAATTTGCCTGCGCGCTTCCTCGTCGTCGAACATCCCTGCGCGCGCAGGCAGGGCCAGCGTCGCCGCCAGCAGCAGCGCCGGGAGCAGCGCAGCCGCCCGCAACGCCAGGCTGCGGGTCATGCTCAGAACTCGCCCGAGTAGAGCATGTCGCCGCGGCGATTCTTCGCCCAGCAGTCTTCGCTGGATTCAGTGCAGGCCGGCTTCTCCTCGCCAAGGCTGACGGCTTCGAGCTGGTCTTCCCGCGCGCCGAGCAGGGCCAGCGTCTTCTTGACCGCCTCGGCACGCTTCTGGCCCAGCGCCAGGTTGTACTCGCGGCTGCCGCGCTCGTCGGCATTGCCCTGGATCAGCATTTTCATTTTCGGATTCGCCGAGAGAAACTTGCCATGGGCGGTCAGCAGCGCCTGAAACTCGTCCTTCACCACATAGCTGTCGTAGTCGAAGTAGACGCTGCGCTTCGACAGGGGGCTGCGCGGATCCTTCAGCGCGGCGATGCTGTTGGGATCGAACTTGTCCGGCTGCACCGTGGTCACGGGCGAGGTGTCGACCTTGACCGCGCTGGGCGTGCGCGATTCGACGCCTGCCGCGCCCTGTTCGGGCGCCGGCGGCTGCGAGCCGCAGGCGGCGAGCAGCAGAGTCAGGGCGGAGAGGGCCGGGAGGGAAATGAGGAGGCGTGCGCGCATGATGGTTTCCTTGATGATGTCGGCTGCGGAAATATTCTATCGGACCAGCGGGCCCCAGGCAGGTTCCCGCACGTCGGCGGCCTGCACGGAGAGCTTTTGCTTGACCCGGCCGTCGCTGGAGACAGCCGCCAGCACGCCGCGCCCGCCAATTTCGGTGGCATAGAGGATCATGCGGCCGTTGGGGGCGAAACTGGGCGACTCATCCTTGGTCGAGTCGGTCAGAATCTGCGTCTGCTTGGTCGCCAGATCCATCAGCGCCAGCTGGAAGCGGCTGCCGTTTCTGGCAATGAAGGCGAGGCTCTTGCCGTCCGGTGAGGGCCGTGGCGTGACGTTGTAACTGCCTTCGAAGGTGATCCGCTCGGCATTGCCCCCCGAGCTTGCGATGCGGTAGATCTGCGGGCTGCCGCCGCGATCGGAAGTGAAGTAGATGAACTGGCGGTCGGGCGACCAGCGCGGCTCTGTATCGATGCCGGACGATGTGGCGATGCGCGTCACGCCGCTGCCGTCGGCATTGACCACGTAAAGTTGTGACGAGCCGTCCTTGGTCAGCACCACGGCCAGCTGCTTGCCGTCGGGCGACCAGGCCGGCGCCGAATTCGAACCCTTGAAGTTGGCGGCGACATGGCGGCGGCCGCTGGCAAGGTCGTGCACATAAACCACCGGTTTCTTGGCCTCGAAGGACACATAGGCGAGCTTGCCGCCGTCGGGCGACCACGCCGGCGAGATGATCGGCTCGCGCGACGCCAGCGCGGCCTGATCGTTGCTGCCGTCGGCATCGGCGATTTTCAGTTCGTAGCGGCCGGTGCTCTTCACGACATAGGCGATGCGCGTCGAGAACACGCCGGGTTCTCCGGTGAGCTTCTCGTAGATGAAATCGGCGATGCGATGGGCCGTCGCGCGCAATTGCGCACCGGTATGCAGGTAGGCCGGATTGCCGAGCACGGCCTGCTTCGGCACGTCGGACAGGCGCACCCGGGTCTCGTAACGGCCATCGGCCGCGGTGGCCACGCTGCCGCCGGCAACCGCATCGGCGCCGCGGGACTTGAGGTCTTCGAAGGCCGGGGTGGCATTGTCGGCCAGTGGGCCGCCGGCATCGACCAGGCGGAACAGGCCGCTGCGTTCGAGGTCGGCACGCACCACCGAGGTGAGTGCCTGGGCGACGATGCGTTCGCCGGTGAAGTCGGCAATCGCCACGGGCAGGCGGTTGGCGCCGGCGCCGGTAATTTCGACCATGAGTTGCGCCTGGGCAGCGGCCGAACACAGGGTCAGAGCGGCGGTGCAGGCAAGGACAAGACGTTGGAATTTCATCGGACGGATTATAACGCCTCGGCCCGTGACGCTCCGGCCTCACTCATCGAGCGGCTTGAAGCGCAGTTCGAGGGAGCGTTCGAACAAGTCTGCTGGCTGCGGTTTGGGCAGCGGATTGGACTTGAGAATGGCGCGTTCGATGGCGGCGTCGAGTGCTGCGTGGCCGGATGAACGTTTGAGGCGCACGGTGACGATTTCGCCGCTCGGCAATTGCGTGACGTCGAACACCGCCTCCGGATTGCCCCTGATTTCCGGCGGCACCACGATGTTGCCGCGAATCTTGCCGCGGATGCGGCCGAGATAATCCGCCATGGCCTTGCTGCGTGCCGCGCTGGCCTGCGCCGCCTGTTTCTGCGCGAACTCCTGTGCGGCGCTGTCGGCTTGCTTGCGCTGCGTCAGTTGTTCGGCTTCGCGCTTGAGCTGTTCCTTGAAGGGGTCGATGCGCGGGGCCGGTTCAGGCCTGGGCGGCTGTTTCGGCTTGGGCTTTTCCTTGATGGCGATATCGGGTTTCGGCGGCGGCGGCGCAGGTTCTGCCTTCGGCTCGGGCGCCGGGGGCGGCTCGACAGTCGGCGCTGGCGGTACGGCGACCGGGGCGGCCGGGGTGACAACGGCGGCAGGCTCCGGAACGGCGCGCACCAGTTCCACTTCGACCACGTCCGTAGCCTTGGTTTGCCAGCGCACTCCATAGAACAGGAAGCCGGCGAGCAGCAGGTGCACGGCGATTGCCAGTGCGATGGAAATACGTTTGCCGGCCGCGTTGCGCGGCGGCAGGATTGGAGATTCGCTCACCTATTTCGCCGCAGCCGCTGGTTGCACCAACAGGCCGATCTTCGTCACCTGCTGACGCTGCAATTCGTCCATTACGCCCAGCACTGCTTCGTATTTCACGCTGCGGTCGCCGGCGATCAGCACCGCCTGTTGCGGATTGGCCGCCTGCGCTTCCTTGATCCGGGCGGGAAGGTCGGCGCGGGTCACGAGTTGCTCCGGACCGCCTTTGGCGCGGTCGCGCAGCGCCAGGGAAGCGTCGGCCTTGATGATGACTTCCAGCGGTGCCACCGGCGGCTGGCTGCTCTTGCCGACGCTCGGCAGATCGACGCTGCCGGTCTGGATCATCGGTGCGGTGACCATGAAGATCACCAGCAGCACCAGCATCACGTCGATGTAAGGAACGACGTTGATCTCATTCATGAGCCGCCGCTTTCTCATGGGTGATCACCCATGAGAAAGCGGCGGCTCATGATATTTCGTTGAGCAATCCCCCCGGCCCCCTTTCCCGGAAAGGGGGTGACCATGTTTGCGCCGCGAATCGCGGCGAATAAGTTTACGCAAACCCTCATCGTGTTTGCCGCTGCAGGATGTTGGAGAACTCTTCCATGAAGCTCTCGAAGCGCACCGCGACGCGGTCCACATCATGGGCGAAGCGGTTGTAGGCGATCACCGCCGGAATCGCGGCGAAGAGGCCGATGGCCGTGGCGACCAGTGCTTCGGCAATGCCCGGCGCGACGGCGGACAGCGTCGCCGTGCTCATGTTGGCCAGTCCGCGGAAGGCGTGCATGATGCCCCACACCGTGCCGAACAGGCCGACGTAGGGCGAGACCGAACCGACCGAGGCGAGGAATGCCAGGTGCGCTTCGAGATCGTCGATCTCGCGCTGATAAGTGGCGCGCATCGCGCGTCGCGCACCATCGACCACGGCCGTCGGGTCGATGGTCTTCTGCCCGCGCAGTTTGGCGAACTCGCGGTAGCCGGATTCGAAAATGCGCTCCAGTGCGCCGGTCTGGTGGCGGTTGTTGATCGCGCTCTGATACAGGGCGTTGAGGTCGCCGCCGCTCCAGAAATCCCGTTCGAACTTGTCTGTCTTGGTCCGCGCGTCGCGAATGGCGAAGGCCTTGCGGAAGATCCAGTACCAGGACGTCAGCGACACCAGCGTCAGCAGCAGCATCACCAGCTTGACCACCAGGCTGGCGTGGATGATGAGTTCGATGATGGAAAGGTCTTGGGTAACGTTCATCGCGAAAGTCCGGGCAGGGCCGACAATTGTTCGTGAAGGGCGCGCGGCATCCGGATCGGGCGACCGGCAGCCGGATCGATGCAGGCAATGCGTATTTTCGCATCAAGCAGCAGTTCGTTGTCGCGCCGGATGCGCTGGGCGAATGTCAGTTGCGCGCGGCCGAGCTCGGCGATGCCGCTTGCCACCACAAGCTGGTCATCCAGCCGCGCCGGCTTGAGAAATTCGGCGCTGGCCGAGCGCACCGCGAAGGCGATGCCTTCTTTCATCAATGCGTTCTGGTCATGCCCCAGCGCGCGCAGCAACTCGGTGCGGCCTCGCTCGAGGAAGCGGAAGTAATTCGCGTAATAGACGATGCCGGCGGCATCGGTGTCTTCGTAATACACCCGCAGCCGGATTTCGGAAAGGGAAGCTGTCATTCGTTCCAGAGCTCTTGGCTGGCCTTCTGCGGTGAACGGAGCCCGAAATGCTTCCAGATGCTCGCCGTCGCCACCCGCCCGCGCGGCGTGCGCTGCAGGTAACCCTGCTGGATCAGGTAGGGTTCGAGCACGTCCTCGATCGTGTCGCGCGCTTCGCCGATGGCGGCGGCGAGATTGTCCAGACCCACCGGGCCGCCGCCGAACTTTTCCAGCATCGCGCCGAGCAGCTTGCGGTCCATGACGTCGAGGCCGAGGTGGTCGACGTCGAGCATGGTCAGCGAATCGCGCACGCGGCGCAGCAGGCGGTTGGCGATGCGCGGCGTGCCGCGCGAACGTTTGGCGATCTCGGTTGCGCCGTCTTCGACGATGTCGCAGTTGAGCAGGTGGGCCGAGCGGCGCACGATCAGCGCGAGCTCTTCCGGGGTGTAGAACTCCAGCCGGGCGACGATGCCGAAGCGGTCGCGCAGCGGGTTGGTCAGCATGCCGGCGCGGGTCGTGGCGCCGATCAGCGTGAAGGGCGGCAGGTCGAGCTTGACCGAGCGTGCCGAGGGGCCTTCGCCGATCATGATGTCGATCTGGAAATCCTCCAGCGCGGGGTAGAGGATCTCCTCGACCACCGGGCTCAGGCGATGGATCTCGTCGATGAACAGCACGTCGTAGGGTTCGAGGTTGGTCAGCATCGCGGCCAGGTCGCCTGCGCGTTCCAGCACCGGGCCCGAGGTGTGGCGCAGATTGACGCCCATCTCGTGGGCGATGATGTGCGCCAGCGTGGTTTTGCCGAGGCCCGGCGGGCCGAACAGCAGGACATGGTCCATCGACTCGGCGCGCCGCTTGGCCGCCTCGATGAAGATTTCGAGCTGGCCGCGGATTTTCTGCTGGCCGACGTAATCCGCCAGCCGCTTCGGCCGCAGTGCGCGCTCGAGCACATCTTCCTGCGTCGATTCCGTGCCCGCCGAGATCAGGCGATCCGGTACGGGCTCGGCGAATTTATCGGTCTGGATGCTCATGGCAACAGTTTAGCCGAGGCGGCGTCGCGCTTGGCTCATGATGACTTGGAAAGCAGCTTGAGCGCCGCGCGAATGCCGTCGGAGACCGAAACATCGGCGGCCAGCGCCTTCATTGCACCGAGCGCCTCGCGTTCGTTGTAGCCGAGTGCCAGCAGTGCGTTCATGATGTCGGAGGCAGCATCAGCCGCCGTATCGCCAGCGCCGACTCTTGTGCCTGTGCCGGCCAGCGTTTTCGGCAGCCGGTCGCGCAGTTCGAGCAGCAGGCGTTCGGCGGTCTTCTTGCCGATGCCCGGCACCTTGGTCAGCCGTCCGGTTTCCTGCAGGGTCACCGCCTGAGCCAGTTCCGTCACCGACATGCCCGAGAGTACGGCCAGTGCCGTGCGCGCGCCGACGCCGGAAATCTTCAGCAACTGGCGGAATGCGGTGCGCTCGTCGTCGGAGGCGAAACCGTAGAGATAGTGGCCGTCCTCGCGCACGATCAGGTGCGTGTGCAGCGAGACTTTTTCGCCGGTGGCCGGCAGGTTGTAGAAGGTGCTCATCGGCACATCGACTTCATAGCCGAGGCCGTGCACATCCACGGTGATCGATGGCGGGTTCTTTTCGATGAGGGTTCCTGTGATGCGACCAATCATGGTTTGGCTCCGTAGTGAATCGAGGTCATTAGACCAGCCTTCCGTTGCGCATGCGTTTGCCTAGTGTCGAAAGCGCGCCCATGCCCTGCCCGCCGTGGGCGTGGGCGATCGCGCAGGCGAGCGCATCGGCGGCATCGGGGCTCGGCGTACCGGGAAGCTTGAGCAGGCGCGCGACCATGGCCTGCACCTGTTCCTTCGCCGCCTTGCCGTGGCCGACCACGGCCTGCTTGACTTGCAGCGCGGTGTATTCCGCCACCGGCAGGTTCGCCGTCACCAGCGCGGAAATCGCCGCGCCGCGCGCCTGACCGAGCAGCAGCGTGGATTGCGGGTTGACATTGACGAAGACGATTTCGACCGCTGCCTGCTGCGGCCCGTAGGTGGCGATGATCTCGACCAGTCCGTCGAGGATGGTCTTGATCCGCTGCGGCAGGCTGCTCGCCGCATCCGACTTGATGCAGCCGCTGGCGACATAGCTCAGCGTGTTGCCTGCCTTGTCGATGACGCCAAACCCGGTGCTCCTCAGACCGGGGTCGATGCCGAGAATGCGGATGGGGGTTGGCGCCGGAGCTTTCATTTGCGGGCAAGATACACGCCCCAAACCGCGAGCGCCATCCCGACCAACGCCATGCCGGCCAGTCTTTCGTCGAACAGCAGCCAGGCGATCAGTGCGGTGCAAGGTGGCACCAAGTAGAACAGGCTGGCCAGATTCACCGCGCTGCCGCGCCGGATCAGCATGTTGAGCAGGGAAATGGCGCCCACCGACAGCACCAGCACCAGCCAGGTCAGCGCGAAGATGAAGTCCGGCACCCATTCGACGCGGAAGCTCTCGGTCAGGCTGACAACTATCGCGGTGGCGACCGCCGTTGGCAGGAATTGCGCGACGGCGCCGGTGCGCCAGTCGAAGCCATGACAAAAGCGTTTCTGGTACAGGGTGCCGGCCGTGATCCCTAGCAGCGCTGCCAGGGCCGGCCACAAGGCATCCAGCCCGAAGCCGCTGCCGAGCTTGCCCGACACCACCAGCGCCACGCCGGCGAAGCCGAGCACCAGCCCAAACCATTGGCGCGCCAGCACTGCCTCCTTCAGCAGCCAGCCGGCGCCGACGGCGGTCAGCAGCGGTTGAATGCCCACCACCAGGCTGGCGACGCCGGCCGGCAGGCCCTTCGAAATGGAAATGAACACGCCGCCGAGGTACACGCCATGCACCAGCAGGCCGGACACGCCGATATGAAACCACTGCCGCGGATCCCGCGGCCAGGGCGCGCGCATCGCCAGCGCCACCAGGGTCATCAGCGAAAGCACCAGCAGATAGCGGATCAGCAGGAAAGTCAGCGGCTCGGCATGCGGCAGGCCCAGCTTGGCACCGATGAAGCCCGTGCTCCAGAGCACGACGAACAACAGGGGGGCGGAACGGTTCATGAAAAGTGCGGTCGAAAATTCAGTTCGCAAGGGTAACCGATTCGTAGCCGATTCGCCGCGCCGGCGCGGCGCTATGATGCATCCGGACTGATCGAGGAGACGCCATGATTCTCAAGCTTGCCGCAGCACTGCTGACCCTGTTCGCCCTGGCCACCCCGGCGCGGGCCGAGGTGCCGGTGGTCGGCGCCGTCGCGCCTGCATTCTCGCTGCCCGACCAGAACGGCGCGCCGCGGCGCCTGGCCGAATGGCGCGGAAAATGGGTGGTGCTCTACTTCTATCCCAAGGACGACACGCCGGGCTGCACGACGGAAGCCTGCAGCTTTCGCGACGACATCTCGCTGCTGACGGCGCTGGGCGCGCAGGTAGTGGGCATCAGCGTCGACGACACGCTTTCGCACAAGGCCTTCGCCGAGAAATACCAGCTGCCCTTCCCGCTGCTCTCGGATGCCACGGCAGAGGTGGCGCGCCAATACGGCGCGCTGTCGGACTGGGTAGTGATGAAGATGGCGAAGCGTTACACCTTCCTGGTCGATCCGGCGGGCCGCATCGCCAAGGTCTACCTGACGGTCGACGCCGCGCGCCATTCGAAGGAGATCGCGGCCGATCTCAAGGCGCTGCAGGCAAGGGCCGCCGTCCGCTAGAGTTCGGGACGCTTATTCGTCGATCACCGCCGTGGTGTAGACCTCCTGCACGTCGTCGAGGGACTCCAGGGCGTCGAGCAGTTTCTGCATTTTCAGCGCATCCTCGCCTTCGAACTCGGTTTCGTTCTGCGGCTTCATGGTCACTTCGCCGAATTCCGGCTTGAAGCCGGCCTGCTCCAGCGCATCCTTGACGTTGGCAAAGTCGTTGGGCGGGGTGATGACTTCGATCGATCCGTCCTCGTTGGTCACCACATCGTCGGCGCCGGCTTCGATCGCCGCATCCATCAGCGCGGCCTCGTTGGTGCCGGGGGCAAACAGCATCTGGCCGCAGTGGGTGAACAGGAAGCCGACGCTGCCGTCGGTGCCCATGTTGCCGCCGTGCTTGGCGAAGGCGTGGCGCACTTCGGCGACGGTGCGTACCTTGTTGTCGGTGAGGCAATCCACCATCACCGCCGCGCCGTTGATGCCGTAGCCCTCGTAGCGGATTTCCTCGTAGTTCACGCCTTCGAGTTGCCCGGTGCCGCGCTTGACTGCGCTATCGATGTTGTCCTTGGGCAGGCTCTGCGCCTTGGCCTTTTCGATCGCCAGCCGCAAGCGCGGATTGGCGCTGACATCGCCCCCGCCCATCTTGGCGGCGACGGTGATTTCCTTGATCAGCTTGGTGAATACCTTGCCCCGCTTGGCGTCCTGACGTCCCTTGCGATGCTGGATATTGGCCCATTTGGAATGTCCGGCCATAGTCGTTTCCCTGGTTGCGCGGCTTGCCGCGATGTTGTCACATACAATCTTAGATTTTAGCATCCCGGGAATCCGCGCCATGACCCAATCCCTGCCCATCGCCAGGAGCGGCGAGACCGAACTCGTCCTGCTGGCGCACTTCGCCAACCGCCACGGCCTGATCACGGGCGCTACCGGCACCGGCAAGACGGTGACCCTGCAGCGCATCGCCGAGCAACTCTCGCTGGCCGGCGTGCCGGTGTTTCTTGCCGATGCCAAGGGCGATCTGTCCGGTCTCGGCGCCCCCGGGGTCGCCTCCGAAAAGTTCCAGGCGCGGCTCGATCGGCTCGGCATCAAGGACTGGCAGCCGCAGGCCAGCCCGATCGTGTTCTGGGATGTGTTCGGTGAATCCGGCCATCCTGTGCGCGCCACGATTTCCGACATGGGCCCGCTCCTGCTCGGGCGCCTGCTCAACCTCAACGACACCCAGGCCGGCGTGCTGCAGGTCGTGTTCAGCGTCGCCGACGACCAGGGCCTGCTGCTGCTCGACTTGAAGGATTTGCGCGCCATGGTGCAGCACGTCGGCGAGAACGCGGCGGAATACAAGACCAAGTACGGCAACGTCTCGGCGGCCTCGATCGGCGCCATCCAGCGCGGCCTGCTGACCCTGGAAGAGCAGGGCGGCGGCAGTTTCTTCGGCGAGCCGATGCTGGACATCGAAGACCTGATGCAAACCCAGGATGGCCGCGGCGTGATCAATGTGCTGGCCGCCGACAAGCTGATGAACTCGCCGCGCCTCTACGGCTGCTTCCTGCTCTGGTTGCTGGCCGAACTGTTCGAGCAGCTGCCCGAAGCGGGCGACCTGCCCAAGCCGAAGCTGGCCTTCTTTTTCGACGAGGCGCACCTGCTGTTCAGCGACGCGCCGCCGGCACTGCTGGAGAAAGTCGAGCAGGTGGTGCGCCTGATCCGTTCCAAGGGCGTCGGCGTGTATTTCGTGACGCAGAATCCGCTCGACATTCCCGATGCGGTGCTCGGCCAGTTGGGCAACCGCGTGCAGCACGCCTTGCGTGCCTTCACGCCGCGCGACCAGAAGGCCGTAAAGGCGGCAGCCGATACCTTGCGCGCCAATCCGGCTTTCGATGCTGCGACGGTGATTACCGAACTCGGCGTCGGCGAGGCGCTGGTCTCCTTCCTCGACGACCATGGCCGGCCGACCGTGGTCGAGCGCGGCATGGTGCTGCCGCCCGCATCGCGCATTGGGCCGCTGACGGTGGAGGAGCGCCGCGCCGCGATTGCGGCGTCGCCGATCGCCGGGCATTACGAGAAGCTGCTCGACCGCGAATCCGCCTATGAAAGACTGCAAGGCGCCAGCGCTGCCTCAGGAGTCGGCGCTGGCGACACGGCGACGCCGGCCGGATCAACAACTGAGCCGGGCGGCGGCGGCTTCCTCGGCGGCATCGGCGACGCGCTTGGCGGCATGCTCGGCGGCGGCACCCGTTCCGGCACGCGCGGCCGGCAGACGGTGGTCGAAGCGGCGGTGTCCAGCACCGTGCGCGCCATCGGTTCTTCGCTGGGCCGCGAGATCGTGCGCGGGGTGCTCGGCTCGATCATGGGCGGCCGTCGCAGGTGACGCTTGCGGCTGGCTCGCCAGCCACGCATCGCGCTGGAGTTGCCCTCGCCGTTGTCGCGGCGTTCGGCTTCTCCTTCAAGGCGATCCTGGTCAAGCTGGCCTATCCCTACGGCGTCGATGCGATCACGCTGCTGGCGCTGCGCATGGCGTTCGCGCTGCCGGTGTTTCTGTGGGTGGGCTTTTCCGCATCGAGAAACGCGCCTGCCCTGGGTCGGCGCGACTGGCTCGCGATCGCCGCGCTGGGGGCGCTCGGCTACTATGGCGCCAGCATTCTGGATTTTCTCGGGCTCAAGTACATTTCTGCCGGGCTGGAACGGCTGATCCTGTTCACCTATCCGACGCTGACCCTGCTATTCGGCGTCGTGCTGCATGGCCGTACCATCACCCGGCGTGAGGGCCTTGCACTGGGGCTGTGCTATGCCGGCATTGCCGCGGCATTCGCCCACGATCTGCAATTTGCCGGCGACAGCGCCGCGGTGTGGATCGGCGGCGGCTTCGTGTTCGCCTCGTCGGTCAGCTATGCGCTTTATCTTTCCGGCAGCGCCGGCATGATCGCGAAGCTGGGCGCGGCACGCTTCACCGCGCTGGCCATGCTGGTGTCGACCGCCGCGACCGGCGGCCATTTTCTGGCGACGCAGCCGCTTGCCGCACTGGTGGTGCAGCCTTGGCAGGTATATGCGCTGGGCGCGGGGATGGGCGTGTTCTGCACCGTGCTGCCGGTATTCGCCCAGTCGGCCGCGATTCGCCGCATCGGCAGCGGGCCGGCGGCTCTGGTGGGCATGTTCGGCCCGCTCCTGACCATCGTGTTTGCATGGCTGCTGCTCGACGAGGGCTTTTCGACGGCGCAGATGATTGGCGTTGCATTGGTCATCGTAGGCATCGCGACCGTGAGCCGCCGATAGCCCTGCCGCGCGGCTTCGCCCTATAATTGCCTCACTGTGGGGGGAGATGCAGCTCAAATTCAGGGACTTGCATGGCACTCGGGCGTTGCGCGCCGGGTGCCGTTTCTGCTCGCCCTGCTGATCGCGCCGGCGGCGGCGCAGGAGGTTTCCGAAAAGGACTACTTCGGCGACCTGCCGGTGGTGCTTTCCGTAAGCCGCCTGGCGCAGCCGCTGGACGAGACGCCGGGTGCTGTCACCGTGATCGACCGCGAACTGATCCGCCGCTCGGGCGCGCGCGAGGTGGCGGAGGTGCTGCGCCTGGTGCCTGGGTTCCTGCTCACCTACCGCAACGGCGCCAATCCGCAAGCCAGCTACCACGCGGGCATGGATACCTACGGCTCGCGGATGCAGGTGTATGTCGATGGACGTTCCATCTACTCATCCTTCTACCTCGGCGATACCCACGTCGGGTTGCGCGGGCTGGTGCTCGAGGATATCGAGCGCATCGAAGTGCTGCGCGGGTCCAACTCGGCCTCGTTTGGCGCCAACGCCTTTCTCGGCGTCGTCAATATCGTCACGCGCAATGCCGCCGATACACACGGTGTGATGCTTTCCGCCACGGTGGGCGACAAGGGCATCAACGACAACGTCGCGCGTGTCGGCTGGGGCGATGAAAAGGCCAGCTTTCGCGTCACCGGCGCACGCCGCGTCGATCGCGGCTTCAATAACAACTACGACGACAGCCATGTCTCACGCCTGCAGTTACGCGCCGACCTCATGCCTACCGTCAAAGACGATGTCATGATCCAGTTCGGCGCCGGCGAGACCTGGCGCGGCGAAGGGGTAGGCACCGGCGGCAATCCCTTTCGCACCGCAGGCAATGCAGACGCCCACCTGCTGGTGCGCTGGCAGCGGCAGCTGACGCCGGACCAGCAGTTCGAGCTGCGTTTTGTCCACGAGCGAGAGTTTCTTAGGGATCGCTTCATTGCCACAGCCGGTCCGATTTCGGCCCTGGTGGATACGAGCGGCGAGGGCCAGCGCACTGAAATCGGTCTGCAGCATTCGCTGCGGCTCGATGAGGCCATGCGTGTCGTCTGGGGTGGCGAGTGGCGCTACGAGACCGCAAGATCCAAGCCGGTATTTTTTACCGCGGACACGATTTCGCTGCATCAGTGGCGCGGCTTCGGCAGCGTCGAGTGGCGGCCTCACCCGCAGTGGCTGTTGCAGGCCGGCGGCATGTACGAAGGCCACAGCTATACCGGCGGCACATTTTCACCGCGGCTGACGGCGAATTTTCATGTCCTGCCCGACCACACGCTGCGGGCGGGGATCACCAAGTCGCAGCGCGCGCCGACCTTCTATGAGTTGCGCGGCGACAGCCGGCTGTATCTCCTGACTGCACCGGCGACGCAAGTGGCCTGGACCTTCCTGGCCTCAGGCAACGTCAAGCCGGAGACCCTGATCACCAACGAGCTGGGCTACCTCGGGCGGTTTCGCCAGATCAATCTTTCGGTCGATGCGCGGGCCTTCGTCGAGCGCATGAACAATCGTGTCTGGTTTTCGGCCCGTACCGTCGGGGCCTTTGCCCCCAACGATGCCGTCAATCGCCCCGGCCCGCGCATTCACGGCTTCGAGTATCAGTTCGACTGGCGGCCTTTTTCGGGCACCCGGCTGATGCTGGCCGAGGCGCACACCCGCATCGCTTCGGGCGATCCGGCGGAAGAGCGCGAGGCCCCCGATCGCAACACCTCCGTCACCTGGTTGCAGCGACTACCGGGCGAGTTCGAGTTCAGTGCAATCTCCACCGCCACCACGCCCTTCAAATGGGCGGGCGGCGGCGACCTGATCAATACGCCGCGCCGGCTCGATGTGCGCCTCGGCAAGCCGTTCGCCATGGGCGCGACCCGTGGCGAGGTGAGTGTGACCGTGCAGGCCATCAACGGCGGCTATCAGGTCTACAAGATGAACCAGCGTTTCGATCGTCGCGCATTCGCGACCCTGCGGCTGGATTTCTGACCCATGCGACGCCGGTTCTTCACCGCTCTCGCCACCGCCTGCCTATGTCTAATGACATATGGATCGGCATGGGCGGCCGGCGCGGTTTCCATCTGGGTGGCTCTGTCCGAGACAGGCGGCGCGCACGCCGAGGCGGCGGAGGCCTTGCGCACCGAACTCGATCGGGCCCAGCCGGGACGCATCGAATGGCGCGTCGCGCACTGGAGCCGGTTCCCCGGCGTGAAGCCCGAGCCGCAATGGGTCGTCGCCGTCGGTACCGCCGCGCAACGCGGCATGCAGGAGCTATTCGCCGGTGGCGCCACGCCCCCTCCTTTGCTGGCGATTCTGGTACCGCGTCTTGCCTTCGAGCGGATCGCCGATCAAGCGCGTCTGCGCGGCGGTTCCCTGTCGGCGGTATTTCTTGACCAGCCGCCCGCGCGCCAGCTGGAGATGATCCGGCTCGCGCTTCCCGCAGTGAGCAATATCGGGATACTCGTCAGTGCGGAATCGAAAGCGCATGGCGCGAGTCTGGAGAAGGCGGCCAGGGAGCGCGGCATGCGCCTCGCGATTTCACAGGTGGGACAGGACGGACTGTTCCCGGCCCTGCAGTCCCTGCTGGCCGAAGTCGAGGTGCTGCTTGCGCTGCCAGATCCTGCCGTGTACAACAGCCAGACGGCTGCCAACATCCTGACCGCGGCGTATCGCCAACAGGTGCCGCTGGTCGGTTTTTCTCCCGCCTACGTCAGGGCCGGTGCCCTGCTGGCCTTGTATTCGACGCCGGCCCAGGTGGGCTTGCGTGGCGGCGAGGTGCTGCGGCAGGCACTGTCGGGCAAGCCGCTGCCGCCCCCGCAGTGGCCGCGCGAATTTGCCGTGGGGGTGAATCAGGATGTGGCCCGCTCCCTGGGTATCGCGCTGGATCAGGCGCAGCTCGGCGAGCAATTGCGGCAAAGGGAGCGGCCATGAAAATGAGCCTGCGCAAGCGCATGCTGCTGGTGGCCCTGTTGCCGGCGACGCTGGTGGCGGTACTGCTGACCGCCGTTTTCCTGCTTTATGCGATCGACAATCTGGAACAGGGACTGCGCACCCGAGGCGCTGCGATTTCGCGGCAAATGGCCACTGCCGCCGAATACGGCATCTTTTCCGGACAGCGTGCCGGCCTTTCGCTGCTGACCGGGTCGACGCTGCGCATCGATCCGGATGTGCGCGGCGCCGCGATCATCGATGAGCGCGGCGCCATCATGGCGAGCAGCGGCGATCTGAATCCGGGCAACTGGCCTCCGTTCGAGCGAATCGAGGGCCGCCGCCTGGGACAGGACGTGCTGTTGTTCGTCGAGCCTGTGATGCGCCGGAGCGTGCCGGTGGATGACATCTACGCCGGTACCGAAGCCAGGCAGGGGGCGGAATCGAAGGTCATTGGCCATGTCGTCGTCGAATTGTCGCTGCAGGAGGTGTCCGGCAAGGGCAAGCGGCACATTGCCGCCGGTGTCCTGATTGCCATGCTCGGCGCAGCGCTTGGCGGCTGGCTGGCGCAACGCATCGCGCGCGCGGTGACCGATCCCCTCCTGGAAGCCAACGAAGTGGTCGCCCGCATCGGCAAGGGCGATATGGCGACGCGCATGGCGGCGGATTCGGCCGGCCCCTTGCAGCCCCTGGCGGCGGGCATCAATGACATGGCCGAGCGCATCGGCGTGACGCAGGAAGATCTGCGTGCGCGAGTGGCCGAGGCCACCCGCGACCTGATGCGGGAGAAGGAGGCGGCAGAGCACGCCACCATCGCCAAATCGCATTTTCTTGCCGCGGCCAGTCACGACCTGCGGCAGCCATTGCATGCGCTCGGGCTTTTCGTCTCGGGACTGGCCCAGTCGGACGTGGCCAGGCATGAGCCGCGGCTGGTCGCGCATATTCAGTCGGCGGTAGACACCTTGCAGAACCTGCTGGACGCCATTCTCGACATTTCGCGACTGGACGGCGGAAACATCGTCCCCGAGATCGGCAGCTTTCCACTCGGTTCCGTGCTGGATCGGCTGACCCGCGATCTTTCGCTGCTGGCCGAGCAAAAGGGCCTGCAACTCAAGGTGCGGCCGGCACAGGTCTGGGTGCACAGCGACCCGAAGATCGTCGAGCGCATCCTGCTCAATCTGGTGGGCAACGCCTTGCGCTACACCCAGGCCGGCGGCGTGCTGGTGAGCTGCCGCCACCGGCGCAACACCGTGCTGGTCGAAGTCTGGGATACCGGCGAGGGAATTCCCGAACGTGCGCGCGAGGAAATTTTCGAGGACTATGTGCAACTGGGGAACCCCGAGCGCGATCGCGACAAGGGGCTCGGCCTCGGCCTTGCGATATGTCGTCGTCTTGCCGACCTGCTGGGAATCCAGCTCGGTGTTCGTTCGCGGCGGGGTCGTGGCTCGGTGTTCTGGATCGAATTGCCCGTGGTTGAAGAGGAGCCCTTTGGCAGGGCAACGGCTGGCGAGGTTCCCCCGGCCCAGCAAGCGGTCGATGCTGCCCGGATAGCAGGAACCGTGCTGGTGGTGGAGGGCGACGCGCTGGTGCGCGCGGGCATGGAACAGGCGATCGTCAGCTGGGGAGGAACTGTCGTGCTGGCGGCCACTCGCGAGGAGGCCTTGCACCGCTGCCGCGAGAGCGACCATCCGCCCGATCTGACCATCTGCAATCTGCATCTGCCTGGAGGCGTCGGCGGCATCGAACTGGTGCAGGAGTTGCAGCGCGAGTTCGGGCAAATGGCCGTGCTGCTGGTCAGCGCCGATGTCAGCGAAGAAGCCCAGGCTGCAGCGCGCGGCGCCGGATTCGCGCTGCTCAAGGAGCCGGTGCCGCCGGGCCGGCTGCGCGCGGCCTTGCGGCACTTGCTCGAGGTGCGGTCCTGACCACGGCGGCGATTCCGGCAGGATTTGGAAAGAATCCGGACCTTATGCAGGTGACTAGCGGCAGGTGACCGACGCAGCTACTGCCCGGGTGTATCGCCCGGCAGTACGTTTTTCGTTCTCACGCGGCATTCCTCTACAACGATGGCCTCGCCTTCAATCACCTGGCCGTCAGGGGCTTGCTCCTGCATTGACCGACGGAGCTTTCGGGTCTTCCACATCAAGTAGATCCATATCGCCAACCCGAGCACGGCCATGACGGCAAACACCACGACCGAGAACATGAATCCCAGGATCAGCAGGATCGTACCGGTGACGAGCGCGAGCAGGTTTCTAAACACGTTGATTTGGGTTTACTCCGGCTATCAGGACAGGGCGGCGGGTCGCTGGTTCCGGTGTCGATGTGCCATCGCGGGATTCCCGCTACTCGTCGATGCCCACGACGTCGTCGGCTTCAAATTCGTCCGGCACAGTGCCGTCTCCAATGCCGGTGACCATGGCCGCCATGGTGTCGCTCTGCTTCACGAAATACTCGGCGCTGATCGGATCATAGAAACGCTGGCCAAGGGCAACATCGCTGAATTTGATGCGGTGACGGGTCGGGTGAGAGGTCATAAGGGACTCGCTATTTGACAATTTCCAGCAGCTCGACTTCAAAAATAAGGGTCGAGTCCGGAGGAATCGTTCCGGGAATACCCCGGCTGCCATATGCCAGACTGGATGGGCAAACCAGCTTTGCCTTGCCGCCCACCTTCATCAGCTGTACGCCTTCTGTCCAGCACCGTATCACGCGGTTCAATGGAAATGTAGCCGGTTGCCCGCGGCCATGGGAACTGTCGAATTCCTTGCCGTTCTCGAGCAGGCCGCGGTAATGGACCTTCACGGTATCGCTGCTCTTGGGGTTGGCGCCGGCCCCATCCTTGAGCGTGGTGATCACAATTCCGGATGCGGTCTTCTCCTCCTTGGGCCCGGCCGCAAAAGCTTGAAGCGAGATACCGGCAAGGATGACAGCGATAGTGGTGGCCAGATTCTTCATGGATGTGCCTTTGCTCGAGTTGACAATCAAACAGCGTGAATGAAAGTGCTCAACGACCCAGTCGTTTGCAGAGCTCCAACGTGAGCCCCGCCTGGTTCATCGAGTAGAAGTGCAGGCCCGGCGCGCCGCGTTCGATCAGGCGCTGGCAGAGCTCGGTCACCACGTCCAGGCCGAAGGCGCGTATGGAATCCGCGTCGTCGCCGAAACTCTCGAACTTGCGCCGCATCCAGCGCGGGATTTCGGCCCCGCAGGCGTCGGAAAAGCGCGCCAGTTTCGAGAAGCTGGCAATCGGCATCACGCCCGGCACGATCGGCACGGCAACCCCGAGCGCACGGATCTCGCTGACGAAATGCTCGTAGGCATCCGCATTGTAGAAATACTGCGTGATGGCCGAGCTGGCGCCCGCATCCACCTTGCGCTTGAAATTCAGCAGGTCCTCGCGCGGGCTCTTCGCCTGCGGATGCCATTCGGGATAGGCCGCCACCTCGATGTGAAACCGGTCGCCGGTCTCGCTGCGGATGAACTCCACCAACTCGTTGGCATAGCGGAACTCGCCAGCATCGACCATGCCCGAAGGCAGATCGCCGCGCAAGGCGACGATGCGGCGGATGCCGCGCTCGATGAAAATGGCCAGCATCTCGCGGATGCCCTCCTTCGTCGAACCGATGCAGGACAGGTGCGGCGCCGCGTTGTGGCCTTCGGCGGCGATTTCCATCACCGTCGCCAGCGTGCGCTCGCGCGTCGAACCGCCGGCGCCGTAAGTGACGGAAAAGAACTCGGGCTTCAGCACTGCCAGCCGGCTCCGCGTCGTCCGCAGCTTCTCCATGCCTTCGCTGGTCTGCGGCGGGAAAAACTCGATGGACAGTTCAAAAGTCATTTCGGGTTCCTTGGGTCATGACTTGGGCGAACTCAGCAGCAGCCGTGTCAGCGCCCAGGAGATCACGCTGTACACCACCGAGCCGAGGACGCCGTTCCAGATCCCGTCCACCACGAAGCCTTCGAGCAGCCACGCCGCCAGCAGGAACATCATGCCGTTGATGACGAAGATGAACAGCCCCAGGGTCAGCAGCGTGACCGGCAGCGTCAGAAGCACCAGCACGGGCCGGATCACGGCATTGATCAGGCCCAGCACCACCGCCACCGCCAGGGCCGTCGCAAAACTCGCGACGTGAATCCCCGGCAGCAGGTAGGGCAAGGCCAGCAGGGCAAGGGCGTTGATCAGCCAGACAGCAAGCAGGCGCATGACAGTCTCCTTGGGGTGGGTGGGGCGGGATTGTGGGACGAGAGGCTCAATACCTGTACTGGTCTGCCTTGTACGGTCCGTTCTTCGGCACGCCGATGTAGGCGGCCTGCTCGTCCGTCAGTTCCGACAGCTGCGCATTCAGCTTCTTCAACTGCAGGCGCGCCACCTTTTCGTCGAGGTGCTTGGGCAGGGTGTAGACGCCCACGGGGTAGTCGGCATTGCGCGTGAACAGCTCGATCTGCGCAATCGTCTGGTTGGCGAAGCTTGAGCTCATCACGTAGCTCGGGTGCCCCGTGCCGCAACCCAGATTCACCAGGCGGCCCTTGGCCAGCAGGATGATGCGCTTGCCGTCGGGGAAAATCACGTGGTCGACCTGCGGCTTGATTTCCTCCCACTGGTACCTCTCGAGCGAGGCGACGTTGATCTCGGAATCGAAGTGGCCGATGTTGCAGACGATGGCCTGGTCCTTCATCTTCGCCATGTGGTCGTGGTCGATGACGTGCACGTTGCCGGTGCAGGTGACGAAGATGTCGGCCTTGTCGGCGGCGTAATCCATGGTCACGACGCGGTAGCCTTCCATCGCCGCCTGCAGCGCGCAGATCGGGTCGATCTCGGTCACCCACACCTGCGCCGACAGCGCGCGCATGGCCTGGGCCGAACCCTTGCCCACGTCGCCGTAACCGGCGATCAGCGCGACCTTGCCGGCGATCATGACGTCCGTGGCGCGCTTGATGCCGTCGACCAGCGACTCGCGGCAGCCATAGAGGTTGTCGAACTTCGACTTGGTCACCGAATCATTCACGTTGATCGCGGGGATCTTCAGTTCGCCGCGCTCGTGCATCTGGTACAGGCGATGCACGCCGGTGGTGGTTTCTTCCGTCACGCCCTTGATCTTCGCCAGGCGGGTCGAGTACCAGGTCTTGTCCTTGGCCAGCTTGGCCTTGATGGAGGCGAACAGCACGGTGGCTTCCTCGCTGTCCGGCTTCTCCAGCACCGAGATGTCCTTCTCGGCGCGGCTGCCCAGGTGCAGCAACAGCGTCGCGTCGCCGCCGTCGTCGAGGATCATGTTGGAATGGCCGTTGTCGGGCCATTCGAAAATGCGGTGGGTGTAATCCCAGTAGTCGACCAGCGATTCGCCCTTCACGGCGAACACGGCCACGCCGTCGGCGGCGATCGCGGCAGCGGCGTGATCCTGGGTCGAGAAGATATTGCAGGAGGCCCAGCGCACTTCGGCGCCCAGCGCCGTCAGCGTCTCGATCAGCACTGCGGTCTGGATCGTCATGTGCAGGCTGCCGGTGATGCGCGCTCCCTTGAGCGGCTGGCTCTTGGCGAATTCCTCGCGGATCGCCATGAGGCCCGGCATCTCCGTCTCGGCGATGCGGATTTCCTTGCGGCCCCAGTCGGCCAGGCCGAGGTCGGCGATTACGTAATCTTTTTTGTCAGTCACAGCGTTCATGAAAGCTCCTTGAACTGTGACCGGGAGGGAAGCGAACTCACCCTGCCCGGTACGGGTTAGGTGAGCGCAGTTTGAAAATTGTCCGAGCCTGGGGGGTAAGTGAAAACTACCCTTGCAGCGCTCCTCGGAAGCCGAACATTATATCTATTTCCGGCAATTGCGTTGCGCACTGCCGCAGTCTGGCAGCTCGTCGGGCTCATAACCCGAAGGTCGCAGGTTCAAATCCTGCCCCCGCAACCAAGATTCACCCAGTAAGGCCAATCACTTAACGGTGATTGGCCTTATTGCTTTGATGTGGTTCGTCGAAGCTGATCAATCCAATCGATCAGGGATAGTCGAACTGAAACCGTTCGCCATTCAATTCCCACTGCCAGACCACCCGATTCGGCGGCCGGATGAACAGGCTCCACGTCGTCATCTGGTGACGGAAAGGTTCCGCAACAGCCCGGAAAACAGCCGGAGTCAGGATGGTCAGGCACCGCCCCTCGGGACCGTTGCGGACCGATTCCGAGCGGATCATTTCGATGCCGGCTTGTCTGGCCCGCGCGGCGAGCTCCTGAGTCTTCGTGTAATCCGAAGAATGGATCCACGCCTTGCGTTGCGCCTTGAACGGTGGACTCGTGAGATCCAGCATCGCCTGCGTGGCGCCGTGGAATTCGAAGAGGGTCATCTGCATGGTGGCGGATTGGCTGGCCAGACCTTCGCTATCCATCCAGAACCGCAAGCGCCAGTAACCTGCTTCGGCACACGCCGTTTTGACATTCTCGGCACCGTAGAACACCGCAGGATCGAAGCGTCCCCTGAAACGTGATCCCAATGGCGGCGGCGCCAGATAGCGGAAGGGCGTGCTCAGCAAAAAGTAGAGTCCTTGCGCTGCCGTCGGCAGCGTCGGCTTGACCTCTTCGATGATCTCCTCGAGGACGGTCTGATCCCCCAGATTGCCCTTCGTCAGGGCGATGGTGGCGTTCTTGTGCTGCGCCTCCACTGCGCGCCAACCCGAGCCCTGCCAGGGACGCGCCTCAGGCAGGAGCGCGGTGGGCATCGACGTAATCGCAGGCGTGCACCAGGCCGCTGGCCTTCTGAATCACCGCAAACGGGATCTCGTTGCCGAACGCAAGGTTGCGCGACTTGAGCCATTCCTTCGCCAACTGATCGTTGCTGCCGACGATCGAGTAAAGGCCGCGGTACAGACGGACGAGGAGGGCGGCCAGCTCCCATTCCTTGGTGCGCTCGCGAACCGTGAAATCGCCCCGCATCAAGCGCGATGCAGAGGGCTGGCTGATACCGATGATGGATCCGAGGTCGGTGGAGCTGATCTCCAGGTGCCGGGCAACTTCCGCGACTGCGGTTGACAGGATTCGCGCTCGATCCTGGGCATTGGCGGCGATGGCCTGCGGCATGATCACTTCTCCTTTTTTCGGGGCTTGATCTAGTCTAGTGCATAAAATAGAACAATACTAGTCAGAGGAATGCTTTAAACAGCTGTCTGTTGCAGAACTACAGCCGTTTGGTAGCCGCTTTCGGCGATGCAGTTGCGGTTGCCGCGAAATGACTTACTGAGAAATCAGGACGGGCCGGATGGGAGTGTCAGAGCAGTCGGTCCCGGTTTGCAGTCAACCCAGGACATTCATCATATCGGCGATGACGATATGGCGCACAGCCCGCAAGAGGCGTAGTTCGCCGGCGATACAGCCACGCGTCACCTCCGGCTCCGGACTCGCTGCGACATCCTGGTCCACGTTCGCCTCGATTTCCATCAGCAAACGATCGGCGGCAGCGGGAACGGCTTTCACTAATCTGTCGAGTTCGCGAGTGGCGGTTGCAGCGTTAAGGCCAAGCAGTTGCGCAGCCTCGGTGACATGGCGACGTGTGACGCTGCCGAATGTCGTTGCATCGCCCAGCGTTAGCGCCAGAGGAGTGTGGGGCCAGCGCGCCGCCTCGTTGGCCAGAGAACGCGTCTCATACGCTGCCGTGCAGAGCAGATCGTACGGAGGGGCGATTTCGATTCCCCTGGCATCGACCAGGAAGGAGATGTTCTTCAGATGGTTGTCGCCATTGCCGACCAGCAGGTTGAACACCAGCCAGCGATAAAGTTGCAGCCGGGCGACGGCCCGCGACCGGCATTTCGACACCGCTGCGCTCAGACTGTCCGGATTCGCCGCGGTGTATTTGAAGCTGCGGGCTTTGTTGAGAAGCTGGCACGTATCGATCACATGGCGTCGGCCGATTGCGCCAGGCTCGGCGCCATGTATCCGGTCGAACCGCTCGACGAGGTAGACCGGCTGGGGAACGTAGAGCCGCTGTACGCGGGGTGGCGATAGTCCGGCGGCTGCCGCAAGGCGCATCGTAAAGTATTCGTTCATCACGGAGGCCGGGTAGCTGCCATCCGGATGGTCCGGCTTGAGGATATGGGTCGATGGCGTTCCTGCCAAAGGTTCAAACAGTTCGTTGCCCTGCTGGACGACAAGCAGCTTGTGCTGTGCTCCGGCGAGCGACATGTGCTTGGGTGCGCCGTGCGTGAGCGACACCATGGGCAGATTTTTGATGCGGGCGCTCAATTCGGGGCGGGATAAGGGGCGTAGTCCCTTGTCGGCGGCGGCCGGCTTGTCCGGTGTTTGCAGGACCAGCGCACCGGCAGACTCGGCGCCGTAATACGCAAGGAGCCCGAACGCATCTTCGGCTTGTAGCGCGGCCTCTTTGGCCAGGACTCCGCGCAGGGTTTCCTCGGGCAGCAGGTTGTCGAAATACCACTGCACCGGTCTGGACGTGGCACCGTCACGGTGGAGCCCGCCGTTTCGCGGCAGGGCGGGTGACACGTCAAAGGCATCGGCGGTGTCGCGCCAAACCGGGTCGTAGTCGAACGTCCAGAGGTCGTCCGCCTCGGCAAGGCGGCCGACCAGGCGATCGTTCGCAAGGACATCCAACCGCCGCGTGTTCATGCTTCACCACTTTCGGGCGCGGTTTTCTTTGGGCGACGAGGTTTTAGCGGCTTTACGCCGGCTTGGCGCAAACGTTCAAATGCAGGGAGCACGTTGTCCGGGATGTCTGCTCGAAGCTCGATACCCAACTCGGCCAGTAGATTCAGGACTCGGCCGAGTTGCACCGTTTCCTTGCCACGCTCCACTTCCCGCACGAACACCGGACCAACCCCCGCGCTGCCGGCCAGATCATCCATGCGGACACGTTGGGTCTTGCGAGTGGCACGAATGAGCAGTCCAAGGGTTTTCGGGGATTGAATCATGATTTGCATGGCACACTCCAAATCGATGCTATCGCGTCGATTATAGGGCTTTAGACCCCTTGGGGGCAAATAAAAGATGCGATACCATCGATTATCGCGAGTCGTAGCCTCGGGAGATATATATTCGATGCGATAGCATCGTTTAATTTCTATTTCCGCAGATGCATGATGCGCAAGTCAGGCAGATCCTGCTCCGTTGCCGCCAGAGGTCCGAGGCGGGCGGGGCAGGTCAGGTGCTCATAGCCTCAAAAGGTCGAAGAGCGGCTCGTTGATGTAAAAATTCGTTCGCCCGAGCTTCGTCTTGCGCACCAGACCGGCGGCGGCCAGAGCCCCCAGATATTTGCTTGCCGTTGGCCTCGACACGCCAAGGTCGCGCTCGATGAACTCGATCTTCGTGTAGGGATGGCGGAACAGATTGTTCAGCAATTCCTGGCTGTATATCCTGGGCAAATCGTTTCGTAGCCGCTGTTTGGTCACCTGCATGAGATTGCGGATCCCTCGCACCTTGGTGAGCGTTTCGCGCGAGGTTTCCTCCACGGCGTTGAGCATGTAGATCACCCATGCTTCCCAGGCATTTTCCTCCCGCACCGCCTGCAACCCACGGTAGTAGTCCGGCTTGTGTCTCACGATATGGCGGCTGAGGTAGAGCACCGGCAAGTCGAGCAAACCGTGCAGCACCAAGTGGAGCAGGTTGAGGATTCGGCCTGTCCGCCCGTTACCATCGTAAAACGGGTGGATGCTCTCGAACTGATAGTGCAGCACCGCCATTCGCACCAGCGGGTCCGGGTCGCCCGGTTCGTCACGATGGAAGTGATCGAGGAAGTTTGCCATCAGGCGTTGAATCTCCGCCGGGTCTTGCGGAGGCTGATAAACAACATCCCCGGTCTGCTGATTTTTGAGCACCGTTCCCGGCAGTTTGCGCAACCCGGCCCGATTCTGCCCCAGCGCTGCCTGAATCTCGAGCACGTCGGCGAGCCGCAGAAATCGTTGTTCCCGCACACGGGCAAGGCCGATCTTCAGAGCGGCGGCGTAATGGTGAACCTCCTTGGCTGCCGCGCTCGGAAAATGCCCCGAGAGCGCATCGCCTTGAAACAGCTGATCTTCCGTGGTGACGATATCCTCGATCGCCGATGAATCCTTCGCCTCCTGCAATGCCAGCGTATCGATCAGGATCGTCTCGTTGGGAATCGTCGCCGCCGCCCCTTTCAGCTCCGCCAAGGCGCGGTGCGCACGTGCCGCCAAGCGCAACACGGCGGGGGTCTCCAACTCGATGGCGTCCGGAACAGGCAAGGGTTCAAGGGGGATGGGCATATGTAAAGAAATTCCAGTTTTGTTGGTGCGACCCAATAACGTGGAAAGAATACAGCATTTTCTTTACATGTTGTGGAAATGTGCAAAGAAGCAAGTTCGGCCAAGAGCAAGCTGCGCGTGAGGGGGCGTCGGGCTCATAACCTGAAGTCTGCAGCCAAGCGTATTTGCAGAACGCCAGCGAGTCCTGCGGTCGGCATTGCATCGGCCGTCAGCATCGAGCCGTCAGCCCTCCAGGCATTGGCGCAGCACTTCCACCAATGCAGGATGAGCCTCTGCCTTGCCGGCTAGCTGGTTCAGCAGCGGCTTGACGGGGGCCAGCATCGGCTTCGGGGCCGCCGCGAAGGCTTCCTTGAGTTCGTGGCTGTCGTGTTCGGCGAGCACCGCCCCCAGCACCAGAGCCTGCTGCTGGTCCTTTGCGGCTTTTTCCGGAGAGCCTTGGCGCTGCGTGCTGGCGTAGAGCTTGTGCCAGACGAAGCGCGCCGCTTGCGGCAGGCGCACCGGGATGCAGTGCCCCCCCGCGAGCATCGCGCCGCGTTCCGCATCGGCCAGCAGGTAGTCGTAGTGGGGGATGGCCTGTGCCATCCACTCGAGTTCCGGCACCTCGATGGCAGTGCCCAAGGTCTTGCCCGGCGCCAGCACATCCACGCGCAGTCCTTCGACGCCCGGCAGTTTTACGGAGGTCGACGGGGCAATTGAAGGCAGACCCGGCACAGCCACGAAGGGCAGGCCGGTGTCTTTCATGGTGGCCAGAAAGGGCAGCGGTGCGGCCAGTTTCAGCTTTTGCCGGCGCGCGAGGTCGATGTCCAGCGTCCGTGCAGCGACCGCGATGGCCCCGAGTTCATTGAGCCACGCCATGTATCCCAGGGTGCCGACCAGAACCAGGCCGGCATCGAAGGCCTGCCGGTTGTGCAGTTCCACCAGCACGCGGGCGGTCGCTTTGTCGGCTACCTGAAACTCCAGCTTGCGCAACGCGGTCACCTGGGCGGCGGCCCAACCGGCAAAGTCCATGCGTTCGCGCATCGCATTCAGGGCGTCCCCGTCGCCCTCCTTGCAGATCAGTTCTTCCCTGGCTTTCTGGGGGAGGTTATAGAAAACCCGGTACCAGTAGGCACGGCCGCTCCCCGCGCGCAGGGCGAGCGAGCCGGGCGTGCCCGGCAGCAATTCGCCCGCTCCCAGGGTTCGCTCTTTCAGCTCCGCATACTGCGTGCGGAAAGCCAGTTCATGCTCGCGGTAGAGTGGTTTCGTCATGACGTACCCCATGATTTCTGTTTCTATGGGGTATGAATGTACCACAGCGAGAAGTCGTACCCCATGGTTTTTAATGCTATGGGGTATTAAATGGCAATTTGTCTCAAACGCGAGAATCGAGTTACAGGGGCAAATTACGGGCAATGCGAGCTCCCGCAACCAACAAAATAAATGAAGCCAATCACTTAACGGTGATTGGCTCTTTCATTTGGTGTTCGATTGCGCTCTGACCAAGAGACCAAAAACTGAAGAGTTCTGGTCCGAACGCATCGTAGATGTTCCGGGTAATTCACAAAATATTGTCGCGGGAGGGTTCCTTGAAAACCCATCTCCGGTGCCACTGCAGAAATTCGGGTTGCGGCAAGTAATCGCGGCTCTGAGGCAGGATCAGACTAGCACCGTGGTACGCGAGCATCCTTGCGGCTGCGTCGTCGCTGCCGTGAAGATGCTGGCTGAAGGCGATCTGGTAGGTGTCAGTCAAGACCGTGAATGCGCCGAGGTCGAACACCTTGTGGTGCAGCGAGCACAGGGCCATGCCGTTGGGCACAACGTCGGGCCCCTGCGCCTGAAACCACTTGATGTGTGCAGCTTCCAGACCGATGGTTTGGCGACCGAGGCGCAGGTCGTGACCGCAGACGCTGCAGCGGTACTGGTAAGCAAGCAGCACCTTTTCGCGAAACGCGGGGTCGCGGCGCCGGGCCGATTCCGGGACTGATGTCAGGCTGGACAGATCATCCGGTAGGCCAACGGCCTCCAAAACTTCGGCGCGGATGGATTCGGGGAAATGCGCGTCGACAATCCGCTGGGCGATCGTCGCGACAAGTTCCGGGTCGCGTTGCAGGGCCTCGCGCAACGCGGGCGGGAAGCCGCCTCGCACATGGTTGTCGCGCAATTCGGACAGGGTCGGCGTAGCCGAAGGAGGGCGCGCAAGAATGTTCGCCGGACCTTCAAGTTGCCATAATCCGTCAGTTTGCAGATGCCAGAACGGGTAGTGGCGCGAATTGGCCGATCCAGCCGGTCCGAATTCATCGAGCAGTTCCTTGAGGCGCGGCTCGGCCTCGTTCCAGTCGATCGTCGCCGTACCGCCAGCGCCGACTCTTGCAAGTGCGAACAGGACCAGCAGCGGCTTATGCACCGCACGCTGGTCGCCGCGCTGCCAGACGCGCATGCGGTCGAATGCCTGGAGAATCTCGTCGCGGCTCATGGCCAGTATTTTGCCCTTTCCGGGAATACCCAGCGGATGCCTCCACGCGGATCGCTCCTGTCTCCCGTGTAGCGCGGGATCAGGTGGACGTGCAAGTGTGGCACGGTCTGCCCCGCTGCCGCCCCATCATTGATTCCGATGTTGTAGCCATTTGGCTTGAATTCAGCATCGACGTCCTTCTTGGCCACGTCCAGTAGGGCCATGATTGCATCACGTTCTTCCGGGCGTAGAGCAAAGAATGACCCAACATGCCTGCGGGGGATGACGAGTGTGTGTCCAGGGGATACTGGAAAGCCATCCCTGAAGACAAGGCCAAGATCGTTGGCGACAAGAATTCGCTCGGGTGCAAGGGTACAAAAAGGGCAGGTAGATTGCTTCATCGTGAGTAACCAGAAGTCTAGGCGGATGTTCTCACGGACTTCCTGCTTTACGCTTGTGCCCCTGTGACAATCAATTGTGATGTGGCCCGCGTCATCGCAACGTAAAGCAGACGTGCATCTTCTTCGGTAGCCTCGTCGGGAGTGGGCAGTAGACCTGCGCCGGGAATCACAATAATTGGGTACTCAAGGCCCTTGCTGCTGTGGAACGGCAACAGCTTTACGGTGTCCTGGCTTTCACCAAACGTGACATCGTCCTTCCAGGTGTTGGGAATGCCAGCCTTGCGCAACTCCGTACGGACTGTCTTGCATACAGGGTCGTAGTGCCGATAGAGGATCGCCATATCGCGCCAGGGCGTGCCCTTGGCATGCTCCTCCTTCAATCGCTCGGCGATCCACATCCCTTCCGCCTGCAACGTCGGCAGCTTCACGACGACGGGCGCCTTGCCGTGGCGTCCGGCGGAAATCGGTAGAAGGCGCGGCACACCGTCCTCTTCGGCGTCTGTGGGCTTCAGCAGTTCAGTGGCGAACTGCGCGGCGAACTCAAGGATTTCCTGAGTGTTGCGGTAATTCACTTTCAGGATCGTCGTGCGACCCTGCGCCTGGATGCCGACGCTCTTGAAGCTGAAGTTTTTCTGCCGACCGCCTTCATAGATCGACTGCGCATCGTCATAGAGAATCAGTAGAGAGTTCGTGTGCGGATCGACCATCTGGACCACGAGCTTCAGCCACTCAGGTTTGAAGTCGTGGCCTTCGTCGATCATCACGGCGTCGTATTGGGCGGCTGGTATTTGGCCGCGCTCGACAGCGCGGATGACGGCTTGGACCATCTCCACCATAACGGAGTCCTTGTCTTCCTGGCTATGGGTGAAGTTGACGTTGTAAGCACTCAGCTGGCTGCGGCACCAGCCGTGGAAGGTACGGACATGGACCTTGTCCGCCACACCCTTACTCGTCATCCATTGAATCAGGCGTCCCGCAAGCGTCTTGTTGTAGCACAGTACCAGTATCGGCTTTGCGCATACTTTGGCGAGTTGCTCGGCGCGGTAACCGAGAATGAGCGTTTTCCCTGAACCCGCGACACCATGGATGACGCGATGGCCTTCGCCCAGGCTACGTGCCAACTGCTCCTGCTGAAGATCCATGACTCGCATCAGATCGGGGATTGCCGGAGGTTCAAGGCTCCCTTTGCCGAATAGGCCTTCTTGTAGAGAGGGAAGCCGAATTTCCGGGAACAGATTCCAGCGCACGCGATCGAGCTGAGGCAGTGTCAGGGCGGCGTGGAAGCGCACAGAAAACATTTCCCATAGTCGCTTCTGGAATGCTTCGACCTCGACCGACTCGGTCATTTCGTCCTGGCAAATAACGCAATGTGGCTCGATGACTTCGGTGAGCCCCGCGCTCTCGAAGGTACGGCGGGAGATATTTGCAAGCACGACACCGTAAGCCCACGGAAACGTAAGCCGCCCCTGCATCCTGCCACCGGATAGCGTCAGCTGTTTGTCGCGCTCCAATACGTTGATGACTGCGTGAGCATATTGGCGAGCTTGCTCAAGCGGATTGAGTACGTGCTTGAGTCCGCGGTCCGTGAGAATTGCCGCGTCCGACTTTGTTATTGAGCGGATTGTGTCCTGCTTCCAGTCCTTCACTTCCAGAATCAGCAGTCCGCGACGCGGATGCAGGACGATGAAGTCGGGATGACTGTTGGCTGGACCGACAGCAACGTCATACCAGCAGAGATAGTCCTCTTCGAGTTTGGCTTCGAGCCGCTGCGCGAACCGTCGTTCGCCCGGTGTCATGCGTCCCGCACACGTTCCATAACTTGGAATCAGCGTTGCCACTCGTAATTCCTTATTCAGCTTATCGAGAATGACATTGTGATTCTACACGCATCCAATAGGTAGAAAAAGGCTGCTACAGGGCCACCGTCGGAAGAACATATCTGGAGAAGTTCGGAGTCAAGCAGAAGGGCGGTAGACTTGGCGGCACAAATGCGCGCAATGTGGTACTGATTCGATCGACGCGCAGAACCTTTGCCCCTTCACTCACAGACTCCGGAGTTAAACATGCTCACCCTCGAAGACGCCCGTCGCATGACCTTGGCCGCCCAGAGCACGGCGGCCGAAAACAACTGGAACGTCGTTGTTGCGATCGTCGATGACGGCGGGCATCTGATTTCGCTGGAGCGCATGGACGGCACGCAGAAGGGCTCGGTGCGCGTCGCCGAGCAGAAGGCGCGGACCGCGATTCTCTACAAGCGGCCGACGAAGGCCTTCGAGGACATGGTATTGCAGGGGCGCCCGGTGATGATGACCATGCCCGACGTGATCTGCCTCGAAGGCGGGGTGCCTCTGATCCGCGACGGTGTCTTTGTCGGCGCGATCGGCGTGTCCGGCGTCAAGTCGTCCGAGGACGGAGTCGTCGCAGCGGCGGGTGCGGCCGCGCTGGGCGCCTAGCCGGCCGCGCGTGCCCGGCTAGCCCGCGATCATCCGGGCGAATTCGCCGCTGTCGATCAGCCGCCGCAGTTCGCTGGCGCCGCCGACCAGGATGCCACTGACGAACACCATGGGAAAGGTGGGCCAGCCGGTCCACATCTTGAGCGCGTTGCGCCTTCGCCACTGGTTCAGATAGTTTCCGTAGCCGAGATATTTGTAAGGCGTGCCGAGCGCATCGAGCGCCTTGCATGCCTGCTTCGGGAAGGGGTTTTGTCCCATGCCGACGATGACGACCTTGTTGCCGGCGACGGCTGTCTGCACTTCCTGCACGATGTCGGCATGCTTGTCCGTTATGGTCTGGCGGATGGCGGGATGGATGTGGGCTTCGTCCAGAATGCTGCGGCTCATGTCGGGCTCCTTTGTGCCTGGGTTTGTTGCTGCAATGATGACGACCTTGCCGGCCGGTGTACGCGATCACGCATTTTGGCCCAGATGTGAAATAGCGTTGGCATAGTAGTTGAGCGTTTCGATCTGTTCCGGCGCCGGGCGGAACAGGCCGTCCTCCTCCAGCACGATGTGGCGCAGGATCAGCATGCGCAGGCCGACGCCGAAAGCATAGTCGTGGTCGTGGCGCGGGATGTAAAGGTGCGCGCCGGCCTTCTCCAACTCGCCCATCCAGACATGGGCCGCTGCTTTCAATTCCAGTTCGCTCACGGCACGCGAGGGATCTCGCGCCAGAATGCCGGCCACCAGCGAGACCGGCAGTACCGGGATGACGCTGCCGATGGCGTCCATCAGCCGCGCGGCGATGATCCCCACCTCGGCGCGCCGTTCAGCGTCGTTCAGTGCGGGGAAATGCAGGCCGCGTTCGCGGGCGTAGGCGCGTACCGAAAACGGCGTGCCGAAATTGACGCAAGCATAGCCGAAGCGATGCCACCCGCCTCTGAGCACCTGCGAAAGATTGCGCAGAAGAAATTCCGCGGTGATGATCAGTCCGCGCAGCCGCCCCGGGCGCGGCGCTTCGGGGTGCAGCTTGAGCAACTGGCTGCGGTCTTCCAGCACGCGGTCGTAGTTGAGACCGACGGGGATGAAGACCAGATCGCGCCGGCCTTCCTCCTCGCGTTCGTCGAAGGTTTTCAGCATGTAGTCGAGCAGGCCGAATTTCGGTGGCCGCAGGCGACCATCGATGGTCAGCCCGCCTTCGGGAAACACCGCCTGGGTGACCCCGGCCTCGGAGGCCATCTGCACGTAGCGGGAGAGCACGGTGCGGTACAGGGGATCGCCGGAATTGCGCCGCACGAAATAGGCGCCCATGGCCCGGATCAACTGCTGCAGAGGCCAGATGCGCGCCCATTCGCCGACGGCGAAGGAAAGCGTGGCGCGCTCGGCGGCGAGGAAGGCCACCAGTATGTAATCCATGTTGCTGCGATGATTGATGACGAAGACGATGGTCGATTTCGGATCGATCCGCGCCAGGGCGGCCTCGTCCACGAAGCCGATGCGCACGCGGTAGAGCGCCCGCGCTGCGGCGCGCGCCAGCGCATAGCCGATGCGGTAATACACGTAGGCGTTGAACGACGGCACGATCTCCCGCGCATAGCGATCGATGCGCCGCCATACATCGCCCAGATCCTCGTTGCTGACAACGGCATGGGCCGCAGCCGCAGCCTGCACCTTGTGGTCGTGGAACAGCCTATCGATCAGCACCTGGCGGCGGGTCAGCTTGAAGGAAGGCAGCTCGATGTTCAGGCGCGCGCCGATCTGGTGCAGCACCTGCTTGATGCGGCGGCGGAAGAACCAGCGCATGCCGGGTACCAGCAGCAGCACCAGCACCGCCCAGCCGGCAAAGCCGGCCAGTATGACGAATGCCCAGAGCGGCACTGCGACCGTTGCGGTCATCCTGTGTGTCTCCTCCGCCTTGCCGGCTCGACGACCGAACCCGGGTCGAGCCCGCGCCGCATTTTCTGCGATCATAGCAGCCATGGATTCTTTCCGCCGCCACCATCCGCCGCTGTCCGATCTTGTCCCCGAGCGACAGCAGCGCCGTACCGCCAGCGCCGACTTTCAGCTTGGGTGCTATTCTTCCGCCATGCGATTTGTGCCGCCCCAATGAAGCTCGATCCGAACACCACCGCCCTGCTCCAGCAACTGGGTTACGACGCCGCGACCATCGAGTCCATGGTGTCGAGCCTGATTGTTTTGACCGTGGTGTCGGTCATTGCGGCGATTCCGACCGTGATGATCGCCAGGCGCAAGGGGCGCTCGCCGGCGCTCTGGCTGCTGTTCGCGCTGTCGGTTCCCGTGCTGCCGCTGCTGCTGGTGTGGTGGCTGCCCAAAGTACCCGGAAAGCCCCCGGAGCAATGACGCCGGTGTCGTCCGATCGGCCACCGCAAAGGAACAACGCATGAGCCATGTGAAGTCCCGCGAAGTCGTGCTTGCCATCAAGGTCACCGAAGACCTGCTCAAGGCGCTCGACGCCTTGCGCGAGGCCTGGAAGCGCGATGCCGCTTCGGTGCCGAAGGGCCTCTCGTGTTCGCAATCGAAAGAGGGCCAATTCGTCCTGGTGGCGGCCGAGTCGGCCTTCGTCACGCTGCCGGGGGCCTGCGTCATCAAGGGGCTCGGCGCCATCGAAATGGTCGGCACGGAACCTGTTTTCGAAGAGGCGGCGAGTTCGAAGACTCTGGTGTTGAGGGACACGCCGGAAGGCTGGAAATTCTCCGTCAAATTCGTTCCGCCCATCGTGCGCGAACGGAACACCCGGCATTGAACTGCCTGCGCTGATTCCCTGCGCTACAGCCCGCGCGCCCATACCGGGCGCAGCCTGGCCGCTTCCGGCGTTGCGATGGCCGCCCGAATTTCAGCCAGCAGGCGCGGCTTCTCGGCGCCCAGAGTGCCTTTCAGCACGAGGCGGTTGGAGACGTGGTCGCTGCGGAAGACCGTGCGCCTGAGCTCCAGCGCGGAGATGAGGGCTTCCATTTCGACGAACAGTTCGCGCTGATCGCAAGGCTGCCATTCCGGAAATGCGGCGCGGAAACGCTCTTCGCCCTGCGGGAAACTCACCACCAGAGTTGCCAGATATTCCGGTTGCGTCGCGTTGGCCAGGCGCGCGGAATTTGCGGCGTGCTGCGCTGACAGCGTCCTGCCGCCGAGGCCATTGAGGATCATCACCGAACGCTTGATGCCCGCCTGCTGCAGCTTGTCGAGCGCTTCGCAGGTGCTGGCGAAGGTTTCGCCCTTGTGCACCTTCGCCAGCACTTCGTCGTCGCCCGATTCGGCGCCGACGTAGGCCATGGTCAGGCCGGCGTCCGCCAGTTGCCTGAGTTCGTCGCCCGATTTCTTGCGCAGGTTGCGCGGCAGGCAGTAGCTGGAGACGCGGCGCACGGCCGGCAGGTGTTCGCGGATCGCACCGAGGATTTCGAGCAGGCGCCGCGTCGGCAGCACCAGCGCATCGCCGTCGGCGAGAAACACGCGGCGGATGTCGCTGCCGAAGCGCTCGCCGCAGCGGCGCAGGGTCTCCAGGGTTTCCGCGGCATCGCGGGCGCGGAATTTTTTCTGCGGCGCGGTGTACATCTCGCAGAAGCTGCAGTGGTTCCACGAGCAGCCGTCGGTCACGGGCAGGATCAGCGATTCCGCCTCGCTGGGCGGGCGGAATACGGGATCGACATAGCGGATGGGGAAGCCGGCGTTCATGTTGGCAATCATGTTACGGGCGTTTGGCCCGTGACGGTATCCCCTTGTGGGGTATGGCAGGGCCGCGCACGGTATGATGCGTCGCGCTCCACTTCCCCCACGCCTACCCCATGTCCTTCCCTGCCCTGGTCTTCGTCGACCTGGAAACCACCGGCGCCACGGCGACGGCCGACCGCATCACCGAAATCGGCATTGTCGAGGTCGATGAGCAGGGCGTGCGCGAGTGGTCCTGCCTGGTCAATCCGGGCACGCCGATTTCCGGCTTCATCGAGCGCCTGACCGGGATTTCGAATGCGATGGTGGCTGACGCGCCGCCGTTCGAGGATGTTGCCGCGGAAGTGAAGGAGCGTCTCGAAGGGCGCCTTTTCATCGCCCACAATGCGCGCTTCGATTACGGCTTCCTGAAGAACGAGTTCAAGCGCGCCGGCCATGATTTTCGCGCCACGGTCTTGTGCACCGTGAAGCTCTCGCGCAAACTGTTTCCGCAGCATGCCAAGCACAACCTCGACAGCCTGATCGAGCGCCACGACCTGACCGTGAGCAGCCGGCACCGGGCTCTGGGCGACGCCCGGCTGATCCACCAGTTCTGGGGCCGCCTGCAGGCCGAGGTGGCGCCCGAATTGCTGGCGCAAACCGTCAAGGCGCTGACCGCGCGTCCGAGCCTGCCGGCCAATCTCGATGCGGCGGCGATCGACGATCTGCCCGACGGAACGGGCGTGTATCTGTTCTATGGCGAGAATGATCTGCCGCTCTATGTCGGCAAGAGCAAGGAATTGAAGAAGCGCGTGCTGGCGCACTTTGCATCCGATCATGCGGCGGCCAGGGAAATGAATCTGGCGCAGCAGGTGCGGCGCATCGAGTGCATCGAAACCGGAGGCGAGATCGGGGCGCTGCTGAAGGAGGCGATGCTGATCAAGCAATTGCAGCCGATCCACAACCGCCACTTGCGTCGCAACGAGGAAGTCTGCTTCTGGCAGCTCGTCGAAGCGCGTCCCGGCGAGTGGCGGCCCCAGTTGATGCTGGCGAGCGAGCTCGATTTCGGGCAGCAGGAGCACTTGTACGGGCCGTTTAAGAGCGCCAGGGACGCCAAGAAAAGCCTGACCGAATTGGCGAAGGAGCACGGCCTCTGTCATGCGCTGCTCGGGTTGGAGAAGGTCAAGCCGGGCAAGCCCTGTTTTGCGCACCAGTTGCAGCAGTGCCGGGGCGCTTGCGTCGGCAAGGAACCGGTGTCCTTCCACAGTGCGCGCCTGATGGCGGCGCTGGGTCGCCAGCGTTTCGCGCCCTGGCCCTTCGTGGGGCCGGCATGGATCAGGGAAGGCGACGAGGTGCACCTCATCGATCACTGGCGCCATCTCGGCACGGCGCGCAGCGAAGCGGACCTGTATGAGCTGCTGGAGGCCACGCCGCCCGCCTTCGATCGCGACACTTATCGGATTCTTGTCAAGGCGCAGGATCGCATGACGCCGCTGGCGGCGAATCCGGGGCGCTGAACCGGGAACCGGTCGTCAGCGCGCTTCCGTGATGGACTTGCTGCGCAGTCGCGCCAGTCGGTCCTTGATGTCCGCCATGGCCACGGCGGCGGCCTTTTCGCCTTCGAGCACGGCGCGGTGGCGGCCGGCGAAATCGGTGGCCGGCAATTCGGTGGTGATCGGGCGAATCACGATGTCCGCCTCGGCCTTTTCATAGCGACCGATCGACTGACCCATGATGGCGAAGGTTTGCAGCAGCACGTCGAGCGTGCTCGAGGTGCGTGCATCGCGCGGATTGACGGAGATATCCACCGCAATCACGAAGTTGGCGCCGAGACTGCGTGCGGCGCGCACCGGTATCGGGCTGACCAGGCAGCCATCGACATAGTCGTGGCCATTGATGCTCACCGGCTGGAACACGCCCGGGACGGCAGACGAGGCCCGCACCGCCATGCCGGTGTTGCCGGTGCGAAAGAGGACGGATTCGCCGCTCTTCAAATCCGTGGCGACCACGGAAAAGCTGCGCGGCAGTTTTTCCAGGGGGCGGTTGGCCACCGCGCGATTGACGAAGTTCTGCAGCGCTTCGCCCTTGAACACGCCGCGATCCGGCAGGGACCAGTCGCCGATCTGGCTCGCGTCCATGTCCAGCGCGATCTTCTGCAGTTCGAAGCCGGAAAGCCCGGAAGCATAGAGGGCGCCGACCACGGCGCCGGCGCTGGTGCCGACCACGATATCGGGCACGATGCCCTGCGCTTCGAGCGCCTTGATCACACCGATATGCGCGAAGCCGCGCGCTGCGCCGCCGCCGAGTGCCAGGCCGATCTTTACCGGTACCGGCTGCGGTGCCGGCGGCGACACCGGCTTCTCGCGCAGCAAGCCGCAGCCGGGCAGCAAGGCCACGGCAAGGACGACCGACAAGAGACGAATATCAGGCAGCATGACAGCCCCAAAAACCCTGGGGCTGCCCCCGGTTCAGGGACGACCGGCTTGAGGCCTAGCTCGAAGCGCCGGGTTTCCGTCCGGGGCTCTTGGGCGGAATGTATCCCGCGACCCGACAGAGAACGGCTTCGATCTTCTGGCCATCGGTGTTGAATCGGGTCACGCTGCACTTGGAAATTTCGCCGCGTGCCGACAGGTCGGAAATCGAACGGCGCACTTTTGCCAGCGAGATCCCCGTTGCGGCAGCAATCTCCGAGTCGAAGCGCTGACCGTTGTCCTTCAAATATTGCATGATCTCTTGCATTTCAAGTGCTCCGCGTGAAGGTGAAATCATGGAATCCACCGCCTGCATTTAACAAAACCGCCTGCGAGGGGCCTACATTCGAGAACGAAGGTCCAGTGATCATTCGCCACCTTGTTTCATCCCTTCTCTCAAATTGCTGGTGGGCCCAGCGAGACTCGAACTCGCAACCAAAGGATTATGAGTCCTCTGCTCTAACCATTGAGCTACAGGCCCTTTGTGAATCTGCAACGGCTCCCGTTGCATGAGCCGTTGGTACCGCGTGATCAGGTTTCGGAATCGAGGAAGCTGCGAAGTTTTTCCGAGCGGGTCGGGTGACGCAGCTTGCGCAATGCCTTGGCTTCTATCTGCCGGATGCGCTCGCGGGTCACGTCGAACTGCTTGCCGACTTCTTCCAGCGTGTGATCGGTGTTCATTTCGATGCCAAAACGCATGCGCAGTACCTTGGCTTCGCGCGGCGTGAGGCTGTCCAGCACCTCCTTGGTGACCTCGCGCAAGCTGGCGAACAGGGCCGCGTCGCCCGGCGACAGGGTCGCCTGATCTTCGATGAAATCGCCGAGGTGGGAATCGTCATCGTCGCCGATCGGCGTTTCCATGGAAATCGGTTCCTTGGAAATCTTGAGAATCTTGCGAATCTTCTCCTCGGGCATTTCCATCTTGATCGCCAGCGTCGCCGGATCGGGCTCCAGCCCGGTTTCCTGCAGGATCTGGCGGCTGATGCGATTCATCTTGTTGATGGTCTCGATCATGTGCACCGGAATGCGGATGGTGCGCGCCTGGTCGGCGATCGAGCGGGTGATGACCGCCTTCATCAGGCCGATGTTGCCTTCCTGGATCAGGTCGAGGAACTGCAGGCCGCGATTGGTGTACTTCTTGGCGATCGAGATCACCAGACGCAGGTTGGCCTCGGTCATTTCGCGCTTGGCGCGGCGTGCCTTGGCCTCGCCGGTGGACATCTGCTTGTTGATGTCCTTGAGCTCCTTGAGCGGAATGCCGATGCGGTTCTGCAGGTCGATCAACCGCTGCTGCTCTTCGAGGATGTTCGGCGCGGCGCGCATCAGCTGCGCGCAATAGGGCTTGCCCGCCTGAACTTCGTGCTTGAGCCATTCCATGTCGGTCTCGTGGCCGGGGAAGGTCTTGATGAACTGCACACGCGGCATGTGCGCCTTGTCCACGCAGAGATGCAGGATTTTGCGTTCGTGGCTGCGCACCGCCTCGACCATGCCGCGCACCGAGTCGCACAAGCGCTCGATCGACTTGGCGGTGAAGCGGATGTTCATCAGTTCGTCGGAAATCTGCTTTTGCAGGCGCAGATAGCCCTTGTCCTGCGAACCCTTCTTCGCCAGCGTCGGCTGCAGCTTGGCGAACAGGGCATGGATCACGGAGAAGCGCTCGAGGGCGTCCTGCTTGAGTTGCAGCAGCGAGGCGGAAATCCGCGCGCTGCCGTCGTCGTCCTCGTCCTCGGTATCCTCTTCGACTTCGAGTTCTTCGTCTTCGGCCAGCGCCTCGATGTCTTCGTCGGAGGCATTGGGGTCGATCAGGCCATCGACCAGTTCATCGATGCGCATTTCGTCGCGCGCCACCTTGCCGGCGGTTTCCAGCATTTCGGCAATCGTGGTGGGGCAGGCGGAAATCGCCATGATCATGTGCTTGAGGCCATCCTCGATGCGCTTGGCGATTTCGATTTCGCCTTCGCGGGTGAGGAGTTCGACCGAGCCCATTTCACGCATGTACATGCGCACCGGGTCGGTGGTGCGGCCAAATTCGGAATCGACCGTGGACAGCGCCTGTTCGGCTTCTTCTTCGACCGCTTCGGCATCGACCGGCGCCGGTGCCGATTCGTTGAGCAGCAGGTCATCGACGGCAGGCGCTTCGTCGAATACCTGGATCGCCATGTCGTTGAAGGTGGAGATGATCGATTCGATCTGCTCCGCATCGACCAGGTCGTCCGGCAGATGGTCGTTGATCTCGGCGTAGGTCAGGTAGCCGCGTTCCTTGCCCAGCGCGATCAGGTTCTTCAGGCGCGTGCGCTTGGTGTCCATGTCGATCGGCGTCGCTTCGGGCGCGATCAGCTTTTCCTTGCCTTTGCGGCCACGCGATTCGGCAATAGCCTTGGCGACCGACTTGACGGCGATCGGCTTGGCTTGTACGGGTGCCGGCGCGACGGCCTCGACTGCGGGTGCCGCAGGCTTCGCGGCCTTGGCAGGGGCTGCCTTGACCGGAGCTTTGGCCGGGGCGGCTTTCGCCGGAGCCTTGGCAGCGGCCTTGACCGGAGTCTTCGCGGCGGCCTTGGTAGAGGCCTTGGCCGGAACCTTGGCGGGCGCGGGTTTCTTTGCGACCGGTTTGGCGGCGGCCTTGACGGGGACAGGCTTCTTTGCAGGCGCGGCCTTCTTCGGCGCGGCTTTTTTCGCGGCCGGCTTGGCGGCGGCCTTCGACTTGCTCTGCTTCGCGATTTCCTTCGGCATGACTATCCTCTGCTGGAACGCGATGGCGGCGCGGCACTGTCGGTCAGGGAAACGCCGCGATGTTCACGGGTAAACCGACTCAGCGCGCCGTGTAAGCGTTGGAGAACCGAGAATTATATCACAGAGGGGTGCCCCCCGTCGAGGGCGCCGCCGGACGCTTCTTTGCCAGCAGTTCGGCCAGACGCTGCCGGTCTTCCTGGCTCAAGCCCTGTCTGGCGCGGGCGGTGAGTTCCTCGATCTCGGCGGTGAGGGCCGTGTGGCGCAGGCGGACGATGGAATCGTTGAACATGGCTTCGAGGGCCCCGAGATCGACCTCTTCCACCATGTTTACTGCAATGCCGGCAACCAATGCTTCGTGGGGGGTGTCGCGGAAGAACTCGAGCAGGAGGCCGAAACCGCCGGCCGGCAGTTCGCCGTGCTCGATCGCGTCGGCAATCGCAATCAGCGCCTCGCCTTCCACGCGCTCGCGGTCGATCAGGTCCAGCGGCAGGTTGGCCGCCCATTCCGGCTTGTGCAAAAGGATTTGCAGCAGCTTGTATTCGACGGAAGAGGGCATCGGACGCTGCTTCATCTGTGCCGGCGCATAGCGGCTGCGCGCCAGCGGCTTGAGTCCGCACTCGGCTTCGACTTCCGCCTGCGACACCTGCGCGCGATGGGCGATTTCCTTGGTCAGCTGGACCCGCAGGATCGGGGCGGACATTTTCTGCAACAGGGGCTTGGCCTCGTGCACCAGCATGGCGCGGCCTTCGGCGGTGCTGGGATTGGCCCGCTTGACCAGTTCGCGCAGGAGAAACTCGCTGAGGCGGGTCGCGTTGCGGGTCTGCTGCACGAAAGCCTCCTTGCCGTGCTCGCGGATGTACTCGTCCGGATCCTGGTTACCGGGCATCTGCAGGATCTCGACGGTCTTGTTGTCGGCGAGGTGGCCCAAGCTCACTTCCATGGCGCGCCACGCAGCGCGATCGCCCGCGCTGTCGCGGTCGAAGCAGAAAACCACGCGGCTCGCCTGTTTCAGGAGCTTTTGCACGTTGGCGTCGGTGGCCGCCGTGCCGAGGGTCGCCACCACGTTTTCGACGCCGCTCTGCACCAGGCCGACGACGTCCATGTAGCCTTCGACCACCAGTACCGTGTCCTCTTCCTGGATGGCTTTGCGGGCCTGCGGGAGCCCGTAGAGTTCGCGGCCCTTTTCGAACAGCGGCGTCTCGGGCGAATTCAGATACTTGGGCCCAACTGACGCTCCGTCGGCAGTTGCCTCCTTCGAGTCGCCGATCACCCGGCCGCCGAAGCCGATCACGTTGCCGCGCTGGTCGAGGATGGGAAACATCACGCGGTCGCGGAAGCGGTCGTAGCGGCGGCCCTGTTCATTGACGATGACCAGCCCGCATTCGACCAGGGCCGCGTCGTTGTAGTCGGGGAAGACCTGTTGCAGGCCCTGCCAGCCGTCGGGGGCGTAGCCGAGAGCGAATTTCGCGGCGATTTCACCCGTCAGGCCGCGGTCCTTGAGGTAGTCGACGGCCTTCGGCGAGGCCTTGAGCTGCTCGCGGTAGAACATCATGGCGCGCGCCATCACGTCGGTCAGCGGCGCCTTCTTCGCCCGTTCGGCGCGGTTGCGCTCCTCGTGCGGCACCTGCAGGCCGGCCGACGAGGCCAGATCCTCGACCGCCTCGATGAAGCCGATACCAGCATGCTGCATCAGGAAGCCGATCGCGCTGCCGTGGGCGCCGCAGCCGAAGCAGTGATAGAACTGCTTCGACGGGCTGACCGTGAAGGACGGGGTTTTCTCGGAGTGGAAGGGGCAGCAGGCGCTGTAATTGGCTCCCGCCTTGCGCAGCGGAACGTAGCGTTCGACCACATCGACGATGTCGATGCGGGCAAGCAGTTCCTGGACGAAGCTTTCTGGGATCACAGGGCGATTATGCCCCCGCGAGTTTCGCCTTGACCAGCTTCGAGACTTCGCCCATGTCGGCGCGGCCGGCTACCTGGGGCTTGACCAGCCCGATCACCTTGCCCATGTCGGACGGGGCCTTGGCACCGGATTGGGCGATGGCGGCGACGATGATCGCCTCGACCTCGGCGGCGCCGAGGCCCTGCGGCATGTAGGTCGCCAGCACGGCGGATTCGAACTTTTCGACATCGGCCAGATCCTGGCGTTTGGCGGCTTCGTACTGGGTGATCGAATCCTTGCGCTGTTTGAGCATTTTTTCGATCACCGCAATCACCGCGGCGTCGTCGATTTCCACTTTCTCATCGACCCGCTTCTGCTTGATGGCGGCGCGCAGCAGGCTCAGCGCGTCCTTGCGGGCCCTCTCGCCGGCCTTCATGGCGGCTTTCCAGTCGTCGTCGATACGCGTTTCGAGGCTCATGAAATCTTCCTTTGTACAAGCACAAAAACCGCCGGGAGGCGGTTTTTACGATCAAGCGGCACAACCAGCGGTTCGCTCAGAAGGCGCGAACCATGGCTGGTTCAATACATCTTGGGCGGCAGAAGCTGGCTGCGAATGCGCTTGTGATGGCGCTTGACGGCGGCCGCGGCCTTGCGCTTGCGCTCGGTCGTGGGCTTTTCGTAGAACTCGCGTGCGCGCAGCTCGGTCAGCAGACCAGTCTTTTCGATGGCGCGCTTGAAGCGGCGGATCGCAACTTCAAACGGCTCGTTTTCCTTGAGGCGAATACCCGGCATTGCATTAATCCTGGAGAGGCGGGAAAGGCGCGCATTCTAAACGCTTTGCCATTGATGTCAATCGTTTCAGCGCCAGCTTCAGGCCAGCCCCAATACCGTCACCAGCCGGCGTGCCGCCTCATCGGCACCGCCGGCCAGCGGTACAGTCGGCGCCGGTGCCTGCCATAGCCGTTCCAATGCACCAATGAAGTCGCCGGGCAGCAGCCGCTCGCGTGCCAGCATCCCGGCGCGGGCGTGGGCGCCGAGCCAAGCCGCGAAGTGGCAGGTTTCCGGCCAGTCGTCGCGTTGCAAGTAGAGGATCGGGATGCCGCTGCAGGCCGCTTCGACGAAAGTGCCGTAGCCGGGCTTGGTGACCACCGCATCGACGCTGGCCAGCAGATCGCTGAAAGCCAGATCGGCTTGGTCGAAGCTGCGTACATCGTCGCGCCGGATTTTCCATTCGCCCGGCACCAGCCAGTTCAGGCCGGGAGTTTGCGCCCACTCTTCCACGGGCAGGCGAAACTCCATGCCGCCCATGGCCAGCAGAACCCAGCGTTGGTTCTGCTCCAGGCCAAGCAGGCGCGCCACATGGGCACGATCACGTCGTCCGAGCGTCGCAATCGGCGCGATGTCGTGCCGGTGCAGCAGGCCCGGCATCGGCAGGCCGGGCGTGACGCGCAGGAAAGCCAGGCCGGCGTTGTAGGCGTCCAGCATCTGGGCATGAATTTTCCCGGCCCACGGTTCGCTGCCGAAGTAACTTGTAAACAGGTCGGCCCAGTTCAGCGAGCACAGGCCCGCTGCGGGAATGCGAGCTTCCGCGGCAGCGGCCAGCGGCAGGTAGGCGACATTGCTCAGCAGCGCATCGACCCGGTGCCGCCGCAGCCATGCCGCCTCGGCCGCGACCCGCTGCGGCCAGTCGGCGTGAAACTCGCAATAGCGCTGCTTGCTCGCAGCGAGATCGATATCCACCGCGTTGTGCATGGCAAAGCCGAAGTCGCGCGCTTCGGCCACATGCTCGAAGCCGGCGCCGATGCGGCGCGCCAGCTGCTGGCGCGGCAGCGCGCTGCGCACCGTCAGGCTCAAGGTCGGCAGCAGTGAAGCAAGGGCATCCAGGACCGGCGCGGTCTGCGCCAGATGGCCGAAACCATGGGCCGAAATGTCGACCAGCAGGTGCATCCGTGTTTAACCCGGGAGCTTGAGGCGGCGTTTGATGCGCAGGTCGATGGAACTGCGCGCGGCGAAATCGGTGGCGCCGGCCGCTTTCGCCTCACCGACGATGTCGCCGTCGAAAGTCGCGGCGCAGGTGATGATGTCGATATCCGGGTGGAGTGCCCGCAACCGGGTGATCTCGACCAGCGCGTCGCTGCGGCCGAGGTCGATGACGATGCAGTCGGGCGTCTCGCGGCTGGTCTTCTTGAGCACTGCCGCTCCGGCCGCGGTCCATGCCGCATCGAGACGCAGAAGCGTGGTCAGGTCGTGACACAGGAGCAGTATTTTCATTTTTCTTCGCTGCGAGTCCGTGGTCGAAGCAATTCACCGTAGCGCCAGCGCCGACTTCCGGCGGTGCGGCTCCGGTCGATTATAGCCACCCGGTAGAATGCCGCCCATGAAAGTCCTCGGCATCGAATCCTCCTGCGACGAAACCGGCGTTGCGCTTTACGACACGGAGCGCGGGCTGCTCGGCCATGCCGTGCATACCCAGGTGGCTATGCACGCGGCCTATGGCGGCGTGGTGCCGGAGCTGGCTTCGCGCGATCACGTGCGGCGCCTGATCCCGCTGCTGGAACGCGTGCTGGCCGATGCCGGGTGTACGCGCCACGACATCGATGCGATTGCCTACACGGCAGGGCCGGGACTGGCGGGCGCCTTGCTGGTCGGCGCGAGTTTTGCCGAGGCGCTCGCGCTGGCGCTCGATATTCCGGCGCTGCCGGTGCATCACCTCGAAGGCCATCTGCTCTCGCCGCTTCTTGGCATCGACGCGCCGAACTTCCCCTTCATTGCCCTGCTGGTGTCCGGCGGCCATACGCAGTTGATGCGCGTGACGCGGGTCGGCGCCTACCAGCTGCTCGGCGAGTCGCTCGACGACGCGGCGGGCGAGGCCTTCGACAAGACCGCCAAGCTGCTCGGCCTGGGCTATCCCGGTGGACCGGCGCTGGCGAAGCTGGCCGAAAGCGGCAGGCCGGGTCGCTACAAGCTGCCGCGGCCGATGCTGAACAGCGGCGATTTGTCCTTCAGCTTTTCCGGCCTGAAGACGGCGGTGCTGACCGCTGCCCGGGCTCACGAACTGACGGAGGCCGACCGCGCCGACCTTGCCGCCGAATTTCAGGAAGCGGTGACTGAAGTGCTGGCGGCCAAGGCTGTCGCGGCGTGTCGCCAGCACCGACTTTCATCGCTGGTGGTGGCCGGCGGCGTCGGCGCCAATCGCCGTTTGCGCCAGCGGCTGGACGAGGCGATGGCGAAGATCGGCGGCCGGGTGTTCTATCCCGAACTGGAACTATGCACCGACAACGGTGCGATGATCGCCTTCGCAGGCAGCCAGCGCCTGCTGCAGGGCGACGTGGCGGATTCGACCCGGGGCGCCTTCGTCGTCCGCCCGCGCTGGCCGCTCGACCAGCTTTCCTGAACGCCGTCAGGATCCGTCGCGCAGCAGGCTGCCGATATGCTGCACGCGCCCGGCCATCGAGCGCAGCAGTGCAATGCCGAATGCCGGCTTCGACTTGACCATCGAAAGAAATGGCTCCCGCGCTATCAGGAACCAGGCGCTCTCGGTTTCGGCGGTAGCGGTGGCGGCGCGACCGATGCGATCGACCAATGCCATCTCGCCGAAGATTCCGCCCGGTCCGACATGCTCGATCACCAGGCCATCGACCGATATCGCGATGCGGCCCTGGATCACGACGAACATGCAGGCACCCGTCCCGCCCTGGGTGACGACGTTCTGGCCCGTTTGGGCAACCGTCGGCGAGGGATCGCCGAGTTCATGCTGCAATTCCACGAGCATCTTCTTGTCCAGCGAGTTGTTTTGGACCAGCGCCGCGACCGAAGACTTTTTGGCTGTAGCCAGCTTGGCGACGCTGCGTCGCAGGCGTTGCGCCATGACGCTCATCAGCATCAGTGCGAACTCGGGCATTTGCTGCAACGACTGCAGGAAAGCCTTTTCATCCAGCGACAGCACCCGGCAATTCTTTCGTGCCGTTGCCGTCGCGCTGCGCGGAACCTCGGCGATGGCGGCCATCTCGCCGAATATCTCTCCGGGGAGGACCAGTTCCAGCGGTTTTCCCTTCAGCGTCAGCGTGACATCGCCGTCGAGCAGGAGGTAGATGCGGGCGCCCTTGGAGAAGAAGCCGGCGGTCTTTTCGTTTTCCAAAAAGATCGGTTTGCCGGCCGCGAATTGTTCCAGCGTCCCGGCGATCTTGAAAAACTCCAGCGCCAGCCTGGGTTCATAGAGAGAGGCGGGTTCGCCGGGCGGGATCGGCTTCACCGCCGGCTTGGGGGCCGGTGCGGCGGGTTTGGCTGAAAAGTCCAAATCATCCATGCAAGTATGTCCTGGATCGAGAGATGTGCGTTTTGCAGCAAGTCGGCATTATAAGGGACGACTCCCCGTCGGAGTCCGGGTCTTGCGGCCTGTCAATCGGGGCACAAATCCAGACTACAATCATCCGCTTCGCTGATGTCCAAAGACCTGCAAGGAGCCACGATGGGCTGGACCGACAACCTGCTTACCGGAATTCACGAGATCGACCAGCAGCATCAGGTTCTGTTCGATGTCGTGGCGCGCCTGGAACAGGCGGTTACTTCGGATGACAAATGGTCTGCCGTGCATTTCGCGCTCGTCGAGCTGAACAGTTTCGTCAACGTCCACTTTGCGGTTGAAGAGGCCTTGATGCGCCTGCACGGATACCCCGACCTGGAAGCCCATATCGCTGCCCACCGGGCGTTCTCTGTCGATCTGGTTGAAATCAAGCAGCATTCGATTCGTAAAGACGTCAGCAGCGAAATGCTGAACATGCTGGGAAGCTGGCTGGTCAGCCATATTGGCGTTGTCGACAAGGCCTACGTCCCCTATCTGCGCGCCGGGAAGATCGTCACTACGCCCAGGAGCTGAGCCGCGCCGCAACGCAGGTGAAGCTTGCGTCAGCCCTGTTTCCTGCCGCCGATGCGGCCTTCGCTGCCGGCCAGCAGTTTGCGGATGTTGCTCTTGTGGCGGTAGATCAGCACCGCGCACATGACGGCGACCACCACGGTGATTTCGATTGTTCCGAGCAGCCACCAGGCGAGAACCGGTGCTGCCGCAGCGGCCACCAGCGCCGCCAGCGAGGAATAGCGCGTTATGGCGGCGACCGCGAGCCAGATGCCGGCTGTGATGCCCGCCAAGGCAGCGGAGAAACCCAGCAGCACGCCGAGTGCGGTTGCCACGCCCTTGCCGCCCCTGAAGTGGAGAGTGAAGGGAAATACATGGCCGAGGAACGCCGCCAGGCCCGCAACCGCGATCGCCGTCCCGTCGGCGCCGACTCCTGCAGCGATGAACATCGCGAGCCAGCCCTTGGCCGCGTCGCCGACCAGGGTCAGCAATGCCGCCAGCTTGTTGCCGCTGCGCAGGACATTGGTGGCGCCCGGATTGCCTGAGCCGAAGCTGCGCGGATCGGCCAGCCTGAAGGCGCGCGAGACGATCACCGCGAAGGGCACGGAGCCGAGCAGATAGCCGAGGAGGGCGGAAACAAGCAGGTTCATTGTGGATTCCCTAGAATGGCCTGAATTCTAATCTGGAGCTGTGAACATGACCTATCCCCCAGCCCCTTTCCCAAGGAAAGGGGTGACCAAGGTTCAGCCGCTGCGCGGCTTCCGCGTTGCTGACTTCAGGCCCCCTTGGGGCGGCCCTACGGAGGCGTAATGGACTTCATCTTCATCGACGACATGCGGGTCGACGCGAACGTCGGAATTTTCGAGCGCGAAAAGGCGTCGCCGCAGACCCTGGAGATCAGCCTGACCTTCGGCGTGCCCGACGAGGCGGCGCAGAACGACGACATCGACAAGACCATTCGCTACGACGCGGTGATTGATCGCATCCGCGCCGAACTGGCGACGCGTCACTTCAACCTGCTGGAGACGCTCGGCGAATACGTGATCGGCCTGCTGCTGAACGAGTTCGGCGCGCCCTGGGTCAAGATCAGCATTGCCAAGATGGGCATCATGAAGGGCGTGCGCCGGGTCGGCGTGCAGATCGAGCGCTCGCGCACGGCGCGCACCTGAGGCCGCGCATGGCGGCTGTCTCCGACCTGATCTTCGGCGTGGCCATGGCGGCGGTGGCGGTCAACGCGGCCAGCGCGGTGCTTGAAACCGAGGACAAGCAGATGGACCTGGTCGGCGCGACCGTCGTCGGCCTGACTGCGAGCCTGGGCGGCGGCAGTCTGCGCGATGTACTGCTGGGGCACCCCGTATTCTGGCTGGCGGACGTGGCCTACCTGATCTGCGGCGTTGTCGCGGTGGCTCTGACCTTCCTGCTGGCGCGGCGCGTGCGTCTGCCCGTCGGCGTGTTCGTGATTCCCGATGCGGTGGGGCTGGCGCTGTTCACGGTGGTCGGCTGTCAGGTAGCGGTCGACGCCGGCGTGCACTGGCTCGCGGCCTCCCTGCTGGGCGTGGTGACCGGGGTGTTCGGCGGCGTGCTGCGCGATGTGCTGGTGAATGAGGTGCCGCTGGTGATGCGGGCGGGAACGCTGTATGCGACGGCCTCGTGGTGCGGCGCGTTGGCGATGATTGCGGCACTTGCAGTCGGCACCGGCGAAGCTGTCAGCGCGGCCGTCGGTGGCGTGCTGGTGCTTGGCTTGCGCCTGGCGGCAATCCGCTATCGCTTGAAGATGCCGGAGTTCCGCTCGCCGCTGTGACTCAGTCGGCCAGAGCGCACTCGACGATCTTCGGCTGCAGCACGCGCAGGATGTCGTGCGGATGGACGCCGACCAGATAGCCGCGTTTGCCGCCGTTGATGTAGATCAGCGACAGATCGAGGATGGTTTTCTCCAGATGCACCGGCAGAGTCTTCTTGGTGCCGAAGGGCGAACAGCCGCCGACCATGTAGCCGGTGTGGCGCAGCGCGTCCTCGGGCTTGCAGGGGCTGACCTTCTTGACCCCGATCTGGCGCGCCAGTTCCTTGGTGGACACCTTGCGGTCGCCGTGCATCAGCACGATCAGCGGCTTGGCATTTTCGTCTTCCATGATCAGGGTCTTGACCACGGCATGCTCGGAGACGTTGAGCTCGCGGGCGGACACCTGCGTGCCGCCATGCTCCTCGTACTCGTAGAGATGGTTGGAATGCGCGACGCCGTGCTTGTTAAGGAACTTGGTCGCCGGAGTTTCGGGGGCGTGGGTATCGGGTCTCATGAAATTAATTCTACCCCTCTCGCTCGGCGATAGACGGCGGCGTGTAAGGAATACGGACTTGTCGCGTCCAAGCAATAGACCCCATCGGGTACCGTCACCATTTGGAGCCTCCCCATGAAAGCCTGCCGAGCCGTCTGCCTGCTGATTGTCTGCCTTTCCCCGATGCCGAGTGCAGAGGTCTTTGCGGCGCCGGCTTGCGTTGCGCAAAGCCGGGCACAGCGCGCCGTGCTGCTCGAGCTTTATACCTCGGAGGGTTGCGACAGCTGCCCGCCTGCCGATCGCAGGCTGTCGCAATTCAAGAGCCAGCCAGCTTACGCTGGGCGCGTCGTGCCGCTGGCCTTCCATGTCGATTACTGGGATCGGCTGGGCTGGGTCGATCGCTTCGCCAGTCCGCTGCATACCGAACGACAGCAGACAATGGCCGGCCTTGCCAAGTCCCGTCTGGTCTATACGCCGCAGTTCTTGCGCAACGGGCGCGACTGGCGCAGTGCCGGAAGTCCGCTCGACGGTGCGGACGAGACTCGTCCGGGTGCCAGCATCGCGCTCGAGCTCGGCGTGAATCCGGAGGGGCAACTGGTGGTCAGGGGTGAGATTTCCGCGGCGCAAGCCGCGGTCGATGTCTGGCTTGCGCTGTACCAGAACAATCTGGAATCACAGGTGCGCGCGGGGGAGAACGCCGGCAAGACCCTGCGCCACGACTACGTGGTGCGCCGCCTGATCGGCCCGCTGACGCCGAGCCGGGAGGGCCGCCTGTCCCTGCGCCAGAAGATCGCGCCGGAGGCCGGCTGGAAGCCTGCCGATCTGGGCGTGGTGGTGTTCGTGCAGGACAGGGCGACGGGCGAGATACTACAGGCCCTGCAACGCCAAGCGTGCTAGCCGCGCGGGTGGTGCACGCGATGCAGTTGCTTGAGCCGTTCGCGGGCGACGTGGGTGTACACCTGCGTCGTTGAAATGTCGGCGTGGCCGAGCAGCAGCTGCACCACGCGCAGATCGGCGCCGTGATTCAGCAGGTGGGTGGCGAAGGCATGACGCAGCACGTGCGGCGAGATGCGCTCCTGCGCAATGCCGACGCGCAGGGCGTACTTCTTGACCAGGGTCCAGAACATCTGTCGCGACATGGCGCTGCCGCGCGTGGTGACGAAAACGGCGTCGGATACATGCGTCTTGAGCAGCTCGCCGCGCGCGCCGGCGATGTAGCGCTGCAGCCACTCGGCGGCGATCTGTCCGAGCGGCACCAGACGTTCCTTCGAGCCCTTGCCCATCACCCGCACCACGTTGTCGTTGAGGCTCACCTCGAACAGGCGCACGCCGACCAGCTCGCTGACGCGCAGTCCGGTGGCATAGAGCAGCTCGAACATGGCACGGTCGCGCAGGCCGAGCGGGGTGTTCACGTCGGGCGCACTCAGCAGATCTTCCACCTGCTTTTCGGAGAGCGTCTTCGGAAAGCGCTGGATCGGCCGCGGCTTGTCGATGTTGAGCAGCGGATCGGCCTGCAATCGGCCTTGATCCAGCAGCCAGCGGTAGCAGCGCCGCAGCGTCGCCATCAGCCGCCGCTGGCTGGTCGACTTGATGCCGCCGGGGCGGGTGTTCAGATGCGAAAGATAGGCGTTGATCGCCGTCTCGCCAGCGCCGACTATCGCCGACAGCTTAGTTGGCGGCTCGCTTTGCGCGCCGGGGCTTCCGCTTCGCGGGCCGGCGAGCCAGCCGGCAAACAGCGCCAGATCGCTGCGATAACTCGCAAGCGTGTTCTTCGAGAGTCCGTCAGCGAGCCACAGCGCGTCGATGAATTCGTCGATCAGCGCCGCGTCAGAGGCGAGCATGTTCGTGCTGCAGCAGCCACTTCTTGATGTCGAGCAGAAAGCCGCCGCGCTGGCGCGCGAAACCGCCCAGCCCCTGATTCGCCCCGACCACGCGATGGCAGGGCACGACGATCGGATAGGGATTGGCGCCGCAGGCATTGCCCACCGCACGGGGTCCGCTGTGTATGGCGGCGGCGACCTCGCCATAACTCTGCGTCCGGCCGGCCGGAATTGCGGAAATCTGTTCCCAGACGCGGCGCTGGAAATGCGTGCCGGCAGGCGCCAGAGGCAGGCCGAATTCGAAGCGCGGATCCTTCAGCCAGGCGCGCAACTGGCGCACGGCTTCTTTCGCCAGAGGGGTCTTCGGCGCGATCTCGGCCTGGGGTTCCAGGTAGGTGATTTCGGTGATCTCGTCATCGTTGCAGCAAATGCCGATGGCGAAATCCGGCGCGGACAAGACGGCGGAATAGGGCTTCATGGCGGACACCTCCCGATTTCGATCACGGCGTTATTGTCGATCCCCGGCAGATGATCCGCAAGAGGGCGGCAACGGCCCTCGATGCACAGCTCGTAGCCGGCCGTGTAGGGCGAGTGGGTGAGGCGCAGGACCTGCTGCGGAGGCACCGCAGGGCAGTAATGCCAGACCCCGTTCTTCAGTACGCTGCCGGCGGGTGGCTCCATGCCGGCGCCGCTGCCGCGGATGCGCGCTTCTGTGATTACCAGCGCGTGGGCTTCGATGCGCCAGTCCTCCTCCCAGCGGATCTTCTCGATGGAATGCATCCAGGCCAGGGTGAATCCCTCGACGGCGAGCACGGCGCTGACCGCGCCCGCCGCGAGGCACAGCATCAGACGTCGGCGCTGGCGGGGCGGCGCTGCGCCGCGCGTCGGGTGCGCAGCAGATGCCAGACGACAAAGACCGCGCTCATGGCGAAGCCGATCTCGTCGGTCAGCGGAATCGCGGCGACCAGCAGGAAGGCTGCCGACGCGGCGAAGATGCGCTCGGCCATGTTGAGTGACGCGAACATGAAGCCGATGGCCGCCGCACCCCACAGCATGATCGATACCACCGCCTTGAACACGATGTAGGCGACGGCGGCAAAGGTCCAGTCGCCCTGCAGCATCAGCGCAGGTGTGTAGACGGCCATGTAGGGGATGACGAAGCCGGCGATGGCGATCTGCACCGCCTTGAAGCCGATTTTCATCGGGCGTCAGGTCGGCCATGATGCCGAAGTAGAAGACGAACATGTGGCTGACGATCAGCGGCACGCCGAGCTTGAGCAGTGCCGGCGCGGCGATGGAACTGGTGATGATGTAGTTGGGAATGGTCGGGATGCCCATGCCCAGCACCAGGCACACCAGCATGGTCAGCACGAGCGAGAGAAACAAACTTTTTTCGCCCACGTTGAGGATGAAGCCGGCGAAGCTCGACGCCGCCCCGGTCAGTGTCAGCACGCCGATGATGACGCCGACGATGGCGCAGGCGACGCCCACCGGCAGCGCCTGCTGGGCACCCTCGACCAGGCTCATCTTGAGCAGGTGCAGGGTCTTCATGCCGCCCTTGAGAGCGAAGGTCTGTGCCACCAAAGCGGCGATCAGCGCCAGCAGGGGGAAGATGCCCCAGGTTTCCATGTTCTTGACGAAGACCGCGGCGGCGAGCCCCAGCGCAAACCAGAACACGTAGCGGAAGGCCGTGCTGGAAACGCGCGCGGCAATGGCTGCTCCGAGGATCAGCACGGCGGTCAGCACCAGTCCGATCATGCCGGCGAACATCGGCGTGAAGCCGTTGAACAGGGTCCACACCAGCACCACCAGCGGCAGCAGCAGATACCAGTTGTCGCGCATCGCATGCCAGGGGTTGGGACACTGATCCTTGGGCAGGCCGACCAGGTTCTTGCGCCCGGCTTCGAGGTGCACCATCCAGAACGCGGTAACGTAGTAGAGGATGGCCGGAATCGCCGCCGCCTGGACGATGTCGGCATAGGGCACGTTGATGTTCTCGGCCATGATGAAGGCCACCGCGCCCATCACCGGCGGCATGATCTGGCCGCCCATCGACGAGGTGGCTTCGACCGCGCCGGCGAAGATGCCCGAGTAGCCGAACTTCTTCATCAGCGGAATCGTGAACTGCCCGGTGGTCAGCACATTGGCCACGCCGGAGCCGGAGATGGTGCCCATCAGGCCCGAGGAGATCACCGCGACCTTGGCCGGGCCGCCCTTGGTGTGACCGACGAAACCCAGCGCCAGCGAGTTGAACAGGTTGATCATGCCGGCGTGTTCGAGGAAGGAGCCGAACAGGATGAACAGGAAGATGTAGGTCGCCGAGACCAGCGTCGGAATGCCAAAAATGCCTTCGGTGCCGAGCGCCAGTTGATTGATGATCTGGTCGAAGCCGTACTCGCGATGGCCGAGGTCGCCGGGCAGCAGGTGGCCGAACACGCCGTAGAGCAGGAATACGCCGCAGACGATGGGCAGTGCCAGGCCGAGGATGCGCCGTGAGGCCTCGAAACACATGATCACCAGCGCGGTGCCGACGAACAGGTCGGCGCTGCTTGGGTCGCCCGAACGCTGGATCAGCTCGGCCTCGAACACCCAGTGGTAGGTCGACAGCGCCAAGGCGCCTGCGGCCAGCACCGTATCGCCAGCGCCGACTTTCGACAGCCGGCCGGAGCTCCTGAAGGCCGGGTAGAGAATGAAGGTGATGCACAGCAGAAAGCCGACGTGCAGGCTGCGGATCACCAGGCTGGACAGCGGGTGGAATGCGGCGACGATCAGCTGGTAGGTGGAAAAGCTCAGGGCCAGTGCGGTGAGAACCGTCAGCCAGCCGCCTCCGAGCCGGCGTTGCACGCCGTGCTCGGAGAACTCTTCCTGGCCGTGGTCGGGGGCGACGCTGTGTATGGTCACGGCGCGCGGCTCCTGGTCCCCACCCCCCAGCCCCCGCCCAGGCGGGGGTGACGGGTGTTCGCCGCTCCGCGGCTCCGGTCGGTTGGCTGCGCCATGCTTGAGGCGGCTCGGCGCATGGCTACTTGATCAGCCCGATTTCCTTGTAGTACTTCTCGGCGCCCGGGTGCAGCGGCGCCGGCGGTGCCTTGGCAGCATTTTCGCGGGTGATGGCCTTGGCCGCGGCGTGCGCGGCTTGCAGCTCCGGCAGGTGCTCGAAGATCGCCTTGGTCATCTTGTAGGCCGCATCGGTCGACACGCCTTCGTGGCTGACCAGGAAGTTCTGGATCGCCACCGTGGCTACAGCTTCGGTCTGGCCGTTGTAGGTGTTGGCCGGCACGGTGCCCGATTGATAAGCGGCTTCGCCGATCTTCGCCACCACGTCGGCGGGCACCGGCACGATGACGATCTTGACTGACGTGGCCAGATCGCGGATGGCGGCGACGCCGAGGCCGGCCGAGATCAGCGTGGCGTCGAGCTGGCGGTTCTTCATCAGTTCCACCGACTCGCCGAAGGGCAGGTACTCGACCTTGGCGAAATCCTTGTAGCTCATGCCGGCGCCCTTGAAGATGTCGCGTGCATTGAGCTCGGTGCCGGACTTCGGCGCGCCGACGGCGACGCGCTTGCCTTTCAGGTCGGCCAGGGTCTTGATGCCCGAATCGGCGTTGGCGACGATCTGGATGTAGTTGGGATAGATTGCGGCGATGGTGCGCAATTTCTTCAGCGGCGTCTTGAAGCCGGCTTCCTCGTTGCCCTTCCAGGCCTCGTTGAGCGCATCGCCGAGGGTGAAGGCGATTTCGCCGCGGCCTGCCTGCAGCAGGTTGAGGTTTTCGGCGCTGGCCTTGGTCACCTGGGCGGAGGTCTTGGCGCCGGGCATGGCCTTGCCATAGACCTGCGACAGGGCAACGCCCATCGGGTAATACACGCCCGAGGTGCCGCCGGTGAGGACGGTGACGAATTCCTGGGCGTGGGCGGTGGCGGCGAGGGCCAAAGCGGTCGCGGCGACCAGCAGGGTACGCGCTTGCTTCATGGGTAATTCCTCCGGGTAGGTTTTGTTGTGGGATGAAGCTTACAACACTCCGGCCTTGCGAGTCGGATTGGGAATCGTTGTGTGGGATGTTTGTATCGCTTTGCCGTGTTTGAACAGCCGGATGGAAGAGAACGATGCCGCAAAGGGCCAGGCGACAACAAACTAGTGCACAAGCCCTGACAATCGGCGGCGCTTCGTGACAGAATTGTTACCAGAGGATTTTTATGCAGGTAAGCAAATGAAACTGCCCAGACTGGAAAACCTGGCCGGCGATTTTTGGGGCGGCTTCGCGGCGATGCTCGTGGCCTTGCCTTCCGCAATCGCCTTCGGCGTCACCATCTATGCGTCCCTCGGCGGCTCCTATGCCGCGTACGGGGCGCTGGCCGGCATTCTCGGCGCGACGGCGATGGGGCTGGTCGCCTCGTCGATGGGCGGCACCAACCGGCTCATTTCGGCGCCCTGCGCGCCGGCGGCGGCGGTACTGACGGCGTTCGCGATCGAACGCATCCAGCAAGGCATGGATGCGGCCGCGGTGGCTGTGCTGCTGGCCGCGCTCGGGCTGACGGCGGGCGTGCTGCAGGTGATATTCGGTGGCATCGGCCTCGGCCGGCTGATCAAGTACATGCCCTACCCGGTGGTCAGCGGCTATCTCTCCGGGGTCGGGCTTTACATCATCTTCGGGCAGGTGCCGAAATTTCTCGGCACGCCCGCCGGCACCCATTTGGGCCATGCCTTGGCTTCCCCGGCGCTCTGGGTCTGGCAGGGCATGGTGGTCGGCGCGGCAACCGTACTCGCCATGCTGTTCGCGCCGCGCGTCACGCAGCGCGTGCCGGCGGCGATTCTGGCGCTTCTGGCCGGCGTGCTGTGCTACTTCGGTCTGGCCTTCTTCGATGCGGCGCTGCTCGACCCGCGTAACCCGATGGTGATCGGACCCCTCGGCGGTTCGGGCGATGGCGGCTTCGTCGACGCCATGGCCGGTCGCTGGGCAGGCGTGGGCAAGCTCGGCATGGCCGACCTCACGGTGCTGCTCATGCCGGCGCTGACCCTCGCGGTGCTGCTGTCGATCGACACACTGAAGACCTGTGTCGTCCTCGACGCGCTGACCCGTTCGCGCCATGACTCGAACCGCGAACTGATCGGCCAGGGTCTGGGCAACATCACCTCGGCCGTGGTGGGCGGCATGCCCGGCGCCGGCACCATGGGCGCGACCCTGGTGAACATGTCGAGCGGCGCCCTGACCCGCTATTCGGGCTTCATCGAGGGCGTGCTCGCGCTGCTGGCTTTCCTGCTGCTCGGCGCGCTGATTTCGTGGGTGCCGGTGCCGGCGCTGGCGGGCATCCTGATCGTGGTCGGCGTGCGCATGATCGACAGCCACAGCTTTGGCTATCTCAAGCAGCGTTCCACCATTCTCGATTTCTGCGTGATCGCTGCCGTGGTGGTCACCGCCCTGACGGTCAGCCTGATCGCGGCATCCGGCGTCGGCATTGTGCTGGCCGTCATGCTGTTCATCCGCGAACAGATCGGCGGTTCGATCATCCGCCGCAAGCTGCTCGGTAACGAGACCTTCTCCAAGCGCATCCGCACCCACGAGGAAATGGAAATCCTCACCGCCCACGGCAATCGCGCCGCCATCATCGAATTGCAGGGCAGCCTGTTCTTCGGCACCGCGGACCAGCTCTATCGCAGCCTGGAGCAGGACTTGAAGACGCGCGATTTCCTGATCCTCGACATGCGCCGCATCCAGACCGTGGATGTCACCGCGGCGCACCTGCTGGAACAGGTCAAGGACATGCTGGCCGAACGCAACGGCTTCCTGATATTCAGCCAGATCCCGCCCAACCTGCCCTCGGGCCGCGACCTGCAGCAATACTTCGACCAGGTCGGCCTGATCCGCGCGGATAGTCCGGTGCGCGTGTTCCCGGAACTGGACGATGCGCTGGAGTGGGTCGAGGACCGCATCATCCATGAAGCCGCGTTGTCGCACGATGAGGAAACCGCGCTGGAACTGCACGAAGTGGAACTGTTCGCCGGCCGCAAGGAGCAAACCCTGGCCGAACTCGAGCAGTGCATGGAGAAGCGCCACGTGGCGGCCGGCGACGGCATTTTTTCGCGCGGCGACGCGGGCGATGAACTGTTCCTGATCCGGCGCGGCGCGGTGCGCATCGTGCTGCCGCTGTCCGACCGCATGTCGCATCATCTGGGCACCTTCGGGCGCGGCGCGTTCTTTGGCGAAATGGCTTTCCTCGACGGTGAGGCGCGCTCGGCGAATGCGGTGGCGTTCGTGGACACCGATCTCTATGTGCTGTCGCGCCAAGCCTTCGACACGTTCGCCGAGGAGCACAAGAAGCTGGGCCTCAAGCTGATGGAAGGCATCGCCAGCGTACTCGCCAGCCGGCTGCGCTACACCAACGCCGAACTGCGCGTGCTGGAGTCCTGAATGGGCTGACCCGACGGCGGCCGGGGCAATAATCCGCTTTGTGATTGCACTCGCGAGCGGGCGGGCGTAGCATGAATTCAAGACATGTGTTGGTCATATAGCTTTGGGCATAGGATAGCCAGCAGAGGAGCCATATGAAGACCTTGATTCGCGATCTCTTGTCATCCGAAAAGGATGCAGCGGACGAGTTCCCGGAGTTGCTGGTCGGGGAACGTGGCCCGTACTTGGTCACTGCCCTCTGGGCGATCCTCGTCGCAGCGGTGGTCTTTCTGTTGCTCATGCTGGATACGCCGATGCAAACGCCGGGGCGCTTGTACGTCACCGTCGGCGTGGCGCTCCTCGCCGTAGGCGCGCAGCTGGTTTATCGCTACCGCGGAGTGATTCCGGCGTTGCGGCTGCTCGCCATCGGCGGCTGGCTGCTCGTTACCGTGTCGGGTTTCGTCACCGAAGGCGTTCGCTCGTCGATTCTGGTGGCCTATCCGCTCATATTGATCGTCGCCGGATGGATGCTCGGAACCCGATATTGCCTCGGCCTGCTCGGCGCCAGCTGCGTCGCTTTGGTGGTCCTGGCCGCGAGCCAGCAGACCGGCTTGAAAGACGTCAGCCTGTCCTTGTCGCCGATCATGGTGGCGTTCGTGCATGTAATGGTGCTGGTCATCAGCGCCATACTGACCGTGTATCTGCTGAAACTGTTCCGTGAGCGCTATGCCGAAATGCGTCGCCTGAACAGTGAGATCGAGGTGCACCTCAAGGCCGTCGAAAGGCGCGAAGGCTTCCTGCGGACGCTGCTGGACAATTTTCCGTTCATGGTCTGGCTGAAGGATGAAGAAGGCCGCTATCTTGCAGTGAATCAGGCCTTTCTCGATGGCTTCGGCTGGCCCTCCGCCGAAACCGTGGTGGGCAAGACCGACCTGGACATCGCCGTTTCAAACCTGGCGGGAAAGTACCGCGCGGGTGGCTTGGCCGTATTCAGCAGCAGCACCAGCAAACCTGTCGAGGAGCTGATCGAAATGGGCGGGCGGTGGCGATGGTGCGAGACCAGCAAGTCCCCCGTGCTGGTTGATGGCAAAGTCATCGGCATGGTCGGCTACGCCCGCGATATCACCGACCGCAAGGCAGCGGAAGAAGAGATCGCCGAATCGCGAAACCTCTTCCGGGCCATTGTCGACACCGTGCCGGTGAGGGTGTTCTGGAAGGATCGCAACCTCTGCTATCTCGGCTGCAACGAGGCTTTCGCCAGGGATGCCGGGAAGGCGCACCCGAAGGACGTGATTGGCAAGGACGATTACCAGTTGTCCTGGGCGGATCAAGCGCCGTCTTATCGTTCTGTCGACCTGGCCGTCATGGAGTCGGGTTCTCCCAGGCTTTCCTTCGAAGCAGCGCGGCCGACGCCGAAAGGCGAGATGAGGTCCTTGCGCATGTCGATGGTGCCGCTCAGGAATCAGGAAGACGACATCATCGGAGTGCTGGGGATGTACGAGGACATCACCGACGAGAAGCTGGCCGCCGCAGAGGCCAAGCGGGCACACCAGATTCCCTGACCAGGGAAGTCAGGGCCCGCGACCGCGCACTACCAAGGTCCGCTAAACCACTCCTGCGGTGCGCAACGCAGCGATGGCTTCATCGCTGCGCCCGAGTTCGCGCAGTACGACTTCGGTATCCTGCCCCAGCAGCGGCGGCGCCAGGCGATAGTCGATCGGCGTGGCGGAGAAGCGAATCGGGTTGGCCACCTGCGGCGCGCTGCCGCCCGCGGCATGCGGCATCTCGATCCGCAGACCGCGATGCAGCACCTGGGGATCGGCGAACACGCCGGCCAGATCGTTGATCGGGCCGCAAGGCACCGCGGCATTTTCCAGCAGGGCGATCCATGCCGCGGTGGTCTTCATCACCGTCGTCTGGCGCAGCAGCGGCAGCAGGACAGCGCGATGCCTGACTCGTGCCGCGTTGGTAGCGAAGCGTTCGTCGCCACTCCATTCGGCGTGGCCGGCGAGCTCGCAGAAGCGCGCGAACTGGCCGTCGTTGCCGATGGCCAGGATCATGTCGCCGTCCGCCGTGGGGAAGTCCTGGTAGGGCACGATGTTGGGATGGCCGTTGCCCATGCGGCGCGGCGCCTTGCCCGACACCAGATAGTTCATCGCCTGGTTGGCCAGGCAGGCCACCTGCACGTCGAGCAGCGCGAGGTCGATGTGCTGGCCCTGACCGGTCTTCTCGCGATGCGCCAGCGCGGCCTGGATGGCGACCGTGGCATAGAGGCCGGTGAGGATGTCGGTCAGCGCGACGCCGACTTTTTGCGGGCCGGCGCCTTCCTCGTCATCGGCGCGGCCGGTCACGCTCATCAGGCCGCCCATGCCCTGGATCAGGAAATCGTAGCCGGCGCGCGTGGCGTAGGGGCCGTCCCGGCCGAAGCCGGTGATCGAGCAATACACCAGCTTCGGGTTGATCGCGGAGAGGTTCGTGTAGTCGAGGCCGTAGGCTTTGAGCCCGCCGACCTTGAAATTCTCCAGCACCACGTCGGACTGCGCGGCGAGTTCGCGCACGATGGCTTGTCCCTCGGGGCGCGTGATGTCGACCGAGAGCGAGCGCTTGTTGCGGTTGGTGCACAGGAAGTAGGCGGCGTCGGTGGTCGGCCGGCCTTCACCGTCGGCCAGCCACGGCGGGCCCCAGCCGCGCGTGTCGTCGCCCGTATCAGGGCGTTCGACCTTGATCACGTCGGCGCCGAGGTCGCCCAGCAATTGCGAGGCCCAGGGGCCGGCCAGCACGCGCGAGAGGTCGAGGACGCGGAGTCCGGCGAGCGCCCCGTCGGCCATTACGAGGCCTTGCCGAGCAGATTGTCCTTGAGGTCGTCCTGTATCGGCTTGTCGCCGAGCCAGATTTTCAGCAGGGCGCGGAAGAAGTCTTCGCCCGCGATGTCCTCGCCTTTCTTTTCGCCGTTGACCGCCAGGCGAACCGCGCCGCTGCCAAGCTCAGGTAGCCAGTCGAGATGAATCACCGCACCCTTGGCGACCGTGCCGATGCCGATCATGGTGGCCTTCAAGGTTTCGATGCGGGCGTTCAGCGAAGCGATCTCGGCTTCGCTGTGGTTCTTGCGTATCCCGCTCGCCAGGGCATCGGCGAAGGTTTCGCCCGAAGCGTCGCGCAGGAGCACCAGGTGGATGCGTTTGGCGCCCTTGGCCGTCAGCACCTCGGCCATCGTCGCGGCTTTCTGCGGCAGATACAAGGCCATGGCATAGCCCTTGATGAACAGCACTTTGCGCAGTCCGGCGCCGTTGATCACCGTGTCGCCGGCGCCGACTTTCGCCTTGTCGTCGAACTTCACGTCGCCCACTTCGAGCGCGGCAAACGCGGGCAGGGATAGGGCCAGCAGCAGTATGGCAAGCAGCTTGTTCATCTGTTTCTCCTCGGGAATGGGTAGTCCGGCGCCATCATACCGCCGACGCCGGCATGCTATGGTTGCGCCATCGATCGGCGGGGAAAATGTCATGCGAAGAAGCTTGCTGAGTGCCGGGTTCTTTCTGGCGGCCATGGCCAGCGCTGCCGAACCGGTGCGCGATGTCGCCTCCGGCGCGGCCGATCGCGAAGCCGTGGCGGTGACCGTGTACAACGACGACCTGGCGCTGGTCAAGGAGCGCCGCCGGGTGGATTTGCCGGCGGGGCTGACGCGGCTTTCGCTGCGCGAAGTGGCGGCGCAGATGCGCCCCGAAACGGCGCTGCTGCGCGCGGTTTCAGGACAGCCCCTGAGCCTCGTCGAACAGAACTTCGATTTCGACTTGCTGACGCCGCAGAAGCTCCTTGAAAAATACGTCGGCCGCGACGTGACCGTGATCCGTTCCCATCCGACCACCGGCGAGGAAAGACGCGAGAAGGCCACGGTGCTGGCGGCCGGACAAGGCACGGTGCTGCGTTTCAATGATCGCATCGAGACCGGCGTGCCGGGCCGGCTGGCATTCGACAGCGTGCCGCCCAACCTGCGCGACCGTCCCACGCTCTCGGTCCTGCTCGAAGCGGCGGGCGGCAAGCAGGCGGTGGAGCTTTCCTATCTCACCGGCGGCCTGTCGTGGAAGGCGGACTATGTTGCCAACCTTTCGGCGGACGGCAAGAACCTGGATCTCAATGCTTGGGTGACGCTGACCAATCGCAGCGGCGCCGGCTTCGACAACACGACCCTGCAACTGGTCGCCGGCACGGTCAATCGCGTGCGCCAGACGGACTCGCGCGTCTATGCCATGGCGGCGCCCGCGCCGGCACGTGCCAAATCGCAGGAAGCGACGCAGGAGGCGCTGATGGATTACCACCTCTACAGCTTCGAGCGGCCGACCAGCATCGCCGACAACCAGACCAAGCAGCTGGCCCTGCTTTCGGCCAGCGCGGTGCCGGTGCGCCGCGAATACCTGCTGGCCGGCAACGAGGGGTACTACCGCGACCGCTATGGCCAGATAGGCCAGAAATTGAAACCGGCGGTCTTCCTCGAGTTCGAGAACAAGGGAGGGCAACTGGGCAAGCCGCTGCCGGCCGGCATCGTGCGGGTCTATGCCAGGGACAGCAAGGGCGCGGCGCAATTCGTCGGCGAGGATCGCATCGCGCACACGGCGAAAAACGAGAAGCTGAAACTCCGGCTGGGCGAGGCCTTCGACATCACCGCCGAGCGCAAGCAGACCGGCTACCGCAAGATTACCGACAATGTCGTCGAAACGGCCTACCGGATCGACCTGCGTAACGCCAAGGACGAGGCCGTCACGGTCCGCGTGCAGGAGCCGCTGCCCGGTGACTGGGAAATGCTGCAGGAAAGCCAGAAGCACACGAAGGAATCGTCGCGCGTGGCCTCGTGGAACGTGGCGATCCCGGCGGACGGCGCCGCGGTTCTGGAATACACGGTGCGCGTGCGCTGGTAAGGGAGACTATCGAATGGCGGCACCCTGCGGCGGCGACCCGCTCGTCTGCATCGAGTTTGCAGTCCTGACAATTGGAGAATTCCTCAAGGACTGGACCACCATCGCCATGCTTCTGCTGCTGCTCGGCCTTTTGCTCCGGGTGCGTGCTGATCGGCAGAAGGCGCGCGATGAGGCCTACGCCGCGCAGCTCGCGGCCTATGACGAGAAGCGACGCGAGGAAGAAACTCAGGCGCGAACCTGGGCGGTCGAGGACGACAGGACGGAGCAGCGCTAGCCCTTAACTTCTGACCGCGCCCAATTCGCCTACTGGCGAATCTCCCCGCTCCCCAGCACGATCCACTTCTGCGAGGTGAGGCCTTCCAGCCCGACCGGACCGCGGGCGTGGAACTTGTCGGTGGAAATGCCGATCTCGGCGCCGAGGCCGTATTCGAAGCCGTCGGCGAAGCGGGTCGAGGCATTGACCATCACGGAAGCCGAATCCACCTCGCGCAGGAAGCGCATAGCGTTCGTGTAGTTCTCGGTGACGATGGCGTCGGTGTGCTGCGAGGAATACTTGTTGATGTGGGCGATGGCTTCGCCGACATCGGCCACCACCTTGACCGAGATGATTGCGGCCAGATATTCGGCGTAATAGTCTTCTTCGGTCGCGGCGACTGCCTGCGGCACCAGCTTGCGCGTTTCCTCGCAGCCGCGGATTTCGACGCCGCGCGCAGTGAGCATGTCGCAAAGAGTCGGCGCCAGCGACACGGCGACGGAGCGCGCGATCAGCAGGGACTCGGCCGTGTTGCAGGTGCCCAGGCGCTGGGTCTTGGAGTTTTCGAGGATGCGCAGCGCCTTGGCGGCATCGGCGGCGTCATCGACGTAGACGTGGCAGTTGCCGTCGAGATGCTTGATCACCGGCACCTTCGCTTCCTTCGAGACGCGCTCGATGAGCCCCTTGCCGCCGCGCGGCACGATCACATCGACATACTCGGGCATGGCGACCAGATGGCCGACAGCCTCGCGGTCGGTGGTCTCGATCACCTGCACGGCGGTTTCGGGCAGGCCCGCCGCAGCGAGGCCGGCGCGCACGCAGGCGGCGATGGCCTGGTTGCAGCGCAGGGCTTCCTTGCCGCCGCGCAGGATCGCGGCGTTGCCGGATTTGAGGCACAGGGCGGCCGCGTCGGCAGTGACGTTGGGCCGCGCTTCGTAGATGATGCCGACCACGCCGAGCGGGACGCGCATCTTGCCGACCTGAATGCCCGAGGGGCGGCGCTTCATGTCGCTGATTTCGCCCACCGGATCGGGCAGTGCCGCAACCTGTTCGAGTCCCTGCGCCATGGCCTCGACGCCCTTGTCGGTGAGCGTCAGGCGGTCGATCAGCGCCGCGTCGAGGCCGTTGGCGCGCGCTTCCGCGACATCGGCGGCATTCGCCGCGAGCAGTTCGCCGCTGCGCTCGCGGATCGCGCCTGCCATCGCCAGCAGCGCGGTGTTCTTTTCCGCGGTCGAGGCGCGCGCCGTGGCGCGCGAAGCCTCGCGTGCGTTGCGGCCAACTTGCTGCATGTAGGTCTTTACATCCATTACCGTGTCCTCGGTTGCGTCAAACGCAGCGCCAGTTGCAGAAACTCGTCCCAGATGTCGCCGCGCCCAAGACCCTTGATGATGCGGTCAATCTTCGCTGCATGCAAGAGCGCGGGGCGAGCAGCGGCGCTGCGCGCCTCCGTTGCCAGTGCCCAGAGCACCAGCGGCGGCGCGGCGTCTTCCGCCTTGAGGCCTTCCAGCGTGCGCGCGGCGCGCACCGTGTCGCGCGCCTTGAGGGCGTCGCGCAGATCCGACACATCGTAGCGGGCGACGTTCATCACCGCGGCCTCGATCTGCGCCAGCGAAAGCTCGCCCGGCGGATAAAGCAGGCCGAGCTTTTGGAGTTCCTGATGCGCCGCCAGCAGGTTGCCTTCGACGTGGGCGGCGATGAATTCCAGCGCAGGCCTGGGCGCGCTCTGCTTCTGCCGCGCCATTCGCTCGGCGATCCATTGCGGCAGGCGCGCCGGGGGCGGCGCGTTGCATTCGATACTGATTCCGGCATTCGACAGGGCGGTGACCCAGGCGGCCTTCTTCGCCTGCCAGTCGAGCTCGGGCAGCGTGATAAGGGTGACGATGCCGGGGCCCATGGCACCCGTGGTCGAGATGTAGCGCTGCAGCGCCTCGCTGCCTTCGCGCCCCGGCTTGCCGGACGGAATGCGCAGGTCCACCAGCTTGCTGCCGCCGAACAGCGACATGTTGCCGGCGGCCATGAAGAGGTCGTCCCATTTGAAGCTGGTGCCGACGACAATGACCTCGCGCTCTTCGAAGCCCTGTTTGCGGGCGGCGGCGCGGATGGCGTCGGCGGCCTCGATCACCAGCAGGGGTTCGTCGCCGTGGAGCAGGTACAGCGGTGCCAGCGGCTTGTCCAGATGCGCCGCGAGCTGCTCGGGCCGCAGCTGCATGGTGCCTAGTCGACTTTCGCCGGCTGCAGTTTCGCTGCCGCCAGCCGTCGCATCAGCTGCTGCACCAGATCGTTCTCCATGTCGCGCTGGAGCAGGGCTTCTTCGGACTCCTTGGACAGCACCAGGTCGTCGCTGAAGGTGATATCGCGGCGCAGCGTGATGGTGCTGTACGGGATGTACTCGGTGGCGGTGACCGCGGGGCGTGCGTCCGTGTATTTGACCTGCGGCACCGGCGTTCCCGCCGGGACGTTGGCATTGACCTTGAAGCTGAAGGTCCGCACCAGTTGGTATTCGCGGGCACGGCCGGCGGCGTTGAGCGAGAGGATGTTCTTCTGCCTCGTGTCGCCCAGCACCGTCAGGACGGCGTCCGCCTCGTTGAGTTCGCTGACTACCCGCGTTCCCGGCGACGATGCCTCGATGTTGCGCTTGAGCAGGGCATAGAAGCTGGACGTCGGCGGCAGCGAGAGGGCGATGGTGGCGAACGGCAGTTTGTAGCCGGGCAGATCCGTGCTGCCGCGCAACTTGAAGCCGCAGGCGGCCAGCAGGCTGATCAGCAGCAGGATGAGGGACAGTTTCGTTGCGCGCATGAGGAACCTCTCAAACCACGATGTTGACCAGGCGGCCGGGAACGACAATGACTTTTTTCGCGGCCTTGCCGTCCATGAACTTCTGTGCCCCTTCGGACGCCAGCGCGACGGCTTCGATCGCCGTCCTGTCAGCGCCGACTTTCACGCGGATGTTGCCGCGATGCTTGCCATTGACCTGCAGCACCAGCTCTTCCTCATCCTGCACCAGGGCGGCGGCCAGCGGTTCCGGCCAGGGTGCGGCGAGAATGTCGGCGCCATAGCCGAGCTCGATCCACAAGGCATGGCAGATGTGCGGCGTGATCGGCGAGAGCATGCGCAGCAGGATGCCGAAGCACTCGGCGACCACGGCGTCGCGGCCGTTTCCACCCGGAATCTTCTCCAGGCTGTTGAGCATTTTCATCGCCGCCGAGGCGACGGTGTTGAACTGGAACTTGCCGAGGTCGTAATTGGCCTGCTTCAGCAGCAAGTGAATTTCGCGGCGCACGGCGGCGAGGGGCTCGGGCAGTTTTTCCGGCATTGCGGCTTGCAGCCTGACCGCGCCATGCGAGCCGTGGCCGAAGGCCCAGACCCGGCGCAGGAAGCGGTAGGCACCCTCGACGCCCGAGTCCGACCATTCGAGCGTCTGTTCCGGCGGCGAGGCGAACATCATGAAGAAGCGCGCGGTGTCGGCGCCGAACTCGTCGATCAGCGACTGCGGATCGACGCCGTTGCGCTTCGACTTCGACATGGTGCCGACGCCGCCGTAATCGACCGGCTGGCCGTCGGCCTTCGATGTGGCGCCGATCACGTGGCCGCCCTCGTCGCGCTTGAGGTCGACCTCTTCCGGGGCGAAATACTCGATGCCGCCCTTGTCGGTGCGGCGCGAGAAAATGTGATTGAGCACCATGCCCTGCGTCAGCAGGTTGGCGAAGGGTTCGTCGTACTTGACCAGTCCCAGGTCGCGCATCACCTTGGTCCACAAGCGCGAGTAGAGCAGGTGCAGGATGGCGTGCTCGATGCCGCCGATGTACTGGTCGACCGGCATCCAGTAGTTGGTGCCGCCATCGACCATGGTCGAGTTTGCCGCGCGCGCGGTGGGATCGACGCAGTAGCGCGCGTAATACCAGGACGAGTCGACGAAGGTATCCATCGTGTCGGTTTCGCGCTTGGCCGGCTTGCCGCATTTGGGGCAGTCGCAATCGACGAAGTCGGCGCGCTTCGCCAGCGGGTTTCCGGAGCCGTCGGGCACGCAGTCTTCGGGCAGCCTGACCGGCAACTGGTCGTTGGGCACCGGCACCGTGCCACACGTGTCGCAATGGATCAGCGGAATCGGGCAGCCCCAGTAGCGCTGGCGCGACACGCCCCAGTCGCGCAGGCGGTATTGCACCTGGGTGTCGCCGAGGTCCTTGGTCTTGAGGTCGGCGGCGATGGCCGCCGTCGCTGCAGCGTAATCGAGGCCGTCATACTTACCGGAGTTCACGCAGCGGCCGCGCTGCTTGTCGGCATACCACTCCTGCCAGCCGGCTAGCGAGAACGTTTCACCCTCCACGGCGATGACCTGTTTGATCGCCAGTCCGTATTTCCTGGCGAACTCGAAATCGCGTTCGTCATGCGCCGGCACCGCCATCACCGCGCCTTCGCCATAGCTCATCAGCACGTAGTTGCCGACCCAGACTTCGACCTTCTCGCCGGTCAGCGGATGGTCGACGAAAATGCCCGTCGGCAGGCCCTTCTTTTCCATGGTCGCCATGTCGGCTTCCATGACCGAGCCGTGCTTGCATTCGGCTATGAAGGCGGCAAGCTGCGGATTGCTCTTCGCGGCGTGGGTGGCCAGCGGATGTTCGGCGGCGACGGCGCAGAAGGTGACGCCCATGATGGTGTCGGCGCGGGTAGTGAATACCCAGAGCAATCCCTTGCCTGCGCTCCCCTCTTCCCCCTGCCCCTCTCCCGCAGGGGGAGAGGGGAGGTTTGTGCCGCCTGCGGCGGGGAGGGTGTAAGGGAAGGCGAAGCGCACGCCGGTGCTCTTGCCGATCCAGTTGGCCTGCATGGTCTTGACCCGCTCCGGCCAGCCCGGCAGCGTGTCGAGCGCCGAGAGCAGTTCGTCGGCGTACTTGGTGATCGCGAGGTAGTAGCCGGGGATCTCGCGCTTTTCGACCACGGCGCCGGTACGCCAGCCGCGGCCCTCGATGACCTGCTCGTTGGCGAGCACGGTCTGGTCCACCGGGTCCCAGTTCACCACCTGGGTCTTCTTGTAGGCGATGCCCTTTTCCAGCATGCGCAGGAACAGCCACTGGTTCCACTTGTAGTACTCGGGCGCGCAGGTCGCCAGTTCGCGTTCCCAGTCGAGGGCGAAACCCAGCGACTGGAGCTGCTTCTTCATGTAGGCGATGTTGTCCCAGGTCCACTTCGCGGGCGGCACCTTGTTCTGCATTGCCGCGTTCTCGGCGGGCAGGCCGAAAGCGTCCCAGCCCATGGGCTGCAGCACGTTGTAGCCCTTCATGCGGTGGTAGCGGGAGAGCACATCGCCGATGGTATAGTTCCGCACGTGCCCCATGTGCAGCTTGCCCGACGGGTAGGGGAACATCGACAGGCAGTAGTACTTCGGCTTCTCGGAGTTTTCCGCGGCGCGAAAAGCCTGCGTGGTGTTCCAGTGGGCCTGTGCGGCCTGCTCGATTTCGGTCGGGAGATATTTTTCCTGCATGGCCGGGGCGTCTTTTTTTGAGTGCTGGCAAAGGGCGGAATTATACCCGCCACCCCTTATCGAAAGGATTCGCATGCGCCCCCCGAACCGGCTTGTTGCTGTGCTCGCTGCTTTTGTCATGCTGTCGTCAATGGCCGCATGCGCAGCCGCGCCCGCGATTGTCGAAGCCGTCCAGGCGCCCGCCTGGCTGGAGCGCGGCGCGAGGACGCTGCCGCTGGCGGCAGGCATGGAGTTGCAGAGCGGCGATGTGCTGCGCACCGGCCAGGGCGCGCGCGTCTACCTGATGCTTGCGGAGGGCAGCCGGGTCAAGCTCGGCGAAGCCGCGCGCTTCACATTCCATACGCGCAGCCTGCAGCCGCAACGGTCATTTCGCGGCGCGCTGGACATTCTGGAGGGAGCCTTCCGCTTCACGACGGGCAAGTTGAAAAGGGCGCTGCCGCGGGATGTCGCCATACGCGTCGGCACCGCCACGATCGGCATTCGCGGTACTGACCTGTGGGGCCGGACGGACAGCGCCGGCGAACTGGTGGCCTTGATCGAAGGCCGCATCGAAATCAGCCGTGCCGGCGAGGTGACTGCACTGACCCGGTCGATGACTTATTTCGACGCGCCTCGCGGCCAGGCGTCTGCGGTCAAGACGCTCGACCCCGAGGCTTTCCGGAAGTTGGCGCGGCAGACCGAAATCGAGGCAGGCGATGGCGCAGCGCGGGCCAAGGGCAAGTGGCGCGTGCTGGCTGCCACGGCAACGAGCGAGGAAGGGGCGCTTGAGCTGTATGACCAGATACGCGAGGCCGGTTTTGCCGCGCGCGTCCGGCCGCGCGCGGCGCAGGCGGGCGGCTGGAACTACGAGTTGCTGCTCGGCGGCTTTTCCAGCGCCGGGGAAGCCGGGGTCGCGGCGGCACGGCTCAAGGCCGCGACCGGCCTCAAGCCCAGCGTGGTGCGCTAGCCTGGTTGTTAGCTGAGCTGGTGGTGTTGGGCGGCTGATCCGATCAGCCGCCAACCGCGCGCCGTCAAGGCCGCGCCCTGCTGCGCTAGCTGCATTGAAATCGACCAGCACCGCGCCTGGGCGCGCGACCAACGCCGCCAGCCGAAAGATGCCGCGTCTTCCCGCAGCGACTCAGCGGCTGTGAGTTCCAGCAGCCGGTCGACCGCCAGCTTGAAGTAAGCCGACGAATCGGGAACGGCCTGCCGCGCGGCCCAGCGCTCGGACTCGTGCCACAGCGCCATTGCGCGCTGCTCGCTGATGCCCGCCTTTTTTGCCAGCCACGGCAGCAGTTTGGGTGCTTTGGGTGCGTTGCGTTTCGTTTTCATGTTCATACCTGTTTCTCCTGTCCTGTCGGGCCGCCCCGGCCTTGTGAGCCGGATCAAGCCATTTTCAGGCAATGATGCTGCAATGCAACAATACCAATCATACAGGCAAGATCTAGGGGCTACACCCTAAGTTCAAGTATTTTGTGGCGCCGCAATATCGGTTTCGCCCAATTCCTTGGGCGCGGGTAGCTTGTTAGCGCTTACTGTTGTCTATTGGCTTGTGCCGTAGCAAGAGTGAAGCGGAATGTGGCGCCATGTCCGATCTCGGCCATGGCCCAGATCTGCCCGCCGTGGCGGCGTACGACGCGCCAGACGGAGGCCAGGCCGATACCCGATCCTTCGAACTCGTTCGGGCTATGGAGCCGCTGAAAGGGCGCAAACAGCTTGTTGGCATAGGCCATGTCGAAGCCCACGCCGTTGTCGCGGATGAAGAAGACATCGTCTTCCGCCTGGTTCCGTTCCACGCCGAATTCGATGCGCGCGTCCGGCGTGGTGCGGGTGTATTTCCAGGCGTTGCCGAGCAGGTTTTCCACCAGCACACGCAGCAATTGCGGGTCGCCTTCACCGGTGCAGTCGGGCTCGATCGACACGTCGACCGCGCGCTCAGGTTGTTCCTGGCGCAGGCTGGCGACCACTTCCAAGCAGATCGCCGACAGATCGACCGGCTGCCGCTTCATCTCCTGGCGGGTCACGCGCGACAGTTCCAGCAGGTCGTCGATCAGGGTGCCCATGCGCTGCGCGGCGCGGCGCACGCGCGCAAGATATTCACGGCCCTGGGTGTCGAGCCGCTGCTCGTACTCCTCCTGCAGCAGCCTGGAGAAGCCGTCGATGCCACGCAAGGGTGCGCGCAGGTCGTGGGAAATCGAGTAGGCGAACGACTCGAGTTCCTGGTTGGCTTCGGTCAGCTCCATGGTTCTTTGCAGTACCCGTTCTTCCAGTTCGCTGTTGAGCCGACGCACTTCGTCCTCGGCCCGATGGCGATCGCTGATATCGTGAATCAGCGCGATCAGGCACTGTTCGTTGTCGAAATCGATCAGCTCGGCGGAGATGATGCATTGCCGACGCTCCCCCGACCGGGTGTGCAGTTCGACGTCGAAGTCGCGCACGGCGCCTTTCTCATGCAGGGTGGCGATCCAGCGCGCACGCACGGCGGGATCCGGCCAGACGCCGAGCTTCTCGGCAGTGGTGGCGAGAACTTCGCTGCGGACCCACCCAAACTGCCGCGTGAACGCTTCGTTGAGATCGAGGTAGGCGCCGTCTGCGAGGCGGGTGATCACCGTGGCCACCGGGCTGGCCTGGAACACCCGGCCGAAGCGTTCTTCGCTCCTGCGCAGGCCGGCCTCGGCCTGCCGCAGATCGGTGTAATCGCTGACAAAGGAAAGGACCACCGGCTCGTCGGCGATGAAGAATATCTCGGCCGTGACGGCCACGCTGAGTCGCCTGCCGTTGCGATCGCGCATTTCGACGGGCCAATTGCTGAGTTTCCCGGTCTTGCGCAATTCCGTTGTCCAGCTCTCTCGCTGGGCCTGGCCCGGCCAGTGGCCGAGTTCGAGCGAGCTGCGTCCGACCGCCTCTTCCCGGCTCCAGCCAAAAAGCCGGCAATGGCTGGGATTGACATCCAGATAGCGGCCGTCGCTGACGCGGCTGATCGCCACGGCCGTCGGATTGCTCTGAAACACGTGCGAGAACATTTCCCGTGAAAGCGAGAGCTCGCGGTCGACCTGCTTGCGTTCCGTGATGTCGGCAAGGATGATCAGCACGCCGGTTGCGTCGGCGCCGGGAATCGCGGCAACGGTGATTTCGCCTTCGCGCCGCTCGCCGGATTTCGTCCGCATCACGACGTCGTAGCGGTTGTCGAAGCTTTCGCCGCGAACCCGGCGTTCATGATTCTCCGCAACGCGCTTCAAGTCGTCAGGATCCAGCAGTTCGGTATAGCTCGGCAGTGCCAGCATTTCTTCGCGCGAATAGCCGAGCATCCGGCAGGCCGCATTGTTGGTGAAGGTAATGCGGCGATTGGTGACCATGAACAGTCCCAGCCCCGCGTCCGACTGGGCGTCGAGCAGGGTGCGGTAGTGCAGGGTTTGCTGTTCCTGCTCCCGGTTCTTCACTTCGATGTCGGCGACCTTCAACGCCAGTTCCGCGGATAGCGCGCGGATGTACTTGATCTGGTCGTCGTAGGCACCAATCGAAAAGCCGACAAAGCCCAGTGCTCCGACCAGCATTACGGCATGCACCGCCCACTGCCATGGCGCCGGCGCCGGTGTCTGCGAAATCAGGCCCTGAATTCCGGCGATGGTCAGCATCGCTTCCGTTGCGATGGTCAGGATCGCCAAGACAAGCGTGACCCGCATGCCCAGGGTCCAGCCGCAGATGACGACCAGTATCGGGTAAGCGTAGGTTCCCGCCGCGAACACGCCGCCGTGAACTGCCGAGTTGAGTGTGACAACCAGCCAGGAGCCGAAGACCAGAGTCATGACCGCCGCACGCACGCGCTGCTGGCGGATCAACCACATTGCGAGCAAGGCCGTGGGGATCATCATGAATGCACCGATGGCGCGACTGCCTTCCCGCGGAGCCAGCACCGGCTGCAACATCACGGCGATCATCGCCATCGCCAGCATGACCCAGAGTCCGACCTGGAGCCGGCGGCGCGCGACCTCACTCAGCGTAGAAAGATTCGATGCTTGGTCATCCACAACGGGGCCGGCCATTCCGGGCGCTCCTGGCAGCACAAGCGGGCAATTTTAGCGGAGCGGCCTGCCATCCGGCCGGTCGATATAATCGCAAGCTAACCTACGCCCCTTCGCCATGACCTCCCTGCTCGACCATCTCAACGCGCCGCAACTCGCGGCCGTCACGCTGCCGCCGGCGCATGCCCTGATCCTCGCCGGCGCCGGCTCGGGCAAGACGCGGGTCCTGACCACACGCATCGCCTGGCTGATTTCGACAGGCCAGGTTTCGCCGCCCGGCGTTCTCGCCGTGACCTTCACCAACAAGGCTGCCAAGGAAATGCAGACGCGGCTCGCCGGCATGCTGCCGATCAACGTCAGAGGCATGTGGATCGGCACTTTCCACGGCCTGTGCAACCGCCTGCTGCGCGCCCACTATCGCGATGCCGGACTGCCGCAGCTGTTCCAGATTCTCGACTCGGCCGACCAGCAGGCCTCGGTCAAGCGCCTGCTGAAATCGCTGAATGTCGATGACGAGAAGTTCCCGCCGCGCGAGCTGTGCCACTTCATCAACGCGCAGAAGGAGCAGGGCCTGCGCGCGGCGGCGGTGGAGACCTATGACGACTGGGCCAGGAAGCGCGTCGGGCTCTACGAAGCCTACGAAGCGCAATGCCAGCGCGAAGGCGTGGTCGATTTCGCCGAGCTGCTGCTGCGCTCCTATGAACTGCTGGAACGTAACGAGCCGCTGCGCAGGCATTACCAGGAGCGTTTCCGCCACATCCTGGTCGACGAATTCCAGGATACGAACAAGCTGCAATACCGCTGGCTGAAGCTGCTCGCCGGCGGCGGCGCCAGCTTGTTCTGCGTCGGCGACGACGACCAGAGCATCTACGCCTTCCGCGGCGCCGACGTCGGCAACATGGCCGACTTCGAGCGCGAGTTCAAGGTGCAGAACATGATTCGCCTCGAACAGAACTACCGTTCCCACGGCAACATTCTCGACGCGGCGAATGCCATCATCAAGAACAATCCCTCGCGCCTCGGCAAGAATCTGTGGACCGAGGCCGGAAGCGGCGAGCCGATCCGCATTTACGAATCCTATTCCGAGGGCGACGAAGCGCGCTGGATCGTCGAGGAAGTCAAAGCCCTGTCCCGCGACGGCCACGCACGCGCCGAGATCGCGCTGCTCTATCGCAGCAACGCGCAATCGCGGGCGCTGGAACACGCGCTGTTCAACGCCGGCCTGCCCTATCGCGTGTACGGCGGCCTGCGCTTTTTCGAGCGGGCCGAGATCAAGCACGCGCTGGCCTATCTACGCCTGATCGCCAACACGGAAGACGACACGGCCTTCGCCCGCGTGGTGAATTTTCCGGCGCGCGGCATCGGCGCGCGCAGTTTGGAAAACCTGCAGGATGCGGCGAAGGCAGCCAACAGCAGCCTGCACACGGCGATTCCGCAGGTAGCGGGCGCCGGCGGCGTCAAGCTGGCCGCGTTCGCCGCGCTCATCGTCAAGCTGCGCGAGGCCGCGCATCTGCCGCTGCCGGAACTGGTCGATCACGTCGTCGAACTGTCCGGCCTGCGCGCCCATTACCAGAACGAGAAGGAAGGCCAGGAGCGCCTGGCCAATCTCGACGAGCTGATCAATGCCGCGGCGAGCTTCGTCGCGGAGGAAGGCCAGCCGAACCAGGATGGGGAAATCACCGGCGAGTTCGGCAGCGATCTCGCGGCCTTCCTCGCCCACGCTTCGCTCGAAGCCGGCGAGCATCAGGCCGGCGAAGGCGACGACGCGCTGCAACTGATGACCGTGCATTCGGCCAAGGGGCTGGAGTTCAACGTGGTCTTCATCAGCGGTCTCGAAGATGGGCTGTTCCCGCACGAGAACTCGATGTCCGAAACACGGGACGGAAAGTCGGGCCTCGAAGAGGAGCGGCGCCTCATGTACGTCGCCGTCACGCGCGCGCGGCAGCGGCTTTACCTGAGCTTTGCGCAGACCCGCATGCTGCATGGCCAGACGCGCTACAACCTGCCCTCGCGCTTCCTCGACGAGGTCCCCGCAGAACTGGTGAAATGGCTGACGCCGCGCGCCGGCAAGGGCGGTTTCGCCGTACCCGATGGTGGCAGCCGCGCCTATGGCGCAGCAGGTGCGCCGACCTACAGCAGCACGCCGCGCCGCAGCGAGTCGTCGGGCGGCGGGAGCGGCCTGCGCATCGGCCAGAGCGTGATGCACGCCAAGTTCGGCCTCGGCGTCATCGTCAATGCCGAGGGCAGCGGCACCGATGCCCGCGTCCAGGTCAATTTCGGCCATGCCGGCATGAAGTGGCTGGCGCTCTCGGTCGCCAAACTGGAGGCAGCATGATGACGACAATCCCCCCGGCCCCCTTTCCGCGAAAGGGGGTGACATCGGTTCAACCGCCGAGGCGGTTTCCGGGTTTTGGCTCGCTGCCTCCTTGGGGCGGCCCTGCGGAGGCAGCATGAAAACCATTCGCGTCAATGACATCGATGTTCGCTACCAGGTCGAAGGACGGGGTCCCTGGGTCACGCTGTCGCATTCGCTTTCCTGCGACCTGACGATGTGGGATGAACTCGCCGCAGCGCTGGCGCCGACTTTCAGCGTGCTGCGCTACGACACGCGCGGCCACGGCGGTACTGCTGTGTCTGAAGGCGCCTACAGCTTCGAACAACTGAGCGCCGACGTCACTGGCCTGCTCGACGCGCTGAACATCGGACGCACGCACTTCGTCGGCCTGTCGATGGGCGGCATGATCGGCCAGCGTCTGGCCTTGCTCGCGCCCCAGCGTTTGAACAAGCTGGTGATCGCCAGTTCCACCAGCCGCATTCCGCCCGAGGCTGCGCCGTTATGGGACGAGCGCCTCGCGATCGCCCGCAGCCAGGGTTGCGCCGGGCTGGTCGATGCCACGCTGGGGCGCTGGTTCACGCCGGAGTTTCGCGCGGCGCGGCCCGAGCTGATGCAGCGCATCGGGCGGCTGATCGCGAGTACACCGGCGGCGGGCTATGCCGGCTGCGTCGCGGCCATCCGCCATCTCGACATCACGGCGCGCATCGGCGCGATTCGCGCTCCGACGCTGGTCATCGTCGGAGCGCAGGACCCCGGCACGCCGCCGGCGATGAGCGAAGTGATCGCATCAAGCATTCCCGGCGCGCGGCTGGAGATAATTCCGTTGGCATCGCATCTATGCTGCATCGAGCAACCGGAGACCTTCAAGCGGCTGGTCGCCGGCTTTCTGAAAACTGATTCTTGAAAGGCTGAACATGGACTTGGGAATTCGTGGGCGCAGCGCACTGGTGTGCGCGTCGAGTAAGGGACTGGGCCGCGGTTGCGCGTTTGCGCTGGCGCGCGAAGGCGTGAGTGTGACACTCGTCGCGCGTGGTGCTGAGGCGCTGGAAAGGACCGCCGCCGAAATCCGCGCCGCGACCGGCGCCACGGTCATCGTCGTGGCCGCCGACATCGTGACGCCGGCCGGCCGCGCCGCGGCACTCGCCGCCTGCCCGCAGCCGGACATCCTGGTCAACAACGCCGGCGGCCCGCCACCCGGCGATTTCCGCAACTGGTCGCGCGACGACTGGCTGGCGGCGCTCGATGCCAACATGCTGACGCCGATCGAGCTGATCAAGGCCACTGTGGACGGCATGATCGCGCGCAAGTTCGGCCGCATCGTGAACATCACCTCGGGTGCGGTGAAGGCGCCGATCGATGTGCTGGGGCTTTCAAACGGCGCACGCTCCGGGCTCACCGGCTTCGTCGCCGGCTTGGCGCGCAAGACCGTGGCGCACAACGTCACCATCAACAACCTGCTGCCCGGCTTCTTCGACACCGATCGCATCGGTGCGGTGATCGGCGGCCAGGCCAAGTCGCGCGGCGTGCCCTACGAGCAGGTGCTGGCCGAGCGCGTGGCGACGATTCCCGCGGGCCGCATCGGCAATCCCGAGGAGTTCGGCGCTGCCTGCGCCTGGCTGTGTTCGACGCAGGCCGGCTTCATCACCGGGCAGAACTGGCTGCTCGACGGCGGTGCCTATCCGGGGACGTTCTGACTCCGGCGCGCCGGCCACTGCGTCGGCGACCCTGCTGGCTATCGGGCTTTTGCCTGAAGCGCCCGGAATCCGCTGCTTCCGGCCGGAATTTCCGCCATGTGTCCGGCATGGATTGCCGCGTGGTCGGGGAAGTGGCGATCCGGCATTGCCATCACTTCCCGATCGAGCAACTGGATGGCATCAAGCAATGTGCGGGAGACGCCGATCAACTGCTCGAGCATCGGCGTGGCCGCTTCCGTTTTCCCGTCGTCGATCAGGGCGTGGATGCAGCCGTAAATATCGTGGAGGATTTCGTGGGGCGTTTCGATGTTGCGATACACATCGAGGTGGCCCAGGTGGCGGGCGCCTTCGCCGTAGTACCACTTGCCGAAGCCGCACGACAGATGACTCACCGGCGCGTTGTCCACGGGAACGTCGAGCCCAGCCACCAGGGCCTGGGCATAGGCGCGCCAGCGGATGTGGGACGATTTGGCCTTGCGGGTGACTCTAAGCAGGTCTGCCTTGTTCATGGTGATTTCCCGATTGTGCGATCACGGCAGACTTTGGCGGGGCGGTGTTGCAAGCTCATGACGAAGTCGTGACGGATATCGATGCGTGGTCTTTCGGGCATGCTTTCCGGCGCCGCGGAAGTCGAACCTCGACTGTTGTCATTCAGCCGGACGCACGGCACGATGGGCGGAGGGCACCGGCATTCCCGCAACCACGCACAATGTGTCGCTGCGATAATCGAGCCGACGGGACACGAGTCAAGGATCCCGCTCATCGCCGAATCGCCCGAACCGGAGTGAAAAAATGCCTGCCCTGCTGAATAACGTCGATCCCGACGGACTGCTGGAATATTCGGTGGTCTATACCGACCGCGCCCTCAACCACATGTCCAGGGCTTTCCAGGGCGTGATGCGCGACATCTCGGCCAGCCTTCGGCGCGCCTACGGCGCCGACGCGGTGGCCGTGGTGCCGGGCGGCGGCACCTATGCCATGGAGGCCGTGGCGCGCCAGTTCGCCGGCGGACGCCGCTGCCTGGTGCTGCGCAACGGCTGGTTCAGCTTCCGCTGGTCGCAGATCCTCGACATGGGCCGGATTCCGGCCGACACGACGGTGCTCAAGGCGCGCCGCAGCTGCGAGGCCGTGCAGGCACCCTTCATCCCGGCGCCCATCGACGAGGTGGTCGCCGCGATTCGCCAGCAGCGGCCCGCGGTGGTATTCGCGCCGCATGTCGAGACAGCTTCCGGAATCCTGCTGCCCGACGACTACCTGCGCGCCGTCGCCGCCGCGGTGCGCGCGGTCGATGGCCTGTTCGTGCTCGACTGCATCGCTTCCGGTGCACTCTGGGTGGATATGCGCGAGATCGGCGTCGACGTCCTGATCAGCGCGCCGCAGAAGGGCTGGAGCGGGCTTTCCTGCGCCGGTCTGGTTGGCTTCGGCGAACGCGCCCTGGCGCGCCTCGCCGACAGCACGAGCAGCAGCTTCGCCTGCGACCTGAAGAAGTGGCTGCAAATCATGGAGGCCTACGAAAAGGGCGGCCACGCCTATCACGCGACCATGCCCACCGATGCCTTGCGCCGCGTGCGCGATGCGATGAACGAGACCGAGGCGCGCGGCCTCGAAGTCGTGCGCGCCCGGCAATGGGAGCTCGGCCGTCAGGTGCGCGCGCTGCTGGCCGCGCGCGGGTTTGCCAGCGTGGCGGGAGAAGGCTTCGAAGCGCCCGGCGTGGTGGTCAGCTACACCACCGACCCCGATATCCAGTCGGTAAAAAAGTTCATCGACCTCGGGCTGCAGGCGGCGGCCGGCGTGCCGCTGCAGTGCGACGAGCCCGCCGATTTCCGTACTTTTCGCATCGGGCTTTTCGGTCTGGACAAGCTGGGCAATGTCGAGCGCACCGTCGCGACACTGAAGGACGCGCTGGACCGCATCGGCTGACCGCCAGCCGGATTCGGGCGCGGACTCGGGCCATGAGCGGAATCGAAGGCCTGCCCGTCGCGGGGAATGTCGATGTGCGTCGCGGCGCGCTGATTTTCGCGCTGGGCTTCGTCCTCACCGGACTGGCCGGCCGCGCGCTGATCGACAAGCTGCTCGCGCTGCGCGGCGGAGCCGAACTCGTCGCTCACTGGGCGCAGGTGAACAGCCTGGCCGAGATGGTCGCCGGCGTCACGTTGGCGGGAATCGGCATCGGCCTCACCGGCCGCGTCGCCGGCGTCGCGCCGTATCACCAGCGCCGACTTCTGGGCGATGCGTTGCGCCTCGGCCTGACGCTCTCCGGCATTTGCCTTGCCGTGCTCGCGCTGCTGGCTGTGTCCGGTCTGCTCCCGCTGCTGCTGCCCCCGCACCTTGCGCCGCTCGTTTTGCCGGCGCTCGCCGTCGGCTGGATCGGCGTTGCTCCCGGGCTGCTTATCGCCTGGCTGCTCGGCCGCTCGCGCCCCGGCCGCGCCATCGTGGTCGTCGCGGCGCAGCTGAGCGTGCCGCTGTTCGCCCTGTGGCTGGCGCGGCCGGGCGGCGAACTGGCTGCCCTGCTCGGCGGCCAGGCGCTGTTCGGCACCGTGGCGACTCTGCTGCTGCTCATCGAAGCGGCATCCGCGAAGGACCCGGCTCCGGCGGGGCATGGCCTGCGCCCCTTCGTTGCGGCAGGCATCGCGATCGGCATTCTGAGTCCGGTGGCGCTGGCCATCGCGCGGCTGGAGATCGCGGCCTCGGCGTCGTGGGAAGCGGTGGGCGCCGTGCAGGCGCTGTGGCGCACCAGCGAATGGATCACGGCCGTCGCCGCAGGCCTGCTCAATGCCTATTTCCTGCCGCGGCTGGCGGCGGCGAAGGCTGGGCCGGCCTTTGCCGCAGAACTGCGGGCAGCAGCGAGGCAGGTACTGCGCCCGGCGCTGTTGGCGCTGGTCGTGCTGTGGCTGCTGCTGCCGCAGGTGCTGGCGCTGCTCTACCGCGAGGGCCTGCCGGTCGGCCGGTTCGATGCCTTGCCCTTCTTCGCCGGCGATGCCCTGCGCATGCTGTCGTGGATCTTCCTGTTCGGCCTGTTCGCGCGCGGCGCGGGGTGGGCGGTGACTGCCGGGGAGTTGCTGTCCCTGCCGCTCTTCGCCGCGCTGCTGGTGCTGCTGCCCGGTTCGCTTTCGCTGCCTGCGATCGGGGTGGCCTGGATGCTGGCTTATGTGGTGTATGCGGGATTCAATTATTGGGCGCTGCGGAGGAGTCAGGCGGGACGGCAATAGGCGGATCGGCGCTACCTGACCGCAAAGTGCGTGTGTATCCGGATGCCTCCCGTAGTTGCGATGTTGCTATCCATTGACGGTACTAGCGTCATCCGTTAGTATTTGTACATGATCCAGTCGTTCAACTGCGCCGATACGGAAAAGCTGTTTGCGGGTCGGCGTGTGGCGCGGTTCGCCAACATCGCCACTGTGGCAATGCGGAAGTTGCAGCTGGTCAACGCTGCCGGCTCGCTGGAGTTTCTGCGCGTGCCGCCACAGAATCGGCTGGAGCAGTTGAAGAAAGATCGCAAGGGGCAATGGAGCATCCGGATCAACGACCAGTTTCGGGTGTGCTTCGAATGGCGCGACGGGCATGCCTGGCGCGTCGAGATCGTCGACTACCACTGAGGAGAACGTATGCCGCGAAAAGTACCGCTCGCCACGCCCGGCGAAATTCTGCTGCATGACTTCCTGGAGCCCATGGGCATCACCCAGTACCGGCTTGCCAAGGAAATCGGCGTACCGCAACGCCGGATCGGCGAGATTGTGGCCGGCCGGCGTTCAATCACCGCCGACACGGCGCTGCGCCTGGCCGCGTTCTTCGGCACCGATGCGCAGAGCTGGATCAACCTGCAAAGCCACTACGACACGGAAATGGCGCGGGACGCCATGGAAGAAACCCTGTCGCGGATTCGCCGCTGGGATGAGCTGTCCGCGGCTTGAAGCGTTCGCCGTAGCGTCAGCGCCGACTTTTCCGTCATTCCCGCGAAGGCGGGAATCCAGCGATAGGCTTGTTTCGTCGCCGTATCACCAGCACCGACTTTCTTCCTTCGCCTGAGCGTCCGCGCCGGGTTTCGCCCCGGCATCTCACACGATTACCACTGGATTCCCGCTTTCGCCTGCGCGGGAATGACGGAGCGTGAGGAGTCGGCGCTGCTTCGCTTTGCGTACCTGGAATTCCGCTTCGCGGGCAGGTAACGGCGATCAGTCGCCGCCACCCCCGCAACCACCACCTCCGTCGCCACCACCATCTCCACCACCATCGCTGTCGCCGAAGCCATCGGTGCCGCCATCGACCGAGCTGTCGCCGAAGTCGGAACCGCAATGCACCTTGCCGGACGCATCGCTGCGCAGCGACTTGCAGTCGGGCGCGTAGACGAAGCCGTTGGCGATGCCGAGCTTGGCGTCGAGGGCGAACAGCAGGGGCAGGCGCAGCGGTTGCGCGGGGTTGATGTTCTCTTCCTTGCAGGCGTACCACCAGACGCGGCGCAGGCCTTCGTTGTCGCGCTTCTCGGGGCCGAGGACCACGGCGGGCGTGTGGTGCAGGAAGCCCCCGAAGGCCTGTTTGCAGAAGGCTTCGTAGGCCTTGGTGTAGAGGATGAATTCGTGCCACAGGTCGTCGACCACCTGCGAGGGCATGGAGACGAACTTCCTGCCCGAGTGCAGGTGGGCGAGGAAGAACTGGCGCAGGCCCCGCGCAACCAGCACGCAGTCCTTCATTTCGAGTTCGGGGCGGCGCTTCTTCAGCCGCTCGTAAAGCCCCTTGGGCAGCGGGAAGTCGCGGATGTAGCGGTCGCGGGCAAGTCGCCGGTAGCGTTGCCAGATGATGATGGCAACAATGGCGAAGAGGACTGCGAGGATCAGGCCGGGGATCATGGTGGAGGTGTCCGTGCCGAATGGGTGGAAGGAGGAAGTCTGGTCAAAACGCGGCCAGCCTGAATTTCAGGCGCTTCGCATTTTTTGCCATCACTTCATCGAGTGTCGCTACGCCCTTGGCCTTCGCCTCCAGTGCAGCAGCAAGATGCAGCGAATCGCCGGCGCGGAGACCCGACGCAACATCGAGCGACAGGATTGCAGCGCGATGAAAAGTGGTCGGCTCCACCGGCAGCAGGTACAGATCGCCGGCGCACATTCGCTTGAACTGTCGCCATGCCATTTGAGCCTCGGCTTCGCCGATTTGCCCGGTACGCTGTTTGATGCCCAGGACACTGGCGAACTCCGACACGCACCAGGCGGCGGAAACAAGTTCATCGCCGCAGCCGGCGTACCAGCGCGAAACATCGGCGCTTTTGGCTTCGTGCGTATACAGCGCGACCAGTACGCTGGTATCGACGTACAGCATCAGTAACGTCCGCCGCGCCTCAACTCATCCATCACCGATGTCCCGACCGGCATGGCATCGCGCGTCCTCGCGAGTTCCTGCGCGAAGGCCTTTCGGTTCCACCGTGTGGGACGAATCGCAATGCCGCCGTCAGCAGTCAGGCTTGCGTCCACGCTGTCGCCTTCCTTGAGGCCGGCGCGCCGGGCATAGTCGGCTGGAATTCGCAGGGCAAGGCTGTTGCCCCATCGTGCAATATTCAGGTTCATGATTGCGCCCTTATGGATATACGATAACGTAGATACATTATAGGCGCGAATCTGCGCCGCGCAAGCCGGATCGCACCATCCTGCCCGAACTCAGGCCCGCTTCTTCGCTGCCGTCTTGGCGCGGGCCTTGCGCGCCTTTTCCAGTTCGTCGAACAGCGCGCCGAATTCCTGCGCCAGCTTGTGGCTGCGATCGAGGTGGATCATCGGCTTCGCCTGCTGGTGCGATTCCTTGATGCGCACCGAGGACGACAGGAATGAGCCCAGCACCGGCAGCCCTTCCTCGCGCAGTTCGTTGATGATCTGCTGCGGCAGGCTGGCGCGGGCCTGGAACTGGTTGATGATGATGCCTTCGACTTCGAGGCCGGCGTTGTGGTCGGCGCGGATCTCGTTGACGTTGTCCATCAGCGTGTAGAGCGCTCGGCGGGCGAATTCGTCGCAGTCGAAGGGGATCAGGCAGGCGTCGGCGGCGATCAGCGCCGAGCGCGTGTAGAAGTGCAGCGCCGGCGGCGTGTCGATCCAGATTTCGTCGTAGCCTTCGAGCGCGTCGAGGGCTTCGCGCAACTTGTAGATCTTGTAGCGCGATTCGAGCTTGGCCTGCAGTTCCTCCAGCGCCGGGCCGGAGGGCAGGATGGAGAGGTTCTCGAAGGGCGTGGCGGTGATGAAGTCCTCGGTGGCCAGCGGGCGCAGCTTGAAGCTCAGCATCTGGTCGAAGAACTCGTTGGCGGTGAGCTCCAGGTCCTTTGCCGCTGCACCGAGCAGGTACTGGGTCGAATTGGCCTGCGGATCGAGGTCGATCACCAGCGTGCGGGCGCCGCGCGCGGCGGCGATGGCGGCGAGATTGCAGGTGATGGTGCTCTTGCCGACGCCGCCCTTCTGGTTGAATACGACGCGCTTCATGATGGGTTTCCGGTCCTGGATGACGGCGCCGATTGTGCCATACTCGCCGCGAAAACCATCGTCGGGAACCGCCGCCCATGCGCCTGCTACTTGTCGAAGATCATCCTGAGATTGCCGAGTGGGTCGGCAAGGCGCTGATCCAGGGCGGCTACGCGGTCGACCACCTGGTTCGCGGCGACCACGCCGACCAGGCGCTGGCCACCGAACCCTATGATCTGGTCATTCTCGACCTGTCCTTGCCGAAGCTGGACGGCCTCGAAGTGCTGCGGCGCCTGCGCGGCCGCGGGGCCACCGTGCCGGTGCTGATCTTGACCGCGCGCAGCGCGACCGAGGACCGGGTGCGCGGCCTCAACCTGGGCGCTGACGACTACCTGCCCAAGCCCTTCGAGCTGGAGGAGCTGGAAGCCCGCATCAAGGCCCTGTTGCGCCGAAGCAGCGGACAGACGCCGATGTTGCGCGTCGGTCGCCTGGAGTTCGACACCACCACGCGCCAGATCAGGGTCGACGGCCGCTCGCTGGCCTTGACTCCGCGCGAGTTGGCGGTGTTCGAGGTGTTGGCTGCGCGGCTGGGCAAGCCGGTGTCGCGTGAGACTCTGTTCGACAAGATTTTCGCCTTCGATGCCGAGGCGAGAGCCGAGGCGATCGAAATCTATATTCATCGCCTGCGCAAAAAACTGGAAGGCTCCGGCGCGGCCGTCAGCACCTTGCGCGGTCTGGGTTACATGCTCGACGAGTTGCCAGGCAACTGACGGGCATGACTTTGAGAGATGTTTTGACTAAGAAGGTCATGCCCGTTTCCCTCTCCCCCAACCCCTCTCCCGCAAGGGGAGAGGGGAGCGTCGAGAGTCGCTGGCGCGACTTTCGCTTTGACGGGGCATGAGATCCAGCCTGCGTCGACGCGTCGCGGTGTGGCTGCTGCCGCCGCTGGTGCTGCTGCTGGGCGTGAATGCGGTGCTTTCCTACCGCGGCGCGCTGGAGGCGGCGAATCAGGCTTACGACCGTTCGCTGTGGGCGTCGATCAAGTCGATCGGCGAAAGCAGCTTCGTGAGGAACGGTGTGGTGGTGGTGGATATGCCGCACTCGGCGCTGGAGATTTTTGCCGAAGGCGGCCAGGAGCGGGTGTTCTATGCCGTGATCGGGCCGGACGGCGCCTTGCTGACCGGCTATCCGGACATGCCGGTGCCGCCGGTGGTGCCCGCCGACGGCGTGGTGAAGACCATGGATGCGACCTACAAGGGCGACGCGGTGCGCACCGGCGCGATGCGCAAGCGGCTCTATGATCCGGCGGGGAAGGGCGATGACAGCATCCTGGTGCTGGTCGCCGAAACCACCGAGACCCGCACCGAGCTGGCACGGAACCTGTTCTTCGACAGCCTGCGCCGGCAACTGGCCCTGATCGCCCTCGGCGCGGTGCTGGTGCTGGTGGCGCTGGGCACCGCCTTCCGGCCGCTGCTGCGTCTGCGCGACACCATCCGCAACCGTTCCGAGGAAGACCTGACGCCGGTGGCGAGTGAAGATGTGCCGAGCGAAATCCGGCCCCTGATCGACGCCATCAACCATCACATGGGCCGCCTGTCGGCCATGCTCGATGCGCGCAAGCGCTTCCTCGCCGATGCCGCGCACCAGTTGCGCACGCCGCTTACGGTGCTTGGCACCCAGGCCGAGTACGGCCTGCGCCAGGACGATCCGGCGGAAATGCGCCGTACCCTGAAAGGCATTGTGCGCAGCATCGGCAGCGCACGGCGCCTGACCAACCAGATGCTGTCGCTGTCGCGTGCCGAGGCGGTCAATGGCCTGATCCGCGAACGCAGCCGCCTCGATTTCGCCGACCTGGTGCGTGAGGTGGCCCTCGAATTGAGCCAGTTGGCCCTGCGCCGGCAGATCGATCTTGCCTACGAAGGCCTGCGCGGCGGCCTGATGGTCGAGGGAAATGACGCGATGCTGCGCGAGATGGTGGCCAACCTGATCGACAACGCGATTCGCTACACTCCCGCCGGGGGGCAGGTCACCGTGATCGTGGCGCGCGAGTCGGCTGAGGCGGTTACGGTGATCCGCGACAGCGGCCCCGGCATTGCGCCGGACGAACGCGGCAAGGTCTTCCAGCGCTTTTACCGCAGCCTCGATCAGAGCGAAACCGAAGGCAGCGGCTTGGGCCTCGCCATCGTGCGCGAAATCTGCCTCGCTCACGCAGGTCGCGTGAGCCTTGACGCAGGCCCCGCCGGGCGCGGCTTGGCGGTCACCGTGAGGTTGCCGCTTGTCAAGGCGCTCTGACGGCGCCGGCGGCGCTTTTCAGACAGGCCTTTCGCGCTGAAAGCCAATCGAAAGGAGCTTCCCGTCTAATGATGTCCACTCCGGTGGCGACGGATCGCGGCCGGGAAAACAACATCGAGGAGAAGGTCCATGAAATCCATGCGTTTAGCCCTGGCGCTGTGCGCTTCGGCGTCCCTGTCCGTCGCCCATGCCCAGGCGCCGGCCGACTATCCCGCCGACTATGCGGCAGTCATCGCCGCCGCCAGGCAGGAAGGCAAGGTGCGCATCTACGCCGCCACCGACACCGCCGCCGCCTCGCCGCTCATCAAGGACTTCGAGGCGCTTTATCCGGGCGTCAAGGTCGAGTACAGCGACATGAATACCACCGAGCTGTACAACCGGGTGATCAGCGAAAAGGCTGCCGGCGGCACCTCCGGCGATGTCTTCTGGAGTTCCTCCATGGATCTCCAGATCAAGCTGGTCAACGACGGCTTCGCCCTGACCTACAAGTCGCCCGAGGTGGCCAAGCTGCCCGAGTGGGCGGTGTGGCGCAACGAGGGCTACGGCACCACCTACGAGCCCATCGTCTTCATCTACAACAAGCGCCTGCTGAAGCCCGAGGAAGTGCCGCAAAGCCACGCCGAGCTGGCCAAGATGCTGGCCGCCAACCCCGAGCGCTTCAAGGGCAAGCTCACCTCCTACGACATCGAGAAATCCGGTGTCGGCTTCCTCCTGATCACCCAGGATGCCAAGCTCAACCCGGCCTTCTGGGACCTGGCCAAGGCCATCGGCGCCGCCAGCCCGCGCTTCCAGTCGAGCAGCGGCACCATGATGGAACGCATCGGTTCCGGCGAGAACCTGCTCGGCTTCAACATCATCGGTTCCTATGCCCTGCTGCGGGCGAAAAAAGATCCCGGCATCGGCATCGTCATGCCCAAGGACTACACCCTGGTGATGTCGCGCATCATGTTCATCGCCAAGACCGCGCAGAACTCCAACGCGGCCAAGCTTTGGCTCGACTACATCCTCTCCAAACGAGGCCAGACCATCATTGCCAATCAGTCCGAACTGGGTTCGATCCGTGCCGACGTCGAAGGCGACCTGACCGCCCACGGCTTGGCCAAGGCCCTGGGCAGCGCCCTGAAGCCGATCCAGGTCGGTCCGGGCCTCTTGACCTACCTGGATCAGGCCAAGCGCCTGGAATTCATCAAGCAGTGGCAGCAGACCGCCGCCCTCCGCAAGTAAGCTTCTCCGGCCATGAGCACCTACGCTGCACGGCTGCCAGGAGGGGGTTCCCCTTCCCGGCAATGGTCGCGGGGTCTGGTGATCAGCGTCACGGCGCTGGTGGTACTGGCGCCGCTGCTGCTGATCCTTTACCAGAGCCTGCTCGACGCGCCATTTTTCGACCCGGCGGCGAGCGCGGGCGTCGGCGCCTATCGTTTCATTTTCGACGATCCCGACTTCTGGTCGGCGGCGAAGAATTCCTGCTTCATCGCCGTCGGCATGGCCGTGATCGCCGTGCCGCTCGGTGCGGCTCTGGCCTTCCTGATGGTACGCACCGACCTGCCGGGGCAGCGCTGGCTGGAGCCCATGCTGCTGATCCCGGTGTTCGTCTCGCCCATGGTGCTGTCCTTCGGCTACGTCGTTGCCGCCGGGCCGGTCGGCTTCTATTCCGTGTGGTTCGGCGACCTGTTCGGCGGCGTGCCGTGGAACGTGTATTCGCTGACCAGCATCGCCGCCATTGCCGGCCTCACCCATGTCCCGCACGTCTATCTCTACGCCTCGGCGGCGCTGAAGAACCTCGGTTCGGATGTCGAGGAGGCGGCGCGCATGAGCGGTGCCAGCGCCCTGCGCGTGGCGCTGGATGTGAGCCTGCCGATGGTGATGCCGGCCCTGCTGTATTCGGCCGTGCTGGTGTTCTTCCTCGGCTTCGAGATCTTCGGCCTGGCTCTGGTGCTAGGCGATCCCGAAGGCCACCTGGTGCTGGCCACGTATCTCTACAAACTGACCAACAAGCTCGGCACGCCGTCCTATCACCTGATGGCGGCGGTCGCGGTATGCATCATCGCCGTCACCGTGCCCCTGGTGATGCTGCAGCGCCACCTGATGAAGAACGCCGCCAAGTACGTTTCGGTGAAAGGCAAGGCCGGGCGCCAGCGCCCCCTGCCGCTGGGTGCCTGGCGCTGGCTGGCGGCGGCGCTGATCGCCGGCTGGCTTTTTCTCACGGTGGTGGTGCCGCTGTCGGGCATCGCCTTGCGTTCGGTGGTGAACTACTGGGGCGAGGGCGTGGTGCTGGCCGACGTGCTGACGCTGGACCACTTCCGCACCGTGTTCGGACAGCCGACCCTGATGCGCGGCATCTGGAACACCGTGCTTATCGGCGTCATCGGCGGCGGTCTGGCCGTCGCCTGCTACACGGCCATCGCCTTTGCCACCCATCGCCAGCCCGACGGCTGGTCGCGCTTCGTGGACTATCTGGTGCTGGTACCGCGCGCGGTGCCCGGCTTGCTCGCCGGCCTGGCCTTCCTCTGGGTCTTCCTCTTCATTCCCTTCCTGTCGCCGCTGCGCTCGACGATTTTCGCGGTCTGGCTGGCCTACACCGTCGTCTGGCTGGCCTACGGACTGCGCCTGGTGTCGAGTTCCCTGCTCCAAGTCGGCGCCGAGCTCGAAGAGGCGGCCAGGAGTGCGGGCGCCAGCCGCGCCCGCGCCAGTCGCGATGTCACCCTGCCACTGATCCGCCACGGCCTGCTGGCGAGTTGGCTGCTGGTGTTCATGATTTTCGAACGCGAGTATTCCACCGCCGTCTATCTGCTCAATCCCGGCACCGAAGTCATTGGCTCGCTGCTCGTCTCCCTGTGGGCGACGGGCGGTGCCGATATGGTCGCGGCCCTTTCGGTAATCAATGTCGTCCTGGTCGGCATCGGCCTCGGCGTCGCCCTGCGTTTCGGAGTGAAGCTCCATGATTAAGCTCAATGTCGACGATTTGCATTTGTCCTATGGCAGCAACGACATCCTAAAGGGGGTGTCGATGCAGCTCTCGCGCGGCGAGGTGGTGTCCCTGCTCGGTCCCTCGGGCAGCGGCAAGACCACGCTGCTGCGCGCCGTCGCCGGACTCGAACTGCCGCATCGCGGCACTATCCGCATCGACGAACAGGCTGTCTTCGACAGCGACGCCGGGATCGAAGTGCCGGCCGAGCGCCGCAATCTCGGCCTGGTGTTCCAGTCCTACGCGCTGTGGCCGCACAAGACCGTGTTCGACAACGTCGCCTACGGTCTCAAGCTGCGCAAGGTCGGCCACGAAGCGATTGCCGAGAAGGTCGTGTCGGCGTTGAAGAACCTCGGCCTGGGCCACCTCGCCGAGCGCTTTCCGCACCAGCTTTCCGGCGGCCAGCAGCAGCGCGTGGCGATCGCCCGCGCCCTGGTGTATAACCCGCCCGTCATCCTGCTCGACGAGCCGCTGTCCAACCTCGACGCCAAGATGCGCGAGGAAGCCCGCGCCTGGCTGCGCGAGCTGATCCTCAATCTGCAACTCTCGGCCCTGGTGGTTACCCACGACCAGAACGAGGCGATGGCCATGTCCGACCGCATCCTGCTGCTCTCCGAAGGTCGCATCGAGCAGCAGGGCACGCCGCAGGAAATGTACGGCAATCCGCGTACCCTGTTCTGCGCCGACTTCATGGGCAACAACAATCGCATCGAGGCCCGTGTGGCCGAGCGCCGCGATGGCGCCGCGCTGCTCGCCGGCGAAGGCTGGCAGCTCTGGGGCCAGGCCCGCGGCGACAATGCCGGCACCAGCGGTACCGGCATGATCCGCCTGGAGCGCGTGCGTCTGGCCGACGGCCCCGGCGAGAACCGCCTGTGCCTGCCCCTGGTGACATCGATGTTCCTCGGCGACCGCTGGGAATACCTGTTCCATGAGGCTGGCCTGCGTTTTCGTGCCTATGGCGAGAAGCCGATCGCCCCCGGCGAGCACTGGATCGAGGTACCGCGCGACGACCTGTGGGTGTTCTGACCGAACCGGCGTCCCCCAGCCTGGGGGCTTTGTTCCGCGGTTTCTGCTTGATCGGGCTGTCGGGCTTCGGCGGCGTGATGCCCTGGGCGCGACGCTACATTGTCGAGCGCTACCGCTGGTTGCCGCCGGGCGAGTTTGCCGCCCTGCTGGGACTGTGCCAGATCATGCCGGGACCGAACGTGATGAATCTCGCGCTTTGCCTCGGCGCCCGCTTCCAGGGCTGGCGCGGCGCCGTCGTGGCGCCCCTGGGGATAATGCTGGCCCCGATGGCGATCGTCCTTGCCCTGGGTCTTGCCTACCTCAACTTCGGCGAAATGGCGCCGGTGCGGGCCATGCTGCGCGGCATTTCCGCGGTCGGCGCCGGACTGATCCTGGCCACCGGCCTCAAGATGCTGTACGAATATCGGCGGCAGGCCCCGGCCGTCGGTTTGGCGGTCCTGGTCTTTGCCGCCATCGGCTGGCTGCGCCTGCCGATGCTGCCGGTGGTGGCGCTGCTGCTGCCGGCAGCCGTTGTGATTGCCTTGCTCGGACGCCACTGATGCCTTCTCTGGCGGAACTCATCCTGCATTTCGCCCTGCTGTCGCTGCTGGCTTTCGGCGGTGGCAATGCCACGCTGCCGGAAATGCAGCGTCTGGTGGTCGAGCAATACCACTGGATGTCCGCAGCGACGTTTTCCGAGCTGTTCGCGGTGGCCCAGGCGGCGCCGGGCCCGAACGTGCTGGTGGTCAGTCTGATCGGCCTGCAACTGGCGGGCATTCCCGGCTTCTTCGCCGTCACCGCGGCCTTCTGCCTGCCTTCCAGCCTGTTGATGTACGGCTTCGCGCGTTGGTGGCGCGGCGTCGGCGACGCTCCCTGGCGCATCGCCGTGCAGGGCGCGGTGGGGCCCGTGGCGGTGGGTCTGGTGCTGGCCAGCGGTTGGCTGATGGCCGCCACGGCAGCCGGGCCGGGCGGGTGGCCGGCCATGCTGCTGGCGGTGGCGACGGTGATACTTGTCCTGGCCTTGCCCTGGAATCCGCTGTGGTGGATCGCGGCGGGCGCGCTGCTCGGGCTGGCCGGCGCTGTCTAGCCTGTTTTTGCGGATTTCCGTAATGGTGCTGTCAGTCCCGGAGGTCTAGAATCCTGCGTTTCCCCTGTCTGCCGGGTATCCGCGATGTCCAACGAACAAGAAAATCTTTCCGCCGCCGCCCTCGAGTATCACGAGTGGCCCACACCCGGAAAAATCGCGGTGGTGCCGACCAAGGGCCTCACCAACCAGCGCGACCTGGCGCTGGCCTACTCGCCGGGCGTGGCCGCCGCCTGCAATGCCATCGTCGATGATCCGGCCATGGCCAGCCGGCTCACCTCGCGCGCCAACCTGGTGGGCGTGGTGACCAACGGTACGGCGGTGCTGGGCCTCGGCAACATCGGGCCGCTGGCGGCGAAGCCGGTGATGGAAGGCAAGGGCGTGCTGTTCAAGAAATTCGCCGGCATCGACGTGTTCGACATCGAACTGCTGGAGCCCGATGCCGACAAACTGATCGACATGATCGCGGCGATGGAGCCGACTTTCGGCGGCATCAACCTCGAAGACATCAAGGCGCCGGAGTGCTTCTACATCGAGGCAAAACTGCGCGAGCGGATGAAGATTCCGGTATTCCACGACGACCAGCACGGCACGGCGATCGTGGTCGGGGCCTTCATCCTCAATGGCCTGACGCTGGTCGGCAAGAAGATCGACGAGGTCAAGCTGGTCACCTCGGGCGCGGGTGCGGCGGCGCTGGCCTGCCTCGACCTGCTGGTCAATCTCGGCGTCAAGGTGGAGAACATCTGGGTCACCGACATCGAAGGCGTCGTCTACCAAGGCCGCACCAAGCTGATGGATCCGATCAAGGACCGCTACGCGAAGAAAACCGACGCGCGCAAGCTGACCGAGGTCATGGCCGATGCCGATGTGTTCCTCGGCCTTTCGGCGGGCGGCGTGGTGAAGCCCGAGATGGTGGCGAAGATGGCTGCGAATCCGCTGATCCTGGCGCTGGCCAATCCGACGCCGGAGATCCTGCCCGAGGAAGTCAAGAGCGTGCGCTCCGACGCGATCATCGCCACCGGACGTTCGGACTACCCGAACCAGGTCAACAACGTGCTGTGCTTTCCCTTCATTTTCCGCGGTGCGCTGGATGCCGGGGCGACCACCATCACCGAGCAGATGAAGCTGGCCGCCGTGCGCGCGATTGCCGAGCTGGCCCAGGCCGAGGCTTCCGACGTGGTGGCGATGGCCTATGGCGGCGAGAGCCTGGCCTTCGGCCGCGAGTACCTGATCCCGCGGCCCTTCGATCCGCGCCTGATCGTCAAGATCGCGCCGGCCGTGGCGAAAGCCGCAGCGGAATCGGGCGTGGCGACGCGGCCGATCGCCGACTTCGATGCCTACCGCGACAAGCTGAACAGCTTCGTCTATCACTCGGGCTTCATCATGAAGCCGGTGTTCCAGGCGGCGAAGAAGGCGCCGCGCCGCGTCATCTACTGCGAAGGCGAGGACGAGCGGGTGCTGCGCGCGGTGCAGGCGGTGCTCGACGAAGGCCTCGCGCAGCCGGTGCTGATCGGCCGTCCCGAGGTGATCGGCAAGCGCATCGAGGACGCGGGCCTGCGCCTGGTGGCGGGGCGCGACTTCGAGGTGGTGAATCCGGATTCCGATCCGCGCTACAAGGAGTTGTGGCAGGGCTATCACGAGATCATGGGACGGCAGGGAGTGACGCCGGGCAGCGCCAAGCAGGCGCTGCGCTCGGACCCGACGCTGATCGGCGCCATGCTGCTCGATCGTGGTTATGTCGATGCCATGCTGTGCGGCGTGGTCGGCCGCCACGCGCAGCATCTCAAGCATGTGAATGACGTCATCGGACTGGCGGCGGACGCGCATTGCTTTGCGGCGATGAACATGCTGCTGCTGGCCAGGCACACGCTGTTTCTCTGCGACACCTACGTCAATGACGACCCTTCGGCGGAACAGATCGCCGAGATCACGCTGATGGCCGCCAGGGAAGTGCGCCGCTTCGGCCTCGAACCCAAGGTGGCGCTGCTGTCGCATTCCAACTTCGGCAGCCTGCGCTCCGCGTCGGCCCTGAAGATGGCGGCGGCGAGGCGCCTGATCGAGGAGCGCGCGCCGGGCCTCGAAGTCGACGGCGAGATGCACGGCGATGCCGCCCTGTCGCAGGAGATCCGCGAAAAGCTGTATCCCGACTGCCGCCTCAAGGGCGAGGCCAACCTGTTGATCATGCCCAATGTCGATGCGGCCAATATTTCCTTCAACCTGATCAAGGCCACCTCGGGCGACGGCATCACGGTCGGGCCGGTGCTGCTCGGCGCCGCCAAGCCCGTGCATATCCTGACCGCTACTGCTACAGTGCGCCGTCTGGTCAATATGACGGCGCTGGCCGTCGTCGACGCAAATCACCTGAAAGGCTGAACCATGAGTCACGCAATCCGTTTCCATTCAATCGGCGGACCCGAAGTGTTGCGCTGGGAAGAAGTCGGCGCTGGCGACACGGCGCCGCTTTTGCCTGGGGAGGCGCGCGTGCGGCATCACGCCGTCGGCCTCAACTACATCGACATCTACCACCGCACCGGTGCTTATCCGCTGCCCATGCCCTCGGGCATCGGCCTCGAAGCCGCCGGCGTGGTCGAGGCGGTGGGCAGCGCGGTCACGGATCTCAAGGTGGGCGACCGCGTTGCCTATGCCGGCGGCCCGGTCGGCGCTTATGCCGAAGTGCGCAACATCCCCGCCGACCGCCTGGTCAAGCTGCCCGACGCCATCGACTTCAAGACCGGCGCGGCAATGATGCTGCAGGGCATGACCGCGCAATACCTCTTGCGCCGCACCTGCAAGGTCGAAGCCGGCGACACCATCCTGATCCACGCCGCCGCCGGCGGCGTCGGCCTCATCGTCTGCCAGTGGGCGCGGGCGCTGGGCGCCACGGTGATTGGCACGGTCAGCTCGGACGAGAAAGCCGCGCTGGCGAAGGCGCACGGCTGCGACCACGCGATCATCTACACGCGCGAGAACTTCGTCGAACGCGTGAAGGAGATCACCGGGGGCAAGGGCGTGCGCGTGGTGTACGACTCGATCGGCAAGGATACCTTCATGGGCTCGCTCGAATGCCTGCAACCGCTGGGCATGATGGTGCTGTTCGGCGCGGCGTCCGGACCGGTGCCGCTTTTCGACCTCGGCCTGCTGGCCAAGATGGGTTCGCTGTTCATTACCCGGCCCACGCTGTTCACCTACATCGCGCAGCGCAGTGACCTGCTGGCCATCTCCGGCGAACTGTTCGACGTCGTCACCTCGGGCAAGGTCAAGATCGAGGTCAACCAGACCTATGCGCTGAAGGATGCCGCGCAGGCCCAGATCGACCTGGTGGCGCGCAAGACCACGGGCTCGACGGTGCTGTTGCCCTAAGCCGATGGAATCCTTCCTGATCGCCAATCCCAAGGGCGGCGTCGGCAAGACGACGCTGGCGACCAATCTGGCGAGTTTCTTCGCCGGGCAGGGCAAACGCGTCATGCTCGGCGATATCGACCGCCAGCAGTCCTCGCGCGAATGGCTCAAGCTGCGTTCGCCGGCGCTGCCGCACATCGCGACCTGGGACATCGAGCCGGACCATCCGGCACGGCCGCCGAAGGACACCACCCACGTCGTGCTGGATACGCCGGCCGGATTGCACGGCAAGAAGCTGGGCCAGGTGCTCAAGATGGTGCGGCGCGTGATCGTGCCGCTGCAGCCCTCGATTTTCGACATCCTCGCCACGCGCGAATTTCTCGACCGGTTGTTCGAGGAGAAGGAAATCCGCAAGCACGAGGCCTTCGTCGCCATCGTCGCCATGCGGGTCGATGCACGCACCCGGGCGGCGGGCGAGCTGGAGCGCTTCCTCGAAGGCGTCGGCCTGCCGGTGGTGGCCCACCTGCGCGATACGCAGAACTACGTGCAGGCTGCGGCGCACGGCATGAGCATCTTCGAGCTGCCGACGAGCCGAGCGGAGAAGGACATCGAGCAGTGGCGTCCGCTGCTCGACTGGGTCCAGCGACCGGTTTGAACCGGCACACGACGAGAACTTTTCGCCGAAAAAACGCGAAGTAAATCCGGCTGTCCGGCAGCGACGGGGGAGTAAAATTGCTGCGCCATGTCCGCCTCGCCGCCTCTCCCCAAGTTCGTCCATCTCCGTCTTCACAGCGAATACTCGATCAGCGATGGCCTGACGCGCATCGATGAGGTGATCGCGCAGGCGGCGGCCGACGGCCAGCCGGCGCTGGCGATCACCGACCTGGCCAACTTGTTCGGCATGGTCAAGTTCTACACCGCGGCGCGCGGCAAGGGCATCAAGCCGGTCATCGGCTGCGATGTCTGGATCGGCGACGACGATGCGGTGGACAAGAACGACGGTCCGGCGCGCCTGCTGCTGCTGGTGAAGAGTCGCGCCGGCTACCTGCGCCTGTGCGAGCTGCTCACGGCGGCCTATCTGGCGCCGCGCCGTCATGGCCGCGCCGAGATCACCCGCATGCAACTCGCGCAGGGCGACAACAGCGGCTTGATCGCGCTGTCGGGCGGGCCGCTGGGCGACATCGGACAGCTGCTCGGCGCCGGCAAGCTGGATCAGGCCGAAGTGCGCGCCCAGGTCTGGGCGAGCTTGTTCCCCGGCGCCTATTACATCGAGGTGCAGCGCCCGTCCGGTCGCGACAGCGCGGCGGCGAGCGAAGTGCTGGTCGCCGCCAGTGCCGACTTGGCGGCGCGTCTCGGTTTGCCGCTGGTGGCGACGCATCCGGTGCAGTTTCTCCAGCGCGACGACTTCAAGGCCCACGAAGCGCGGGTCTGCATTTCCGATGGCTATGTGCTGGGCGACACGCGGCGGCCGAAGAAGTACAGCCCGGAGCAGTACTTCAAGACCCGGGCCGAGATGGCGGAACTGTTCGCCGACTTGCCCGAGGCATTGCAGAATTCGGTCGAAATCGCCCGCCGCTGCAACCTGACAGTGGAACTCGGCAAGAGCCGCCTGCCCGACTTCCCGACCCCTGCCGGGGAGCCGCTGGAGGCCTTCCTCGCCAGCGAGTCGCATGCTGGCCTGGTGCGCCGCCTGGAACTGCTGTATCCCGATGCCGCCGAGCGCGAAAAGCAGCGGCCGACCTATGTCGATCGCCTCGATTTCGAGATCGCGACCATCATCACGATGGGCTTCCCCGGCTACTTCCTGATCGTTGCCGACTTCATCAACTGGGCCAAGCACAACGGCGTGCCGGTTGGCCCCGGGCGCGGTTCGGGTGCCGGCTCGCTGGTGGCCTACAGTCTCGGCATCACCGATCTCGATCCGCTGCGCTACGATCTGCTGTTCGAGCGCTTCCTGAATCCGGAGCGGGTCTCGATGCCCGACTTCGACATCGATTTCTGCCAGGAAGGCCGCGACCGCGTCATCGATTACGTCAAGAAGAAATACGGCGCGCACGCCGTGTCGCAGATCGTCACCTTCGGCACCATGGCGGCCAAGGCGGTGATCCGCGACGTCGGCCGCGTGCTCGACCTCGGCTACAACTTCGTCGACCAGTTCGCCAAGCTGATTCCCAACGAACTCGGCATCACGCTGGCGGATGCGCTGGCCAAGGAGCCGATCATCCGGCAGCGCATCGACGGCGAGGAGGAAGTCGCCGATCTGTGGGCCCTTGCGCTCAAGCTCGAAGGGCTTGCGCGCAACGTCGGCATGCATGCCGGCGGCGTGCTGATCGCGCCGGGCAAGCTCACTGATTTTTGTCCGCTGTATGCGGCGGCCGGCGCCGAGTCGGTAGTCTCGCAGTTCGACAAGGACGATGTCGAGAAGGCGGGCCTGGTCAAGTTCGACTTCCTCGGCTTGCGCACGCTGACCATCCTCGACGAGGCGGTGCGGCTGGCGAAGGAAGTCGAGGGCGTCGACATCGACCTCGCCACCCTGCCGCTGGATGATCGCGAAACTTACGATGCCATATTCAAGAGCGCCAACACCACGGCGGTGTTCCAGTTCGAATCGGGCGGCATGAAGGAAACCCTGGTGCAGGCGCAGCCCGACCGCCTCGAAGACCTGATCGCGCTGAATGCACTGTACCGGCCGGGGCCGATGGACTTCATTCCCAACTTCGTCAATCGCAAGCACGGGCGCGAGCGGGTGGTCTATCCGCACCCGAGCCTTGAGCGCGTGCTCGGCAACACCTACGGCATCATGGTGTACCAGGAACAGGTGATGCAGACGGCGCAGGTGGTGGCCGGCTACAGCCTCGGCGGCGCCGATCTGTTGCGCCGCGCGATGGGCAAGAAGAAAAAGGAAGAGATGGACCAGCAGCGCGCCGTGTTTGTCGAAGGCGCGGGCGCGAACAACATCGGCGCCGGCCAGGCCAACGAAATCTTCGACGTCATGGAGAAGTTCGCCGGCTACGGCTTCAACAAGTCGCACGCCGCCGCCTACTCGCTGGTCGCGTATCAAACCGGCTGGCTCAAGCAGCACCATCCGGCCGCCTTCGCCGCGGCGACGCTGTCGTCGGAAATGGCCAACACCGACAAGGTACAGTTCTTCTACAAGGACGCCATCGACAACGGCCTGATTTTCCTGCCGCCCGACATCAACCAGAGCGGCATCCGCTTCCGCCCGGTGGATGGCAAGACCATCCGCTACGGCCTCGGGGCCATCAAGGGCACCGGCGAGGCGGCGCTCTCGGTGATTCTCAAGGTGCGCACTGAGAACGGTCCGTTCCACGACCTGTTCGATTTCTGTCGTCGCGTCGACAAGCGTGTGGTGAACCGGCGCGTGATCGAGGCGCTGATCCGCGCCGGCGCCTTCGATGCGATCGACGACCATCGCGCCAAGCTGCTGGCCTCGACCGGCGTCGCGCTCGAAGCGGCGGAGCAGGCGGAGCGCAATGCCATGCAGGGCGGCCTGTTCGACATGGGCACGGGAGCGCAGCAGGACACCGCGCATTACGTCGATGTCGCGCGCTGGACAGAACGCGAACAATTGATGAACGAGAAGCCGGCGCTGGGCTTTTTCTTCTCCGGCCATCCCTACCACGCCTACGCCGCCGAGCTCGCCGCTTTCGTCAAGCGCCGCCTGGGCCAGCTCGAGCCGCAACGCGAACCGGTGCTGCTGGCCGGCGTCGTGATGTCCACCCGCACCCAGATGACGCGCCGCGGCAAGATGGCCGTGGTGGCGCTCGACGACGGCACCACCCAGCTCGAGGTCACGGTGTTCAACGAACTGTGGGAGGCCGAGCGCGCCAAGATCAAGGAAGACGAGCTGCTGCTGGTCGAAGGCAAGGTGCAGAAGGACGACTACAGCGGTGGCCTGCGCATCACCGCCGACAAGCTCTACACGCTGGGCGAGGCGCGCGGCCGCTTTGCCCGCAGCCTGCGCCTGACCATGAACGGCGGCTCCGACGCCAAGCGCCTGCAGGCCCTGCTGATGCCGTTTCGCAACGGGCCCTGTCCGGTGCGGCTCTCCTATCGCAACGGTGATGCCGTGGCGGAACTGCCGCTGCCCGAAACCTGGCGCGTCAGGCTCGACGATGCCTTGCTCACCGGGCTCGCCGACTGGCTGCAGCCGGAGAACGTAAAGGTCATCTACCCATGATCACCCTGATCGACAATTCGCTGCTGGACGAGCTCTGCGCGCAAGCGGCGGCCAGTCCGCGCCGGCGCAAGAACCGCAACTTCCATCCCTACGACGAGCATCCGGGGCATCGCCTGCTCAATGCCATGCAGACCGATTCCTACATCCCGCCGCATCGCCATCTCGATCCGAACAAGGACGAAACCTTCGTCGTCCTGCGCGGCCTGCTCGCGCTGGTTCTGTTCGACGACCAGGGCGGAATAATGCGCAGCGTGAAAGTCGGCGCTGACGGTACGGCGATCGGCGTCGACATTCCGCACGGCACTTGGCACACGGCCGTGGCGCTGGTACCCGATACGGTTTTTCTCGAAGCCAAGGCCGGCCCCTATCTGCCCTTTACTCCGGCCGAGAAGGCGCCGTGGGCGCCTGCTGAATACGCTCCGGAAGCGGCGCCCTACCTGGCCATGGTCAAGGCCCTGGTCACGGCGTGAGACGGATTTACGAAACGATGTAGGCGCCTGCGCCGGTCGACAGCAGCTTGCCGTCGGCGCCGAGAAACTCCATGCGGGTGGTCGCCACGCGCGAGCCGAGGCGCAGGACTTCGGCGCGCAACTCGAAATGCTCGCCGATGCCGGGACGCAGGTAGTCGATGCGCAAGTCGATGGTGCCCAGCTTGCCGAAGCGATGCAAGCGCTGGGCCGGCGCTTCGTCCATGTGGCGCGCGCCGATCGCCGCCATCACGGCCAGGCCACCCATCGCGTCGAGCCCCGCGCTGATGACGCCGCCATGGAGCCGGTTGGGGCTGCCGACCAGTTCGTGGCGCATCGCGATGCGCGCCGCAACGCGGTCTGGCTTGATCGAGGTGATCTTCAGGCCCAGAACTTGATTGAAGACAATCAGTTCCTCGAAAATCTTCTTCAGGCCGGCTACGAATTCCGGCTCGAACTCCGGCACGGCTTCGGCCGCGGTGTCTTTCTTCATGGTGGGCAGGTGAGGTTTGGGATTCTAGGGAGTCGCGGGCAGCAACAATTCCCGTGCCCTGGCTGCAACATTGTCCGGGAAGGGCCGCGACCTGCGAGTCTCCGGATCGAGGCAGACCACCGTGTCTGAGTGGATACCGTCTCCGGCGCAAGCGCACGGAGACATAAAGTCGCAGATCGAGCAGACATCGCCCGTTTCGGTATTGATCAGTTCATGGCGGAAGCGCAGCACCTTGTCGCGCATTTCCAGCACGCCGCTGCGCACGGCCACCGTGTCGCCGGGATGGAGTTCCTTCGTGTAACTGATGTTCTGCTGCACCGCCGCCAGATTCACGGCGCCGCTGCGCAACAGCGACGCCGTCAGCCCCAGCATGGCGTAGAACTGCCAGCTGGCCGCGTCGAAGAACTCCATACAGGCGCGCACATTGATGTGGCCCATGCGGTCGCGCTGCCACTCAAGCACCGTGCCGCGCGCTGTTTCCATCATCATCGCTTCTCTTCCTGCAGCGCGCGGATTCTGCAGGCTGCTTGCTCAAGGCTTCCTGCTTACTTCAGGGCGTCTGCCAGATCCTTGTCCGTCACCTTGCCCGAGCGATGCAGCCACAACAGGATGGCCAACGGCTTCGGAATATTGCGGCCGGACTCGTAGCGCGAGCCGCCCGATTGGGTGACGCCATAGCGCGTCCAGAAGTCCTTCTGGTTCAGGTTCTGCTTCTTGCGCGCAGCGGCGATGTCGGAAAAATCGAGTTTGTTCTTGCGGGCCATGATGATCTCCTTCTAGGGGGGTGAAATCATTCTACATAGAATATGCATATAGGCAAGTCAGTCGTTTACTACTTTCGTTCTAGGGTTTCCGTTCCGGCAGAACTTCGTTGTTGGCAGCCAGCGCTTCTTTGGCCTGTCGGGCGAGGTCGACGAGACCGGCCGCGTTCGCCACATCCAGCGCGCGCCGGTAGGCGGCCGCCGTATCGTCAGCACCGACTTTGCGCCGGATGTCGCCGATCAGCAGCCAGTCGCGGGCAATCTTTTCCGGCAGTGCGAGCTGGCGGTCGATCGAGAGCGCGGCTTGCGCGGCGGGCAGGGCGCCGCCGGCGGCGTCGCCGGCGAGGCGCGCCGCGGCGATGAGGCGCCAGGCATTGCCG